>JBGCCY010000232.1:0-13149 GCA_045104975.1 Saprospiraceae bacterium
AGTAGTTACCCTATTGAACCTTGTTATTGTACCATCCTTTGATTTACCTATTTCAAGTTGTTCGTCAAGTAACTCCATGAATGACTTTCCAATTACTGTTTTTGCTAAATTTTCATTGAAATTTATTTCGTCAATATTTACTTTGAATTTTTCTAACTGCAAATGTTCTTTACTATATCTCCTTACATCTTTAATTATAGAATCATCACTTTGAAACTTATCTATCATCTTTCCTACAATATTCATCCATTCTTTCATTGAATATTTTGACTTTTCAATTCCAAGTTTTTGATACAGTTCTTTTGCTTCTAAAGTATTGTTGCTAGAATGGTTTTCCAATCCAATATCAATTTCTTGAGATTCCAACAATTTTATTATTTGACCAAATTCTCCAAATTCAGCCAAATCTGAAAAAACATTAGAAAACAAACTTTCAAAAGATTCATCTTCAGGTTTGAAATGTTCATAGGCAACTAAAGGAACAACCAAAGAATTCTTAATGGAGTTTTTTTCTATATCTTGATGTAGAAAATTATCGTTACATAACTGCTCGATAATTTTTAATTCTTCAAATTTATTATCAGTTCTATCACTATGCAAATCGTTTAAATGAGCTTGGGAATAAAAAAATAAAATTTTTTCTTCAGATAATATTTTCAATTTTTCGTATAACTTTTCAAATTCACCTCTTTTGAAATATGAGAAAATATTAGTATCTAGATAAACTCTAATCATATCTTTTTTTTATTTAAAATAAAAATTATCAATAAATTAGTTCAATGATTATTGTAAATAAATATTTTATCCCTAAATTAATAATTATCTAAATTTAGACTACAACAACCGAAGACATTCTCTACTAATGTCATTTTCATAGCAGAAGCTAATCTCTTTATAAATTTATATGACCTTGAAAAAGTCATTGTAAAAGAAAGTAAATCATAACCTAAAAAGAGCAGCACTTCTCTTCCGAAAGTTGCTGCTCTTTTTTTTAAAATTATAGAAACACTTTATTTTTTCAAATCATTTTCTTCCAAAAACTTTTCTAACACACTATCAAAATACTCTCGAAGTACTATTTTTAGTTCTTCACCTATTCCTTCTTCCTCAAAAATAAGTTCTCCCAATTTTTCTATTTTCCCTTCAAAATAATCATCCGCATCCTTAATAGATTTAGGCGTTTCTATCCCCTTTTCAACATCTTCCTCCAAGAACATAAGAAAGGTTTGTTCAAAAGCAAGTTGTGAATTTTCTTCTCTTGTCATCGTTTTCGAAACACTTTCAGTATAAACTAGATACTCTTCATCTGACATTTTTTTAAATTCTTCCTCCGTTAATTCTCTAGGTACAGGTAAATAATTTTCCTCTAAAAGAAATGCAATGTTCTGATGTTCTAGCATCTTTTCCAATATAAAAACCACATTTCGCTCTATAAACTCCTCTAATTCATTTACCATATCATCCACAAACAATTTACTTCTTTCCATATTGTATAACACATTTTCAATCATCTCATCAAAGAAATCAGGGGTATCTTCTAGTTTATTAAAATCACCTTCAATTTGTTTCAAAATGCCACCTGTTATAAAAATCTGAATTTGATATGCCATCTGATTTTCCTCATTCATTTTTTCACTTTTTGCAACGACTACCTCCATTGGGATATATTGATTTATATCAGAATCCATTTCTTCAAAGACATCGTTTTCATCCTCATGCGCTACAAATTCAAAATTATCAGCACCTACATTCTTCGATAATGTGTTCAATATCTTATCTACATTATCGAATGGCCCAGACATATAAAATGGTTTCCCATCTTTTCCAAATTCAATATCTATATATTCTATATCTTCCACATCTGGCAAAATATACTCTGTCAGTTTAAAATCTCGATGTGGTTCAAATCCAAGATCCTCAGCATATTCTCTTGCTCCATAAATAAGATTGAATGCTAACTGAGGTTCGATTTCAATCATCTCACCATTTTTATTCAAATTCATATCTATGAAATCTCGGTAGTCATCCTCAAAGTCAAATATTTGATACAGCGTATCTTTTATGCCTAAACAAAAAATATCCACCACATATATTCCTGCTAATATTGCTCCATTTGGTTTTTGCCGAGCGACCACAATTTGTGCGAGTCCAGATTCTTCCCAACCAGGAATTGCCAAACATTCTAATACTTTTAATTTTCTCGCAGCTTGCTTGATGTAGTTTGTCATACTCAATGACTTGCCAGAACTTGATGATTTCTTTTTTGTTTTTTTCCGCTTCTTTGCCATGATTTTTTTGTTGAAAATTTACAACTTTATTTCTAAAAATGAAAAAATTATAAAAAAAGAGCTACACCCTTCACATGAAAAATGTAACTCTTTTTTAAAAAAATTAAACTTGCTTATCCTTGATGCTGCTCCCGCAACAAATCATTCACAATCTTCACCGGATTAAAAGTCTCAATCTCAACTTCCACAAAAAGCGTATTCCAATCTGCCATCGCACCATTCCAAAGTCCTGGTAACTCTTGTGCTTTGAGTTCTCGACCACCTTGTGATTTCATCGTAACAAAACCAGTTTGCGGATCTCGGAAATCAGTCAAGTTAAATTTTTGTCCATTTGCATTTTTAATTCCACAAACCAAATCTACTGGATTAAAGTGTGAGCTTTTTTGCAAAATATCTGCTTGCGCTTCATCATCAGAATTGATCTGCGAACTCTCCACAATTTGCAAAGAATAAGTACCATCTGAATTTCTAGACCAAAATGGACCACCACCTGGTTCGCCCTCATTTTTTACCATTCCGCAAACTCGAATTGGGCGATTTAATTTTTGAATTAAAAAATCTGACTTCTCTCGAATATGCATTCTCGTAAATCGGGAAGTAAAATTATTGCACAATTCTTTTTGTAAAAAATCGGTAATTTCATCAATCAATTTTTCAGAAACATTCTCTACTTTTTCCAATTTTCTAGCATAGTCGAATAGCCGTTTTTGATATTGAATTAATACTCCTGCGAGTACTTTTTTATACCGATAAGTTGATGCTTTTAAATTATCAGGAACAACATTATCAATATTTTTGATAAAAACAATATCTGCATCAATCGTATTTAAATTCTCCAAAAGGGCACCATGACCTGCTGGTCGAAACAAAATACTTCCATCATCATTTCGGAAGGGTTGGTTTTCCAAATCTACGGCAATCGTATCCGTATAAGATTGTTGTTCTGAAAAGTATGCTTTGAAGGTAGATTGAAATTCGTTTGAAAGTGGTTGTCCTGCACTTCGTACTTTTTTCCGAAATAAGGTTTTGTGCTCAGGTGAAACCGTAAAGTGAATATCAACTTTTCCATCTTTGTCTTTGCAGTAATTCGCACCTTCTACGAGATGTTCTTCGAGTGGCGTTCGAGTAGCATTTTTATAATTATGAAATTCTAAAAGACCTTTAGGTAAACTTCCATAATTCAATCCAGCAGATGTCAAAAGGTAGCGTAACACTTGCCCATATTCTTTTTTGGAAATCAAATCATTAATATTGGCTCCATTGTTTGAGATTGCAATTCTTAGTGAGTTATAAAATGCGAATTGCTTGATGTTTTTAAAAAAATTAAACACCGACCCAAAAGAGGTATCACTTTCAAATTCCTTAATCGCTTGGTTTGATCCATCGTATTTTTCCATAAAAGAAAACAGCGATTTGAACATCCGACTAGCTGCACCTGAGGCTGGAACGAATTTATAAATCTGATAATTAGGCATTTCTGCTTCATACATTTTCACGTAATCATCAATTTCTTTTTTGTCAAATTTCAAAACACCATCTCCAATCGTTGCTGCTTTTTGCAATTCCATAAATGGAAATCCTTCTTCAAAATTTTTAATTTGTTCTGCCAATTTTGCTTGGCTAATTCCTTTTGCTTTAATTTGTTCTAAATCTTTTTCGGAAAACATATCTTTGCTTTTTTAAGAGGAGTCGGGTGGCAGGTTGGTTGCTGTACTCCTAAAAATAAAATTATGATGAATCGCAGGCAATTTAATAAAAATATTTTGATAGGTTTAGGGAGTTCAGTAATTGCTCCAATAATTTACAATAACAATACAAATACGGATATGAAAAAATGTATAAAACCCAAAGCCTTAGCTCCTGGAGACACAATTGGTTTGATTACTCCAAGTAGTTCAATTACTGAAAAAAAATTGGAAACAGCCATCGCCAATATGAAAATGCTAGGGCTAAAAGTAAAACTGGGAAAACATATCAAAGCAATTAATGGCTATCTCGCTGGAACGGACGAGCAACGATTAGAGGACTTACATAATATGTTTGCAGATGACGAAGTGGATGGAATTTGGTGCATTAGAGGTGGTTATGGAGTAGGAAGGATTTTACCAAAGATCAATTATAAACTCATCAAAAAAAATCCAAAAGTACTAGTCGGTTATAGCGACATTACCGCATTGCTTTTGGCTATTTATCAAAAAACTGGATTGATCGGATTTCATGGTCCTTTGGCCTCTTCTGAATTTACGGATTATTCTGTTAAGCATCTAAAAGGTGTTTTAATGAATCCGCAAATGTCTTACACTATAGGACATGCAATAGACAGCGACGATTCAAAAGATAAAGCATATCATTCCAAAGTGATTCAAGCTGGCAAGGCAAAAGGTAATTTGACTGGAGGAAACTTGACACTTTTAGCTGCAGCAATAGGAACAGATTTTCAACCTAAGTTTAAAAACCAACTAGTTTTTATAGAGGATATCGGAGAGAAACCCTATCGATTGGATCGAATGTTTACTCAACTTTTGCAAGGCTCAGATTTGCACAAAGCGGCTGGGATTATTTTAGGCGTTTTTGAAGATTGTGAAGCGAAGGAAAGTGATCGGTCGCTTTCTTTGATGGAAATGTTTGAGGATAGATTGGGACATTTGAAAATGCCGATTATTTATGGTTTGTCATTTGGTCATATCAAAAATCATATGACATTACCAGTTGGAGTTGAAGCAGAAATGGATACTGCTAAAAGAAATATAAGACTACTTGAGAAAGGAGTCTCTTAATTTACAAATCTATTTTTTTCATCTCATTTTTATAAAGAAAGAATATTTTCTTTCGAATTTTCAAAATTATTTTTGGGGAGAAATGCCTTTATTTAAAAGCGTTTCAATGTTCTAATCTTCAAAATGTTAAAATTTCATTTTGCTTTATTGGAATAAAACATTTACATTTAGTCTACATTTGTAGAACATAGTTTTTATTTGTAGACATAAGTTTAAATTTGTAGACATGAAATTATCAAAGACAGAAGAACAACTCATGCAGCATTTATGGCATTTGGAGAAAGCTTTTATGAAAGACTTACTTGAAGCATATCCAGAACCTAAACCTGCGCACACTACTATCGCAACACTTTTAAAACGAATGATTGACAAAGGATTTGTTGATTATACACTTTATGGAAAATCGAGAGAATATTATCCATTAGTCAAAAAGAGTGATTATTTCTCCAAACATGTAAATGGCTTAATAGAGAAATTCTTTAATAATTCAGCACCACAATTTGCTTCCTTCTTTACGTCTAAAATTAAATTTTCAACTTCGGAGTTAGAGGACTTAAAAAAAATGATTGAAGAACAAATTAAAAAACAGAAAAAGTCATGATTTACATTTTGAAGTTCACTTTGTGCTTAAGCCTATTGTTAGGGTTTTATCATCTAGTTTTGGAGAAGGAAAAGATGCATCATTTCAATCGATTCTATTTATTGGGAAGTGTTCTTTTTTCTTTAGTCATTCCATTTTATATCATTTATACTGTCCCTGATTCGGTAGAAAATATTGCATTAAGTTTAGAACCTAACACTATCACTAATACAATTACTGGATCAAATGAAGCAAATATTTTTTCTACTTTAAAGTCTTCTCTTTACGGTTATTCAAATCTTCTAATAGGTTTTTATTTTTTGATGGGCAGTTTATTTTTTATTCGTTTCAGCAAAAATCTAGTAGAGATTTTTCAAAAAATAAAACATAATCGAAAAATAAATTATAAAAAAGCAAAAGTAGTTTTAATCGCTGAAGACATCTTACCTCATACTTTTCTGAATTACATATTTATCAACAAAGAAGAATTTGAAACTCAAAAAATTGAAGATGAATTACTCTCTCATGAATTGGCTCATGTTTCCCAAAAACACACGTTTGATATTATCCTAATAGAGCTCTTACAGGTTATTTTTTGGTTCAATCCAATCATTATTTTTTTGAAAAAAGCGATCAGATTAAATCATGAATTCTTAGCTGACGAGGCTGCAATTTTTCAACATAATAATATTCCTCGATATCAGCAATTACTTTTAACAAAAGCTACTTCGAATTACAATAGCCATTTGGCTAGTAACATAAATTATTCACTCACCAAAAAAAGATTTTTAATGATGACAACTACTAAATCTAAATCAACCATTTTATTTAAAAAATTACTCATTATACCTATCATCTTAGGACTAGGATTTTTATTTGCCAATAAAGTCTCCGCTCAAACTGGAGCCTCGGATGAAATGATAAAAGAATATACCAATACTGTCAAAAAGGTGAATGCTAACAGCGAGTACAATGAAAAAGATTTAATCCGATTAAAAGTAATTTATGGTCAAATGTCAGAATCACAAAGAAAAAACGCGATTGCTTTTCCATTGAAAAAATCGGCTAAGGATGCTAAACATGATCATCAAGGGCATGAAAAAGAACAACTTCATAATCATGATGGAGATGATCATCCTGTTGAATATAAAGAAATGAAGATGAAAGAAAAAGCTGAAATGAAAGCGTTGAAAGAAAGAGAAAAGGCCAAATGGAAGGAAATGAAAAAGAAGGAGAAAGCTGAAAAAGAGACAGGAAAAAAAATAAAAAAAGCCAAATCGAAAGAGTTGAAAGAAAGAGAAAAAGCCAAATGGAAGGAAATGAAGATGAAAGAAAAGGCAGAAATGAAAAAGTTGAAAGAAAAAGAAAAAGCCAAATTGAAAGAAATGAAAAAGATGGAAAAATTGGAAAAGGTTAAAATGAAAGAAAAAAATAAAAACAAAAATAAAGCATCAAAAATGTAAAACAAAAGAGTCATGCAAACATGCATGACTCTTTTATCTTTTATTGCTATTCAATCATCGCCGTTTTATGTAAAATTGGTAATTGTCCACCATAAGCCTTTGCAATATTTTCTTTTGTAAAAGTAGTTTCCGTATCCCCATAAGCTACCAATCTTTGATTTAACAAAACCACTTTATCAAAATAATCTTCCACCGTCGAAAGATCATGATGAACCACTAAAAGTGTTTTTCCTTCCTCTGCTAATCGCTTTAAAATTTGAATAATTTTTTCCTCCGTCAACATATCAACTCCGACGAATGGTTCATCCAAAAAGAAAATATCTGCTTCTTGACAAAGTGCTCTAGCTAAGAAAACTCGTTGTTGCTGCCCACCTGAAAGTTCACCGATTTGGCGATCTCGAAATTCCGTCATACCTACTTCTTCCAACGCATCCATTGTCATTGCTTTATCAGCTTTGCTCAATCGCTGAAAAATCTTTTTGTGTGGATATCTTCCCATCAAAACAATATCAAAAACGGTGGCTGGAAAAGTCCAATCCACATCATTTTTTTGTGGAACATAAACAACTTCCTTGCGCTGTGTTTCGATTCCTTTTCCATTGATCTTCACCGTTCCAGTATTAATTTCTACTAGTCCTAAAATCGCTTTGAATAAAGTAGATTTCCCTGCGCCATTTGGTCCGACGACACCATAGATTTTGCCTGCCTCCATCTCCAAAAAAATATTGGTGAGTACCCTTTTCTTCTCATAGGAAACGGAAAGTCCACTTACGGAAATGATTGATTGCATGATATTTATTTTACGTAGTGGTCTGCTTTAGCTGACCTGAAAAAAAGGAATAAAGCGATTGTTTCTTCTTCATCCAGAATGTATTTTTTTAGGTCAGCTAAAGCAGACCACTACGTGTTAAGTGTTATTGATTCATACTTCGGTAAACAAAAGCAAATGCTCCGATAAAAAGTACTCCTAATATTCCGTATAGCAACAAATTATTTTTCCCCTCAGGAGCTTCTGCAACTTTTGCTTCCACCTTCCGAGACAATGCTTTGACAATCACATCAGTATTATATTTCAACATCGCTAAATAACTTGGAGCATCACTATCTTTATTTCCGATAGAATCTGAAAACAGCGATCCACCAATGGTAATATCATTTGAACTGGCTAATTGTTGCAACATTTTTGGATTCACAGTTGACTCGATAAATACGGCAGGAACACCACTCTCTCGAATCACTTTATCTACTTTCGTATAATCAGAGGTTTGTGCTTGCGCATCAGTTGAAGTTCCTAAAATCGATTCCAAACGAATTCCATATTTCCTTCCATAATACTGAAAAGCATCGTGAGAGGTAATCAAAATTCTTTGCTGCTCTGGAATCGTTTTGATTTGATCTTGAATATATTGATCTAACTCTTGTAATTTTTTTCGATACGCTTCGAAGTTTTTTTCATAAAAATCTTTATTCGCAGCATCGTACTCGACCATTGCATTTTTGATATTTTCAGCATAGATAATTCCATTCGAGGCATTCATCCAAGCATGTGGATCGGCAGAGTTAGCATAAGTCAAACTTTCGATGACATCGACACCTTCCGTCACTTTGACCACCTTAGCCTTAGTCCCAGAATTAGTAATCAATTTCAGTAACCAACCTTCAAATGTCAGATCATTTTTAAAAATAACATCTGCATAAGCCACCTTCGTTGCATCACCAGGTGTTGGTTCATAAGTGTGAGGATCTTTTCCGATGGGAACAATCGTGGTTACTTCAAATTTATCGCCTACAATGTTTTGAGCGATATCTGAAATCATGGAAGCGGTTGCGACTAATTTCGGTTTCTCCGTTGCATTTAATAACAAAGGAATTACAAAAAGGAAAATTAGAATTTGTATTTTTTTCATGTCTACTTTTTTTTTAGGAGCAAAGCGACCAACCTGCTATCTGACTCCTTCTTACTTTTGTAAAAAGAGATTTAAACAAACTTTACCGGTGATCACAATCTCTTTTGATTTATTCAATAAAATTTTCGCAGAATTATCGTATTCATACTTTTCCAAAATTTCTATTTTCGCTCCCAATCCTAATCCAAGTTGATCGAGGTATTGTAGAAACGGTGTGGATGATTCTCTCACACCTACAATTGTTCCCTTCTCCCCTACCATTAATTCATTCAAAGGTGTTTGTTGTCTAGTCGCAAATTTCCCATCCGCATCAGGAATCGGATCTCCATGTGGATCAAATTTCGGATTTCCCAAAAAATTATCTAACCGATCAATCATTTCCTTCGATTGAATATGTTCTAATTCTTCTGCCATTTCATGCACCTCGTCCCAAAGGAAATCTAATTTATCTACCAAGAAAACTTCCCACAATCTGTGCTTTCGAATCAACATTGTAGCAACTCTAGTTCCCTCCTTCGTCAATTTCACTCCTTTGTGGCTTTCATGAATCGCCAATTTTTTCTTAGCCAATCGCTTTACCATATCAGTTACCGATGCTGCACTTGTTGACATTTTTTTGGAAATAGAATTAGTACTCGCCGATGGTTTTCCTTTTTCTAAAATGGAAAATATTGCCTTTAAATAATTCTCCTCTGTTTTAGATATTTTCATTCGTGATTTTAATTTTTTACAAATATAAGAATATATTTTTAGATTAGTCTAAAAATTATTTTTGGCATTTACACTTTTGATTAAAACAAAAAACACCAGACTTTGAGAAACAAAATCTGGTGTTGGATTTTTTAGAAACTTTATATTTATTGAATTCTCTACCGTACACTTTTATTTTTGCCACGAATTTTCACAAATCTCCTTTAGGTTTGTAAAAAGAAGAAAGAGATTGGCGGAAGTTATTTCCTCTAAAGAATTTTGACCAATCAAAATCTAATCGTCAAAAATTCGTACAATTCGTGCAAATTCGTGGCAACCTTCAAAAAGTGTACGGTAGAAAAGTATTGAGTAGAGTTTATGGTATGGGCGACCGTAAAACGTAAAACGAATAAAATCTAGTCACTAAGTCATTTTTCCAATATTCATTTTTTCAGCCTTAATGAAATTAATTTCTCGAATATAATTCATGTTGTCCCAAAGTATGTGATGTCCTTTTAACCTACTTGTAAATCTCATTCTTCTTTTTAAAGCATGCATTTCCGCAGCTGTAGCTTTTCTTTTTTCGCCAAGTTGACCATACAATTTGATGGCTGGCTCAGTAACAAATTTTCCTTTAAAAAGTGATTTTATCCAGAAGCGTTTACTACTATTTACAGCCAAGACACAAACGTTTTTATTTGCTTCAGAATTTCGAGGAAGTTGAGTCGTAAATTTTTCAAAATAAAAACCAGTTGGATTTTTGTTGAGAAAAAGGCTTCCAATTGGAGTGACAGTTGGCTGGTTTTCAGCATTGACAGAAGCAATGGAAACATGCAAACTGGAACTAAAACTTGTTCGAAAATGAGTTCTAATTTTTTTCCAAACTTCAATATCTTGAATATTCATTTTTTAATTTATTTTCCAATTAGAACATCAAATTCAGCAGGTATCGTTACGCCATTAAAATGATTCGTTAGTCCATAAAAAATTAGCATAGTCCATATTATTCCAAAAGTCAAAATAAATCTAGCTTGCTGACTTGGAGTAATTCCAAATAGTGTTTGCTTCATTTTCGAATGATGAATTGCAGCTACATGACTGAAGAATGCCAATATTGATAAGCCATAATATGGGATAAAAAAGATATAGAATGGAAACGTATTTAAGCCTGCTACTCCAAAGTAAAAATTAGTGTCCAATTCAAGAAACCATCTCGCTCCTAAAACAGCTGTCACATGAAATATTAAAAAAAATGACAAGTAGAGTCCTGACCAAATTTGCAGTCGTTCAAAGAAAGTAGGTGCTAATTTTCGTTTGACAAAAAAGAGTTTTAAACCTGAATATATTTGAATAACAACTGCAATAAGTAAAATGGATTCGACTAAAATATTTCGATAAAATAGTCGCAAGGAATTCATGAGTTCTATGTGTTTTTCAATTCCAAAAACACTATAAAAATGGTTAAACAAATGAAGTCCGATAAAAACAGAAATAGTAATTCCTGAGAAGTAATGTAGTTTTTTGATTTTTCGAATTTTCATAAAATTTAATTTTTGGATATTTTATTTTTCTATAAATCCCAAAAACTCCTTGGTCTTCGATACACGATAAACATATCACGAACACTCCAGAAGAAATACCATAACAATACTCCTCCAACTGGAAGGTACGCCCAATCTCCAACAAAGTTAATCCATACGGGTAAGCTAACTCCCAAGACTAAAGCTGTCCTTAAAAAATTAACTCGTTGAATATATTTGTAGGTAAAAAACAAATGCACCGCACTCGCCAATTGCCAAATACCTAAAAGAATCAACATCGTATTGGTCCAAATTACTTGTCGATTAAAAATCCATAACAATATAAATGCACCGATTAAAATACTTTGTCCGAGGACATCTAATTTCATTCTGGTTCTTGAAATCATGAGTTTTTTATTTTTTTAAAAATTTCTTCGCTGTCGAGAATATATTCGAACTGTTCCATTCTTTCAAACTTATCTTTGTTTTTGACAATGTCAATAATGAGTAATGGGATTCCTGTGGCAAAAGCTCCAGTTAAAAGTAGAAGAAGAAATTTACTTGTTTCGAATGAATTCTCAAATGAAAATATGGTTAATCCATTCATAAAAATTGCAATTAAAATAGCGTTGCACATTTTACTAAAATCAACCTTCGCTTTAAAATATTTATAATAAAAGATAAGAGCCATTCCCAGATGAAAAACAAAAGATAATTTAGACCAAGATGAATGACTAAAATCTAATATCCATCCTAATAATGCTAAAAGATATCCATTAATAAACAACATGATGATCTGCACCATTGGAAAAAATGAAGAAACTATCAAAATGAATAAAACCGAAATAGATACTTTATAATTTTTCATCTAATGGTATTTTAAATATTTCTTCGCTGTCGAGAATTTCATTCATTGATTCGGGTACATCTACTATGTTTTGTTTCTGCAAATCTTCCAATGAATGTTTTGTCACTATATAATACCAAAGAGCTGTACACATAGGAATGATTACAAACATCAAAAACAAAGCAAAAATAAAAATACCTGATCCTTCAAAATAATCAGCGAAATAATATGAGCCAAACATTAATCCTAAAAGAACAAAACTATTTCGTAAATACTTTTCTCTCTTTTTATCATCGAACCATCCTTTAGTTGCCAACCCACTAAATAGTTGCCAAGCTCCTAATAGCGGCATCGTCATGCTAAGAGTGAAAATAGGAAGGGCACTAATGAAAACTAAAAGGAATAATGATTTTTGAATAAAAATATCTGTTTTTAAAAATTTAATCTGATCTCTCATGACCTTATTTCTTTTTACAAAAACATTATCCATCAATCGATTTAAATACTTCCTCACTATCTAAAACATCTTCCAAGTCATCAGGATATTTAACTACGTCACCCAATTTATTCAATTTTTCTAAGGTCGAATTTGTCAATCTTAAATACCAAAATGCAATACACAAAGGAATGATTGCAATAAAAACGGAGCCTAAAAATATCTCTGTATATTCTCCAAACTTCAATGAAAGACGTTCTACACCTGAAATCATCATTAAGTAAACAACACTTGCAAAAAAATACTTTGCTCTTAAATTATCTTTTAAAATAATTCCCATAATCACTCCACTTCCCAACTGCCAACCTCCTAAAGCCAAAAGAGCCATACCCAAAAAAATAACAGTTCCTCCTGAAGAGACAACCATGCCTAGTCCGCTAAAAATAGCAACAGAGAACAAAATAACTTGAAAAGCTAAATCAAAACCAAGCAAAAATTTTCGAGTTTTCATCTTTTCCTTTTTTAGTTGATTCAAAGATATATACAATTTTCTAAACTTTCAATAAAAATTGAAAGTTTATTTATTCTTACCAAGAATCAACCTTAGAACCCTTTATTTGTTATACTTTTACAAAAAATAA
>JBGCCY010000233.1:0-4534 GCA_045104975.1 Saprospiraceae bacterium
TACTTTTTCATTCGAAAAAAATTAAGCAAAATTATTGGCGAAAAAATCGCTCTCCTCCGTGCTTCACCCGCACCCACATTTTTCGCCGTTCCCAGCCCGCTCTCGTTTATGCGGGAAGCATTGTGCTAATAGTAAGATATAACGTTTATTCTTTTAATTCACTTCGAGTATAAAAATACCCGCCTAAATTAATCATCAAAGAAAAAACTACAATTATCCAATAAAACTTATCTAAACCCATATCTAATTCTAATGCTTGTTCTATAAATTGTCTTTGAAAAACTACCAGCAAAACAATTGGAATAAGAAAAGCAAATACATTGTTATTTTTTCTTGAAAAATATCTGCACCCCAGAATTGTCAATACTAAATTGTATAAGTAAAGAATAATTGAAGGCAGAATTGATAGCATAAACATAAACGAAATAGTATTGCTATCTTCTCCTTGAATGATACCCATTAGTGTGTAGAGTATCACCAATAAAAAATATAACAAATAGTATTTTGCTAATTTCATTTAATGAAAATTATGCCTCTTCAATTCCCAAAGCCAAATCAGTAACCTGATAAATCCTTACCTCATCATTCCACAAACTAGCATCTCCAATTATCTGCAACTGCCCATTTTTCATTTCAACAGATTTAATGTTCACTTCCAATTGCATCTCTCGAACATGAGTCAAAATTTGACCTCGATATTTCCAACTCGTCTCATGATTAGGTAACTGAACAAATTTTGGATTAGAAAAATCCTTACCCAAATCTTGTTGCAAAGCAAAAACTTGCATCGCTTGCAAAATCGCTTCTACGCCCAACGAACCAGGCATCACAGGATCTTGATAAAAATGACAAGTGTAAAACCATTCATAAGGCATCACAAATTTTGTCGCATGAACATAACCTTTGCCATGTTCGCCAGCATCTTTTGCAATGATTAAATTATCTATTAGATTCAATTGATCTTCTGCTAATCGGTAATGCGGTTTGCCTGCAGGAGCTTTGTATAATTTCATTTTTCCATACAAAGAATCCAACTTGATTTGCATGTAATCAGATTTTTGTAAGTTGTTGGCAACATACCATGCATCAACATTTTTACCACCATCTAATCCTACTTGCGTAGCCAACATTTCTCCAGGGAAAAATCCAAATGAAGATTTTCCTTTATAAAAAACATGTCCATCAATCGAACATTCGAAAGTATAGTTTTGTAAAATCGTACCACCCAAGGCAACTGAAGAAGTTAAGGATGCATGATTTGTAATTGTCTTACCTCTGAAATCTGTACCTGTTGGTAAATCAAACATTTCTCCATTTCCATCTAAATTTCTGAAGTACAAATTCGTATCTGCAAATTGCAAAGTACTTCCCAAGTATGCTCCTAACAATCCACAAGGTTGCAAAGCAATCTCCATCAAAATAGAGTAGGGCATAGTCGCCGCAGAATTTTGGTCATAGTACCAAGCATTTACTGGTACATCATATTCCGCATGAATTTTAGAAGGTTTTGAAAAATCTTTACGCGTTCCATCCACACTTATAATTCTTGATATTACTTGCAAATCTGTATTCGGCTGACGAGAAACTTTTCGTCCATCATAAACTGCGAAATCTTCTCCAAAACATTTTGACAAATCATCCAAAGCAAAAGTCGTGATGTCCAATTCGTTCATCAATGCACCTTCTGACCGAGGTGAAACTTGAGTTCCATAAAAAGATGCTTCTTTCCCAGAAGCTTCTTCCAAATATTTTGGATTTGTTTTTTCTCTTAATTGTAAACCTAAGTTTTCGAAGTGGACAGTTACCACACCATCTGAAATAATTTCTAAATCACCAATCACATATGGATTAGGAATCAAGCCAATTTCTTTAATCTCTAATTTGTAAACCAACTTCGTATCTCTAGATGGTTTTACTTCTTTTCTGCAACGAACTTTTTGAGGTAAATCAAAAATAGGTTGGTAACGCGCATCTTTTGTCAATCGTTGAAGTCCTAACATCAACATAAAGAATCGCAATAAATTTCCACCACCTTCTGCTTGCAAAGAACCTGCAAGAACTTCATCATCTCGGAAGTGACAAGGGAAATACCAATCATCAGGATGTAAATCTTTTTCCGCAACAATGTATCCCAAACCATAAGAACCTCCAGTCAAGTCAACAGAAGTAATTCTGTCAATCATTAAGATTTTTTCAGGAGGTAAGCATAAAGAAGGATTTCGTCCATTTGCGAAATATGAAATATCATCAAAACATTTTTCCATATCACCGTTAATCAAGTGACGTAAATCTTCTTTGGAGAAACTAGTTTTGGGTGTATTTAATAAAGGTGTGAAGTATCGTTTTTTTGCATTCTTTTTCGCTTCCAATTCTTTGTCAGTATAAACCACTCCATTCCCTTCTTCCAATTGTTCATCAGAAAAGAAACCAGCGCAACCACCGTCCATTTTTAGAACTAATCTATCTTCCACATAACATCGGTAGCTAAAGAAAAACAATAAGTTATCGCCATTTTTAATAAATGAATCAATGGAAATATCGTAGCGTAATGTCTGTCCTTCGAATGGTAAATCATCCGTGAACGTCAACGTACAATCCAATAATCGATATACAAGATTGCCTTTATTTTGAAAATCAATTCCTAAATATGAAATCAATAATAAATCACATTGACCTGATTCAACTGAAACTGCCCAAGGAATTTGTCGATCAGTTGTAAACCATGCATCGTAAGGAATATCATATTCCGTTTGCATCGTTGAAGGTTCGAATTTTCCTTTTTCTCCTTTCAATCCAGTTACTCGACTTACCAATAAATATGGATCCATTGGCAACATTACTCGCCGGCTATAACCATCAATGATTGAATATTCTGGACCGAAAACGTTGGCAATTTTTCCAGTTGCAAACTCTTCCAAATCTTTTTGAGAAAAAATAATTTCTTTCCCTTTCAATTGTTCCCCTGATTCGAAATCTTGAAGGCGTAAACCGTTTTCTCCAATTTTATTTTCAGTAGATGGTTTGTTTTTTATAGTGGTAACTTCCATGTTGGAATTGTTTTTATCTTTTTGTAAATGTATTGTTTTGTCAATGAAATCAACGCTTTCGGCTTTTGGAGGTAAATCGTTTCCTCCACCTGCGAATGCTAGTTCTCGTTTTTTTATTTCCCCTTTAGGAGATAGAGTTAAAACAGAAACTGCTTTTCTTTTTATGTTTTTAAAATTTCCTTTTTCCTTTTCTTTTTCAAATAAATCAAAAATTCGTTGACCACCTACGTCTATTTTTTTGAAAAAACTACGTGGTGCTTTTCCTACTTTTGGTTCGATGTAAAGTGCCGATAAATCTGCTTCAACACCATTGCTAACTAACTGTGCTAATACTTCCAAAATAGCTTGAGCATCAGCCTTTCCCTTTTGATTGATGCTGACTGCTAAGTGTTCTTTTTCTTTTAAAATATTATTTATCCAACCAGTACAGGTTGCATTAGCTCCCAACTCAATAAACATATTGGCACCTTTTTGTAACAATGTATTTACGGTTTTTGGAAAGTCAACTTTGTTGCAACAAACGGCAGTTGAGTTTTCTGCAATTAACTGACTGTCGAATGGAATTTTTTCTTGAGTGATACTTGAATAGAAATCAATGTCTAGATTTTTATTCAAATCAAAACTGTGCATTTTAAGTAATCCTTCTTCTTCTGTTTTACAAAAGTCATGATGAATTACATTTTGGAAAGGGATGGTTACTGTTTGACATTTTAACTCTTCAGCAATTGCCAAACATGCAGTTTTATCTCCTGAGATTACTACTTCATTTTCAGTATTAATAAAAGTTAAATAGACTTTGTCTTTTCCTTTTATCAACTCTTCCACTTTTGCTCTTGGAGCGAGTAAAACTAAACTCACCCATCGCTCTTTTGCTTCCTCCGAAGAGATGCCCCAAGTCTCGGCGAGCAATTCCAAATTTCCTGCAAACCGATTTTTGAAAATAGGAGAGTCCTGGAATTCTCTTGCTTCATTGCTACTCCAAACGCCCAACGCATACCACATGCTACTGCATTCGCCCATGCTATAACCAAATGCCATTTCAGGTTTGGTGGCAAATACTTCTTGCAAAATATGCGTGAATGCTGCCGAGTAAAAAACACCCGTTGACATCATTGCAATTGCATTGTTATAAATGTTTGGGTCTTCGTCTGTTTCGTTGACTTTTTTAGGGAAAAGATAATCCGACCAGATGTATTCATCGAGGTTTGGCAACATACTTTCGAAGTAAGGATACAACTGTGGGAACAATTGAAAAAGATCTTTTCCTAAACCTGTGTAGGCAGTCGAAGAACCAGGATAGACAAATGCCACCTTTCCTTTTTTGCCTAAAGGATTTGGAGAGAAATAACTTCCACGAGGTGTTTTTAAAATTTGATTTTTTTCAAATGCTCGTGTGATATTCTTTTGGAAAAAATTAATTTCCTGATTTAAGTCCTTTTTGTTCTTTGCAATTAAAACTGCGCAAAAGTCAGTTTGCTTTTCTTTTG
>JBGCCY010000234.1:0-17539 GCA_045104975.1 Saprospiraceae bacterium
GTCATAATCCTAACCAAAATTGGGATAAACAAACTGGCACAAAAGGAGAAGAGAATTATAGAAAAATGATTAGAAATGACATCACCTCTTCTCATCCTGAGGCCGAAATAGATCAACAATTGATTTATTAAAATACCTCACTACAAGCTGACGAAGAATCAAAAAATTTTCTGTTACCATTTCTAAACAGGAATACAGAGCAAAAGCCGAATATCATTAAGTTAAAATGTAAACTGCAAAGAGCAGACCGCCACGTAACTACTTAAACCACTTTAATAATTTTTAGCTTGAAATTAAAGAAATTGCTTCACCAAATAAAAATGTAAAATCATGAAATTAGGAACTTTTTCAACTAGCCTTGCCGTCAAAGATATTCATGCTTCCAAAGCATTCTATAAACACCTTGGCTTTTCAGTTTTTGCAGGGGATATTGAAAAAAATTACCTCATCATGAAAAATGAAAAAACGCTCATTGGATTATTTCAAGGAATGTTTGAAAATAATATTCTCACCTTTAATCCAGGCTGGGATGAAAATGCTCAAACCTTAGATTCCTACAATGATGTCAGAGAAATTCAAAAACATCTCAAAAGCAAAGGCATCAAATTAGAAACTGAAGCGGATGAAACAACTACTGGTCCGGCAAGTTTTGTAGTAATCGATCCTGATGGAAATGCAATATTAATAGATCAACATATTTAATCATAATAAATTAACTAATGAAAAAATTAGAAGGACAAGTAGCTATAATCACAGGCGGTGCTCGAGGAATCGGAGCAGGAATTTGTAAAGTTTTTTGCGAAGCTGGGGCAACTGTTGCTCTCTGGGATATTATTGATGGACAAGCAACAGTCGATGAACTTACCAAGGATGGTCACAATATTTTTACCAAAAAGTAGACATCACTTCCAAAGAATCAGTTGATAATGCTGTTGCAGAAATAAAAGAAAAACACGGGCATATCGAGATCCTTATCAACAATGCTGGAATTATCAAAGACCGTTCATTTATGAAAATGTCAGATGACGAATGGAATGCAGTGATGAATGTCAACGTCAATGGATTGTACGTCACTTGCAAATCTGTCATTCCTCATATGATCGAAGGAGGATATGGGCGTATCGTTTGTGCCTCTTCTATCAATTCTGTATTTGGAGCTTTTGGTCAAACAAATTACTCGGCTTCTAAAGCGGCAACTTCAGGTTTCGTTCGATCGCTTTGCAAAGAGGTTGGAAAATATGGCATCACCGTCAATGCTGTTGCTCCAGGATTTATCCTAACTGAAATGACAAAATCAATGCCTCAAGCAGTCATCGATGCTGGCATTGCACAGATCCCTGTAAAGCGAATCGGAACACCTGAAGACATGGGACATTGCTATTTATTTTTAGCATCCAAAGAAGCAGGTTTCGTAAGTGGAATTACCCTTCATGCCAATGGTGGATCATTACCACTTTAAAATAAAATTATCGGATACCTTAAAGGTATCCGATAATTAGCTTAGTACAAAATGGAAACCAAAGAACAACTCCATCCAATAAAAACAGAAGGCGATGAATTCATCGCACTTTGGCAAATTTCTTCTCAAGAAAGTAAATCTTCTAAAAATATTTTCCTCAATCACGGTACATTTTCCGATCGAAAAATCTGTCTAAGCATTTCCCAATATTTTGCAAGGAAAGGATACCATTGTTGGATCATGGAGTGGCGAAACCATGGTCATAGTTCTCCTTCTTCTAAAAAAATGAATTTTGAAAACATTGGAACTGATGATTACCCCATAGTATTTAAATATATGTTCAACATATTGAAAATCAAGGAGATAGATTGTATTTGCCATAGTGGTGCAGGAATTTGTCTTTCGATATTTTTGGTTGAAAATCCAAAATATTTTTCAAAAATTAATCGAATTGCCATGTTTGGAAGTCAGGCATTTGGAGCAAATCATAATTTCAAAAACCACCTTAAACTATTATTTGGAAAATATGTAAATGCATTGTTAGGATATTCTCCAGCCAAGATGTTTGGAAGACCTCATGATGAAGATTATTTTTTCATGAAACAATGGTATGATTGGAATTTGACAAAAAAGTTTATCGGAATGAATGGAGTTGATTATGAAAAAGAATTCCAAAAAATAAACATTCCAATACTTTCCATTTGTGCAAAAGGAGATGATTTTATAGCTTCTAGAGAAGGTTGTGAGAAATTTTTGAATGCTTTTCAAAATCCAAACAACAAATTACTTTTTTGCTCTATCGAAGATGGTTTTCAAGAGGATTATAATCATAGTCGGGTTTTACAATCAAGAAATTCTAGTAAAGAAATTTGGCCAAAAGTAGCGGATTGGTTAGAAGGAAAAACAATATAAAACCAAATGTAAATGTATTTTTGTAAAATTATTTTCTAATCTTCAATTCTCTTAAAACAGTTTTTTTTAATTTTGAAAAAATACTTTTCACCTCTCCCACTCCACTTCCTAATAAATCAAAAAGGAAATAACTTGAAACCATTACGATTCCTGTAATGACTACTCCATACATAAAATATTTTGGATGTAATCCCATAAAAATTCTAGGCTGGGAGAACTTTGCATATATGTCTATATTATTAATAAACGAATACATGTACAATGTAAAAACACAAATCATCCCAGTTATAATGGTCAAAACTTTCGATGATCCTCCTGCAGGAGCACTCCTAATTTTAAATGATTCTGGTAACTCTCCCAATTGATGATTTCCCAATCGAACTAAAACTTTGGGTTCATTCGCTACAATATAAATAGTAGAACCAACTGGAAGCAATACTTTTCCATTCAATGTTTCTTTCTCCAAACTAGTACAAAATAAATTTCTCTGCCCCACCTGAATGGGTCGCCATTCAAAAGTTTTTTTACTTTCTACCCAGCCCATTTCTCCATCAGATAAAATAATTTTGCTCCAAGTTTTACCCTTTTTTCTAGTTTCATCTACCCGAGCAAAAAAATCCATTTTCTTTACTTCTGCCAAAACAGTCAGTTCATCACCTAAATATTTAAAAACTGGAAGGTCATCTAAAGCACTAATTGTTTTCATTTATTTATCTTTCAAAAGATTAGAAAAACATAGAATTTTAAGTTCTAATATTTTTTTATGCCTAAATTTTGGAAAAAGTAAATACCTTATTTAAGTTGAAACATGATTTTACTGATCAAGTGAATTATAGATTTAGATAGAAAAATCCACCTTGTTCAATTCACAAAACCAGCAATCATAATTTATCCAACAAATTCTCAAATTCAAATTTCATTTCCAATAAAGATTTAATATCATCTTCCTGCGTTTCATCGACGAATGAAATAAATTCTATCGAATTTACATAATCAATTTTGTCAGCCTCACCAATAATACTATTTATCACAAAGTCCGATGCCGATTTTTTGTCATCCTCATCAAAAGAATCAATATTTTCAGCATACAATAAAATGCGAAGTTTAAACTCAGGGGTCATTCGAAATAAGTATTCCCAATCAGCTGTATCAACTGTTTGCTTAACCATAAATGCATCATACATTTCCATAATAAAATCCCAATCTCTCGGAGGCTTGGCTGCAAAAAATTCCCAGTATCTTAAGTCGGGTGCTTCTCCGATAATGGCTTGGGAGCGACGCAACAACTTTGAATTTCCATTTGGTGAGATGGTCAATGTGTGTGGTTTCCCTCTCCCCTCTCCTATCTCCCAGGCAAAAGCACCAAATTGTAAAATTTGATTATCCAACATTTCTCGAACTGCATGTGGATCTTGAATAATTCGAAATTTTTCCTCATGCTCAACGAACCAATTCCAGAAGTCGTTAATCTTATTTTTAAATTGAACGGAAGTCATTATTTTAATTTTTTGTAAAAAAAACTAATTTCTCAAAGATTAGCAAGTCTATTCTCTTATTCCTATCTATCAAAGTTCTCACATTCTGATCGGAGTTTAGTATTTTTGGTCATAAAAATTTTAACAAACTGTTTACTAAAAAGAACTTACCAAGATGAAAAACCAAATTTTACTTACTTTTTTGCTTTCATTCTCCTTTAATATTTTTAGCCAAGATACTTTTTCCATCATTGCAGTTGATAGTATAACTGGTGAAGTGGGAGCAGCAGGTGCGACTTGTGTTGATGGCATCGCACAATGGGGAGGCATCCAATTGCTCAACAAAATTATCCCAGGAAAAGGTGGTGTAAATGCACAAGCATGGATTTGTCTCAATCCTCATATTAATTTAGATAATGCGATGAATCAAATGGAAGGAGGGCTTTCTCCTCTAGAAATTATTGATTGGTTAGTCGCAAATGATGCTTGCAATTCTCAAAACTTTAATCCTGAATATCGTCAATATGGAGTAGTTGATTTTGATGTCAATGGAAGCCCTCGAACGGCAGCTTTTACAGGAACCAATGCCGATGATTATAAAGGACATCGAACAGGTGCTGACTATGCCATTCAAGGAAATATTTTGCTCGGAGCTGAAGTTTTGGATGGAATGGAAAATGGATTTAATAATACTTCTGGGTCTCTTGCCCAGAAATTAATGGGTGCCATGCAAGGTGCTAATATGCCCGGAGCAGACCAACGATGTTTGGCTCGTGGAACTTCCTCAACCTCTGCTTTCTTGAGGGTTTATAAACCAACCGATGATGTAAATGATCCTTATTTAGAATTAAGTATTCTCGAAATGCCATTTGGGGAGGAGCCAATTGATTCCCTTCAAAATTTATTTACCACTTGGGAAAATACCACTTCAACCGAATCTATTTTTGGGAAGAATAAAATTGAAATTAATCTATTCCCAAATCCCGTAAATGAATTGTTACAAGTTTCCTTAAAAAGTAATAAGGATCTAGTTTTATCCATGTCTATTTTTAATGCAACAGGTAAAAATATGATGGAAAAAAATATTCCGATTTCAAAAGACTGGAGTGATAATATTGAGGTGAAGAGTTTTCCAAACGGTCTTTATTATTTGCGAATCGAATCCCAAGATGGTAATTCAAAAACTTTAAAATTTGTAAAAAAATAATTTATAACTAATTGGTTATCAAACCATAACAATATAAATACATCACGAAATACAATTCTATAAATGAACTATACTAAAGAGATTTTACTGACTTGCCATGAAAAAATAAAACCTTACATTCATAAAACACCGGTACTTACTTCGCAAGCTTTAAATGAAATTTCAGGAGCAGAAATATTTTTTAAATGTGAAAATTTCCAACGCATGGGTGCCTTCAAAATGCGTGGAGCTGCGCATGCTATTTTAAATTTAACCGAGGAGCAAAAAACGAATGGAGTCGTCACTCATTCTTCAGGAAATTTTGCTCAAGCAGTTGCACTTAGCGCAAAGATGCAAGGAATCAAAGCTTACATTGTCATGCCATCCAATGCTCCTCAAGTTAAGAAAGATGCTGTGCGAGGCTATGGCGGAATCATTACCGAATGTGAACCAAATATTGATATTCGACAGGCAACAACAGATAAAATTTCCGAAGAAACTGGAGCTTCAAAATTGCATCCTTCTAATCAAGTTGATGTCATTCTGGGACAAGGAACTGCTGCCATGGAATTGCTGGAAGATCATCCCGATTTGAATTTGATCATGACTCCCATTGGAGGTGGAGGGCTTGTCGCAGGTACTGCCTTAGCTGCTCATTTCTTTGGAAAAAAATGTAAAACAATTGGTGGAGAACCATTTGAAGCTGATGATGCATATCGTTCACTTTTGAGTGGGAAAATTGAAACTAATGAAACTGCCAATACTGTTGCTGACGGTTTGCGAACCATTTTGGGAAATCATAATTTTCCAATTATCCAGCAACATGTCGATGAAATAATCCGAGTGAAAGAAAATGAAATAATCACTGCTATGCGATTAATTTGGGAACGCATGAAAATAATTATTGAACCTTCCTGCGCTGTTCCTTTTGCTGCTTTGCTTCGTGAAAAAGAGAAATTTGTAGGAAAAAAAATTGGAATTATTTTGTCTGGTGGAAATGTTGATTTAGGAAAATTACCATTTTAGGCGTTCCTAAACTTCGTACAATTCAATTGGTAAATTATCTGGATCAAAAAAAAATGTAAAGCTCTTATTCGTGTATTCATCTACCCGAATAGGTTCAGTTTTTATTCCTTTTTGACTTAATTGATTGACTACTAATTTAATGTTTTCTACCTCAAAAGCCAGATGCCTTAACCCCTGAGCTTCCGGCCTTGATACTCTTTTGGGAGGACTTGGAAAAGAAAAAAGTTCAATAATATAATTTCCATTAATTGCTAAATCTAATTTGTAAGAATCTCGTTCTTCTCTATAAACTTCCCTAACTATTTCTAAACCTAATAATTTAGTATAGAAATTTTTAGAGGTGGAATAATTAGAACAAATTATGGCAATATGATGGATTCCTTTAAGCATCGTCTTTTATTAATTTTATGACTACAAAAATACAGAACAATATGGAAAAAATGGATTTAGGGAAATTCCTAAATCCAGATTTTCATATTTTAGTAATGTTCAATTACTTAAACATCAAATTTATCAAGATCCAGATTTTCAATTAATCGAATTAGCTTTTTCGCATAATTTGGGTCTGTTGCATAGCCTGCCCTTTTCAAACCTACCGCCCAATTCTTATAATCAGTTTTTTCCAGTTCCAATAAATGTTTATACCGATTTTTTTGTAAAAAGAGAGAGTGTGCTCGAAAGCTTTCCCAAGCAGAGGTATAGGTTCTAAAAAAATCTTTGTGATGGTCATCTGAGAAATTTTTGCAATGACCTTTCTTGCATTTTTTGGAAAAACATTTTATCCCAAAATGATTGTTTGCTTCTCTTGCCAATGGACTTTTTCCAGCTTGACTTTCGAGTAATCCTTGAGCCAAAGTAATACTCGCTGGAATGCCAAATTGATCCATTTCAGTTCTAGCAACATCGACGAATCTTTTTATGTAAATATATTGTTGGGAGTTTGGCTTGGCAGGAATATCAAAACTTAAATTACCAACTTGTTCTTTCCCTTTGATTTGTTTTTTTTGAAAAAAGGAACCTCCTACCTTATTTGAGTTTTCAGAAGTAAGCCATTTATTTCCAGTATCAAATTGAAACTGAATATGGAAATCTTTAATCCCCAAAAAGAAAATAAACATCAGAAAATAGCCGAGTCGCCATTTAAAAGGTTCCATCCAAAACCATAGGAGTTGCACCTTCGCCCGTGCAAGGCGTTGCATTTTTTGTAACATAATTAGAATAGTTTTATAGTTTAGAAAAAAAATCCATAGACATAAGACATGCCCTGCCTCTACAAATAGTAGATCACACAAGCACCCTAACTAATTGAAAATCAATTAGTTAAACTTGAATAAAATAAATATCTAAAAATAAGTTGGTGAATTTTGAGTAGTTACTAGCGAATAGTTTTTCTCAAATTTGGAAGAAGTATTGTTCTATCGTCAATCTAAATTAGAACAAAATTTTTAAATAAAAAAATGGGTTTTTCAAGAATTGAAGAAATTCTCATCCAAAAAAACAAGACAAAATATGTAACTAATTGAAGCTGAGGATTTTAAGTTTTGATTTATTATAAAAATGTAATTGTATTGTTATAAAAATAATTTTGCTTTATTCTCTTGACAAAAGAAATCGCTGGAGTTTTGATAATTTATCTGTGTTGATTAGGTCAATATCCATTTCTAATAATTTCTCCCAAAGGTTTTCATCCTCGGGAGTTGCCCAAAGTCTAGCTTTTTTTCCTTGGTCATGAGTTGCTCTTATGAATTTCGAAATTTTCAAAAATGCAGCTTCATCGACTTGATTGTAATCTTCCACCTCCGCAACTGTTCCTGCAGATTCACTTATAAAAGGCATTAAATGTGAAGGATAATTTTTTGCCAAATCGCTTGGCCTTCCATCCAAAGTCATCAATTGCAAACTATCATTTAGTAATGCCTCAAATGGTCGATCACCAGAAAGAATCACCGTCACTTTCCCTTTATGAAATTTACCATTTTCATAATAATTCAACATCTCTCTAAATGGGTACAATAAATCTCGAAGCTCTCGATAGGTTTGATTTGGATAAATTTTAATGTCTATCCATAAGTAAAAATCACCTTCGTAACCTTTGTAAATTTCTTTATCACACCTTTTCCATCGTCGCCAAAGTGGTTTAATATATTGTCGATTAAGTGGTTTTAATCTTGGATAAAATTTATCAGGCATATCATGACCAACTACTAATTTTCCATAAATATATAGCACATCAGCTTCCACACTTGTGAACCCATGTCGTAAAGCATCTTTCAACGGACAATTTCGAAAGTAATCATTATGAGAGTGAGCTTTGGGCAATGGAGTGACTTGTGCCGACAATGCAACTATGGTCAAAAGGAATAGAACCGAAAGTAAAAAGAGTTTTTTTGAATAGAAAAATGTAGATTTTAGCATTTGTAAAGTAATTGGTATTAAAGTAAGATATCTATTTAAGTCCAAAAATGATACCTTTTATTCACTATCTGCAATTTGAACCAATTCCCCATTAGTAATTTTTAACAAATCATCTGGTTTTAATTTGACTAAAATTCCACGCATTCCAGCATTGACATAAATAGTTTCAAAATCAGAAGCAGATTCGTCCAAGAACACAGGAAAAGGTTTTTTCATTCCAATCGGAGAGCAACCTCCACGAATATAACCGGTCAATTTTAAAAGGTCTCTAACTGGAAGCAACGCAATCTTTTTATTTCCAGAAGCCTTGGCAATTGATTTTAAATTTAAGGTTTGATTACCATTAATCACAGCTACTAAAACCCCGTTTTTGTCCCCTTTTGCAACTAATGTTTTAAATACATTTTCTGCTTTAAGAAAATTATCTCCTGCAATTTTTTTGACTGAAAGGTTCTTTTCATTGTATTCGTATTCCAAAGTTTCGTAGGAAATCTTTTTTTGATCAAGTAGTCGAAGTGCGTTCGTTTTTTTCATAAAATGAATATAAGATTTTTGATTTTCCACAAATCTTGTGTTTCTAATCTCAAGTAAAATTAAAATCAATACATCTGTTGGTTGCTTTTTATTTCAATTTTGACTTGACCACAAGGTTTGTTGAAGAGCTATGCTTTTTAATATTAGAAATGAAAATTACAAAATCTTAAATAAGTTTTCCACTCCTATCATTTTTTTCCTAGCTTTAAAGATTACTAACCTAATTTTTAAATCCTCACAAAATGCTACGCAAAATTTTGAAATTCATTGGTATCCTAGTTTTATTACTCATAGTTGTTGCTCTTTTTAATTATAAAAAAATAAACAAACTCCGAAAAGCTATCAGTCTTTTTGAAAAAGAAAATATTGTGGAGAATTTTCTACACATGGAAGATCTTAATGAAACTGCAACGCTTGTAAAATCCTCCTCTCCTACTCGATTACCTGTTAACATTTCTCATCAACTTCCTAAAAGTTTTTCATGCAATGGACAAACCATTGATGTGCAAAATTTCATGGATCGCTCCCTGACAACTGGTTTGATGATCATTCACAAAGACACTATTATTTTTGAAAATTACATGAGAGGTTTGACTCCTGAGACCACTCATATTTCATGGTCGATGGCTAAATCTTTTGTTTCAGGAATGATTGGAATTGCGTTGGAAGAAGGGAAAATAAAAAGTATCCAAGATCAGATTACTGACTATTTACCACAGTTTAAAGGGACAGGTTATGAAGGAGTCACTATTAAAGATGCCTTAGAAATGAGTTCAGGAGTAGGATTCAATGAAGATTATGGTGACTTTAATTCTGACATCAATCGATTTGGAAGATATTTTGCCTTGGGTCAATCTTTTGAAAAATTTGCTTTAAGTCTCAAAAATACTAGGAAGCCTGGCAGCTTTAATCATTATGTTAGTATTGATACTCAAGTTCTAGGAATGGTTTTAAAAAAGGCAACAGGAAAAACCATTACTGAATATATGCAAGAAAAAATATGGACTCCGATGGGAATGGAGGATGATGCACAATGGATTATTGATGAGGATGGAATGGAAATGGCGCTGGGTGGATTGAATGCTACTTTGAGAGATTATGGGAAATTTGGTTTATTGTATTTACATGAAGGGAATTGGTTTGGCAATCAGATTATTCCACAAAATTGGATCAAGCAATCAGTAGCCATGGATGGTCCTCACTTGCAACCTGGTGCCAATGAATTTTCGAGTAACGATATGGGATATGGTTTTCAATGGTGGATTCCTCAAGAAGCTGATGGTGCTTATTTAGCTTCAGGAATTTATAACCAACACATATATATACAACCAAATCGAGATCTAGTAATTGTAAAATTATCGGGCAATTATCATTTCAAAACAAATAAAAATTTAGAAAAGAGTCAACATATTGACTTTTTTAAAAGCATAGTTCAGCAGTTTCCTAAAAATATAATTGAAGAAAATTCTGTTGAATAACTACAAAATATAATTGAATGAATTTTAAATTTCCACTTTTTGGTTTGCTTCTATCTTTATTACTTATTGGTTGTAAAAAAGATGCAATTGAATACATTGTTGACTCGGACTTTGAGGAATACGTGCAACGATTTATTGATGAAGGAGCGTCACGAGGAGTGGAAATTGACTTTAGTGATACCGGTTTATTAATTGAATATTCTGAAAGAATTGTGGAAGGGGCAAGCGGATATTGCTACCTGGGTCAACATCATATCGTAATTGATAAATCAGAATGGACTGCTTTGACAGACACTCAAAAAGAGTATTTACTCTTCCATGAATTGGGACATTGTGAATTGGATCGACGACACAAAAATGACCAATTTGATAATTTACTTTGGAAAAGTCTAATGCGTGGAGATCCATTGGTCGGGACTCAGCAAAATATCCCTGTTCCATATTATGGATTTAGAAAAGACTATTATCGAGATGAATTATTTAGTCAAAATACTTCCTCACCCGATTGGAGTAATCCAACTTTTGCCATTGATGATATTTCCTTAGTTGACAAAGAATTATTGATTGAGCGACAAGATATTCCTAGAATCTTTGAAGCGCCATCTGCAGTTAGCGGTAATTTTGAAATGGAATTTCAACTAAAAGGTATCAATAATGTACCCTTTATTACTGAGTTAACTTGGGGGGCTGATTCCCAAAAATTCTTTATTCGTGTTTATCGAAATTTTGGTACCTATATAGGTGTGTTAGAAGATGGGAAAGATCATCAAATATTTTACCATCCTACAAAAGAGGATTTAGATAAAATAACCGTTCGACAAAAAGATGGGTTGACTCAATTATTTTTCGATGGTAATCTAATTTACCATTTTGATGCATTACCAGTAGCACTTTCCAATATTAAATTAGAAGCAAGAAATGGGAATGACGTTTTAGTTCCGAACTTTTCAGTTGAAAAATTTGTCTTGCAAAAATTATTATAAATTTCTTTCTTGGCTTTTCAAATCATCATAAATTTTTTTCAATTCATTGATTCGACCTTCATACATAAAGAATATATATTTCTTCGAAACGAACCATAACATTCCAAATAAAACGGGCACCGAAATTCCAATAGTCAATAATATTCCATCCCACCTAGTCAGAATTTCTAAGTCTTTTCCATTATCGGTAAAACTAGCCAGCAATCCCAAAACAAAACTTATTGGTACAAATATCCAAATAAGAAATTTTAATTTTTTTAAAGCTTTTGATAAAATTTTATGGTAGTTTCCAATGCTTTCTACCACATTTTGAGTTGAAACAGATTTTATCTCATGAATGAATTCTTTAGTTGAAAAATAACTAGATAGCACTAAGATTACTGTGCAAGAATACAAAACCCAAACATAAGGGTGATTTCTAAAAAGGTAAAAGATTATAAGCATGAGAGCCACGCCAGTTACTGTTTCATTAATCGCATTCCGCTTAATCTCTTGAAGCAAATCATTCGATTTTTTACGAGAAATTTCCAAGACCTCTGGTTCAATTGATTGGTAATAAACCTTAGCTTGCTCATCTGATATTTTCCAAATATTCTTTAAATCAAATTCTTCCATACCCTTGCTCATTTAATAATTTGAATAATTGTTTTTTAATTCTCAATAATTTTACGCCAACATGGCTAGTCGTTAATCCTAAAATTTCTGCTATCTCATCATACTTTTTTTCATCTAAATGCAGTAGAATAATTGCTCGTTCGTCTTTTCCTAAATGATTGATACATTTATATAGTAACTCTATTTTTTTTTCCTTTTCAAAAACTTGCTCCACCCCTGCCCTACCTTGATCTGGTATTTTAAAAGAAATATTGTCAATTGGATTATTCGATTGTTGTCGTTTCTGCTTTTTTTGAAAAGTCAATGCAGTATTTAATACTACTCGATAAATCCATGTCGATATTTTTGATTCTCCTCTAAATCTCCCATAGGATTGCCATAATTGGATCAACATTTCTTGATACAAATCCTTAAAATCAGCTTCTCCTAAAGTAAAGGAACGAGCTATTTTATACAAAATACCATTATACTCATCGATGATATGTTTGAAATCCTTTTCCATTCGCATATTAGTTAGTATCGTTCATCGGTAAATTATTACAACTCGTCGGTAATTAATTTTTATTTTTTTTAAAGCCGTAATAAAACAACTAAATCGAATACTAATGTAGTGAATCAAAAAAAAATTATTATGAAATATCAAAATTCAAAGAAATTCACTCCAACTACTTTCTTAGCAATTGCTATCGGAATGCTTCTGGCTCTTACTGATGATTACATTATTAAGTACTTGGGAAATCGTCCAATTGTAGGTATTCTATTTATTGGAGTTTTACTAATCAGTCTTTTTACTATGGTAAAAAGAGATAAAGTAAGGAAGGTTAAATCTTAGGAATAGGAAAACATAAATTTTCAATGGATTAATTAATCTTAAAAAAATTATTATGAAAAATTCAGTTATGAAAAAATTAGAAGAACAAGCTACCATTTACATGACACTTTCCATGATGATATCTCTTTCTGCAAAAGATGTTTCTGAATATTTAGCCTTACCCCTTTTACAATATATAATGATTGCAATTGCTATTGTTTTCATTGTTTTAGGAGTAATCAAAGTAAAGGAATATGAAAAACAGAAAGTAAATAAGAGTTGTAACTCATAAGCGGAATTAAAGAGTCAAATCTAATTTGCTGTAATAATTACAGAAATAACATTAATAATTCTGTATAAATAATGTTTTTTCTGTATTATTACAGCATAACTATATTTATCAAAAGAATTTAGATAATCGTTTTGTACTCCTCCCTTATTGATTTGGAACCAATCAAGATCACCTAACGTAGAACAAGCATTTTCAATATTTAATTAAGTTTTAGTTATCTTATTTAAGAGACACTATTCAAAAGTGAAATATCTATTGTGACTAAACTTACTACCGAGACTATATAAAGAATTGAAAGTTTTCATAATTCACTATTATAAGGTGAGGTTTTCTATCAATTTTTTAGACTTGAGTCAATCATCTAAAAAAAGGATAGCTAAATCCAAAATCAATTAGTACTCACTCAACTCTATTAGTTCAAAAAATTGATTTACCTCACAGCAAGCCGGCGAGGAATTACTATATGGATTTCATAGCCTCATCATTTATGCCGGTGGGAATATTTAGTCATGCATGCTTTGAGTGTACGACTAAAGCCTAGATTCTCTTTTTCTGCTCTCTTAAAAGTTGGGGCTATGAAAACTCTTGTTTCTTTTGCGCCAAATGCATCCATTTGGAAATTCTTTATGTTAAAGTCCAAACAGAATATTGCTGTAATATTTCTGTTCTTATACGGTTTTTTACAGCAAAGTACAGCAAATTGATAAATCGGTATCTACTCCCCTTTTATCCTAATTTCCTCTTTTTAAGAAAAACTAACCTTTTAATGAATAAATAAAATACTACTAGAACCTAATTTTATTGAACTACCCCGCCACAAGTTGACGAGGAATTGCAAGGTTAACTACTTTCAAGGTTCCGTGGCCCCAACTTTTAAGTTGGGGTAAAAATTTAAACTACTAGGCTTTAGCCACTCACTCAATATATGTTTGGCTAGAGTCTTTCCTTATTTATCTAATCCCCAACTTAAAAGTTGAGGCTATAAAAACTCTTGTTTCTTTCGCACCCGATGTATTGGAGAATTCTTTAAATTAAAGTTCAAACAGAATATTGCTGTAATATTTCTGTTTTTATACAGTTTTTTACAGCAAATTAATAAATCGTTATCTCCTCCATTCTATGGGAAATCTGCGTTTTAGTAAATAAATAAAATTCTACTATATTATAATTAAATCATTCCCTGAATAATATCTACTCAACCGAAAATAAGATTTTTGTCAACTCTCCTTTAAATTCTTATCTAGCAAAAAAGGGTTGCCAAGCTGCACAAATGAAATTAGAGATTAAAAAAAAAAAAAATAGTTATTTAGTAAGCAATAATGAGCAAAACTAGCATTCCATCTCCTGCTTGGTTTTACATGAAATAACCAAATACAGAAATACAACCTATTTGTAACTATTCGATTTCCTAAAAGAATATGGAATAGCATTTTTATTATTTCTGTAATATTTACAGATAAATACAGCAAAAAACGGAATAAGACAATATTTATACAGATTTTTACAGCATTATTCTGTGATTTCATTTTATAGTCTTGTCAACTAACTATATTCGCCTCATTCTTTTATGATTAAAAACCAATTACCCTATGATTATTGCGGTTACCAACCTTAAAGGCGGTGTAGGAAAAACCACTATCGCTACCAACCTTGCAGTAAGTTTTGCTCACCGAGATTATGATGTCTGCATTGTAGATACTGATTTAGGACAACAATCTTCGATGGAATGGTCTGGAAACAGAAGTGAAGATAGAATCAGGATTCCTGTTTTCGGTGTGAGTATCAAACAACTCAACAAAGAGGTGGAAGGCTTACAAGAAAAATATGACATCGTTATTATTGATGGAACACCTCAATTGTCTGAGTTGGCCGATAGAACCATCCTAGCAAGTGATTATTTAGTAATCCCGCTGATGCCAAGTATTTATGATTTTAGAGGCTTTGAGAACTTCTTAGAACGTTTTGAGCAAATCCGAGGTTTGAAAGAAGCTAATGGTGGAAAAGTAAAAGCACTTGTTGTTCTGAATCGAGTTGTATCAAAAACCAATGTAAGTAAAGAAATCAAGGAAGCAGTCAAAGAATATGATGTAACCTTATTAAAGTCAAATATCAACAATCGCGTAGCTTATGCAGATTCAGCAACTGATGGACTTGGGGTAGTGGAATACAAAGATCCAAAAGCTAAAAAAGAAATCATTAAATTGACTGATGAGCTAGAGAAGCTATTAAGTTAGAATACTGCAAAAAATGTAATATGTCTGTATATTGCTGTAATATTTACAGAATTAATTTGGTTTTACTGCACAATACTGTATTTTTACAGCATATTTATTCAAAAAAATATTTAAATTATGCCAATCAAAAAGAAAATAACTTCCAAAAAAATTAATAAATCGATGGATGCTACTGTACAAGAAAAAGCATTGGAGCAGTTGCAAAAAAAAGATAAAAAGAAAAACGTGCAGCGTGTTACCGTTGATTTCCCTCAGTATCTTTATGAGAAAATGAAATTGGAAACCGAGGACACAGGACAAACTTTAAAAGGATTTATTGTTGGATTGGTTAGAGAACATTTTACGAGAAAGGAAGGGTAGTGGATGAAAGATAAATAATTCATTTCTCTTAAAAATAGAAAATTTGAATTCAATATAAAATTCAAATTTTACAAGACTTTGCAAATTCTAATAATTTTGCAAAGTCTTTTGATTTTATTGAATGCTCAAATTTTTAAATATGGAACTAAGATAATAGCATTAGATTCATTTTCCAATTTTAAGCGATTTAAGGGGTTTTTCATCCAATAAAAACGATATGCTCTAATTCTAAGTTAAAAGCCATAAAATCGCCTCAAAATGGTTCTAAAAGTAATTTTCATCTCCTATTTTAATTCCATAATCTGTTCTCTTAAAATTATCTAAATCTCCTATTTAATTTAGTTGGGAACACTAAAAACAGCAATTTGCTGTAAAAATACAGCAATATTAATGATCCAGGAAAATAAAAAAAAAACGAACTAATGAGAACGTAATTGAATTCAATATCTATGAATGTTGATTAAAATTTAAAGTCTTTCATCAATTATTAAAAGCAGTCGCGAGGAGAAGCGAAATAATTTAGGATTACAACTCAACCTTAAATTGTTTAAATAACCTTCGCTAAGCCTATTTACATGCCCTCCAAAAGGAATATTTGGACTAATCATAAGAATCAATTTTCCAAAACTTATAGTTTTTTAAATTATGCTTGTTTCAAGTAGATAAAAGTAATTTACAGCAATCAGCATTAAAAATGCTGTATTTTGCTGTATTTATCATGATTGTCTATTTTTAATCAAGCTTCTGAAATGAATTTCTATTTTCAATGAGTTCGTTTTATTTAAGTTTTTAAATCTTCAAAAATCAATTGTCCATTCTAATTTTGGAACTGCCCAAAATCAATTTTCATATTTTAAACCAATTCATTTTATTAGTTTCCTCTCAATTTAAATAGGGTAGAAATCCAATTAAATTTATAGAGTTCGAAATAAAAAACAGAAATATGCTGTACTTTTACAGAATAATACAGCATATTTAAATACACCTTTTTGCAAGGATTATAACTTTAATTTATTAATTTTTCCTTATTCTCTAATTTCAATATCCATGCCTCGCAATATTTTTACTTTAGAATTAATCGTGAATATTATTTTACGACTAAATCTCAGAACCCAATATTGAATAGTTGAACTTAGAATTATAAAATCGGTGGAATCATATTCCTAAGAAACGATACATTATAAAATCAAGATTCTTAGTTATTTATATTTCTCGAAACTTAATATTGCTGTAAATTGCTGTACAAATACAGCAATTTACAGCACCATTAAAATCTATCTTTTTTAAATACAATTGTTAAAGTCACCATTGATTTCTGACTTAGGGTTATTTCATTTTTCCATTTGCATTATCTAAATTTTCTTTGTCTCAAAAAAAAATTCTAATTGAATTCATTTGGTCAGGTCAATCGGAATTTATAAACTTAGAATAAGTTCTACAATAAAACTCACTTAGAACTTGAATTCGTAATTATCTAAAAAATTGAAGAAAAAATTTCAAAATAACGGATCCCAAAATAAATCTTAGAAAAACGTAATTAGCTCTTAAAGAACATTCCATCCACTTATCCATCAAAAACTACTTTTTGATTAAAAAAACTCAATAGAACTTCTCAATAATGATTCTCAAGGAAAAAATTAATTCTAGAATAGATTAAACTACCTTGTCAGCTTGCTGCAAGGGGTTCAATTAAATAAAGTTTTTATCCTAAAAAAAAAAGAAAATTAAAAGGTATTAAACATCCATTTAAGACTCTTAA
>JBGCCY010000235.1:0-21684 GCA_045104975.1 Saprospiraceae bacterium
CTTAGTCAATAAATAATTCGTAGCGGGACTCTCCAGAGTCCCGAAAATACTAGAGAATGTTCAGGATTCGGGAGAATCTCGCTACGAGAAAAAATATTACTCAGTAACCGGTTTTTGGGATTTGCCTCTTCTCGGTAAAAAACCTCGGTCTTTTCCGAGAGGGGCTTTTTTTCAAAAAGAAATACTCAGTTACCGGTTTTTGGGATTTATAACCTCTTCCCGAAAGAGATTTTGGGAGAGGTTATTTTTAAAGAATTCGAAGCGGGACTCTCCAGAGTTCCGAGCATTAAGAAGTTAAGAAAATCTCGTTTATTCGGAACTCTGGAGAGTCCCGCTACGAGAAAAAGAAATTACTCAGTAACCGGTTTTTGGGATTTGCCTCTTCTCGGTAAAAAACCTCGGTCTTTTCCGAGAGGGGCTTTTTTTCAAAAAGAAATACTCAGTTACCGGTTTTTGGGATTTATAACCTCTTTCCAAAAGAAATTTTGGGAGAGGTTATTTTTTTTATTTTTACAATTAAATATTTATAATATTTAAAATACCAATTTAAAGGTATGTTACTAAATTCGTTTTTCACGTATTTTTGTAAGACTAGTATTCTCCTAACTATTCCCATCTTACCGACTCAACCCAATTCCGACATGATTCCATTAGGTGTTGAAAAATGCATCGAGCTTCCCTCCAAATTTAAGCTATTCGGAATTTTTTAAAACAAAACAATAATTTCTCTTTGGATTTATTTCAAAGAAATTTTTCATAAAGGTTAAAACACTTTTTGAACTGCATGCCTATGGGATTCAGATAAAGGAAATCGCTTTCTTGAAATTGAATTTATCAAACCATAAAAAAAGCAGATTCTACCGTGAACATATTTTAGTATTTATATATCAAAAAAACAAAGAACATGATCCCATTAAATAAAAAAAGTAAACATCAGTTTTCCTCCATTTTAAAATTGATGGTTTTTTGTGGAGCATTATTTTTTAGCTTCACTCAAGTCCAAGCACAAGAGTCATTGAATGCCTCCAACTCAATTCATATTCTTGCCAATCAACTAGATGTTCAAGCATATCCAAATGGAACATTTGATCAAGATGAAGTTTTTTTAGCCTTAGTCAATGAGATGGATAAAATGAATAATGATTTTTCTAGAGGATTGCAGTATCGATATTATTGGTTGGTGTCGGTGGACATCAAAAGAAATGGATTTCCATTGGAAGAGTCACTTTTGAAAAACTTGAATAAAGCTGGAAATGAATTTGGTGTTCCGAATTCTACCTTGAAAAAACTTTACTCCAAAACAATCGCCCTATTTTAAATACCTTTTTTGAAAAAATTAAACACTAGAAAAACATTTTGATCGATGAATAATAAAACTTTTACATTTAGAAAAAAGATTGACTTGGTTACATCATTTTGGGTAATGGTTTTGACATTTATATTTAGCATAGGAACGACTCAAGCCCAACCTCTAACTTGTAATAGTTCAGTTAATATAACCCTTGATGAAAATTGTCAAGCGACTGTAGGAGCTGACCAAATTTTAGAAGGAACCTATAGTAACTATAATATTTTCACGGTTACTTTTACCAATTCAGGTTTGCCTGCTACTTTAAATTCTAGTCATATTGGGCAGACCTTAAGTGTAACTGTAATTGGTCCAACTAATTCATGTTCAGGATTAATTTTAGTGGAAGATAAATTATCTCCGACTATTTCTTGCCAAGATGTCATCTTAGCATGCAATGATCCATTGCCTGGGCCGATCACAGCATTCGATGCTTGCGGACCAGCAACCGTAACTTTCCAAGATCAAGTACAAGACAATCAATGTAATGGATTATTTCAAACGGTCATTACTCGAACTCACACCGCAGTTGATGGTAGTGGGAATGTTGCTACTTGTGTACAAACTATTTCCATTCAAAGAGGAACATTGTCAGATGTAGGTTATCCTGCTAATATAGAAATTGATTGTCAAGATAGTTCTGATCCAGTATTTACGGGTACTCCAACAGGGACAACTTGTTTTAATTTAGATTATACTTATGAAGATCAGGTTATAGCAATTTGTGGAGAAAGTAAAAAAATATTAAGAGAGTGGACTGTTTCAGATTGGTGTGCTAGTTCAATTGAAACACATACTCAAATCATAAAATTGTTAGATACCACCGGGCCAACGATGCAGCAGTTGAACGATATTTCAGTTGGTACCACTTCTAATACTTGTGCTGGCAATGTTAATTTACCAGCAATAGGATTATCAGATGATTGTTCAGGAGGAAGTTTTGATGTATACATTCAGACGCCACTAGGAACGATCAATGGTAATGGAGGATTATTGTTAGACGCACCTTTGGGCAATCATACGATTACGTATTTTGCTACAGATGCTTGCGGAAATCAATCTTCTTATTCGTTGACTTTGACGGTGGCAGATAACATTGCGCCGATTGCGATTTGTGATATTCACACCGTTGTTGCTTTGGGATTCGATGGAACAGCATTGTCTGATGCTATGACCTTTGATGATGGAAGTTGGGATAATTGTGGAATCGTAGAATATAAAGTTCGAAGAATGGATAATCCAAATTGTCCTGGAAATGATGCGACTCCTTTTGCAGATAATGTTCCATTTTCATGTTGTGATTTAGGAGATGATGTAATGGTAGAGTTGCGAGTAAAAGATGCAGCAGGAAATGTCAATTCATGTATGGTGGAAGTAGAAGTTCAAGATAAGCTTTTGCCGATAGTGACTTGCCCTGCGGATATTACTATTTTTTGTGATGACGACTATGAAGATTTGACTTTGACAGGTGAAGGAACTGGCGCGGATAATTGTGGAAATGCGACTATCACATATAATGACATCAATGTAAATATTGGCTGCGGTGGAGCAGGTGAAGTAACTAGAGTTTGGACAGCAACCGATGCAGAAGGTCAAACAGCTTCTTGCATTCAAAAAATATTTTTGGAAAATGACGAACCATTTTATATCAATCCAAATAATGAAAACGATCCAACAGATGATATAGATTGGCCAGTAGATTATACTGGAACAACTTGCGGAGCAGGTTTGCAACCAAGTGATTTACCATCTCCTTATGATCGACCTATTTTGCATGAAGATGCATGTGATTTTATTGCAGTTGGTTACACCGATACTGATCTTGAAATTCAAGCACCAGGGTGTGTAAAGATTTTAAGAAAGTGGCATGTAATGGATTGGTGTCAAGCAGGACCAAATACAGATCCAACTTTACCTGGGCCAGGGGTTTGGCATTATACGCAAGTAATCAAAATTAATAATTCTTCTGCACCAGTAATTAACGTATGCAATATTCCAAGTGAGGTTGGAAATTATGAAGCGGATTGTGGTGCTACTTTGGCAACCTTCAATATCGAAGCGTCGGATGATTGTACTGCTGAAGCTGACTTAGAAATTACGTGGGAATTTAGCAATGGGATTTCTGGAAATGGGGCAGAGGCTTCAGGTAATTTTAATAATGGATCTTATTCTTTGACTTTCACAGTTTCTGATGGATGTGGAAATTTCACTCATTGTGAAAATGATTTTATAGTGAAAGATGCTAAGAAACCAACACCAATTTGTATCCTTGGATTAGCGACAGTAGTGATGCCAAGTTCTGGTGATGTAAAAATATGGGCAACAGATTTTGAATCAGGAAGTAGCTATGATAATTGTTCAGGCTATCCAAATTTAAAATTCTCCTTCTCTTCAGATGTAAATCAAGATAGTTTAGTAATTACCTGTGCAGATATTACCGCTAATGGAATTTATCCAGTAGAAATATGGGTGACCGATGAAGCGGGTAATCAAGATTTTTGTTCGACGTTGATTTCAGTTCAAGATCCAAACGGAGCTTGTGGACTGCCAACTGCTTTATCGATCTTTGGTGAAGTAGCAACAGAGAACCAAGAAAAAGTGGAAGATGTAACGGTTCAGTTAACAGGAGCAGGTCTTCCACCTATGATAACTGAAATGGGAGGAAATTATATTTTCACTCCTTTAGAGCCAGGAGGAAATTATTCTGTTACGCCTGAAAAAGATATGAATTATCTGAATGGAGTAACCACTTATGATTTGGTTTTGATTTCAAAACATATTTTAGGATTAGAATTATTGGATTCTCCTTATCAACTTATTGCAGCTGATGCGAATCATTCTGAGTCGGTGACGACTTTGGATATTGTAAAGTTGAGAGCGTTGATTTTACATATTGATACTACTTTGGAAAATAATACTTCTTGGAGATTTGTAAAATCAGATTTCGTTTTTGATAATCCAGCCAATCCATTTCAAGCTACTTTCCCTGAAACAGCAGAATTTGAAAACTTGACAGCAAGTGCACAAGCAGATTTTGTAGGAATAAAAATAGGAGATGTAAATGGTTCGGCTTCGCCAAATAATTTACTTGGATCAGATACTCGAACATTCGACGGTACGCTTATTTTTAATTTGGAAAATAAAAAAGTAAGAGTGGGAGAAATGTTTAACCTTGATTTCAAAGCAAAAGATTTTAATGCGATCGGTTATCAATTCGCTCTTAATTTTAAAGATTTAATGTTACTAGATGTGGAGTCCAAATTGGAAAACTTAAGCGAAGATAATTTTGGTTTTACAAAAATGGATGATGGAATCTTGACAACAAGTTGGAATAATTCGAGTGCGGTAAAAGTAGCAGACGACGAAGTATTATTTTCGTTAAAATTCTTAGCAAATAAAAATGTACAACTAAGCGAAGCATTGACTTTGACAAATAGATACACAACTGCCGAAGCATATTCAAATCAGTCAGAATTATTGGAAGTGAAATTAAATTACACAGGCGGAACAGTTAATGCTAGCGCATTTGTCTTATTTCAAAATACGCCTAACCCTTTTAAAGATGAAACTGCGATTGGATTTAATTTGCCAGAAGCGAGTTCAGTTAACCTGAAAATATTTGATGCAACTGGAAGAATATTAAAACTAATCGAAGGAGATTTTGCGAAAGGTTACCACGAAGTCAATATCAAAAATAATGAGTTGAACGGAACTGGAATCTTATATTATCAAATCGAAACTAATAATAATATTGCAACTAAAAAGATGATTCTAGTTGATTAAAATACAAATTGTTTTTCCCTATAAAGTAATCTGCCTTACGGCAGGTTACTTTCCCCTTCAAAGAAAAATAATAAAGACTTTAGATGTTTTTAATGATTAGGTGCTAGAGCCGATTTAAGAATGCTTTAAAATCGGTTTTTGGGATACCCTCTCCGCAGATTTATTTTTGCGGGGAGGTTCTTTTTTTTTGGGAAGGAATATCTTTGAGAATTGCTTGTGTGGAGTTTAAATTAAAACCAGAGGTTTTAGAATACTACACACGAGCCGGAGGCTCTGCGCGATCGCAATGCCATTAAGTTAGAAAAATTGAAGTTGATTTACTCACAAGGTGACTCGAAGTCACCTTGTGAGTTGGGCATTCTATCTAAAAGAAAAACAATATTTTCCCTTAACTTAATGACATTGTGTGCGAGCGGGCAAATCTGAGCAAGGCATCAATAAGAATATATATAGGTATTTAATTTTTTTAATTTTTTTGTCCAATAAATTTTTTATCCTCTCTAATAATTCCTCCATTAATAGGATCTATTCCAAGTGAAATACTATAATCAATAACTATAGAATTATTAGTTCGATCAATTTTTCCAATTCCTTTTGGATCGGGACACTCATCCTCAGTAAACCCAGTAAAGAATAAGAATTGAGTCTTGCTTTGAAGTATGGAAGGTTGACCTCTAAAATTTTCATATTCAAAAGCAGAACCCTCAACAATGCATCCTTCAGGAAGATTAAATATGCTAAACATCGTATAATTATCGAATGGATGACTCATGGAATCAATCGTAATGGTAAAAGTATCATTAGGAGCATCTTCATGATACCCCGTATAAGAACCAATAATTCTAGTTCCTTCCCGATGTTCTAATGGAATGTATCGGATAACTGTATCCCGTTGTGCTACTTGATCCTGACAACATTCTAAGTTTTTATACACAATAAGTTGAACAGGAAGCAGCTCCTCCATTCGATTGTCAAATGTTATGAGAATTGATTTTCCAGTTCGATATTGAGTTTCTGCTCCTATTTTCCAGTAGCAACTATCTACATCTTCGTCATTAACTTCAAAGACTAATTGTCCAGGAGTAAGAAGAGAATCCTCTTCAAAAGAAGCTTGATTATAAAAACTACTGCAAAATTGTTTTACGGTGAATGAGGCATCCGCAACATTCAGACAAGGATCAAAATTACTACAATCAGGATTAGAAGGATCGGTACAATCTTTTTTGCAATTAGAAAAATTGAGTAGGCAAATTGATAAAGTAAATATTAGCAGTAAATAACTATTTGATTTTTTCATAAAGTTGGTTTTTTTCTTTTAAAATCTTATTCTCCCTTTCACTCGCGCAGAGTTTCCGATTCGTGTGTAGAATTTTGCACTACCTAATCCAAATTCATTTTCTCATCCCATAGAATTCCTCCAGGATAAAAAAACATCAATCCAATCAACTACAGTTAAGGTTAAGGAATAAAGGCTGTGTTCGTTTTTGATTTGGTAGCGGTTACTCATAGTTTTTTCTTTCATTAAATTTAATAAAAAACTTGGTGAGTATATTTTTTTGTAGCTCTAAAATTAATAATCAGAGGTTTTTGAATAATAGGCATTTAAGGTTCTGCCCGAGGGGTTCTTTTTTGAATAGGTAAAAAAAGAAATATTCCCTCTCCAAATAAAAAGTCAAGTCAATAACAACTGAGAGCATGTTTAAATTTTTACCGTCCTGAAAATCAACGCTTTATGAACCTTACGTCCAATTTAATTTTTATTTAGCTCGCTAAACTTCAAATGAAATTGTTAGCAAGAACCTCAAATCATTAACTTTCAGTTAGTTAAAAGTTTAAACATGCTCTGACTTGACTTTTACGACTGACTTTATTTTTTGCCAATAAGGTTGATCTCTATTCCCTACCTTTTTACCCGATAAGGAAATCTTCTAGCTGATCTATGATTAATCCTATTAATTATTTCTTCAGAACTTGTGTTCCAGTCTGCTTGCTGCTTAAAGTCAATAGACCATAAAACAGAACCATTGTCTTTCTCAATTAAAGAATAACTTGCGTTTACATTTTTATTAGGAGTCTCCACATCCGAAAGAATAGAACGGTCAGTCAGAATATCTAAGATTACTTTTCCTGTTTCAATTCCATAAGATTCCACATCAGAGAAGTATCGCGTTTTCTGAATTCTCCCTTTGACTACAGCATCCACTCCTAAAATTTCAGCCAACTTCGAAGGATCTTTAAACCAAGAGTCTCGAACAGTTATACCGTTCTCTTCCAAGAGTATTCGGGTTTTTGAAAAATGTTGAACATCCACTTTTAATTGTTTTCTGCCTCTACGAGTACTTTCTAATATCTTATTAAAAAAAGATGCTTGAAATAATAGACTTTCATTTTCTTCAATAGCATTAATTATTTCAGGGGTAAAATTTCGAGGTTGTACACCTGAGAATTCCATTTCTAAAGGTAATATTGCAATCGTCTGATGATTCTGTGTTTTTTCTTCAAAATCAGATGCAGTATAATATCTTTTGCAACTAGTAAATACTAATAAAAAGAGGGCTGGAAGAATGATTGTAATTCTCATACTTTAATATATTTTATAGTGATATAATTATGATAGATATGCCACAATATATCCTCAAAATCGTTTTCATTGCAACTATAAGTTACCCTTTAACTTGGGTTTAACCAGCTGTACGAAATCCCATTTTTTGTTAAGAAATCGATAACCTGAATTGTTCATTGAAGGTCAAAATAAAAGGAATTAGACGTAGGGGAAATGGCTAATTGGATTTTAGAAAACAATTGTTATTCTAATAGTTTATTTGTAATGAAATATTTTATCAATTGCGAATTAAAAAAAAAGACTTTCATCTCGCTAAGGAGTTGAAAGTCTTTTTCTGAAAATTATATCTTGAAAATTAATCTCCCGTTTTCCTAAAATCAGTATTAAACACCACACCCAATTGCAAATGATGTTTCCCAAAAGGATTCACTCGCTGATTCAAATATCCGACTTGCACTTGTAGTGATTTTTTTATTTGATAACCTAGTGCAAAGTACAATCGGTTTCGATCAAAAAAGGTCTGTTTCGTATTCATAAAAACTTCATCGTAGATTCCTACAAAAAAAGTTCCTTCCTCGATCACCGGTTTGTTAATTGGAATAAAAGCCATCAGTCGATAACGCAAGCGATTTCGATAATCATCATTTACCCATCTTTGTTCGATTCGATAACGATGTTCAAATTTAATTCGACCAATTTTGTTATTCATGATGAGTTGTTGGAAAATCCTATGCTCGGTTACTTCAGGTTTAGATTGTTCACTTTCATAAACGTAGGAAGGAATAAAAGCATATCCCAAAGTAACTGAACTGGAAGATGACAAATGATAATTTAAACCAGTTCGAAGTAAAAGTTGCTCAACTGTGTTGGGGGCAAGTTCATGATTTCGATATTGGACTTCGGTGTGAATACTCCAATCGTCATGAATTCTATTGGTTCCAAAATACATCAACCAATTCCCCGTTTTGTCTTGTTGGGAAAATAGGGAAGTAGCTAAAAAACTGAGCAAGAGTAAAGTGTAAATTTTTCTAAACATAACGTTGATTAATTTTGCAAAAAAAATCCGCAAATCCGCTGATTTGAAAAGCGGAGATGCGGTGAAAATATATTCAGAATTAAGAGCACGTTTAAACTATTAAACTATGCTCTTAAAGTCTTAGTTTGGAAACATCGTTACCATTCCTGTTTTTACATCGTACATTGCGCCGACAACTTTTATTTCATTGTTTTGAAGCATTTCATTCAAAACAGGACTTTGAGACTTGATATTTTCAATAGTGAATTCTACATTCTTTTCAGCAACTTGGTTGACGAAATCCAAATTTTTTGAACTTCGATCTACGTCAGGAGCAGTTTCAATGGCCTTGACTGCAGGAGTGATTTTTGCCAACATCTGAGTTAGATTTCCTAATTCAGCATAATCGCAAGCTCCTTTCACCGCTCCACAAGAAGTATGTCCCATCACTACTATAATTTTTGATCCAGCCAACTTACAAGCAAATTCTAAACTTCCTAAAATATCTTCGTTGACGAAGTTACCTGCTACTCTAGCATTAAAAATATCACCAATACCTTGATCAAAAACGACTTCTGTTGGAATTCGAGAATCGATACAACTGATAACTGTTGCAAAAGGATATTGACCAGTTGCAGTTTCTTTTACTTGTGCCTGCAGATCTCGATTTAATGGATTGCCTTGCACAAATCTTGCGTTGCCATTTACCAACATTTGCATTGCCATGTCAGGAGTCATCATAGATTGAGTATCAGGCGTTTGAGTAGTCTGATTAGATATAGTTGTGGTTGCCATTTTTTTTAATTTTATATTTTAATAATGAGTTTTTAACAATTGGATTAGATCGAAACTTCTTTTCCATCAATAGGAAGTAAGTTATTAATAAGTGCATGTTCCATTTCAGTAACTTGATTGGAGACTCCTTTTCGCTTTCGTTCAATTATCGTCAAATCAATTTTTCTATGTTTTGCATTCACCTCAAACTCATCAATAATTTCAATCACATCAAAATCAATATTGATAGATTTTGAAGCATCAATAATGACTTTCGCACCATCAGGAATTTGACTGAGTGTTCGTTGGATACTTGCTTTGTTGATAAACGTAACATCTTCAGCAAGTACTAATCGAATGATTCCATCCTTGACATGTTTATCTTCAAATAGGAAAGGCTTCTTATAATTATTAAACAATACATAGAAAATAGCTACCGCTAATCCCATTCCGATTCCCATCAATAAATCAGTAAATACAATTCCTAAAATCGTTACCATGAACGGCACAAAGTGAGTTTGACCAAGTCCATACATTTGCTTAAATAAAGCTGGTTTCGCTAATTTGTATCCTACTAAAAATAAGATAGCAGCCAAACTTGCCAAAGGAATTAAATTCAATAGAGCTGGAATAGCCATCGCTGAACCTAATAAAATGAAACCGTGGAAAATAGCTGATGCTTTAGTTCGACCACCTGATTGAATATTCGTAGAACTTCTTACAATTACTTGCGTGATCGGTAATCCACCAATTAATCCTGAAACGATATTGGCAACCCCTTGTGCTTTTAACTCTTGGTTGGCTGGCGTTACTCGCTTGAAAGGATCTAATTTATCAGTTGCCTCTAAGCATAGTAAAGTTTCCAAACTTGCAACGACTGCAATGGTAATTCCTGTCACCCAAACTGCTGGATTACTAATCGCATTAAAATCAGGAAAAGTAAATTGATTAAGAAAACCTCCGATACTATCTGCAACAGGAATGCTCACTACTTGCTCTGCATTAAGTGCAAATCCATTGATATTTTGAAAAACTAAATTCAATACTATTCCTAATCCAACTACTACTAATGGTCCTTGAATTAGTTGGAATGCTTTGATTTTTTTCATAAAAGGTTGCTCCCATAAAATCAATAATAAAATAGAAACAGAAGAAATAATAATTGCTCCCATGCTCATCGCTTCAAACATGTAGAACAACTCTGAAAAAGTATTGTGACCATCTGGTTGATTAAATGCTAAACTACCTTCGTAGTCTTTATCATAACCAACAGCATGTGGAATCTGCTTTAAGAATATAATGATACCGATACCTGAAAGCATCCCTTTAATGACAGATGAAGGAAAATAATATCCAATAATTCCTGCTTTCGCATAACCTAAAAGTAATTGGAAAATACCTCCAATAACTACAGCCATCAAGAAAATTTCAAAAGCACCTAATTCTTGAATTGCAGTCAAAACAATTACTGCTAATCCTGCAGCTGGTCCACTAACACCAAGTTGAGAACCACTCAATACACCTGCAATAATTCCACCCACTATACCTGCGATGATTCCAGAAAATAAAGGAGCACCTGAGGCTAAGGCAATTCCCAAACATAAAGGAACTGCTACTAGAAATACAATTAAAGAAGCAGGAAGATCATATTTTAAGTTTTGAAAAAATCCGTCATTTTTAAAAGGACTCATAATTCATTCTTTTTTATACCAGACATAAAAAGCCTAGGTCATGCTTTGTCAGCATAACGAATCTTTTAGGTTCTGATATAGGTTATAAAAAATTGATTGATTAAAAAGATGATAATTAAGTCATTATTGTCATCCTTCGGAGCAAATATATAAAACTTTTGTTAATAATAGCAATACTATTACGTGTAATTATTCAACTTTAACAAAAAATTGCTCAACATGTTTAAATAGTTTGTACTTTTATGAAAAAAAAGATTTACTATCATGGCAATCGGAATTAAGATAAGTCTCAATGAAAAATTATATTTAAGAGATCCGCAAGAATCATCTCTTGGTCAGCGGATTATCAGGCATAGTATTTTGCTGATTGATGAGATTGGGTTTGAGAGTTTTAACTTTAAAAAACTCGCTATGCAAATGGAATCTACCGAAGCTTCTGTTTATCGATATTTTGAAAATAAACATATGCTGTTAATTTATTTGGTATCGTGGTACTGGGAGTGGGTGAGTTATTTAATTGACATTAATACATTAAATATTGAATCGCCACGAAGGAGATTAAAGGTTATTATAAAAACTATAGTTTTTGCTTCTAAAGATAATCCTTCTATTGAGTATGTAAATGAAAGTGTACTTCATCGACTGATCATTGCAGAAGGAACCAAGGCTTACCATACTAAAGCAGTAGATAAAGATAATACGGAAGGTTTCTTCATCAATTATAAAAGTTTATCAGGTAAAGTAGCGGAGGTAATTTCAGAGGTTAATCCTGAATTTCCTTATCCTCATGCTTTAGCTAGTAATCTTTTTGAAATGGCAAATAATCATATCTATTTTGCACAACACTTACCAAGATTGACTGACGTAAAGGTGGAGGGAGAAGATTTTCAAGAGGTGGAGACGATGTTGGAGTATTTTACTTTTAGATTGTTGGGTTGTGAGGAGGAGTAAAAAATAAAAATAAATGTTTTGAAATAATTGGTTTGATTTAACCATTTCAAAACATTTATTTTTCTAAGCTTAGAACTTAATGAATTTTAATACTTGACTTACCTTATCTGTTTGTACTTCCAAAAAGTAAATTCCATTTTCAAAATAATTAATATCAATTTGTCTAGCATTTCTTTGAATGAGTTGGATAATCTTTCCTTGGGAATTATATATTTTCCCAGATTCAATTGGAGTTGAGCTCTCCATATTTAAAATAACATTTGCTGGATTTGGAAAAATTTGGATAGCTTGATCAAAAGCTAAGTTTGCCGTATTTGTCACCGTAAAATTAAAAGGAGTTGATTCTGATTGGCAGCCAAAATCGTTGGTTACTTGAACAGAATAATTACCAGATTGACTTGGAATATAAAATTGATCGGTTGCATTTAAAATTAGATCGCCATTAAAAAACCATTGATAGGATAGTGCATTTATTCCATTACTAACCATGATTGAATCTTGATTAATTTGAATTATTGGTGGATCAGGTAAAGGAATGACTTCTACTGAAATATCTAATGAGTTCATCGAACAACCATTACAATCTATTATTTCTAAATAATAATTTCCTTCCTCTGAAGCCTCATAAGTTATGGTGTTAGCATCACTAATCAGTTGATTATTTTTATACCATTGAAATGCTAAATTGCAACCAACTGCATCTATTATCAATTCGGTTGACTCATCTTCGCATATGATAGCCGTTAAATCTTGATCAATGATTTCTAAAGAAACTTTGCAAATGGTAGAATCTACAAATAGGGGAGCGTCTTCAAAAAATATATTGATAGAGTTATTGGATAAATAATTATGTGGATTAGGCCCAACAAGAATATTGGAAGGTAGAATATTATTCACTTCTTTTAAATCACAACAATCTAAACTGTCTTGAATATAATTTCGAATAGAACAGGGGCCATAGATAATTGGGTTTTTAGTATTGCCTGTAAATGGGAAATACAAACCTGGAGTTTGATGAAATGCTTTGGCTGCTCCACAAAAAACAAGGATGTCATCTGAAATATAATGTTGGTATAAGTCGGGTTCTCCACAGTCAATTAACTCTAAATCGAAGATGCCTCCATAAATATTTATCGCGCCTTTGAGATCTGAACTTGTTCCATTTAAATTCAAATCACCCTCAAGTGAACCTAAATCAGGACGAGCTAAAGTAGAAATAACATTTCCAAAAACGTCGTAATAATTTGCGTCTGATTGTTCGAAAGCAGCGTCTGGTTTTTCATCTGGCTGTTTCATATATGCGGTATGAAGCGAAACAAATCCGCCAGCACTTTCTCCTCCAATAAAAACATTGGTAGTGTCAATTCCGTAAGTATCAGCTTCTCCTTTCATAAATCGAATAGCTCCCCGCGCATCTTGAACTGATCGATAAATTGCTCGGATCATTTCAGCCTCATCGTAACCATAAAATTCATGGAACTCGCCAAAGAGAGGATCATGTTCATTTCGAAAACCTAATCGATAACTTATACTTGCAGTCACGTAACCTCGTTTTGCAAACTCTTTGCAGAGTTTTACAATTTGACCTGCGTTTTTACTACCACCTAAAAAACCTCCACCATGAACAGCTACTAACAAAGGACGCGAAGTATTAGTATCAAATTCAGGATAATAAATATCTAATTCTAAATCGATAGTATCTCCATTGAATCTAACAGCTGAACCATAAAAAATATCAGGGATTTGGGTAATTGAATCAAATTGAGTATTTACATAAATAGAACAATCTTGAGATTGAATTGGGAAAAAAAGAAGAAGAGAAATTACAAATGTAAAGAAGGTTTTCATGTTCGTTTTTTTAGTTAAAAGTATTTTTATAAAACATCTTAATAAAACAGAAAGAGCCAATCTAACCAATCGATCTAATCACTAGATAGAAATAAGGACTGTTTCCCCTATGTACTTCCATTCTTTTTTTAATAATCAACTAGATTCAGCGTGAGCTATCCATGTTGTAAATACTTCCTCGAAGTGATATTTATTATTCCACCAGGAAAGGGGAGTATCAAGATACATGTAAAAAGGTGCCAGATCTATGATGTACTAATATTTATACAATGTTTAGTTATCTGAGGACCGTGTATCCATAATATTCAGATCTTGATGGGAAGCAAGAAACCTGACTATTAGAAATAAGTTGTTTTATGGTGAGCATTGAAACTAATAACTTGTGAACGCTTTAGTAATTGGAAATCGGATTTAACTAAATTAATCTATTAACTTATCTAAAAACCACAAAGATATGAGGTTCTTTTTTTTACTATTCTTTTTCTTCAACTATACTCTTACTGCACAAGAGGTAAGCACTTTTTTTTCAAGTTCATCAATCGATGTGAATGATGGGTTAATATTTGATGCTGAGGGAAATCTATATGGATCAGATTTTGAGGAAGGCTCGGTCTATAAAATTACTCCTTTGGGAGAGGCTTCCATTTTCATTGATGGATTGGTCAATCCAAATGGTCTTGCTTTTGATTCGAACGACAATCTCTTTGTCTCTGATTTTAGTAATCAACGCATTTATAAATATGATATAGATGGAATTTTACTAGAAACTTTTATTGTAGGGGCAAATCCATCAGGATTGATTAAGAGTATTGAAAACGATGATATAATCTTCACAAGGACATCAAACAGTAGTATTAATCGTTTATCTAGCGACGGGGCAATATCAGAAATTGTTCAAGGCTCACCTTTAAATGCACCTGTTGGTTTGGCCTATGATGATGATGGCCAGCTATATACTGGAAATTTTGTAGGAAGGAAAATTTATAAAATATTTCCCGACTCTGTAGCATATGTTGCGACAATATCATCTAGTGGATATTTAGGATTTATTACTTATGGGGAAGATCATATATGGGGAACGACATATGATGGTAATCAAATATACAAAGTCAATTCTGTTACAGTAGATGACGTTACTCTCTTTGCTGGAAGTTCTCTAGGTAGTGTAGATGGTGATATCTCTGTTGCAACATTTAGTTTTCCGAACGGAATCATATTCGATGCCCAAGAAAAAGAATTATATATATCAGAATTCGGAGGCGAGGGAAATATTAGAAAAATCAGCAACCTTTCAGGAGTGACTTCTCATATTTCTGAAAAAGATAAGATTCAATTTACCGTAAATCCTAACCCTGCAAATGATGTGATTACTGTTAGTAGCAATTTTCAAAAAAAACAGATTATAATTACCCTTTCTGATAATTTAGGAAGGACGGTTTTTAAATCAGAAAGTCTCAATATAGATGGAGATTTAGCCTACCAAATAAATGTATCAGAATTCAGATCGGGTATTTATTGGTTGAATATAATAAGTAACAACGAGTCTTATGCATCTAAAGCAATTACTATAATTCGGTGAATGAATCTTGAGTCATTTTCAATTGGTTTAATTAACTGATACATTCATTGTTGTTTTAATTAAAAAAAGGGAAGGGATGAAATGTTCTATTTCCCAAAAACAAAAAACCCACTCCGAATTAAATCGAAGTGGATTTTATATTTTCAAAAACTAAAGTTAATTAGTTCCGTCTATCGTCTCTTCTTCTATCATCACGTCTGTCTCCACCACGATCATCACGTCTATCATCTCTTCGGTCACCACCGCCACCTCTTTCAGGTCTTGGCAATAAAGCTTTTCGAGACAATCTCATTTTTCCAGATCGCTTGTCGATTTCTACCAATTTCACTCTTACCTCATCCCCTTCATTCAAGACATCGGTAACATTCTCGATTCTCTCATGTGCGATTTCAGAAACGTGCAACAATCCACTTTTTCCATTGAAGTCAACGAATACACCATAAGGCATAACTGATACAACTTTTGCATCATACTCGTCACCTACAGTTGGCATAAATGTGATAGATTTGATTCGAGCTAATGCCGCATCAATTGACGCTTTATCGTTACTCGCAACATTCACGATACCTTTATCTCCAGACTCTTCGATATTGATTACAGTACCTGTTTCAGCTTGGATCTCTTGGATAATACTTCCTCCAGGTCCGATAACTGCACCAATCATACTCTTCTCAATAATCACTTCAACGATTCGTGGAGCGTGATCTTTATAATCTTCTTTAGGAGTAGAAAGCGTCTTAGCCATTTCACCTAAAATATGTAATCGACCAACTCTTGCTTGGTTCAATGCTCCTTCTAATTGAGCATATGGAAGTCCATCAATTTTGATGTCCATCTGGCAAGCAGTAATTCCTTTTTCCGTTCCTGTTACTTTGAAATCCATATCTCCTAATGCATCCTCATCCCCTAAGATGTCAGATAAAATAGAAAAACGAGTTCCATCAGAAATCATACCCATCGCAATTCCAGAGACTGGTGCGCTGATTTTGATACCTGCATCCATCAAGGCTAATGATCCAGAACAAACTGTCGCCATTGAAGACGAACCATTTGATTCCATAATATCAGAAACTAATCGAACGGTGTAAGGTAAATCTTCAGGCATTACTTGTCTCAAAGATCGGGCAGCCAAATTCGCGTGACCAACTTCTCTTCGTCCTGGGCCTCTCATCGGTTTAGTTTCACCTACTGAGTATCCTGGGAAATTATAATGCAAAATAAAATTATCATAACCATTTGTCAACGCAGTATCAATCATCAAACTATCTTTCTTTGTTCCCAAAGTCAAAGACATTAATGCTTGAGTTTCTCCACGAGTAAAAATCGCAGAACCGTGAGCAGATGGCAAATAATCAACCTCCGTCCAAATATTTCGAACTTCATCAAACTTCCGTCCATCCAATCGAGTCTCTTCACTCATCACCATTTCACGGATCACTTCTTTCTGATTTTTTTGGAAATATTTTTTGAAAAGTGGTCTAAGTTCAGCCCATTCTTCCTCTCCATATTCTTCCTTCAAGGCCTCTTCAACAAGGTCTTTATTTGCTGAGAATCCTTTTCCACGCTCTCCTTTACTCAATTTTCCTCTAGCAATTTTCAAGATACCTTCTTCTGCAGCAGCTTGAATTTTAGCTTTTAATTCTTCATTTTCTTCCGCTTCTGGCAAAACTCTTTTTACCGTAGCTTTCTCTCCAACCAATTCAGCTAAGTCCAACTGTGCTTGACATTGAATCTTGATCACTTCATGTCCAACTTTAATCGCTGCTACCAAATCCGCTTCTAAACATTCTTTTGCCTCACCTTCTACCATCATCACATCATCCATAGTTGCTGCAATGATAATATTCAAGTCTGCTTTTTCTAAATCAGATCGATTTGGGTTTACCACAAATTCGCCATCAATTCGAGCTACTCTACATTCAGAGATAGGGCCAGCAAAATTGATATTTGAAACAGACAATGCCGCAGAAGCTGCCAATGCTGCCAAAGTATCAGGCATGATTTCTTTATCAGCAGAAATCAAGTTGATAATCACTTGAGTATCATGCATATATCCATCAGGAAACAAAGGACGAATCGCTCTATCCACCAATCGTGAAATCAAAATCTCATAATCGTTTAATCGAGTTTCTCTTCTAAAGAAGTTACCCGGGACACGACCTGCAGATGCAAACTTCTCTTGATAATCCACAGAAAGTGGAAAAAATCTTTGTCCTTCTCTTGGTTCACTTGCAGAACAGACAGAACAAAATAGCATAGTGTTACCCATGCGAACAACTACAGAACCATCAGCTAAAGAAGCTAACTTACCTGTTTCGATTGTAATTTCTCTGCCATCAGGTAAATTGAATGACTTTGAAATAGGAGTTTTTAAACCCATGTTTTAATTGTTTAAAAAGTGAATTAGAAATTCTCGTTTGATAATTTCCCGATCTGGTTTTTAGGCGGAAACAGTTGGCAGTTTTCAGTAGGCAGTTACCACTATGGGATACTGCTTACTGCCTAGTGCCAACTGTTTTCGGCTAAAAAGCAAATCGTTAAAGGAATTTATTATCCAAGGATTTCTAAATTAAATATGTAAAATAAAATTAATATATAAAAGTAACACGTTGTCAGTTTATAAAAGGAATGATTTGTTATTTTTTTGGAAAAAACAAACACATGAAATTTTTATAAAAAACTGAAAAGTGAAATTTTTCAAATCCGTCGAACAACGAAAAAAAATAGATGGGTTCCTTCTGGAAGATTTTGTTTGGAAAAATCTTCGTAGGCAAATTTAGTAGCTATTAAATATGTAGTTTTCGATGTTTAACAATAAGCTACTGCAAGTACAAAATAAAATTATCCCTATCTCTGATTGTCGCTTTTTTTTTCGCTCTGTCAAATCACGAAATGATTTTCTCGTATTTGACAAAAAAAAGACAGGAAAGCTTTTCACTAAAGAAAAGCTTTCCTGTACACTTTAAAACTTAAGATTACGAATACCTAATTTTTCAATTAATGCACGGTATCCAACGATATCTTTTTTTGCTAAGTACTTAAGTAATCGTCTTCTTTTACCTACTAAAGTAAGTAATGTACGTTTACATGAGTGGTCTTTTCGATTAGTATGCAGGTGCTTTGACAATTCTGCAATTCGGAAAGTAAACAAAGCCACTTGTCCTTCTGCAGAACCTGTGTTTTTTGCTGCTCCACCATACTCTTGGAATATAGATTCCATCTTTTCTTTACTGAGATATTCAGCCATTTTTTTATAAATTTAAAAGGTTTACCAATAGTGATCTCAAGGATCAGTTATAGCGGCGGCAAAGGTAAGTAATTTTCTTTAAAAATGGAGGGTTTTGGATTCTGTTATATCTGTTTTTATTTTTCTTAAAAAAGGGTATTAAATCTAAAAAAGGGCATATCACATGCTGACGTGATACACCCAATTTTAGGTTCTTTGGAATTTGATAAACTATTCAATTACTATTTTTCGAATTGTTTTATGTTTATCATTCACAAATGATAGAAAACACACGCCTTGTGTTAAATTCTTTTGATTGATTTCTATTAGATCTTCTCCTTTAGCAACCGTTTTCTCAAATATCTTTCGACCAGTCATATCAGTTAAAATCAAAAGACCATTTTCATTGCTACCATTGATTCTTATATTAAATTGACCGTGATTTGGGTTAGGAAATACTTCCAAAGAGATAGCATTCTCTAAATCTCCTACAGCTGTAGATTCTTCAAAATGTGCATTTAATGTTATCGTTGATGAAATAGGATCAGTTGCAGGCTGACAAAGTACGTATAACGAAAGTTCAATATTCTCGTAATCTAAAACTGTTGTATTTGCCTGTGTTAGAGTAATAATTGCATCTTCCAAACAATCATTTGCAGGAACATTCAGAAATTCTACACCATCGTCATTCGTTGAAAATAAGTCATTTCCAAAACCCTCAACGTCCGCACCGTTCAAATTAGTTGAGGCATTGCCTTTCAAATAATAAGTTCGGGGTTCATTACTATCATTACAAATATTTACTGAAAAGGTAGCGGGAGTACCTGATGGGATATCATTGATAGTCATGGATTGAGAACCATCTGTAAAAATTACTTTAGGTTGATCTCGCTGATAACCACCTTCGTAAGGACAACTAGTTTTTGAGTTATTTTCATCCAAGACATAAATTGGTGTTCCAAATACTCTATCCTCATAAACTTTAATTAAATATTCATCTCCAACTGTATTATCTTCTAAATGTGCTTTGATTGTATTGGTAGTACTTGTGCTGGAAGAACCTGTTTTACCTCGATCTACTCTAGCTCTAACTTTAAATCCAGCAGCTGCACCACTACCTCCAACATCAGCACTAATTTCTGCTCCAACGTAAGCATCAATGTATAAATTCATATACATACTTCTCGAGTCGGTTGTAGTTATATTTTCTGTATATGCTGAGGAACCACCTACTCCATAACCATAAGTATTGGTAGGTGATTGAGAAGCTATAGCTGCAGCTTTTATGGCATCATTCTGATCAATTGCTTGTACCCACATTTCCATTTGATCGTTAGCTACTTCCCATGCTGCACTACCTACTGTCAAACCATCAATTTCAGTTTGGAGATTAGGAATGATACTATTTTTAATATGATATTCTGAATAGACGAATGAATTGGTCACATCGGAGGTGACAGCAGGAGCTAACATCAATTTGCTTTCTACCTCAAAATAACAACCATTTAATTTTAATTCTCTAAAAATACCATAAGCATAAGTAATAGATTTTCCAATAAAAATATCACCATCTGAACCAGTTAAGGATCCGTTATCATCATCTGTTTGAAAAGAACTGGTTGTCGTAAAACAAACTTGATGTTCATTGGTAGCTACTTGGTTCCGTCCCATTGTTATACCTCCAGAAATTTCGGCATAAACTTCAGAACTAGATTCAATGATGAATCCGGCTGATCCTGCTACCCCAATTTTAGCAGAAGCATATACTCCCGCACTTTCATCTGTTGCCACTTCTACCTTATAGCCATGACAATTAGTCGTAGTATTTTCCATATTCGAGTAACTGGCATCACCAGGAGGATCTCTTAATATCATTTGGACTGCTGCTGGAGCTTGGGTCGTCCATGTTGGATCATTTTCAAGAAATTTCCCTGTGGCAAGTACCATGGTTGCTGTTTCGAAGGCAATATTCTGAAAAAAATCATTTTCGTAAAAGGTAAGTTTAAGTAATGCACCATATATATTATTTCCATATATAGTTGGTTCTAAAGTATTAACTGGGAAGGTAGCTGTATAGGTTTTAGTACCCATTCCTCCGAGAAAAACATCGACGGGAGGATTATCAGTAACGGATAATGTAATATCCGAAGTTATTTGATTCCACTCTAATTGTGCTTCCGTTTTAAGTATAGAAAAAGGATCTCCTCCAAAAGGTTCCCAATAATGATTGACTTCAAATTCAATAGTCACCATATTGTCTGTTCCATATTCGATAGCAAACCATTGGGGCTCGTTATCAACCATATCATCCAATTGATTTTGACTCATTTCTCCTACACTAAAGGCAGCAAAAGGATCGAAACAAGGATTATTAGTTGCAGTAGAAAAATTTAAACTAATATTTTTAGCTTCTCCTGCTGCAACATTATTTGTAAAAGTTTGTGAATAGGAATCCTGTCCAAACATCATTGTATTTGCAAATAATAGTAGACCGATAAATGTAAAAAACTGTTTCATAATAGAATTATTATAGGTTATCAAAAACTAGTAGGTTAGTTATTCTTTATCATTTAAGAATACTTCAAAGTTAGGTAGGAAAGTAAAGGGTGAATACCCCATAAAAGGGGGGGAGTGGGAATATCGAATATCGATTTCAGAACGCTTCGCTAAGGATTTAAGAAGTTTGACGATAACAGTTGTGAGGCTTACTTCTCAAATCAAAAGCCCCTATTGATGGATTCGATATTCAATATTATCCTATGAGTAATTCACGTCAAACTTCTTAAATCCTTAGCGAAGCGTTCTGAAATCGATATTCGATATTCCCTAGATTTCGCCGTCCATTCTTTTTTTGATAAGCTGAGTTTTAGAATTGATTTCTAATTTGCGGTAGATACTTTTGATGT
>JBGCCY010000236.1:0-19166 GCA_045104975.1 Saprospiraceae bacterium
AATTACTCAGATAGATTCGAAAAGCCCACAGATTTTAAGTGTGAGCTTTGTTTCGTAGGAAGTATTTGGTGTGATAATGTTGAATGGACAATATAGGAAAGATATAATATTAAAACAAATTGTTTGAATTTAAAATCGAAGATTTAGACCTTATTATGGATAATTACCATTTTAAGGTTAGAGGATAAAGGTGAAAATTAATTAATATGAAAATTGAAAAGAAGGTGTGAATTTCGCAGAAAAAAGGTTGTACCACGTCTCTCAATTGAATATAAAAGTAATAGAGAGAAAGAGAGTGATATTTTAAGTTGTTGTACCTATGTTGTACCATAAATAAAAAAACCGCTGTAATCTGTTGATTATCAGCGGTTTAACTACATAGTTTGTACCCGAGGCGGGACTTGAACCCGCACGCCCCGAAGAGCACAGGATTTTAAGTCCGGCGTGTCTACCAATTCCACCACTCGGGCAACTTTATGAAGAATGAATTATTTGGAATGAAGAGAGCCTCTTCTAATTCAGTTCTTCAAAAAAAAAGTCTTCAATATTTGAAGACTTAGAGCGAAAGACGAGATTCGAACTCGCGACCCCGACCTTGGCAAGGTCGTGCTCTACCAGCTGAGCTACTTTCGCTTTTGTTGCTAAAAGATTAATAATAACACGTTTGTTATTTCCTAAAGCGGTGCAAATATAGAATAATTTTTCACAAAAAGTCAAATCATATTTAAAATAATTTAACTTTTTTTTTGAAATAATTGTTAGAGATATTTGAATCCATCAAAATCTGAGGTAGCTTTAATTTTTAAATTAATATTCAACTGTTTCCAATCATTCCCTGATCGAAATATTCTTGTAAGTTTATTGTTATGAACCAAAAAATATTATTAGTTACGCCTCCTTTTACCCAATTAAATACGCCCTACCCTGCTACAGCTTATTTGAAGGGTTTTTTGAATACACATCAGATAGAGGCGTTTCAAGTTGATTTAGGCATTGAGGTCATTTTAAAAATATTTTCTTCATTTGGTTTAAATGAAATTTTTACTCAAATAGAAGCTGAAGGAACTCAACTTTCCGACAATTGCTTTCGAATATTTTCCATTCAAAATGAATATTTAAAAACAATTGACCCTGTCATTTCATTCTTACAAAATAAAAATCCAACACTTGCACATACAATATGTGATAGGAATTATCTTCCAGAGGCTAGTCGCTTTGAAGAATTGGATGATTTGGATTTGGCTTTTGGCTCAATGGGGATTCAAGATAAAGCGCGACATTTGGCAACTTTATACTTGGAAGATTTAGGTGATTTGCTAAAAGAGGCTGTTGATCCACATTTCGGATTTAGTCGATATGCCGAACGGTTGTCTCAATCTTTATCTTCTTTTGATGAGATGGATCTTGAATTACAGTTGCCTGATACCATCGTTAGCAAAATGATGCTTCAGCTCTTAGAAGAAAAAATAAAAAAAGAAAATCCGACCGTAGTTGGTCTATCTGTACCTTTCCCTGGTAATCTTTTCGCAGCATTGAAATGTGGGCAGTTTATCAAAAAACAATACCCTCACGTATCAGTAATTTTAGGTGGTGGCTATGCAAATACTGAATTACGAAGTCTTTCCGATGAGCGTATTTTTAATTATTTAGATTTTATAAGTTTGGATGATGGAGAAGCTCCTCTCCTCTTTTTATTGGATTTTTTAAAAGGGAAAAAAACAAAAACAGAACTCAAAAGGATATTTGCAAAAACCAACGGAGTCGTTTGTTATCATAATACCTCGACTGAATTAGACATCCCTCAAAGGGAAACAGGAACGCCTGATTATTCTGATTTTTATTTGGATAAATATCTTTCCGTCATCGAAATTATTAATCCAATGCATCGATTGTGGAGTGATGGTCGATGGAATAAATTGACTTTGGCGCATGGATGTTATTGGGGAAAATGTACATTTTGTGATGTGACCTTAGATTATATTAAAAGATATGAACCCGTCACCGCTGAGTTACTTTGTGATCGAATTGAAACCATTATTATGCAAACTGGAGAACATGGTTTTCACTTTGTCGATGAAGCTGCCCCGCCTGCTTTGATGCGAGATTTGGCCATTGAAATTCTTCGCCGGGATTTGACTGTTGTTTGGTGGACTAATATTCGTTTCGAAAAAAGCTTTTCTCCTGACCTTTGTAAATTACTCAAAGCCTCAGGTTGTATTGCGGTCTCAGGAGGTTTGGAAGTGGCATCTGATCGGCTTTTGAAAAAAATGAAAAAAGGGGTAACTGTTGCACAAGTGGCAAGAGTTGCCGATGCATTTACGGAAGCTGGAATTATGGTACATGCCTATTTAATGTATGGTTTTCCTACTCAAACAGGACAAGAAACGATTGATTCATTAGAGATGGTTCGACAGATGTTTGAGCAAGGGGTGATTCAATCTGGATTCTGGCATCAGTTTGCGATGACTGCGCACAGTCCCGTAGGATTGGCTCCGAAAGAGTTTGAAGTAGAAATGATTGGACCAAGTTTTGGTGGATTTGCGAATAATGATTTGGTTCATGATGACCCCTTGGGAGCGGAACATGAATTGTTTTCTGAAGGATTAAAACGTTCTTTGTTTAATTATATGAATGGTGTCGGTTTTGATTTCCCAGTAAATGATTGGTTTGATTTTGAGACTTCGGCTACGACAGTAGAAGAAGATTTTATTGAAAATAGTTTACGTGGTTTTTCCAAAAAGAAATTCCGCCCTGACGATTTAGTGATCTGGCATAACAATGTTCCTACAATTTCTATTTTTGAAGATGACGGAGAAGAGTTTGGTGAATTGATATTTTTTAATAAAAAAAATGAATGGGGTTTTGAGACTGAAAAACCTTTGGCAGAATGGATTGCAACAATACTTTTACGGGCCAAATCAAAAACAGATTCTCCTTTGAAATTCAATGAATTGCAAGCTGATTTTGAAAAAAATGATTTGGGTGAATTTAAAGAATTATTAAGTTCCCCGATTTGGGAAGCTTTGAAAGAGAATGGATTGTTGATTCTGTAAAACGAGGTTAGAGTCCTTATTCATCAAAAATACTCGCTCTTGGAAAATTACTATTTGGAACAGGTCGCATCTCCACTACCTCTTCTATCAATTGACTTGATTGACAAGGGTTTGATTTCTTGGATATGATTTTGGTCTTGGTCATAAAACCTTCCTTCTTGGCTATAACAATGTATTCACATCCACACATGATGGTAAATCCAAAACTGCCATCTTTACTAGATTGGGTAGTTTGTTTTCTCCCATCACATTCGTTGAGTAATTCTATTTCTACATTATCCATTCCTTTGTGGAAAACTTGCTCTTCCACTTTTCCAGAAAATAAGGAAAGTTTTCTCTTCTTCAATTTTACAATAGTTTCCTTTTCATTATAAATAATTTCCTTTTCCAAAGCTGCTGAATATTCTTCGTATCCTTCTTTTTCTATTTTCAAGAAATAGGCATCGGCATCTTGCACTTCATAATCATATGTTCCAGATTCTGTAGTAGTAAGTAAGGTCGGCGTCCAAGTATCTTTTTCATTATCAAGAAAAACTTCTGCTTCATTGATTTTCTCACCAGTTGATTCATCTATCACGATTATCTTTTTCGAAACAACCTTATCTACTAATTTCCATCCATACACATCATCATTTCCTTTTCCGCCATTTCGATTAGAAGAGAGATAACCATGCTCTCCAGTTTCATCAATGTAAAATCCAAAATCATCAGCTACCGAATTAAATGGTTCTCCAACATTCTTTTTATATTTAAATCCCCTTCCATCTTTTTTACAAAGGAAAATATCTAACCTACCCAATGTTCCAAAACCATCTGAGGATAAAAACAAATGGCCTCCTTCATTAATATATGGAAATAATTCATTGCCCTCGCCATTCACATTTACGCCAAGATTTTGCGCATCTCCCCATTCGCCATTCTCAAAAATAGATTTATAAATATCCATACCGCCATATCCTCCCGGACGATCAGAAGCAAAATATAAAGTCTTTCCATCCTTTGAAAGTGTAGGATGACATGTGGAGAATTTTTTACTATTGAAAGGCAACTCTTTGAGATTGATCCAATGTCCTTCGATCCCTTCTGCAGAATATATTTTTAGAGAAACCAAACCACTCTTTTTTTCATTATTTCGAGTGAAATACATCATGTCCCCAACTTGATTAAAAGTTGCTGTTCCATCATGTAAGTCTCCATTAATTTTTCCTCTTAATTTTTGAGGATCCTTATAAACATCATCCCCAATTTTCTCTGAATAATATAAATCAAAATAATTATTGTTAAATACATTTTTTAATCCACTACCATCTACTTTATTTCGAGAAGAAGTGAATACAATTCCATTTCGATATGGAACAGCACAAAAATCTAAACCCTTCGAATTTAGATTTTCAATATTATATACTTCAATTTGTTTTTCATCCAATGAAGTACCATCAAAAATAGAATGATCCTTGGCTCCGTCAAATGACATCAACATCAAGGTTATTAGAAGGTAAAATAGATAGGTTGTAGAATTTGAATTCATTATTTATTCTCTCATATAATTGAAACTAGATATACAAATTTCATTCCACTCGAATGAGTAGTTATTTTTAATTACAATCAGTTTTGAGAATCATTTAAAAAATCAATAAAGGAATAAAAAACGGGTGTTTGTAGAATTGAGGTTTTCTTGATGAACCTAAAGGGAATGTTTATTTTCAGTTTTATAAAATTAGTTCTTTTTGGAAAAAAACTGAAAGGAATGAAGATTTTTTTTTGCCTGAAATCTTTGTACTAAAATTTGTTCTTTTTTGAGTTAGAATAAAGGATATAAAACCTATTTAAAGCGAATCGCCTTTACTGGTGAAATTCTTGTTACCATATAAGAAGGTATAATTAGAAAAATTAGCGTAATCACTAACGTACCTACATTCAATGCAATTACCATCCACCAATTGATTTCAATCGGCGCATAGGATAAATAATAATCTTCTTCCGACAATTTGAAAAACTTAAATTTATCCTGCAAATAACAAATTAGTAAACCAATCCCATTTCCCCAAAGTAATCCAATCACGATAATGTAGGAAGCATAATACAAAAATATCTTTCTGATATTCCAATTGGTTTGCCCCAATGCTTTTAGAATTCCAATCATGTTTGTTCGCTCCAAAATCAAAATCAACAAAGCTGTCATCATATTGATAATCGCGACCAACATCATTAAAGCAATCAAAACTCGCTCATTCGTATTTGTCAATTCCAACCAATCAAAAATACTTCGATTTCGATCTTTGATGGATTGAGCAAAAAGATTGGCGGGTAAAATGTCCAAATAAATATGTTCCGTCAATGGTTCTAAATCTTCAATATTATCTAGGAAAACCTCAAATCCTCCTACTTCATCTTCTGTCCAGCCACGTAAATTTTGAATTTGTCGGATATCGACTATAGCTATTACTTTATCATATTCCGCCAAGCCCGTTCGATAAATTCCTGCCAATTTAAATTTCCGAGGTGCTTGACTTCCTTTTTTGATATAGTATATGGTGAAGGTGTCTCCTAGTTTTAAGTTGAGTCGATTGGCAGTATATTCAGAAATAATTATTTCACGAGACATTGTGGAATCTTGCAAATTCAACGGCTTCCCTTCGACTAAAAATTTATCTAAATATTGCCAATCAAAATCCTTCCCAATTCCTTTGGTGATGATTCCTTCAATTTCATTTTTAGTTTTGATGACTCCTGCTCGATTGGCATACACTTGAATGTGACGAATACCGCCTTGGGTTTGCTTTTGCACTTTCCAATCTTCAAATTCATAGCCGAACAAGGTTTGATATTCCATATAATTGATCTTCCCAATCGTATCTATGGATGGATAAAAATCTTGGTTGATATCAACTGCCACCTCATCGTCCGTCAAGTAAGCGGTGCTGGTATCTGTGATTTGTATATGTCCCCAAAATCCAAAAATCTTATTACTAATTTCAGTTTTGAATCCTCGAATCAATGCGGTCGCAACGATCATGACAGCTACACTCAAAGCAATTGCCACAATTGCAATTCTAATGATCAATCTGGAAAATGATTGACTACCTGATTTGGAGACGCGGGTGGCTATGAAGTATTCTAGGTTCAAATTTTACGAGTTTGGTAATTTTTTAAAAGTAATTAAATTAATTGATTTAGGTTTTTAGGCTTCCCAATATCCTTGTTTGATTTTACAATGCCGACACTCAAATGTATGATAAAAAACATCACCCCAAGTGTACTCCTTTTCATTATCAGGCAATTCAGATTCTTCCCAAAGGTGTTGGTAGTCTTTATTTGTCATTTCTAAAAATAATTTCTTTCCATTAGCATCATTACTTTCATTAGTAAAATCGGGAGCTTCCCATCTTCCAATGTATTCCATAAAATCTTTACAATGACATAACCAATTTTCTCCTTGTAAAGTCAAATAAGGTGGTGTTTTTAGCATTTCACTAAATGACTCCCTAGATACTTTTAGTTTGGCATCTTCCAATCCTTTTGGGAGATCAGCATCTACAAAACCAAATTTAGTACGATGAGTAATTTCAATATCAATGGTCTTTAAACAATCAATACAAATGGATTCAGGTACAGGATTTAAGTTTGGATTGGCAACAAACAGACTTTTTTCTTCATGACAAGATTTGCATTTATCTATTTCAAATTGAAACCTATCTAAATTTGTAATTGAGGCATTAAAAAAACCAATCTTCACTATTTGATCTTTATATTTTCTAACAGCTCTAATTAAATTAAACATTAGTTGACTTTTTCTGTTTTTGATCAAATGTCTCCACCATTTAACCACAATGCTATAAAAATATTTCCTCAAAAATAAATATTTCCTCACCATTCTCCTCCAATGGAACGATTTAAGTAAAACCTACGTAAAGTCTCGAAGATATCCTTTTAATTACTTTGAAATAGCATTTAGGATTACTGATGATATTAACATAGTTTTCTTATTTTTGCGCTTCAAAAATACCAAATTATATTTTACAATGAATTTTATCGAAGAACTTAAATGGCGGGGCATGCTACAAGACTCTACCCCCGGAGTCGAAGAACATTTGGCGGAAAAAATGAGAGTAGGATACATTGGATTTGATCCAACCGCTCCTGCTTTAACCTTAGGGAATTTTGTCCAAATAATGATTTTGAAATTGTACCAATTATCGGGCAACAAACCTGTGGTTTTGATGGGTGGCGCAACTGGTCGAATCGGAGATCCTTCTGGAAAAGATAAAGAGCGAATTTTAAAATCTTTTGATGAGTTGGATAAAAATTTAGCCGCTCAAAAAGAAAATTTTTACAAATTCTTAGATTTTGATTGTGGCGAAAATTCAGCCATCATGAGAAATAATATTGATTTTTATAACGAAATGAATGTTTTAGATTTTCTCCGAGATGTGGGAAAAACTTTGACGGTTAGTTATATGATGTCAAAAGATTCTGTGAAAAATAGACTAGAAACTGGTTTGTCTTTTACAGAGTTCAGTTACCAATTATTACAGTCTTATGATTTCCAAAAATTATTTGAAAATGATGAGGTAACTATGCAAATGGGTGGTTCTGATCAATGGGGAAATATTACTTCTGGAACTGAATTTATCCGAAGAAATTTAAGCGCAAAAGCCTATGCTGTAACGACTCCACTTTTGACTAAGTCTGATGGGAAAAAATTCGGAAAGTCGGAAGAAGGTAATATCTGGTTGGATGCGAAAAAAACATCACCTTATAAGTTTTACCAATTTTGGATTAATGCAGATGATAAAGATATTCAAAAATTCACTCGCTACTTTACTTTGAAATCTCATGAAGAAATCGAAGCTAGAGAAGCAGAACATGCTGAAAACCCTAGAGAATTAAAACGGCTTTTGGCAGAAGAATTAACGATTAGAGTGCACGGACAAGAAGCTCACGATGCTGCGCAAAATGTTTCAAGTTTATTATTTAAAAAAGCAGATAAGAATACTTTGTTGGGAATGGATGCGGAATCATTGGAAATTGTTTCTCAAGAAATTCCGAGTTTTAATATCAAAAAAGAAGCATTTGATGCAGGTCTAAATATCATTGATCTATTGACTGATCATACTGGAATTGTTGCCTCCAATGGAGAAGCTCGTCGATCTATCAAAGGGAATTCTATCTCTGTCAACAAAGATAAAATTGCAAGTCATGAAGTAAGTATTTCTTCAGATGCCCTACTCCATGGAAAATACCTGATGGTTGAAAATGGCAAAAAGAATAAATATGTAGTTATAGCTGAATAGTTAATCGAGGTATCGGATACCTCCTTAAAGGTATCCGATACCTATTTACCTCCTTTTCTAATTTTAAATATTCAAAATGCAAAACCTCTTCACTTCCACCGGTACACAAACCACCATCGGCAGAATCAACCAGCTAACTCCTGAAACCCAAGCTCAATGGGGAAAAATGAATGTTGCCCAAATGTTGGCTCATCTCAATGTCGCCTACGACATGAGTTTGACGAACCAATACACAAAGCCTGGAAGTTTTAAAAAATTCATGCTAAAAATGTTTGTCAAGAATGCAGTAGTTGGTCCAAAACCATATCCTAAAAATGGAAGAACGGCTCCTGAATTTGTCATTGATGATCAAAGAGATTTTATCACAGAAAAGAAAAAATTAGTCGATTACATTAATCAAGTCCAAAAACTTGGAGGTGAGCATTTTAATGGAAAAGAATCCCATTCTTTTGGTCCATTAACTGAAAATGAATGGAATACTTTATTTTCAAAACACCTTGATCACCACCTCACTCAATTCGGCGTTTAATAAAAATCTTAGAAAATTCCCAAATATGAAAAAGACTCAAACCATTTATCAAGTTGATGCTTTTACAGAGAAAATATTTGGAGGAAATCCTGCTGCAGTTTGTCCACTTGAAAACTGGCTTCCAGATGATTTGATGCAAAATATCGCTATGGAAAACAATCTAGCAGAAACTGCTTTTTATGTTTCCAAAGACAATCACTTTGAATTAAGATGGTTTACTCCAACGACAGAAGTTGATCTTTGTGGTCATGCGACACTTGCCTCAGCTCATGTTATTTTTTCCAATGGATTTGATAAAAATGAAGTGATTTTTATTTCCCCTCGAAGTGGAGAATTAAGAGTTAAGAAAGATGGGGACAAGTACACCATGAATTTTCCAACTGATATTTTGGAAAAAGTTGAAGCTCCAACTGAGCTAATTGAAGGATTAGGAATTTCGCCAATAGAGGTTTTTAAAGGGAAAACCGATTTCATGGTCATCGTTGAAAATCAAACTATCATCGAATCACTCCAACCTGATTTAAGATCTTTAGAAAAATTAAATGCTCGAGGAACCATTGTTACCGCTCCAGGTCGAGAAGCTGATTTTGTATCCAGATGCTTTTTCCCCCAAGCTGGTGTAGACGAAGACCCCACAACTGGTTCAGCTCATACTTCCATGATTCCGTATTGGTCCAATAAATTAGGAAAAATTGAAATGACCGCCATCCAATTATCCAAAAGAAAAGGTCATATTAGCTGTAAATATTTAAATGATCGAGTCGAAATTTCAGGTCATGCAAAAACATATTTAATCGGTCATATTTACATTTAGAAGCTATACAATTAAAACAGTTAAAACTCACATAAAATATTGATTATCAATTATTTATAATCAAAAATTTAACTAATTATGCATTTAAGCAAAATTCTTTTCCACCTTGGTGAAAACCGAGAAGACTATTTTAATTCTGTTTCTCCTCCAATCATTCAAAGTAGCAATTTCGTCTTTAATAATTTGACAGATTTTCGGAAAGCCATTTCGGCAGAAATGGATGCAAATGTTTATACACGTGGGAATAATCCAACAGTAGCTATTTTGAGAAAAAAATTGGCAGCGCTTGAAAAAGCGGAAGATTGCCTCGTTTTTGGAAGTGGCGCAAGTGCTAATGCAATGGCAATTTTGAGTCAAGTACACCAAGGTGCACATGTAGTTTGTGTCAAAAATTCTTACTCTTGGACGTTTAAAATGTTGACTGAATATTTGCCAAAATTTGGAGTCACTCACACTTTTGTGGATGGAACTAATTTGGCAGAAATAGAAGAAGCCATTCAACCCAATACTACTCTACTCTTTTTGGAAAGCCCAACCTCTGTTGTTTTGGACTTGCAAGATTTAAAAGCCTGTGCAGCTATTGCAAAAAAGCATGGAATCGTAACTGCCATTGATAATAGCTATTCTTCTCCTATTTTTCAAAGACCTATCGAACATGGAATTGACATGGTCATTCACTCTGGAACAAAGTATTTGAATGGTCATTCTGATGTGGTGGTTGGAGTCGTATGTTCAAGCAAAGCAATCATTAAAAAAATGTTCTATTCCGAATTTATGACTCTGGGAGCCATTATTTCTCCCAATGATGCAATGTTGGTCATTCGTGGTTTGCGAACCCTAGAATTGCGTTTAAAAAGATGTCATGAGAGTGGAATGAAGGTAACCTCGTTTTTAGAAAACCACCCAAAAATTGAAAAAGTAAATTATCCTTTCTCCCCCAGCTCACCGCAATATGAATTAGCAAAAAGGCAAATGGACGGCGCAGGTGGTCTTTTTTCTATCCATCTAAAAACAGATTCCTTAGAAAAAGCAGAAATATTTTTTCAACAACTAAAAAGGTTTTCATTAGCCGTTTCCTGGGGAGGGCATGAATCTTTGGTACTACCTTTTTGCGCTTTTTATAATGTTCCCGGAAAAGAAGACACTACTCTTCCTTTCAATTTAGTTCGATTTTATATTGGATTAGAAGATCCTGATTGGTTAATTCAAGATTTAAAACAAGCATTGGAATTTATCTAAATATTGGAAATATTACTTTTTCTAAAAGTTAAAGCCTAATTTAATTTTATTACAAATCACATAACAAGAAAATTTTGGATGAGGAATATTTAAAACAAAAATAAACCAGATTGTTTTTGTTTTAAATATTTTTGTTTTAATGAAAAATGATTCTATCTTTGCTTCATTAATAATTGCTAACTAATTGATTATCAGATGAAAAAGCAAGCAGTAAATAGAATGCATAACTTCCCAGATGCTGATTTATACCTTCAAAGTATGGATAGAATTCGCTTCGCATTACGGGATATTAAAGAATTTGAAAAATATGGGTACGACAAACAACGATTGAAGACTTTTCAAATCAATTGTGAAAAACTCAGGGATCTTCCAGATGACGATGAAATGGTCGGAGATCAAATGATTGTAACCGATAAAAAATACAAATCTTCTGAAAAATTAAAGTCATCCATTCGAAGTTTAATGACTCGAGTAAATATGAAATTCAGCAATAGAACTGGAAGATATCGTAAGTTTGGAACAGCAAAAATGGGCGATATGACTGATGCTCAACTCCTATTTTGTGGAAGGCGAGTTGCTAGAGTGGCTCGACAACAAATTGATTTTCTAAGTGATGTTGGCGTTAATGAAAATGTAATCAACAAAGTAGTTGATGCTACCACAGCCTTTGAAAACGCTTTGAATATTCAACAAGATAGAGTGGCTGATCGAGATATCGCTGTAGAACGTAGAGTTGATGTGGGTAATATGATTTATAAAGAAATGGTGACTCTCTGCGATATTGGCAAAGATATTTGGGCCGAAACTGATCTGGCGAAATATGAAAACTATGCGATTTACGAAAGTAATAATGATCAAAAAATAAAACGCAAAGAACAGTTGAAAGCAGAAAAGAATAAAAAATAAGTACGAATCTAATTTAACGAACCACAAGATATTTCATTCTTCTCTAATAGTTTGTGGTTCGTTATTTTTCACACTCACCTATAAATATGTAGTCATCATTCAGCTAAAAAAGCTTCCCTTATAGAAGTTGACTTTGAACTGAAATAAGCAAAAATCTCTCTTTTCCATCTCCTCTTTTTTTCACATATAAAATTATCAGAATCTATAAAATACTGATAAGCAACTGCTTTTATTTAATGAAAAAGAATATCTGTTTTTACCAGTTTATTATTTCTTGAAACCAATTTTTATCAATTATATTTGATTTCCATTCTATGAGATAAACTACCTACTAATCCCCATTGTAGCACTTAAAACGTTAGAAAAATAATTACTTACCAGAAGGGAATTCTAATTAACGAATTCAACCAAGTGATCATGGTAAGATTAAACGAACAAACGAATTTTCATTTTCCATTTCAACCATCGGAGACATCTCCTACGATTCAAGTTTCTACAGCTAGTCAACTTGATAATGTAGATAGAGTCTTGTCCATCTTTGCAAGTACATTTTTCTTTGCAATATTAATAGCTATTACTTTAGATAATTCTGTTGGGACTGATAATATAAGCTCAACTCAATTATTACCAACTTTTCACCCATCGATGGAATATATAGTTCCTTTGGTTTCTACCAAAGGAGAAATGGAAATTCAATCAAACTTAGCAACACCAATTTCAAAAAATAATATTCTGGCTTTAGCACCTTCTAAGTTAAATTCAAAAGAAAACGCTCCTATTTCAAATTCCAATCAATCAAGTTTTAAAGAAATTTCAAATACTAAAAAAAGGAAAATTTCTACATCATCTAAAACTTTTCAAAAAAGCAAAGCTCATTTTAACCAACCAAGAATTTCAAAAAAAGTTAAAGAAACCATTATCAAGTCATCTACTCAAACAACGAAGGTTTCCCCCAAACCTGTTTTTGTAGGTCTTGAAATGGAATCCGAAAATTTAGTTATCAATGAAAAAGTTACATTAGACCTACTTCCTCTTTCTTATTTTCATGCCAAGGAGAAAGCGGCTGAGGAAGATAAATTAATGATCATCAAGTTTGGAGCTAAATGGTGTCTTCCATGTCGACAAATGGAAAAAACAACTTTCAAGGATGTAAGAGTTAAAGATTTTTTAGAAAAAAATTATGCATCTCTTTCCGTTGATGTAGATGATTTCGATGGCATAAACATGCAATCATATTTTAATGTTGAACTGCTCCCTACTCTACTCATTTTTAATTCTAAAGGGAATTTTATTGCTAAATATATTAACTATCAGTCAGCAGCTAGTATGTTGAAGATTTTGGAAAAACATAATTCTGAGCAGCAAGAAATTCTTGCCCCTGTTTCGAATAAAATGGTAATTTCTCCAGAGTTAAACTCTCCCAAAAAACCAAAGATTGTTTCAATTGATTTTAATAAAGTAATTCTTTCCAAAAAGAAAAATGGAAAGGCTATCAATTTTGTAAAATCAAAAGCTAAGAATTGGAGATATACTCAACTAGATTTTTCAACCAAGAACTTTTCCGAAGGAGAATTATTATTGCAAGTCAAAGAAACCGCTACTGGTTATAATTTGACTGAATTAAATATTCCCGTGACGAAGAATCAAGGGGTTGCTGATACTACTTCTACAAATTTTCAATTAGTGCTTGAGCATGAAAAGCGCAAGAATAAGAATGGCGAGTATGTGGTCGAAATTTACCACATCATTCAAGATGATTTAACGCTAGTTGGAAAAACTACACTTTTAAAGGATGGAGAAATCCTCTTTTAAATTTAAAAACAAGAATTGTCTGCTATTCATTTAGCAGGCAATTTGTTTTCTGAGACATTTAATAATTCCAATATAAAGTGATAGCGTCTATGATGTTATTGCTTTTTTTTATACTGAATCTTTAGAATAAATATTTTCCAATCTATCGACATGAGCCAACAAATCTTCCAGTTCCCACGCATCCTTCAATTGAAAACCTCCAATCGAGGTTCGAACTAATTTAGTTAAATACGCTCCACTTTCAACTGCTTTCCCAAAATCATGCGCTAAAGATCTGATGTAAGTTCCTTTGCTTACATCAGCATAAAAATCAATAGATGGAAAATTATTTGCCTCAATATCAAATTTAAAAATATGCACAGGTCGTGGTTTTACTTCGATTTTTTCTCCTCTCCTAGCAGATTTATACAACGGAACGCCATCCACTTTGATCGCTGAAAATTGAGGAGGATATTGTTTCAAATCACCTTCGAACTGTTGTCTTGCTTTTTCCAATAATTCAGGAGTAATATGTTCCGTAGGGTAAGAAGCATCTGGTTCCTGTTCTGCATCAAATGAAGGTGTCGTTTTTCCCAATAAAAAACTTCCGGTATATTCCTTTTTTTGTGCTTGAAAAGACTCGAGTCGTTTAGTAAATTTTCCAGTACAAATGATTAGCAAACCAGTCGCCAAAGGATCAAGTGTACCTGCATGACCTACCTTTATTTTTTTTACTCCAAGATGTTTTTTTATGGTGTATCGAAGCTTATTGACGACATCAAAAGAGGTCCAAGTCAGAGGCTTATTCACTAATAAAACAGCACCAGCTTTAAAATCATATGGAGGAGAAAATTCAGACATTCGATTTTTTATTTATTCAAATTAGACATAGGTATTGGGTATTGGGACTTTAATATAGTTAAAACTTAGTAGCCATTTTAGATAACCAATTTCACTTTTTCAATACTCAATACAAAAAATCCCATACTCCTTATATTAAAACCAACCCATTCCTTTTGCAATTGCAATTGCTGCAACAACAAAACAATAATAAGCGAAATAAGACAATTTACTTTTTTTAACCAAAGCAATCATCCAGGTACAAGCCACCAAGCCTGTAACGAATGCCGCCCCAAATCCTGCCATCAATGGAATTAAATCTCCTTCCGCATAAGCAATCTCACCTCCCAAAATATCCTTTGCCATTTTTCCTAAGATCAAAGGTACCACCATAAGGAATGAAAATTTTGCTGCGCGAGTACGATCAATTCCCAAAAGAACTGAGGTTGAAATCGTCGCTCCTGATCTTGAAATACCAGGAAGGATAGCAATCATTTGTGCTATTCCAATCACTAAAGCATTACTCCAACTTACTTTTTTGCTAGTGTTTTTTGCACGATCGGCAAGGAACAAAAGTGCTCCTGTAAGGACCAACATCAAACCAACTAATAAGATTTGTTTATCGAAAAGGGCTTCCAACTGCTCATCAAATAATACTCCGACGATTGCCGCAGGAATCATCGACAAAATAATTTTTCCAGAAAATTCCACTTGCTCTTTTTCCCAACTAAACAAACCTGTGATAATTTCTATTATTTCTTTCCGAAAAATTACAATTGTACTTAAGGCAGTTGCGGCATGTAAAATTACAGTTAGCAACATACTTTCTCCTGCTGACTTATCATACCCAAACATCACTTTGGCTAACTCTAAATGTCCACTACTACTGACGGGAAGAAATTCAGTTAAACCTTGAATAATGCCTAACAAGATGGCTTCTAGAAGATCACTCATTTGATTTCGTATAAATTTTATGAAGAAAATCAAACCTAATCAATTGATTATCAATCGCTTAAGTTTATATTTTATAAAACACAAAATCTTCTTTACCCATAAGAATAAAGAAGATTTTATGAAGAAGAGAAATTCCTACTTTTTAAAAATAGCGTAAATCTCCATCACTAAACCAGCTAAAATTAATACCGGTCCAATTACTGTTATTCTTGTAGAATATATAATATCAGGATCCCAAGTATTCGGATTAGGCATTCCTCCACCTAACATCATCATCATTCCCAGAAATACCAAAACGGCTCCTCCTATAATAAAGGTGTAGTTTGGTTTTTCAAAAAGTAAAGTTTCTGGTTGGCTTGAAATGGAAGAAGTCCTCGTTCTTCGTGAAGTAGTAGGAGCTGCTTTATTTTCATTTTTCTTACCAACAACAACTTTTTTCTTTGATTTACTTTTACTCATATTTTTTAACTATTTATTATTTAAAATTGATGATTTAAGATGATGGAAAATCCATAATCATCAATTCATAATCTTTAATCCGAAATCAATATAAATCGTCTAATCGCATTTTCAAATATCGATTGACCACAAAATAGGTACTCGAAAAACAAATCAAAATACCCAGAATAATCAAACCAGACATTATCAATATTAATCCGAATATATCTTCTAACCAAATATCTAATCGCAGTTCGGGAAATTGAAGGTCAATAATAAAAACCATTCCCAACAATAAAATAATCGAGATTATTCCACTCCAAACTCCATTCAAAAATCCTTTGGTCAAATATGGTTTAGTTATAAAACTCCAAGATGCGCCAACGAGTTGCATATTTTTTATAACAAAACGATTAGAATACATGGCTAACCTGATCGTGTTATGTATTAATACTACTGCAACAATGATAAAAAAGAAACCTAAGAATAAAGCGACAAAACCAATTTTCCTTAAATTATCATTAATCTGATCGACTAACAATTCTTGATAGAAAACATCTTTGACAAAATCACTCTCCATGATATTCTTACGCATGGTTTGCATACTATCGCTTTGCATAAAACTTGCTCTCATATTAAAATGAATCATATCATAAAATGGATTTATGATATCCAGCGTGTTTTCAGATGCACCCAATTCTTCTTTCATTTCCTCTGCCACCTTTTCCTTACTTACGAATCTTACCGTCTCACTTTTGATATAAGGTTTTTCTTCTAAAGAGTTGGTTAGCGCTGATATCTGTTCAGGCGAAGTATCTTCCTTTATTTCAATCATCACATTTACCTGCTCCTTATAAATATTAATCCACTTTGGGCCATGCAACAAAAACAAACCAAAAAATCCCAAAAGAAATAACACCAACGACACACTCAAAATCACATATATGTAACTTGGATTGTTTTTATTGGATGCATATGTTCCTTTAGGGTTTGACATTTTCTTATTGATTCTTAAAAATGATTCTTTTTTAAGAACTATTTTGTTTTTGGAAAAAATTAAATTAGAGGACAAAAGTAAGAAATATTGTTTTAATGTTTACCTGTTTTTTAAGTGTTTATCTTTATTTAAAAAAGCTAAAACCTTCCATATTCTATGTCCCCATTATCAATATAACGAAACCATTTACGCAATTTTAAGTTTTTAAGGTTCGTTTTTCTTGAAAAGCAATATATTTGCAAGAAACAACAGCAATAATTATATGAAATTATTTTCAAAAACACGCCTTCTTTTATCTGTCTTGGTTGTAGTCTTTTCTATTTCAGGTACAACTGGTCAAATATATTTTGACAATGCTTCCTTTGAAGGAAACCCTGAAGATGCTACGATGCCTACCGGTTGGCATCAATGTGCAGATGGAACTACCCCTGACCTTTTGCCAGGACCATGGGGAGTCATCAAGGAGGCGTATGATGGTAATACCTACTTGGGGTTAATTTCTAGAGAAAATGGAACTTGGGAAAGCATCGAGCAGCGAATTAGTCAACCAATGAAAAAAGGAGAATGCTATCAATTCGATTTGATGTTGTCTTACACCAAAAAATATGCAGGGTATAATTTACCTTTAAAATTAAGGATTTGGGGAAGTGCATCAAAGTGTGGAAGAAATCAATTACTAGCAGAAACTAGATTTATTAAGCATGAAGATTGGCGAAAATATGAGTTCGAATTTTACCCAAAAAATGACATTAACTATTTAATTTTTGAGGCCCATTTTGCTGATGGCGTTTATATTTCTTACAAAGGAAATATATTGTTAGATGATTTATCAAAAATTAAGAAGTGTGATCGAGCGATGTTGGAAGATTCTCATGGTTTGATTTTATTGGATAAAATTTAAAATATCCTTTTTTCCAAAAATTGAAATTTCTCACAAATAAAAAGTGCCAATTGTCCAAATAAAAATATCCCTAAATAATTGGCACTCAAGTCTACCAAATCAAAATTCCTGCGAACTAAAAATAGTTGACTAAACTCTTCAAATGTAATAAATACAAAAACCATTAAACTCCCCAATAAAATTTCCCTTCGTCCTAGCGTTATTTTTTTCACTTCTAACAATAGATTTACAAAAAAAGAAACACCTCCTACCAATAGGAAATGAGCCATCTTATCGCCAAGTGGTAAATATTTGACCAAGGCAAAAAAGAAAAAATTCCAGCCAAAGTTGGCTGATAAAATCACGAATCCAATAAATATTAAAAATGAAATGCCAATAATCCGGATGAGCGTTTTGATTTTCAATTGCTTTATTTTTATGGCAATAAAAAAGGAATCGGATTCTTGGAATAGTTCCGATTCCTTTTTATTTCGACTTGCTCTAATTCTTTTTTTCTAAATCCCTTAAAACTTCTCCAGTTTTCTCCGTCAATTCATCAAACTTCTTTTTCAATTTTTCCTTTTCTTCTTCTGACATTTCCCCTGCAGACTCTTTGGCTTTGCTTAATTCATCCGAAATAGCCTCTTTTTGTTTTTCCAAATCATTCACTCGATCCATCATCTCTCCTCCAGCCCCTTCGACTTGACTTTTTATCTTAGAAATCAATCCACCAACTTCTTCCACCGCTTTATCATATTTCCCTTCTTGAAATTTTGCTCTCTCTTCTTTTAAAAGCGCCACGCCATCTTTTCCTAAATCTAGCAATGCACCACCGATTACTTTACCAGCTTCTTTTGCTTTTGAAATAGTATTTTTAGCTTTCTCTTTTTCTTCAGGTGTTCCTAAAAAGAAGTTGTAGGCAACAATTCCGATGACCAACAATACACCAAATTTAATAACAGAACGAATCATAGTATTTGAGTTTGTAGCTACCTTTATTTTTCAGCAGCAAAGTTTTTTCAATAATCAAAGATAACATATTCCAAAAAATAAAAACAAATCTCTTCTTTCAAGCTTCATTTATTTGAGACGAATAAAAACAGTAACTCCACTAACTACTATCATTATTCATACATATTTTATATTTTCGCACCTTTATTACAAATGTTAGGAATATCTACAAATAATACTTTTAAAAATAATATTTGTTATAATAAGGATGTCGCTCAATACTATCATACTTTCAATTAACAAAGGAAAGAATTAATTAAAAACCCAACTCAAAATTGAAAGGAAAACCATGAGCAGCAAGGATCGGTGAAAAATGAGGGAGCGGGAGCTTGCCTTGCGCAAAGCTATTTTTTCATCTAGAATTTTTTGGTTCTTTTTTTTTCAATGAAAAAAAGAACAACGCTCAAGGCATCCACCAAT
>JBGCCY010000237.1:0-3408 GCA_045104975.1 Saprospiraceae bacterium
AGCAAAATTATTTTTGGAAAAATAAGTCGCCATTTTCTTTTGTCTTTCTACAAGTAGCTCTAATCGAACGAGAAGTTCTTCTTTATCAAATGGTTTAGAAAGGTAGGCATCAGCTCCTCGTTTTAGCCCAGCAATTTTTGATGTGGAATCAGCTTTGGCTGTCAATAATACTAAAGGAATGTGACTTGTCTTTTCATCATTTTTCAAAATATCACAAACTTCGAATCCATCTTTCTCAGGCATCATCACATCGCTGATGATTAAATCTGGAATGGTTTCCAATGCTTTTTCAATTCCTATTTTTCCATTGTAAGCAACTTCGATTTGATATAAATCACTCAGACAACTTTTTAAATAAATAACTACATCGGCATTATCTTCAATGATTAATAAGTTTGGGAGATTTTCATTTGTATTTAAAGTTGAATCAATTTTTGATGAACTGATTTTGGTATCACCAACTACATCTACTCTTTTTTGGATTGGTTTCCACCTTTGAGTTTCTACTTTACTTATTCCATTTTCAGCAATTGCTGCTATTCTTCTAATTGGTAAATTCACTACGAAAGTTGTTCCTTTTCCGACTTCACTTTTTACTGAAATATTTCCCTCTATTACTTTTACCAATTCTTGAACATATGCCAACCCGACACCTGTACCATAAACTTCTGATCCATTCAAATTTTTCACTTGGTAAAATCGATCAAAAATATGAGGTAAATCTTTTTCAGAAATACCTACTCCTGAATCTTGAACCTTAATTGTTAATTGTTCGTCGTCATTCTCTAACAATACTTTTACATCTCCTCCACTTGGAGTAAATTTCATGGCATTCGAAATCAAATTTGACATGATGTTTTGAATTGTATCAGGATCATAATCCATTTGAAGTTTTTCCACAGGAGAAAAAAATCGTAATGAAAGATTTTGTCCATTCGCATAACTTTGAAATGCTTCTGTAGAATAACGGAGAAATTCTATAACATCACCTTGAATGATATTCAACTGTAAGGAATTCGTTTCCAATTTTGAGAGATCTAAGATTTGATTGATTTGACCTAAGAGGTTTTTTCCATTTCTTTTAATCAATTTAATGCCCTCGTCTAAATATTGCTGAGGCCTTTCTTCAATTTGTTTTGCCATTCCTAAAATAACAGTAAGTGGCGTTCGAAACTCATGTGTGATATTGGTATAAAAAGTAGACTTGAAAGCATCCAATTCCTTGACTCGATCCGCTTCCGCTTCTTGACGCTTTTTGCTTTGATAAAAAAAGTAGGCCAATGTCCCCAATAATAAAAGACCTAAAATAGTAGCAATAAGAGCCAATCGCTGTTGGGATAAAGTCGCTTCATTATTTTCAAGTTGAAGATTAGTGATGGCTTCTTTTTGAGCAAATTCAAGGCTATCAGCTAAGGCCTGTTTGTCATATTCATATTGATATTCTTTGCTAAATGCAGCGCGTAGATTTTCTTTTTTATTAATACTATCTCTTGTAACCGTAAGCAATTCAAGTGTGTTTAGTGCTTTCTTATAATCCTTATTCTGTTTATACACTTGGTATAACAAATCTCCACTTTGGGAAATATTAATAAGTTTCCCTAGCTCTTGTGCTGTTGCTAAGGCTTTTTCTCCAAAATCAATTGCTTTAGGTATATTATTTATTTTCCAATAATAAAGAGAGGAAGTCCGAAAATATATTTCTTCAGCTTGAGGTTCATTTACTTGTTTAATGATTTCTCCAAATTCTTCGATCAATTTTAAAGCGTATGAAAAACTATCTTTGTAGACATAAGTAGGTATTATTGTAGAAGTTGTAGACATATAAGTATGAAAATCCCCGGTCTGCATACATAGACCTCTAGCCTTTTTGTAATAATCAAACCCCTTATCAAAATCTAGTTTTAAATCATATAATTGACCTAAAGAAAAATAAGCCCAGCCTTTATGCTTCAAGGAATTAGTTTCTTCAGCTATTTGAAGACATCGATTACTATATTTAAGTGCCTTATCAAAATTTTTCAATTCTCTATGAATAGCTGCAATATCATCATAACAAAGAAATAACTGTCCTATATTTTTTTGTCCTTCAAGGAGATCAACTGCTTTATATAACTTATCCAAGCCTTGGATATAATTATTTCTTCGGGCATCTTCCGAACCTAAATACTTTAAGGCTATCCCTTGCATTTCCTTAAAGTCTTCTTTTTTTGCGACTTCGTAGGCTTTATTGAGATAGAGGCTAATAGAATCGGATTCATTTCTTAGGTCAAAAATCTCATATAAAATAAATAATGATTGACAATGAGTATAAGGGTCATCATTTTTTCTTCCATATCGTTCAACTTCTCTAATGGTCTCTAGTGCTTTTTCTTGCTCTCCTAAACTCTTATAAATTTGAGTAAGGTTTACTTTAGATGATGCTATCCTACTATCATCGTCCAACTCCTCATATAAACTAATAGATTCCAAAAAATAACGTTTGCCTTCCTCAAATTTTCCTAGAGTTAAACAGACAACTCCTTTAAATTCAAAACTAAGTCCTTGATATTTTTTTGACTCAGCGGATTTAGCAAATTGATAAAGAGAATCTATTAGTATAAATGAACTATCAGGCTGACTATAAAGGTATCCTGCAATTAGAAAATCCTTTATAGCTTTTGCTCTCATAGTGTCATGCTGTATTGGATCTTGCCAAACTGATTTTAAACTATCAAGATTCTTTTGAGAGGAAACCTTTGTAGAGAAAAAAATAAGAAGAGATAAAATGAATAGTTTTTTTAAATGGTTTTTAATAAAACTAAAGTCGAGATTAATGTTTAAATTTTTCATTTAAGTTAATTTGGGGTTTTAAAATTAAAGCGCAGTTTTTTCATGTTACTTTTCTAAATAAAAGTGCCTATTTATTTAAAGTTGTTTTTTGATTCTTGGCTTGGAAGATGTCCAAATGCATTTTGAAATGATTTTGAAAAATGAGAAACATCCTTAAATCCAACTTCCCAAGAAACTTCCGAAACATTCATCTCTGTAGTTTCTAACAATGCTTTTGCTTTTTCCAAACGATAAGTCCGAATGAAATCCGAAGGAGAAGTATTTATCAAAGCTTTCATTTTCCGAAATAATTGTGAGCGACTCATTCTTATTTTTTGGCAAAGTTGAGGCAAGGCAAAATTTTCATCAGCGTAATTTTCTTCGATAATCTTTTTTACTTTTTTGATAAAAACATCTTCAACTTGAATCGCTTCTTGTATTTCAACATCGACTGGAAGTGCTTCTTTAGCAAAATTATTTTTGGAAAAATAAGTCGCCATTTTCTTTTGTCTTTCTACAAGTAGCTCTAATCGAACGAGAAGTTCTTCTTTATCAAATGGTTTAGAAAGGTAGGCATCAGCTCCTCGTTTTAGCCCAGCA
>JBGCCY010000238.1:0-4780 GCA_045104975.1 Saprospiraceae bacterium
TCAAGGAAATCTGTTCTTTGTCCATTAAGTTCTAGAATATTTCTATCCTTTTCAAAGAAAATAGTTTTTGGAGATTTAGTTCTTTTTTTTATTTGATTATCATTCTTATCGAATACCCAAATTTCTTTTTCTTCTTTAAAAAAATTCTTTATATAAAATTTTGGTAAGTAATGATGTCTCCATGATATTTTATTTTTTGGTTGCAATGTATTTCTTTTTTTTCTTAATGGAAGCTGACCTGTAGATTTTACGAATTAATCTTCATATAAAAATTTTAATTCGTTGATAATGAATCATTTATAGTTCAAGAAGTTCAAAAATAATAAAAATATCTAATATCATTAAGGGTATATGTATAAGAATTTATTTTTTTTTAATTCTATTAAATAAATTACCTAACTCACCTTTCGATAACTCAAAATCGCCAACGAATTAAACACCACCGCAAGCACCGCCGTCACCTTAAAATTATATGCCACATCACTAAACCCACTTCCTTTCAATAAAACCGAACGCATCACATGCACAAAATGCGCAATCGGATTGGGTATCGTAAAATACTGCGCCAGCTTCGGCATACTTTCGATCGGAGTAAAAAGTCCACACATCAAAATAAAAATAATAGCGAAGAAAAAAGTAATAAACATCGCTTGTTGCTGCGTATCCGCCAAATTGGAAATAAATAATCCAATACCTAGAACTGCTGATAAATTTAAAATGCAATAAGCAAAAATCAACCATAAACTTCCTCGCATGGGAACATCAAAAATTATCTTCCCAGCAATCAACCCGACTGTCAATAACATCATTCCTATGATTAAAAATGGAATCATTTTTCCCAAAATAAATTGCCATTTTTTGATGGGAGTAACATTGATTTGTTCGATGGTTCCAATTTCTCTTTCCCTCACAATATTCATTGCAGTCAAAAGCATCACTAAAATTGTTGCGATCTCTCCAAGGATTCCAGGTACCATAAAGTCTTTAAAATTCAAATCTTGATTATACCAATTGGAGTTTTCAATTTTTAATTGAGGAGAGTTGGATTGTTTTATTACCGCCAATTGTGGGACTGCATCGAGTCTGATTTCTTGATTAAAAGATTGGATAATTTGAGCAAGGTATGCTGCTCCAACAGTTGCTTGTTGACCATTGATCGCATTGACGAGCAATTGAATTTCGCCCTTTTTATTTTTAAAAAAATTCTTTTCGAATTGTGGTGGGATGGTTAAAATAATATCTGCATTGCCACTTTGCATCATGCCATCTGCGACTTTTACCGAAGGTGGCGTGTCCATCAAAATAAATCGGTCTGATGTTTTTATTTTAGAAATCAACAATCGAGAATACTCCGAATTATCTTGATTGACAATGGCCAATTGCACATTTTTCACTTCATTGCTTGCCGCAAATGAAAGGACAATTAATTGCATGATTGGCACGACCGTCATCAATGGAAGAATCGCCTTGTTCCGAAATATTTGAATAAATTCCTTTTGGATGATATAAAATAATTTTCTCATATTTCTTATTTGTAAATCACTTTAAAATTTTTCCATGCTACTGCAAAAAGTACAAACATCATTATCGTCAAAATCAAAATTGGTTGAGAAATGGATTCCCAACCTGCGCCTTTCAACATGATGGCTTGTTGGATTTGAACAAAATAATTAGCAGGAACAATCTTCGCAATATATTGTAAAACCCAAGGCATGCTAGCAATCGGAAACATAAATCCAGACAACAACATCGTCGGCATGAGCAAAGTAAAAAGTGAAAACATCATTGCCGCTTGCTGAGTATCTGCTTTGGTTGAAATCAAAACACCTAGTGCCAATGCAACCATCAAATACAATAAACTCAACAATAACAACAAAGGAAGACTTCCATGAATCGGCACTTCAAAAATGTAATAACCCATCGCAAAAACCAGCATCGTATCAATAAATGAAAGTAAAACATATGGCATTACTTTTCCTAAAATAATCAACATGGGTGGGAGAGGAGAGACCAACAATAAATCCATCGTCCCCGTTTCTTTTTCTTTTGAAATAGTCAAGGAAGTCATCATCGCTGAAATTAACATCAAAATCAAAGCCGCCACGCCTGGGATAAAATTGTAGGCTCCAATCAATTTTGGATTGTACATCATCCTTAATTCAGTTTCAATTTGATACATTGGAACAACTGATGTGGTATATTTTTTTTGAAAAGAAAAAATCATTTGTGTTGCATAACTCGTCAAAGTGGTTGCATAATTTGGTTCGGAAGCATCGGTAATTAATTGAATGGTGACTGGTGAATTTTTGAAAAAATTCTCTTCAAAATTTGGAGGAATAATGACACCCATTTTTACATTTCCAACTTTGAATTCATCATCAAGTGAGTTAGCATTATTCGGTAAGTTGACTAATTGAAAATGCCCAGATGCCGTTAAGTGTTCGATAAATTCTTGACTCAAATTATCTTTCGATTGGTCAATAATTGAAATAGAAGCATCTTTAAATTCATTGGTCACCGTGTACCCAAAAATCAAAACCAATGCGATTGGCATCCCAAAAAGAATCACCAAAGTTCGAGTATCTCGAAGAATGTGAAAGCTTTCTTTTTTGACAAATGCTAAAAATATGCGTAACATTTTTTTGATTTTTATTTTGAAAAAAGCTGCTGAAAGGTATCGGATACCTTCAAGGTATCCGATACCTGATTACCCTCTAGCAAGTTTAATAAAAACATCATCCATCGAATCAGCAGAAAAATTATCCTTCAATTCTCGTGGCGTACCCAGCGCTTCAATTTTCCCATCCACCATAATCGAGACCCGATTACAATACTCCGCTTCATCCATATAATGTGTCGTTACAAAAATTGTAATACGATTGTTAGAAGCTTTATAAATCATTTCCCAAAATTGCCTTCGAGTAGCAGGATCAACACCTCCAGTTGGTTCATCTAGGAAAATTATTTTCGGATTATGAACACTTGCGACTGCAAAAGACAATCTTTGTTTCCAACCCAAGGGCAAATCTCCAACAACCTTATTTGCATAATTTCCAAGGTTTAAATTATCAATAATGGAAGCTGACTTTTCTTTAATTTTTTTTCTACTTAAACCATATATTCCACCGTAGAAATTAATGTTTTGTTTGACCGTCAAATCTTCGTATAAACTAAATTTTTGACTCATGTAGCCAATGTTTTCTTTGATCTTATCAGTCTGTGAAAAAACATCAAAACCAGCAACAGTTGCTTGCCCTTTGGTCGGTCTACTCAAGCCAATTAGCATTTTGATGGCAGTAGTTTTACCCGCTCCATTTGCTCCAAGGAACCCGAAAATTTCTCCTTTTTTGATTTCAAAAGAAATAGCATCTACAGCGGTGAAATCTCCAAATTTCTTAGTCAAATCAATTGCCGTAATTGCATTGCTATTGATATTGTTTTCCATAATTAAAATTTACATTAAATCTAAAAAAACGTCCTCAATCGTTGCTGTTGTTGAGTTTATCTCAATTTGAACATGTCCTTTTTTTTGTAAAATATTCTTGATCGTTTCATTGGAGATGCCAGAATTTGTCGTCAAATGCAGATACTCCCCAAAGGGTTCCACTCGCTCCGTAAATGGTTCACCCCTAAGATCTTTTAGCAACTGATAGAAATCATCTGAACGAATTTCAAATAGTGGTTTTGAATAACTATTAGTGATATTTTGAGGTGTATCAACTTGTAAAATTTCACCTTCTTGAATCAAGGCGATTCGTTCACAAAGGGAAGCCTCATCCATATACGGGGTACTCACCAAAATCGTAATGCCATGTGCTTTTAATCGCTTCAACATCTCCCAAAATTCTGCTCGACTGACAGCATCAACTCCAGTCGTTGGTTCATCCAAAAACAACACTTCTGGTTCATGAATTAAAGCACAACAAAGTGCTAATTTTTGTTTCATTCCACCAGACAATTTTCCAGCACGTCTTTTTTTAAAAGGTTCCAATTGAACATAAATCTCTTTGATCAGGTGATAATTTTTTTCGATGGTCGTTCCGAAAATAGTAGCAAAGAAATCTAGATTTTCCTGTACCGATAAATCTTGGTACAATGAAAATTTACCTGGCATGTAACCAATGATTTTTCTAATTTTCTTATAATCTTTTATCGAATCAAAACCAGACACTTTCGCTTCTCCATGGTCAGGCATCAATAGCGTTGTGAGGATTTTAAACAAGGTAGATTTACCTGCACCATCTGGTCCAATCAAACCAAATAGTTCTCCTTTCTTGACTGAAAAATTAATGTCAGTCACAGCTTGAGTATCGCCAAATGATTTGCTAATATTTTTTATTTCAATGGCATTCATTTATTCTTCCATTTTGATTTTTTGATCGTCAGTTTTAGCAGTTGACTGATGGAAATTTACTTCCGCAGGCATACCGATTTTTAGAAATCCGTCGGGGTTGGCAACATTTGCTTTGACTGCGTAAACCAAATTAACTCGATCTTCTTTAGTCTGAATTGTTTTTGGCGTAAACTCTGATTGCTCCGAAATCCAACTAATCGTCCCATCCAAAGTCGAATAATTTTCTGCTCCATTATCAATGAGCACTTCTATTTTTTCTCCCAACTTTACTTGCTGTAATTGTTTGCTGCTCGCATAGAATCGAAGCGTCATCGTGTCCAATTCTCCGATACGATAAAGTGGAGAACCCATGCCTACGATTTCATTTGGTTCAGTTAATTTTGTCAAAACAGTTCCGTTCACATGATTGTAGATATATGATTTTTT
>JBGCCY010000239.1:0-14155 GCA_045104975.1 Saprospiraceae bacterium
CCTAGTGAGATTGAAGAAGTGTTGGGAAATCTGCGACGACGAAGTTGTTGAAGTATTTTACCCCCGACCCCTAAAGGGGAGTTTTGGGTTTTCTTTCAATCTTATTTTATGCTTTCATTGATTTAGCATTTTTTATGAAAACAGATTAGAGAATTATTTTTTACTAAAAAGATAATTCCCTAGTCTTAAATTGAAAGACTAAAATTAAATTAATGAAAGGAAAATCTTCTTTGCAGGGAAACCCAGAATTCCCCTTTAGGGGTAGGGGGTCACTCTCCTCTGAATTCCTTGATCTTCTTATCATAAAAAATCGCTGTTTCAATATCACCCATCGCCTTGTACAACTCCACCAAATCAAAAAGATGCGTGTCATTATATTGAGCATCTAATGCATTCTTAAAAAAAATTTCAGCATCCTTAAAACGATTCATTGCTTTGTAAGTTAAACCCAAAGAACGATTTGTAATTACATTGTTAGGAGCAAAAAGCAAAGACTGTTTTAAATAATCTTCCGCCTGACTGTAGTTTTTTAATTTATAAAAAAGTACTCCTAAATTAGTCATTCCAGGGAAGTATTCTGGATTAGTTGCAATAGCAGATTTATAAGCTTCAACAGCAAGTGGATTATTGTTTTGTGCTTCATAAACTAACGCCAAATGATGATACGTTTCCGTAAAACCAGGATAGGTTTCCGTACTCATTTTTAAATATTTTACAGCGGTATTGAGTAGTTCTTTTTTTTCATTAGGGTTAGTTGTTTCGAGTGCTTTTCTGTATTGAATTACTCCGTAAAAACTTTGAGTTCGAGAACTATTCGGAGCTGTGATGATGCCAGTTTCGTAAAGTGTATCATCACTTTCCCAAGTTGCATTTCGAGTAATTGTTTTCGCTGAATAAAGTAAAAGTATTGCCCCAATGATCCCATAAAAAGAAATAGGTGAATAGTTTCTTTCTTCAAGAAAAAAGTGATTGATCAGAAAAACTACAGTAATACAAAAACCCAAAAGAGGTATAAACATAAATCGTTCTGCGAATGTCGCTCCAATTGAAAAGAAAATATTACTAGTAATTGCAAAGGTGATGGCAAACAATAAAATAGCAAAAGAGTAAATGCTTTTTTTATGTAAACCTTTGATAGTCAGTAGTATAAGTCCTACGATGGTTGCAAGGCTAGCAAGCACTTTCCAATTGGCCCAACCTAATTCTGGAAATGTATTATAGGAATAATCAAAACTCAAAGGATGTGGAAAAATCAATAATTGGAAATATTTTCCAAGCATTCCAATGGCAGTTGCACGCTGTCCCCAAAAATCATCGATAGCAAAAAGACTATTATCTATCGTTTCAAAAGGAGTTGGATCAAGATCAATAATGCTCATTCGAATCGCAAAATAAATGGCTGCAATAAATCCAAATATTCCCGTTTGAATAATAATTTTTTGAGTAGATGTTTTTGTAAAAAAGTATAAAACTAGCGGAACTAACCCTAAAATAGAAAGTGCTCCTTCTTTCGAAAGTATAGCGAAAAAATAACTTCCCAGAGCAAAAAATAAATACTTTCCATCTTCCTTTCGATTGTATTGAACGATGGAATAAATCACTCCAAGCATTCCTAAGAAAGCATAAATTTCATCTCGACTTTTGATATTAGCGACGACCTCTGTGTGCAATGGATGTGCAGCAAAAAGTAAGGTGATTGCCACCGTTGGAAGGAAGAACTTTCTCTCAAATAAAAGTCGTAAAGTGAAAAATAAAAACAGACAACCTAATGCATATTCCAGCACATTAAAAAAATGATAAATAGTTGGACTATTTCCAAAAAACTGCTTCTCAATCGCAAAACCTGCCAACATCATCGGACGATAATATCGATCTGATGTTCCTGAAAATCCATAGTACCAAGAGTGTGTAAAGATGTCTTTTATTCCTCCAATTCCTTCTTGCACAAAACTATTTTTTTTACAAACTAAATCATCGTCGAGGACAAAACCATGATTGATCGTATTGGCATAAAGTAGAAAGGCAAAAACGAAAATTCCTATTGCTGCATACCAATGAGTTCGGTCAATGGGCGTAGTAGATTTCACTTTTTTGGGAGAAGGTTTTTTAGATTTCTTTTTCGACATTGGTTTTTATTTTGTTTGCAAAATAATACTTTTTCAAGTAGCTGGACTCTCCTGAGTCCAGTTTTATAATGAAAAATAATGTGGCAAGAAAATAATAAAGAACTGGACTCAGGGGAGTCGAGCTACGATTAATATTTCATGTGTATAAAGTGTAGCACTTTTTGCATCTCTTCTTTGAGTGGAGTGGAAGAAGTGATATAATTATTATGCATAAAACTGAAGAACAAGGTTTTCCCTTTTTGAGTAGTGATGTAACCACTAAGACAATGTTTATTACTCAAAGTCCCAGTCTTGGCGTGCACGTAAGGTGCATACCAATCTTTGATTGTTCCTTCTTTCTTACCAGTTGGAAAAATTCTAAAGACGCGTTCTTCGGGAATTTTTTCATATATTTTATTTAATAAAAAAATCATCGTCCGTGGAGTAAATAAATTGTAGCGAGATAAACCAGAACCATCTCGCCAAAGTGGTCGGTCGGGAGAATCTTTCAAATATTCTTTTGTGAAAAATTGTATTACTTTTCGGGTATTCATCGTATCGAAAATCTCATTGGAGCAAGCAAGTAAGATTTGTTCCGCCATAAAATTATCACTCTCTTGCATCAATGGTTTATAAATTTCATCGGCAGCTAAACTGTAAATCGTTTTTGCATTTTTAGGAATAGTCATTTCGATGGGCAACAACTCGACATCTTTTTCCAAAATTAAACTCATCAATTCCACAAAAAACTCATTCGAATAGTGAAAAGGAATATCTTTTTTATAATTTTTATTGGTTGGCTGAAGTTGATTATATTCAAAAATATTTTCGAATTCTTTTCTTTGGAAATGAGTTCGATCTCCTCCAATTTGAGGATTGTAAAATACGAGAGATTCAAATGGTTTTGGAAAAATATCAATTCCGTTTCCATCCAACTCACTTTGAAAACGAACCAAATTTCCATGAATTGGAAAAGGTGATTTCTCGGATTGGTAACCATAAGCAAAATCATCCCAAGCCCAACCTGCGCCAAATCTTTTATCTTGGAAATTTGATGAAGCGAAAAATAATTTTTCCTTTCTATTTTTTAAAAAGTGGATAACCGTCTGATTTTCAGGTGTTTGAGGGTTGAGGAAAGATGGATCGGCTGTTCCCCAAAAGATGAGTGAATCATCTTTAATCACATATTTCAAAGCAGGAATTGAATCTCCTAAAATTTCCAAAGCGGTGTAAAGTGTAAAAATTTTAGTGTTGGAGGCAGGAGTGAAATATTTGTTTGCATCATGTTGGTAGAGCATTTTTTCTTTATTCGGATCGTATAAAGCGAAGCCTGTGAAGCTATTTTCAAATACTTCTGAGTCCTCAATAAATTCTTGGACAGAAGTTGGAATTTTCTTTTGAGTGGCATTGGCTAAATCTTTTTTTGACCGACAACCTGTGCCTAAAAAAATGCAAAACAGAAAAAGAAATGAAATATTTTTAGGAAGGGCAGATAGATTCATAATTGTTTTTTAATTTGCTTTTTTTTTCGAAAAGAGTAAAACAACAAAATATGCCAAATTATTTTTGCGTCAATGGAAAAATCGTTTTAGCTAAAAATGCGAAATTGCAAGTTACAGATTTAGGTTTGTTACGTGGCTATGGAATTTTTGATTTTCTAAAAGTGGAAAATGGAATCCCTCTTTTTATAGAAGACCATATGGTTCGATTTCAAAATTCAGCTAAGGAAATGGGACTGAAGTTAGGGTACTCTGTGGAAGAATTGAAAAAATTTGTAATGAAGTTGATTTCGAAAAATGAGTTTAAAAGAGGAGGAATGAAAATCATTTTGACTGGCGGGTATTCAGAAGATGGATATTTACCAGCCAAAGAATCGAACATGATTATTTTGTTGACTCATTTTAAAGTGCCTTCAAAAAAAACATATGCGAAGGGGGTAAAACTAATGTTGCACGAGCATTTTCGACATTCTGCATTTGTGAAAACGACGAATTATATTGAACCGATTCGGTTAGTAAATGATTTAAAAAAGGCTAATGCAGTGGATGTTTTATATCATTGGGATGGAAAGATTTCGGAGTCGTCTCGTTCTAATTTTTTCATTGTAAAAAAAGATAAAACAATCATTACTTCGACTTCTCATGTGTTGAAAGGAATCACTCGAAAACGAGTGATGAACTTAGCGAAGGAGCATTATAAAGTGATTGAGAAAGATATAACTTTTCGAGATTTAAAAAATGCGACAGAAGCATTTTTATCCAGTACAACCAAAGGGACTTTGCCAATTGTGCAGGTTGATGGTATAAAAATAGGCAATGGAAAACCTGGGAAGATTAGCCTTCATCTTAATGAATTATTGAAAAAACAAACAAAAATATATAAAAATAATTTTAAATGATGTATGAATCATAACCCTTATATTTTGAATGAATTTTTTCATATTTCCTTTAAAAAAGTATCAACAAAGCGTTGTGTTGCTTACGTTTTAGCCTCTTCCAATTTTTGAATCTAACACCTAAATTGATAACCTTTTTTCTAAGTGGAAAAAATAATAAAAGCTATTTTTCTTTCAATTGTGACTTGTGAAAAGTTGTTTTTTTAGAAAAAGATGTTAGCCTGTCAAGTTCTTCTTCATTTTTAGTTATTGATTTTCGCAATACTAAATCTACCCTGTTTAGGGTAGATTGGCATAGTCTATGTACCTCTAGTATTGTCAGAAAAAATCCTTTTTTACCTACTTACATTCAGAAATAAAATCCTTTGGTATTGAAAAAAAGATAACTCTTTTTCTCAATGCTTTAAGCCTTCTTTATTTCCGTCCAGGTTTTCTCAAATCTATACGAATCTTCTTTTTAAGCTTTTAAGTTCAAATCGATTTTACAACAAACAAAGTTGTTAATGAAATTTCCGATTTATATAAAAGGAATAGTTAGTAATAATTCTCATTGTACTAGCATCTCCAAGAGGATGATAATTAATTCAAAAGACCAATAAACAAATTCGCTAAACGCACTATTTTTTGAAAAGGGAAACAACGAAAACAAGTCAATCTAAAAATAGACTTTTCTTAGTTCAAGATGTAAAAATATTTAAGACGGATTTTTTGTAAAAGGAAAAGCATGCAGATTAGGTTCAAAAATCATTTTTTTAAAAACAAGGAAGGTATCGCAAAATCAATAGGAACGTTTTTATTTTTGATAATAATTTTTCCTTCGATGATTGGTGCCATAATTACTTCACCAGCTGAAAGAGCTGAAATAGTGGGGGGCGTCTTGTCTTTTACATCAATTAACCCTACCCTTAATTCCGAATTTAATTCAAATTTAATTTTATCGGGCGACCCTCCAATTGCAAACCCAGACACCGTAAGTGTTTTGCAAGGGACTTCAGTATCAGGCAATGTGTTATCAAATGATAGTGATCCAGATGGAGATGTTTTGATTTTGAATACGACACCTGTTGTTGCTCCATCAAATGGTACTGTTACGATAAATACAGATGGTACTTTTACTTATTTACCTTATCCATTTTTTGTCGGAACAGATCAATTTACCTATGAATTATGTGATGGAGCAAAGGTGGATGTAATTGATAGTTATGATAATCAAACAAATGTAACAATTACTCCTTTTGGGACTCCTACGGTTAGCTCTACGATTACAGTTACTTCTGGAGGGACAATCACAGATTTAAATATCCCTAATTTTTATCTCGAACATTCTTGGGTTCAAGATTTGGTTATTACGTTAACAAGTCCAAGTGGGACAGTAGTAACACTGGTAGATCAGGCGTGCGGTGAAGACGAAAATTTTGATATAGGATTTGATGATGAAAGTGGTGATATATATGGAGACATACCGTGTCCTCCAGATGAAGGGGGAGTGCATCAGCCATTTGAACCCTTGTCGGAATTTGATGGAGAAAATAGTGTTGGAGATTGGGTTTTGACCATTTATGATTTGGAATTTAATGATGGTGGATTTTTAGATTATTGGAACTTAGAAATTACTTCTTTGGGAGCAGCTTCAGGAACGAACTGTGTTACAACAACAGTTACAGCTTTAGTTTACTCTTCAAGTACGGAAATATGTAGTAATAATATAGATGATGATGGAGATGGATTAGTTGATGTTTTTGATCCAGATTGTCCTTGTGATGATGGTAATTTTCTGGGACTATGTGATCCACAATGTGAGTATACTCCACCAGGAACTCCAAGTTTTGATATAGAAATGGAATGGGCAAGTGAAGATAGTGTGAATACTTTTACTCCAGTAATTGGAGCTGATCTTGACGGTGATGAATCATCAGTCGAGATTCTTGGGTTTAAGGAAAGTACAACAACATATGTAGAGAATGCTTTATTTATTATTGATGGATCTAATGGGTTAACGAAATATACATTTGATTCAAAACCACTACACATATTTAATAAAGGATTAGCATTTGGAGATGCGGATAAAGATGGAAATGGAGAAATCTATTATATGATTGGAAATGGAGATGTGGATGATTATCGAAGAATCGCATGTTATGAATATAATCCAGCAGGGACAAATTTAGGAGGAACCGGAACAGGATCTTTTGATTTACAATGGGTTTCTGATCAAAGAGTTACTTGTGGATTAAGTTATCCACTTTATACTGTTACAGATAACTATGCAGTTAATTTAGCAGATTTTAATAATGATGGCTTTCCAGAAGTATATGTTGGAAATGAAATTTTTGATGCGATAACAGGAACTCGACTAGCGGCAGGTGGAGCTAATAATATTGGAAATAATATTTATAATTTTTATTTGCATGAACACTTTCATGCAAATCCAGTAGCAGTTGATGCCTTGCCTGATGGAGATTGTACTAATTGTAGTGGACTGGAATTAGTAGCTGGGAATCAAGTTTATTCTGTGGATTTGGCGACCGGTGTAATGACGGTCGAAAGAGAATTAACTTCTGCTCCAGGTCATCAAGATGGACCAGTTTCGATAGCTGATTATGATTTGGATGGAGATGTTGATGGAATTATTACGACTACAGATGAAGACGGGTCTTACCTTTATATATGGGATTTGCAAACAGAATCTTTGATTGGAAATGTTCATACAATTACAGATGTAGATATTAGTTCTATTTGGTATCGAAGTGCGAGTAATGCAACTATTGCAGATTTTGATGGAGATAATAAACCAGAGATAGGGGTTTGTGCCAATTATGTTTTTCAAGTAATTGAAGATTACCAATTTGATATAAGTGGTACTGGAGGAGTTGCTTGGAGTTTGGTTACAACTGATAGATCAGGGATGACTGGAGCCACATCATTTGATTTTAATGCAGATGGACTAACAGAAGTAGTTTATAGAGATGAAAATGATTTGAGAATTATCTCAGGAGCATCAGGAATTAATCTTTCTACTTTTCCGTGTGGGTCAAGAACAGGTGGAGAGTATCCAATTGTATTAGATATAGATAATGATAATGAGACAGAATTAGTGTGTTCTTGTGCAGATGAATCATATGCAAGGAATGGAAGAATGCGTGCTTTTAAATCACAAGATTATCCATGGGTTCCAACTAGAAATATTTGGAATCAATATGCTTATTTTATTACAAATATAAATGATGACTTAAGTATTCCACCTGTTCAACAGCCACATCATATGGTAGGTTCGCCTGCATTGGGAACAACAGGACGATTGAATAGCTTTTTAAAACAAGTTGGCCCTTACAATAATGAAGGAGAACCAGTTTTTCCTGCTGCAGATATTTATCTCAGTATAATAGGCGGTGGGCCAACAGAATGTGTTTTGGGAGATAGTATAGATTTAAATCTACGATTTTATAATTTAGGAGATTTAAGTTATCCTGCGGGGATCCCTTTTGCAATTTATGAAGGAAATCCTGAAAGTACAGGAACTTTAGTAGGTACGTTTGAAATACCAACCGCCATTATTCCAGGAGATTCTGTTGATGTTTCGGTCACACTTGCAGTCGCAGGATTGACTGCACCATTTAATTTATTCGTCATAGGAAATGATGATGGAAGTTTAGCCTTGCCATTAGATTTAGAAAATGATTTTCCAGTAACAAGTATTGGAGAATGTGATTTTTCTAATAATATAGATTCTATCACAGTAAGTGATTGTGAAACAGAGGCTCCTGTTTTAGTAGGAGTTCCAGATGATGTAACAATTGAGTGTGATGAAACAGTAAGTGTTCCAACAGTTACCGCAACAGATAATTGTTCGACGGGGATGACAGTTGTTTATTCATTTGATGAAAACTTAGGTTCTTGTACAGGATCAATTCTTCGAACTTGGACAGTAACTGATGATTGTGGAAATGTCGCGACAGAAACTCAAACTATTACAATTCAAGATAGTGAGGCTCCAACCTTGTGGGGAGTTCCATCAAATACAACAGTTGATTGTAATATCCAGTTTCCAGATGTTCCAAATGTAACTGCAACTGATAATTGTTCAGGAGTATTGAGTATTACTTATGATTCATTATTGACAAGTGGAGATTGTCCTTATTCTGTTACTCGAACTTGGACAGTTACTGATAATTGTAATAATTCAAGAAGTGAATCTTATACGATATTTGTTTTAGATAGTATTGATCCGGTCTTTGATGGTGTACCTAGTAACATTACGGTAGAGTGTACTGAAATACCAGAAGTGCCAAATGTTTCCGTATCAGATAATTGTGATAATAATATTGAGTTAACTTATGAGGATGTTTATTTGCCAAATGGAAATTATGAAAATAATGATGAAACGACTGTTCCTGCTTCGGGGATGGTTTGGAATATAAATATTAGTGGCTATGCAGGTTTACAGGCAAGTGATTTTTTAAGTTTTGATTTATCATTTCAATCTAATAAAGGAAAAGGTCGAGCTGAATTTATATTAATCAACCCATCTGGGCAAGGAATATTTTTAGTAGGAGAACATTGTACTACTGGAGATTGTGAAGGAACAGGTGGAACATTAGTTTGGAGTCCAACTTTTTATAGATGTGATACGGGCTATCCACAATGGAATAATGATGATCTCATCCCGCCAAGTACTGGGAATTTTATTCCCCACGGAACTACGCCAATTGATCCTGTTCCAGGTGTTTCTGAATATGTAACTTGCATTGAAGATTTTACAGGACCAATGGATGGGCAATGGCAATTATATGCTAGAAAAAATCAAACAGCAAACGGTTTATTAAAATTTCAAGGTTTTAGTTTTAACCTAGGGAATCACGATTGTTTAGATGAAGGAACTATTTTTAGAACGTGGACAGCAACAGATGATTGTGGAAATACGGCAGTTACCTCACAAACGATAACCTTAGAAGATACAACTCCTCCCTTGGTGGATGCTTATGTAGTAGATACAACTGTAGCATGTTATAATGACATCCCTTCAATTCCTACTTTAACGATTACTGATTGTGATGATAATGCTACGATAACTTATCAAGGAGAAACGGGAAGTGGAGATTGTGAATATGATATTATTAGAACCTGGTTAGCGACAGATAATTGTGGTAATGATACTTTACTAACTCAAACTATTACGGTAAAAGATACTATTGCTCCGGTACTAGATGCAGCACCTGCAGACATAACAATCAGTTGTGAAGATGATGTACCAGATCCTGCTGAATTAGAAGCAACAGATAATTGTTGGGATGAGGTAGATGTAGATTTTTCTGAATATTTAGATATGGATGTTTGTCCATTTATTTTACGTCGAGTATGGATCGCAATTGATGAATGTGATAATGCTGATTCTGTTGTCCAGATCATTACTATAGTAGATGATACTCCTCCTGTCATATCAAATGTACCAGATGATATAGATATTATTTGTACAGATTGTATTAATTCTTTTTTGAATGGAGACTTTGAAACACCTATACATCCTGATGGAGATGACATAGGACAGTTGGCTGGAGGAAATGCTAATAATTGGGTTTATTGGCATGAAGATTCACTTGGTGGTTGGGAAACAGCATCTTCAGATAATATTATAGAATTGCATGCAAGCGGAACCAATGGATTAATATCTGCTTCAGGAAACCAACATGCAGAATTAAATGCAGATAGTAATTCAGATTTTTATCAAGAGTTTTGTACCATACCAACTACTACCATTCAAATTAGTTTTGCTCATGCAAAAAGAAATAAAAGTAGTAATTGGTCTGATGACATTATGGGGGTTTATATAGGGCCAGATTTAAATAATTTGACTTTAGTTGAAACAGCTACAGCAACTGAATTTGGAGTTTGGACTTACTATAATTTAAGTTATGCTGTACCAATTGGACAGACTTCAACTATATTCCTTTTTAGGGCAATTCAGGGTTCTCCAGGAAATGTTTTAGAAGGGAATTGTATTGATGATATTAATATTATTACTTTATTTGATCCTAGTCTAATACCTACAGTTGCAGATAATTGTGATAATGATGTACAATTAGAAATTGAAGAAACAGAAATAGATGGAGGTTGTGAAAATCATTTTCAGTTAGTTAGAACATGGACTGCAACAGATGATTGTGGGAATGAAACTACTGCTACTCAAATAATTACAGTAGGTGATTTTGAACCACCAGTATTTGATAATTTACCAGTAGATACATTTATAAATTGTACAGAGATAATACCTGAAGTGCCTAATGTAACGGTAGCAGATAATTGTGCAAGTGATACTGAAACAACTATTCTTTTTGATGAAGTAGTAACTACAGGTTGCCCTTATACCATTACCCGAACATGGGTAGCAGAGGATGCATGTGGAAATGATACTATTGGAGTTCAAGTGATTACCATAATAGATACTATTGCACCTACCTTAGTAGGAGTTCCTTTAGATGTTACCGTCGAATGTAATGCGATTCCAAGTGTGCCAACAGTAACTGCGACAGATAATTGTTCGACAGGAATGACAGTCGTATATTCTTTTACAGAAAACTTAGGAATATGTAATGGGACAATTATTAGGACTTGGACAGCAGAGGATGACTGTGGAAATATTGGTATTGCTACTCAAACGATTACTCTTCAAGATACTGGCGAGCCTTCCTTAATAGGAGTTCCAGCTGATGTTACCATTAATTGTAATGATCAATATCCTGCTATTCCAACGGTAACTGCTGATGATGATTGTTCACAAGTAATGTCAGTTACTTATGATACCTTATTTTCAAGTGTAAATTGCCCTTATACAATTACTCGTACGTGGACAGCAACAGATGATTGTGGTAACATAGCAACTGCATCTCAAATAATAACCTTGGAAGATACAACTCCTCCTGTTGTTGAAGATTATTTAGTAGATACTACTGTGGTATGTTATAGTGATATTCCAGCTATTCCTACTCTAAATATTACTGATTGTGATGCTAATGCAACGATAGTTTACCAAGGAGAAACAGGAAGTGGAGATTGTGAATATGATATTATTAGAACTTGGTTAGCAACTGATGCTTGTGGGAATGATACTTTAGTCACTCAAACCATAACCGTAAAAGATAGTATTGCTCCAGTACTTGATCCTGCGCCAGCAGATATAACGATCAGTTGTGAAGATGATATACCAGACCCAGAGGATTTAGAAGCAACAGATGATTGTTGGGATGAAGTAGATGTAGATTTTTCTGAATATTTAGATATGAGTGTTTGTCCATTTATTTTACGTCGTGTATGGATTGCAACTGATGAATGTGAAAATACTGATTCTGTCGTTCAGATAATTACAATAATCGATGATACTCCTCCAGTCATGGTAGGTATTCCTGATGATATAAATTTAGATTGTCAAGAATGTCTTCAAGGTTTTCAAAATGGAGGCTTTGAAGATAACCCTGTTACTGGAAATTGGGCAGGTGTGCCAGAAGGTCAACTTCCAGGATGGGATACAGATGCTTCTGATAACAAAATTGAAATTCAAAAATCTGGAAAAATAAATGGAGTTGTTTCTTATGCAGGAAACTGGCATGCAGAATTGAATCACATTAATAATGGAGATTTATATCAGACGTTCTGTGTAGTTCCAACTACTATATTGCAGATTTCATTTGCTCATAGGCACCGTCCGGCAGGAGGGAATACTTCTAGTGACATAATGGGAGTTTACATAGGAGAAGATTTAAATAATTTAACACTTGTTTCTACAATAGTAGGAGAAAGAAATGCAGGCTGGAAAATTCATAATATTAGTTATCCTGTACCCGTTGGACAATCTGAGGCAATCTTCTTATTTAGGGCTATTCAAGGTTCTCCAAATAGTATTTCTATTGGAAACTTAATTGATGATATCAATATTATATCGATTCCAGGAACCACCATTGTTCCTACCGTAACTGACAATTGTACAGATGATATAAACTTTGAATTAAATGAAATAAGAATAGAGAATGAATGTCCAAATAATTATCAATTAATTAGGATATGGACGGCTACGGATGATTGTGGAAATATAACAGTTGATTCACAAAGTGTAACTGTAGGAGACTTTACCGCTCCTGAAATATCTGGTGTGCCTCAAGATGTAACAGTTGATTGTAATGGAATTCCTGATATGCCGACTGTAACAGTTACTGATAATTGTGATACGGATGTGGAATTAATTTTCACAGAAGAAATAACCGGACCATCGTGTGACTATGAGATAGTTAGAACTTGGATAGCTGCAGATGATTGTGGTAATACAGATTCTTTATCTCAAATAATAACTGTACAAGATACCGATAGTCCTGTTTTTGGAAATGTACCAAATGATGTTACAGTTGAGTGTGATGCGATTCCAACAGCTGCAATTGTAACAGCAAGTGATAATTGTGATACGGATGTGGAATTAGTTTTCACAGAAGAAATTGGAACGGGATGCCCATATTTGATTACTAGAAAATGGGTAGTGACAGATGATTGTGAAAATAGAGATTCTGTGATTCAAGTGATCACGGTTGAAGATACTGAAGTACCAGTCTTTGCTAATGTACCTACTAATATCACCGTTGAGTGTGATGCAATTCCTTCTGTTGCAACTGTAACAGCTAGTGATAATTGTTTAGGAAATATGGATTTTGAATTTTCTGAAACACGAACTTATGGGTGTCCATATTTTATCGCAAGGGTTTGGTCGGCAACGGATTCATGTGGAAATGAAACTATTGTTTCTCAATTGATTACAGTTGAAGATAATGATATTCCCGTTTTGGCGAATGTACCAAATGATGTAACAGTTGATTGTGAATCTATTCCAGATGCCGCTGTCGTTACAGCAAGTGATAATTGTATACCAAGTTTAGACGTAGTATTTACCGAAGATATTTCAACAGGATGTCCATATACTATTACAAGAACATGGGTCGCAAGTGATTCATGTAACAATGTAGTTACGGGAATTCAAATAATTACAGTTGAGGATAATGATATTCCAGTTTTGGCAAATGTGCCAGCTGATATGACAGTTGATTGTGAATCTATTCCAGATGCCTCAATCGTTACGGTAAGTGATAATTGTACAACAAGTTTACAAATTGTTTTCACAGAGAATATCTCAACAGGTTGTCCATACATCATTACAAGAACATGGACTGCTACAGATTTATGTAACAATGTAGTTACGGAGACTCAAGTGATTACAGTTGAAGATAATGATGAGCCAGTTTTGATCGGGATGCCAACTGATGTAACAGTTAGTTGTAGCTCTATTCCTAATGCTGCAAGTGTTACGGCGAGTGATAACTGTACACCAAATTTACAAGTTGTTTTCTCAGAAGACATATCAACAGGATGTCCATACACTATCACAAGAACCTGGACGGCTACAGATTCATGTAACAATGTAGTTACGGGAACTCAAATTATTACAGTAGAAGATAATAATCTACCTGTATTGACAGGAGTGCCTTCTGACCTTACAGTTAATTGTGATGATATATTAGGTGAAGCATTAGTGACTGCGGTGGATGATTGTGCAGGAGTATTACCTGTGACCTTTAATGAAGTTGTGAGCACAGGTTGTCCATATACCATTACTCGAACCTGG
>JBGCCY010000240.1:0-36073 GCA_045104975.1 Saprospiraceae bacterium
TCCACAAACATTCAGAATTTAAACTGAACTTAATAAAAGTAAGAAATATTATTTTTTCAACTCATCATCTGATAAGTAAACAAACTCCCCAAATACGCCAACGCAGTCATAAACACAAATTGAATCATCGCCCATTTCCAACTCTTCGTTTCCCGTTTCACCACCGCCAACGTACTCATACATTGCATCGCAAAAACATAAAAAATCAACAACGACAAACTTGTCGCTCGATTATAAACTAACTCTCCTGTGTCTGGACTGACCTCCGTTGCCATCCGATCAATCACCGAAGTTTCTTCCGCATCACTTCCGATACTATAAATAGTCGCCATCGTTCCAACAAAAACTTCCCGAGCCGCAAAAGAAGTAATCAAAGCAATTCCTATCTTCCAATCAAAACCAAGCGGTCTAATTACTGGTTCGATAAACTTTCCTACATGACCTGCATAAGAAGCTTCTATTTTTTTTGCTGCAATTAAGTTTTCTGTAGCTGCCTCATCTAATTTTTTATCTAAAGCAATTGTCGTCGCTTGTTGTTCAGCGAGTTTCATTCCATCACCCGGCGCAAAACTTGCCATCAACCAAAGCACAATCGAAATCACAAAAATCACTTTCCCCGCTTCGATCACAAACGTCTTTGTTTTTTCATACACATTCAACAAAACATTTCTAATCATCGGCATTCGATACACCGGCATTTCCAACATCAAATAACTCGTCTCTTCCGTTTTTAATATCTTGTTGAAAACCCAACCTGCTCCTAGTGCTGCTATAATCCCCAATAAATACAATCCCATAAACACTAATCCTTGCATATTAAAAACACCAAAATACTGATCTGCCGCTACCACAAAACCAACCAATACAGCATAAACGGGTAACCTTGCTGAACAACTAATCAATGGTGTCACCATAATTGTAATCAATCTTTCTTTCCAATTCGAAATTGTCCGAGTACTCATAATCGCAGGTATCGCACAAGCTCCACCTGAAACCAACGCAACTATACTTCGACCATTTAATCCAAATCTCCGCATCGAATTATCAAACAAATAAACTGCTCGAGCCATATAACCAGACTCTTCTAAAATCGAAATCAAAAAGAAAAGTATCGCAATCTGTGGAATAAAAATTAGCACTCCGCCTAGTCCAGCCAAAATTCCATCAGTCAATAAATCCCGTAACATACTTTCATTTAACAATGCTTTTACGCCTGCATCTAATTTCCCAAAACCTGCCTCAATTAAATCCATTGGATAACCTGACCAACTAAAAATCGCTTGAAAAATAATCATCATTAATCCAAAAAAGATAATCGGCCCCATAAATCGATGCGTCACCACTCGATCTACTTTATCACTAAAAGTTTCCTCACTCGTTTTTGATTTCACTAAGGTCTGTCGAACGATTGGTCCAAATTTTTCAAACCGTTGCATCGTCTCTCGCACTTGATATTTCAGTCCGTCAAATTCTGGAGTGACAATAGTTTTTATCCTAATTCTTTGAGCAGCCGTCATAAATGGCAACCACTCAAAATGCTGTGCCCACAACCATGCTTGATATTCAGTCTTTAATCCAAACTCCACTTGGAGTTCATGAGCTATCGCTTTTTCTTCTTTTGAAAAAATATAATTTAAAGGGTTTTTGGAAAAATCAGATTTTTGTGATGCTGTCCCGACTACATTTATAATTTCTTTTTTCAACCCATCTATTCCTTCTCCAGTTCTCCCACTCACTTGTACAACAGGTACATTTAATTTTTTAGAGATCAAATCTAAATCAACTTCAAGCCCTGATTCTTTTGCTACATCAGCCATATTTAAAGCAAGAACCATTGGAAGTCCTAACTCTCTAATTTGGCTAAACAACAATAAATGTTTTTCCAATTGGGTAATATCAGCCACATATAATATAGCATCATATTTCTCATCTTCTTCCCACGATTCCATCGAAGCCTCTGGGCAGGCAAAAGTGCCGACCACAATTCGTTCATCAATTGAAGTTGGATAAAAACTATACGTACCAGGAAAATCTATAAAGTTAACTTTGATGTCGTCGGTAAGATTTGCGACACCAGATTTTTTATCGACGGTCACGCCGTGGAAGTTACCTACTTTTTGGCGCAGGCCGGTGAGTTGATTGAAGAGGGAAGATTTGCCACAATTAGGATTGCCAATCAGCGCAATTTTAAAATTTTGCATGAAAGGTTTTTATTAATTAGCGACTTCTTCTAACAATATATTTGCAGCTTCGTTTTTTCTTACTGCCATCCCAAAACCATTTACTTTAATAAAAAAGGTTTTGCCTGCACTTGCTTTTCTAACGAGTTGAACTAAACTACCAGGAAGCATTCCCATAGTCATTAATTTTCCTCCCATTTGAGAATCAGTAAAATTTTGAACGATGCTCTTTTGCCCTATTTTTAAATCACTTAATTTCATTTATCCCGCTTTTATTTTAGAAAACCTCAATAAAATCAAGGTTTCTCTTTAAAAAAATTTACTTATCTAGATTTAGTCAAAATAAATATTATGCGAATATACATCACAATTTACATACTTTCAAAGCCATAAATAAGGTTTCTAAAAAATTACCTAAACATGACGTGGAGTACCTAACATTAGGTATTGAAAAATGAAATATTTTATACTTAATTATTAGCCATTTACTATTTCAATGTTTTCAGCATATTATAGAAAAATCCTTATTTTTAGTCAAAAAAAAATCTCTGATGAGTTTTATCGATTACCATAAATATGACTTTGACTTCTATCTTCAAGATGGTGTTTTAACGAATGAACAAATTGAAGAATTGCGTCCTCTTTCGAATAATGGAAATGCCTTCTTTTCAAAATTGCAGCAATTCATTTGCGATGCAGCATTATATCAACGCTATAATAATTATTTTGACAATAAAAGTTTTAGGGGAAATGTAACACTTGCTGATACTGGCGTTGATGAAAAAATCATTCAAGAAATCCAAGGAGAACAAACTTATCACCTCAACCTTTTGCATGCTTCCAAAATTATTTCAGAAAGTGAAAAAGAGTTAATTCAATCATTCATTGACCAAGCCATTTTTAGAAAATTGACTGATATTTTTAGCCAAGCCAAAAACTTTCTCAGTCGAAAAAAAGAATTTAAAAATGCAAAAAAACGAATGGATCAACATCTTGAAGCCAATTTATTGACTACTATTCCAAGCGTTCCCAATCAACTTTTAAGCAGTTTTGATTTTGTAAAATATTATACTCATCATAAAATATTTGATCCAAAAGATTATCTAAATGAGCAAGGAGAGAAAAATGTAATTGCATTGTTAGAAGACATCATTTCTTTTTTGCCAGACCGAGAAAATTTTGGAAAAGTATTCACAGAAATCCGAGAAGACGGTCGAGAAATTTATTACAATGTCCACAAGGATTTGATGATTACCATTATCTACGATGGAAAACCAATTTCTTTGCGATCCAAAATCAACTTTAAATATTTTATAGGACAAGGGAAATCTGATTTTCTTCCACAAGACAAGGAATGGAATTTTTCACAAGCGCCAGATATTTTCAATAAAATTTATGCTAACCTAGGAAAGGATTATCGACTGTATACTATCTATGACAGCCCTGATAATTTCGGTCATTATTACAACAATGAAAATAGCCGTTTTGCCATCGTGCTTGGTAGTCAAAAACTTGGTAAATTACCATGGACATGTGGTAACACAAGAGATCCAAACGATTTTAAATTTACAGAAAAAGAGATAGACGACTTGGTGAGTAATATGAAAAATGTGGGTTTACTACAAAATTATTCTGAGGAAGAAATTGAGCAAGGAAGGCATTTAGGTAAAACTAATTTCAGTTATGCTCCTGAAAGGATCTTTTGGTATTTTGATTATTTCGTCATGGCTATTTGTCCAAGGGAAAGTGATGGATATAAATATTTTATAGATAAAATTCCACACATGATGCGTACGCCAGCCTTAGAAGATTGGCGGGAAGATACAGAAAATGGAATTTTAGAAATTACTTTGAATGGTAAAAAATATAAAACAGATCAATTAATAAAAAACCAATGTGATCCATTTTTTATCCTTTTTATCAATGAAGCTTTGCAAGATCAAGGCTTAGGGCAATTTTATAAATGGGAAAATGACTTTGATCCTCATGAGCAATTTTCGATAATTTACTCGACTCCTGAGGTGATGGAAAAAGTTTTTGGTTGGGAAAGGTCGCTTCCTAGGTTTTCAGAATTGGAGGAGGAGAATATTAAATTTTGGAGGTAGAGGTTAGAGTTACTCCTCTGAATTTTGTCTCCACTCAACTATTGAATTAATTAGAACTATTGGAAAAAAGAATAATGCTAACAACATTCCATAATGAGGACTATAATCTTGTGATAAAAAAACAAATGATAGATATGAACCATAAAATATAAACCCAGCTAAGAGAATAGAAATTAAAATAAATATTCCTTTTAAAGGTTTTTCCATTCTAGGAATTAACCACAAAAAAGAAATTAATGGAACAACAAAAATAGCATACTCAATAGTATTAATTACAAAATTTAGTCCCCATTCTCCATTTGAATCTTCTGTCCAATAAACTAAAGTTTCTGATATTGGCAGAATCATAATTAATCCACAAATCATGTAAATAAACCATCTCCAGTATTTTATAAAATTAGATTTGTTCATCATTTTATTTTAAGTAATCTTCTATCTTTTTAATCTCTTTTACTATTGAATCAGATTCCTCAAGACATTCAATAATTTCTGTTGGAACAGCAAGTTCTCCTAATTCTGATTTTTTATACCAAGCCAATACTTTTTCAAATTTCTGTCGTCCTATTTCTTTATTACCAAGTTTATAATGACAGTAGCCTATATGCTCAATCAATTTTACATATCTCCAAACTTGAAATTCTTTCAATTTTTGTTGATTTACTTTTTCATAAAAACTCAAAGCATTAAACCAATCCTTAGTGTCATGAAAACAATGAGCCACATAAAGGCATGCTAAAAAATTATCGGAGTCTAACTCATAGGACTTAATAAAATTTTCTAAAGCTAAATTCGTATCATATAACTTATCTTCAGATGACATATAAAAAGTTAAACCCCAAATGTAAAAATCTTCTGAATCCAGCGTATCCACATTCCTTAAAATAGAATGTATTTCCATTCTAAGGAGTTTCCGTTTTATTGGATTTTCTTCTACACTAAAAGCCTCATATTTTTTATGAAGAATGTCTTTATAATTTTTTCCCATTATAATATTTCTCTAAATTGACCATATCAGTATATAATTTTTATAGAAATCAATCTTTTTCTTTCAAATATCCGTAACACTGTTTTGAAACCATGCCCACGGAGGGTGGTTATTCCATCATCGCCACTACCCTAGCAGGCGCAGCCGAAGCTCCTTTTATTTTCAATGGAAAAACTGCCACTTTAAATCCCGAATAGGGCAACGCATCCAAATTAGTCAACTGCTCCATATGACAATATTCTTTGTCTCTTCCGACCAAATGTGCTTCCCAAAACAGTTCCGCATTATTCGTCTCTTTCGCTTTTTTAATCAAATAAGGCAAAGGCAGATCCCAGCCCCAAGCGTCAATTCCCATCACTTTGATCCCTTGATCGATGAGCCATTCGGTAGCCTCCGCACTCATGCCCGTTCCTTTTTCAAAAAACGTTTTAGTTCCCATGTGTTTGTCTCGACCCGTTTTGATCAAAACAATCATATTAGGTTTTATCTCCAGTTTTTCTTTTTCCAAAAAATCTTGTACATCCTTTTTTGTTATCGCATCGAAGTCTTCTTTGTGTTTCATATCGATTACGATGCCTTCGCCGAAACACCAATCTAAAGGAATTTCATCAATCGTTTTGGCAGGTTTGCCTTCGCAAGTTGGTCCATAATGCCACGGTGCATCAATGTGAGTCGTAGAATGTACACCCATATTTTTAATGGTATCATCTGCCCAACCGATAAAGTTTTTTGGGAAAAGTCGAAAAGGCAAACCTAAGTATCGAATCAACCACTTTGCTTTTCGATGTGCTTTGTGTTTGATTTTTACCTTCATAAAAAAAGGATCGCCAGCATTGTATTGGATGGTTTTGGAAAGGTCGATTATTTTCATTTTGAACTTTTTTATGAAGATGAAGTTGGTTCAATCTTCCATAAATTTAAACAGTTTGACAATAATTATCGAACTAAGAACCATCTCATTTTAAAATATCTAAAGAGTGCAATTGATTAATCGGAAGCACCGTCGCATTCGCTTTGACAAATTGAACCCCTTTGACTACCTGCGAACCTTTCTCCACAAATTTCCCTTTTTCAAAAAAATCAGCGCAAGGAATACATCCTAGAATCCAACCTTTGGATTGGTCATTTAGGATGCGAAGAAAAATATAAAAATCTGCCGCTTGCTTATGAATTCCCGCTAAGTTGTGAGAGTTGACAGTACATAAATAATGAGGATACGGTTTGAATTTGCAGGAGATCGTTTTGACTTCGAGTCTTTTTCCTTCGTAAGTTAAATCGAAATTAAATTGGTCATCTAGGGCTTTTATTTTCAGAAAATCCATGACCATTTGTTCACCGATATAACCGACGATGGTTCGTTTTTTTTCGGAGCCAAATTTACTGAGTCCGCGATTTTGATTAAATTGTAAATGCGTTGTTTTTTGATTTGCGATGTCTCGCATCTGGTTAGTGATGAGGATTTCTTGCATGGTATGTGGTTTAATTTATAGAGTGATTTTCACACCAGAGATAAAATATATTGGACAAAGTTTTCCCTCCTTTGTATCAAATTATTTTTTTCAACTCTTCGGTAAAAACTTAAAAATCGTTTTTGCAATTGCCTTCGCCAACAATGGTGGTACTGCATTTCCAGTTTGTACTCTTGCTTGAACTATTCCTCCTTTTACCTCAAAAGAGTCTGGAAAACTTTGAATTCGACATCGCTCTCTGATCGTCAATCCTCGATTATCTTTTGGATGCCCTAATTGAAATTGTGGACGAATTCCTCCTGAAACTTGCGTCGGACTCAAGCTATCCCAATCCAAACGAATTCGCTGCTTATACCTTGAATACATTGGATTTCCTGGAATTGTATTTTTTATTTTTTCAATGGTGGAGGTTGGATGATTTGGCGATAGATGATTTGTAAGTATACTGTTACATTTTTTTCTAGCCCATTTTTGATAATCCGAAAACGGTTCTTTTTTATACGTTGTTTTCGACTCATTTTTCTCCAAAGAAGGCAAGTCCCCGATTGCTTCTCTGATCGTTACATATTTACTTTTGGTGCCTTCGCCGTGCGTTTTTTTAATTTTGGAAAAATCGAAATCCTGATTTTTCATACCAATAAAAAAGAGTCGTTGTCGTTTTTGCGGAACGCCATAATCAGGTGCAAAAAGTAGTTGGCTTTTTACTTTCATTTTGCCAGCCTGACCTAATTCCTTTTCAATAATTTGCACAAAGTCGCCTGCGCTTTTCATACCTGAAACATTTTCTACCACAATGCATTTGGGTTGTAGTTTTTTTACAAAACGAATAAATTCTTTGTACATAAAATTACGATCATCTTGTTCATGACGCTTTCGATTATTGAGCGAAAAACCTTGACAAGGAACACCCGCAATCAAAACATCTACTTTTCGATCGCCTAAGATTGCCTGAATTTGAGCAGGTTTTATTTTTTTTATATCACCAAGAATGGTGGAAGACTTTGGATGATTATGTTGAAAGGTTTCGATGGAAGGTGCGTGAATATCTCCGCCCAAGGCGATATGAAATCCAGCCATTTCAAAACCTAAAGAAGTACCTCCACAACCGCAAAATAATTCAATGACGATTGGTTTTTTTGGAGGAAGTTTTTTTCCTTTTTCGGTTTTTGGTTGACCATTCCAATAAGCTGAATTCTCTTCAACTTTTACTGTTTTTTCCCAAACTAGTTTTTTAGAATCTTTTTGGTGGATGGTCATTTTTTAAAAAATTATTTCCTCTTACTTATGTTTAATATTTTCAAAAGAAACAAATTTTAAGGAGAATACAAAAGTTCAAAATATATTTAAATAACAATATGTTTTAGTTAGAACATTATCCATTTCTTTTTTATGATTTTTTCTTAAAACATTTATTCTATTTTTGCGAAAAAAAATAAACCATGCTTCGAAATTTATTAATTCTTATTTCCATTCTTACACTTATTTCTTGCTCTCCAAAAATTCCGAAAGGAGCTTATGCTGAGATGCAAATTCCTACAGCACCTGACTATGCTCAAAAAGAAAACTGGGCTGCTTTACCTACCGAAAAAGACCAAGCAGATCGCACTCCAGATCCATCATTATTTGATTTACAAGCAACGGCAGAGGCTGATGTATTTTGGCTTCACCCAACCACTTACACTAAAAAAAGAGGTAATACATTGTGGAATGCTCCCACCAATGATGCAGAATTAAACAAAACAACAGACGATGGTTCCATCTTGAATCAAGCGAGTATTTTTAATGGGGCAGGAAAAGTCTATGCGCCACGCTATCGTCAAGCTCATATTGAAGCTTATTATACAGATGATAAAGTAGCAGCCAAAAAGGCTTTTGCCCTAGCTTATGCAGACGTAAAATCTGCTTTTGAATTTTATTTAAAAAACTATAACCCCATTAATTCTACGACTGGCGAGCGACGACCAATTGTAATCGCTGCACACAGTCAAGGGACGAATCATGCGACGCAGTTATTGAAAGATTATTTTGATGGAAAAGAATTGCAAGAAAATTTAGTTGCTGCATACCTCGTGGGAATGCCGATCCAACGAGATACTTTTCAAAATATAAAAGTTTGCGAAACGCCGACTGAGACTAATTGTTTTTGTAGTTGGAGAACTTGGAAATATGGACATACACCAAAAGCATATTCTCCTAACAATAATATTGCGGTTACGAATCCTTTGACTTGGACGACTGATGCTACCCCTGCGTCAGCGGATTTAAACAAGGGAACGGTTTTACGAAAATTTGAGAAAAATTTCACCAAAAATTTAGTTGATGCAAAAGTTCAAAATGGCATCCTATGGGCTCACAAACCAAAATTTAGAGGAAGCATTTTTGTAACTTTTAAAAACTACCATATCGTTGATTTGAATTTTTACTATGTGAATGTTCGAGAAAATGCCATGGCAAGAGTAAAGGCTTTTAGAAAAAAATGATATCCACTTTCTCTAACAATACATTTACAAGAATCAAAAATTATTTTAATCTTGTTGAAAAGTAAGGGTTAGATTTTTTTTTATTAAATTCGTTACGGAATACCAAACATACGAAGTAAGAAACTCCTTCGTTTTACTTTTTTGAGAAAAATTAAAAACAAAATTATGAATTCAAGAAATGTTCTAGCCATAGTGGTTGCCATCCTAGCATTGTTATTATGTTGGACTGGTTATAAAAGTTATAGTTTAGGCAATCAAGTAACTAAATTAGAAGCAGAGAATAAATCGTTAGCAGAGAAAGTTGGAAATTTAGAAACTTTGAAGGTTGACCTTCAAACTCAAGTCGATAGTTTAGAATCTAAATATAATGTGCTGAATGAAGAAAATGCTGCCCTAGCCACTACCGTTGAAGAAGAACAATCCAGAGTAAGAAGGAGAAATGCCACGATTAAAAAATTAAAAGCGGCAGCTGATATGCAAGAGTCAACTGCAACGGACAATGCTAATTTGCAATCTCAAATTTCAGCTTTGCTGGCTGCCAAGTCTCAATTAGAAGCTAACATCAATGATTTGCAAACAGAGAATAATGCCCTCCGAGAAAAACTTGGAATTGCAGAAGCGAGTTTGACAAAAGCTCAAGATGATAATGTTGCTTTAGATGCCTTGAACAAAACGATGCAATCCGAAATTGCAAATTTGACCTTGTCAAATTTTAAAGCAACAGCTTTTCAAGTGGAGGTAGAAAAAAGAAGAGGAGATAAAGTTACTGCTAAAAGTAGAAGAGCCAGAACCATTAATGCTTCATTTGACTTAACTAATGTCCCACCAAAGTATCAAGGTGTTCGTCCAATTTACATGGTAATCTCTGATGAAAATTCTAATCCAATTTATTTAGATAATCCAATCAAGGCAACGGTTCGAGTAAATAATTCGGATAGTCCAATTATTGCTGCGGAGAAAAAAGAAATTAATATTAAAGAAAATCAGCGTTTATCTTTTAATCATAAATTGGCTAAGCGATTGAAGAAAGGATATTATCGAGTAATCGTTTATACTGATATTGGAGTATTGGGAGCGAGTACTATTCGTTTGAGATAGAAAATTAATACATCAAAAAAGGTGGGGATTGGAATGTTCAATCTTCACCTTTTTTTTCTTTACTAGATTTTTTATTTCTCTACTTTATACTTTTTGAGTAGCCACTAATTACACTATATTTTTGAGAGTTCGTGGCTACTCAAAAGGTATACAGTAAAGACTTTTTTACTAAAAAAATTTAATCACATTATGAAAACCTCTTATTTTAGAATAGCCCCTACCCTTTTAGTTTTCAGTATTTTTATATTTGGATGTGTGGGTAAGAAAAAACACCTTGCTGCTATTCAAACCTTGAAGACAACCAATGAAGGGATTGTTGATGATTGGCAAAAAAGATTTAATGAAAAACGTAATGAGTTAAACGCTTCCATGGAAAAAGGAAAGCAACTTGAATTAAATTTAGCGGAGCGAAAAGGAGAGAATAATATTTTAGTTGGCTTGAGAAACGAGTTGCAATTGCAAATAGAAACAATGGAATCTCAAATGACGAATTTAGGTTCCTCTTCTCAGACGGTTGAAAATAATTTGAGAAAAGATATAAAAACGAAGGAAAGTCAAATTGCCACTTTACAAAAAAAACTAAAAGAGGTGGATGATCTTTTTGAAAAAAATAAAAAAATGCTTCAGCAGATTTCGGGTGATTTGGCCTTTGAATTCCAATCCATGAATCTAAATTCAGTAGAGGTTACGACCCGATTAGATAAAGTAATTCTAATTATCCCAAGCGACCTTTTATTTCGAAAAGCTCGTACAAGTAGAATTATTTCCTCCGGAAATACATTGTTGGAAAAGGTAAGTGATATTTTAACTCGACATCCTCAAATAATTATTCATGTAGTTGGACATACAGATAATTCTTCACCTCCCTCTCAAAAATTTCTGGACAATTGGAATTATAGTTCCCTTCAATCGGCAACGGTTGTTCGTACATTAGTGAGTGATTATGATATGAATGCTTCTCAATTATCCGCAATAGGGAAAGGAGAATTTGAACCAAGAACATCTAATTCAACTAAAGATGGGAAAGCAATGAATCGAAGGATTGAGTTGGTTATTTTTCAACCTACAGAAGATTTGGCAAGAGAGATTAAGGGGATAATTGGAGAGAGTAAAAGTTAATCTTGTCTTTTACTTTTCCCAAAAAAAATACCCATTACGAAATGAATCGCAATGGGCATTTTTTTATCATTTTATATAAATTTTTAATCTACCACAATGAATTTCTTAGAAATTCTTTCGTCATTTGTAATTAAGTGAATAAAGTAAACTCCATGATCAAATCGATTTACATCAATTTTGAATTGTTGAGTTCCTTCCTCTAATTTCAAATCACGCATTTCAACTACTTGCCCAGTCAAACTCATCACCATCATTTTTACATCAGAATTGTTAGTCAATTCGAATTCAACATTTAAAATGTTGTTAGTTGGATTTGGAAAAAGATTAACCTCTTGAATAGTTTTTTCAATTTCTTCTACTTCTATGAAATCTTTATCCGCAATAATTTTAGGATCATAACTACTTCCTGGACTACTTCCACTTGGAGAGTTAGAACATCCTGTAATTACAATATCATCCAAATAAATCCAATCAGAATTTCCAGATGCATCACATCGGAAACGGAATCTAGTCGTTGAAGTGAATGAAATTGATGAACTAGGAATGACAACCTGTGCTGTATTAAAAGTGTTATTTTGAAATTCATCTCCTCTATTCCATTCTTCTACTGTCGTATAAGATGAACCTCCATTTGTTGAAACCTGTAACCAAAAATCTTCATTTGAATTATCCATACTTCTTGCATAATAGGCAAAGTCAACTGTCACTTCATCATAATTAGATAAGTCTAAATTATCGGTAGTAGCAGTTGAAGTAGAGGTATTATCTCTTATCCTTACACAATAAGTACCTGTAGTTGCATATTGATTATCATTAGCACTTCTTCTACAATCTGATCCTCCATCATTCCAAATTCCCCATCCAGACTCAAAGCCATTAGAATTAATGGTTTCATAAGTACATCCTCCTCCTGGTTCATCAACTAGAGTAATACTTCCAGTTACCTCACAATCATTGGCATCAGTCACCGTTACAGAATAAGTTCCTTCTACAAGGTTATTGATAAGTGCAGTTGATCCGCCATTACTCCAATTGTACGAATACCCAGGAGTACCGCCACTTGGAGTTGCACTTGCAGAACCATTACTACCTCCAGCACTAGGATTTAATCCAAAATAGTTAACTAAAATGGCTGATGGTTGAGAAATAATTATAGAAGCGGAAGAAGAAGTTACCCCATCTGTTGCTGTTACCGTATACGTCCCTGCACTCAATCCTGAAATGGAAGCACTAGATCCTCCATTGTTCCAAGCGTAAGTTATCGGAGTACTTCCACCTGTTCCAGCTGCAGTTGCAGAACCATCACTTCCTCCATTACAAGAAACATTTGAACTACTTGAGATAGAAACATTTACTGGGTTACCTCCATCATCTGTAATGACTACATTGTCAGTTGCAGTACACCCCCTTGAGTCACTTGCTGTTACGATATATGTTCCAGCACCTAAGTTATTGATTGTTGAAGTAGAACCACCATTACTCCAATTATAAGAGAAACCAGGAGTACCTCCTCCTGCAGTAGCAGTAGCTGATCCATTATTCCCTCCACTTGCATTCGTTCCTGAAATACTAACTACAACTGCTAATGGTTCTGTAATCGAAACTGATACAGAAGAAGAAGTTGTTCCATCAGTTGCTGTAACCGTATATGTACCTGCTGATAATCCTGAAGCAGTTGCTCCATTTGCGCCATTACTCCATGAATAATTTATCGATGTCGTTCCACCTGATCCAGCTGCTGTTGCAGATCCATCAGATCCGCCATTACAGGATATATTAGAGCTACTAGAAATCGTAACGTCTACATTAGACGTTGGGCTAACTGGAACGCAGAAGTTAGTAGTTTCAGATGATCCGAAAGATCCACCTGTCGCCAAAACTGTTCCCGAAGCATCTTCCGTCAAAGTATATGATCCATTTCCGTAAGAACAACAAATCCCATCACCATAAACATCATTGATAATAAAATCATAACAACCATCAGCTAAACAAGCTGCAATAGAAATAGTAGATCCATCTGGCTCATTACCATAAGTTCCACCTGAAGCAACTGTATTGCCTCCAGCATTTACAATAGACCAACTTGTTTCTTCAGGATAATTATCTAATGTGATAGAAAGTGTCACCCCATTTGAACCTGAACTAAAAGAAGAACTTGCATCATCATTAACCGTATTTTCATCTGCTTGACCATTTGGATTGCTAGTAGAAGCATCAAAGGTATGACTACCTCCAGCAAAAGAAACACTAGGTAAAGTAACGCTCGCCGATCCATTTTGAGCAAGAGATCCTGTCCAACTATAAGTACTATTTGATCCTCCATCCAAACTATAATTAATAGTTACAGAGCTTAAAGTATTTGAGCCATAGTTTCTTAAAACCACAACTGGAGATGCACTTGTTGCACATACACTTCCTATAGGTGACGTAACTGAAGTAATTCCTGCATCATTGGCAGTACTTGAAGAGACTGAACTTACAGCAGCCTCCGCATTGATTCGACCATGACCTAAATCATTTGACCAAGTACCGTTTGGTTGTCCACTTACATTTGAATTATAAGTATAACCACCTACTTTATCTGTGGTACCTTCCAAAGCTGCACGAGCTTGAGTCTCTGTCAAACTACCATTCGCTGAAAGTACCAAAGCCATCACACCTGCCGCATTTGGACAAGCGGAAGATGTTCCATTAAAACTAGATGTATAATCACCACTTGAATATCCAGCAGAACCTGAAATATCAGTTGCGAAAATTTTAACCCCAGGAGCTGCTACATCTGCACCTGATCCATAATTTGATCCCCACCAAGTTTCACCATCACAAGAAGATGGATTTTTTCTTTGGTTACACATACTCATCGCAATAACTGAAATAGTAGGTGCATAAGTTGCAGGATAACTATTCGCTCCATTATCATTTCCAGCAGCAAACAGTACTGGTGAACCTAATCCTCCACGTCCATTATTGATCGCATTATCAATGGCATTATTAATAGTGGAAGAAGATCCACCGCCTCCCCATGAATTACTTAAGATATCTGCATCTGCATTGTTGATAGCCCAATTCAATGAATTACCAATCCATGCATTACTAGTCACCCAACTTGATCCAGAAGAGTACGCAATCCTAACTGGAATTATTTTACTATCATAAGCAACCCCTGTTCCTCCTATATTATTATTACCAACAGATGCTACAATACCTGCACACGCAGTACCATGTGCATCATCACCTGAAGGATTTCCTCCACTTCCTTGTCCCGTCGCATCGTACCCTCCCAACATATTACCTGCCAAATCAGGATGATTTAAATCTACCCCTTCATCAATAATAGCAACTTTGATGGTAGACGAACCAGTTGTAGTTCCCCATGCATTATATACTTTCATATCTGCTCCGACAGTTCCTCCATATTGACTTGTATTTACTCCATCATTATTCAATGACCATTGCTCATCAACATTTGGGTCATTGGTATTCATTCGTTTCATGAGTCTTAAAAAATCTGGTTCAGCATAAGCATAGTTTTGAGACTCGTGAAGTTCATTAGCAATAGTCAAGGCATTTTTGATACCTACAACTGTTACCTCCATTAATAATGGATCAAACTCATTCCGCTCATGATTTAAAACAAATAAATTTTGTTTCATTTCATTTTCGAAAAAAGAATATTGGCCCTCACTTTTTAGTCGAACGAGTACACGATCCATTACCCCGTGAAGAGTTCCATCTTTATGTGCCAAAAAATGATTCGCATAATCTACTTTTGGGTGAGTCGCAAGTTTTTGTAACAAAGTATACACGTCAGACTCAGAAGATACATTTTGTAAATCTACCAAGGTAACTTTAGGTGCAGGCAACACCATATCCCGAGTAATCGGTTTTATTTCTTTGTGTTCGGATAAAATTTGTTGTTGTTCAGTAAAATTGGTACCTGCCTTAAATTGAACGAGAATCTTTTGTTGAGAAACTTGAAGAAATGATTTTCCTTCAGGAGAATAATAAAAATCCTGAGAGTTGGCATTGAATGAAAAAAACATAATCAATGCGAATAGAGTCGTAAACTTTCTCATCATAATAAAAATAAGATTTTAGAGAATGGCAGAACTGGAATTAGTTTTTAATTGTTTTGTTAGATTCCACAAGTAATGCATATCCCTTTAGTTAGGAAATGTTTTTAATTAAAAATTAAGGAGTAGACTGTAAATGATAAAGTGAATTGTTTTTTATAAGAAATTTTAATAATAAAAGGTATGGGAACAAAGGGGTATTGAATATTTTATAAATCACCCAAACAAGGTAATTATATACTATAAATTTAATTTGCACCAATATATTGTTTTTTAAATAAATAAAAAATTTTATATGTTTTTTTCTTTAAAAAAATTAAAAATCAGCTTTTTTTTTGGAGATATTAGAAGTGATTAACCATGAATTCTTTCCCTATACGTAATAGATAGAATTAAAGATTCATAAAAAGGAATTTACCTGAAAAAAAAAAAAAAGAAAAAACATAGGGTTTCGATAGTTACCTTTTCCAAATAATGTAACTTTCATTCATTCAACAACACTCTATTATTGTTTTGATGAAAATGATGAATAAAAAACATTAGAAATTATATAATCTAAATCTAGCTATCATGAAAATTCGATTCTCCCTATCCATAATGGCATTAGCGTTATTTTTCATTTTACTTTTAAGTTCTTTTTCTTTGGAAAAGAAACCGAAACATCCTTTTGGTAAAAAATTTAAAGTACCTAAATCTTACGCCTACATCCCAAGTGGTATTCTAAAATTAAACAGAACAAAACAAAACAGGTAGATGTCCTTCCATTTTTCATGTCAAAAACTGAAATCTCAAATTTGGAATACCATGAGTTCTTAGCCGATTTAAAAAATCATAGTAAAACGGAAGTATACAAATTAGCCCAACATCATCCAGAAAGATGGTTAGAGAAATCCGTTTCTTATGGGGAACCATTTGTAAATGTTTATCATAAACATCCATCTTACGAAGATTATCCTGTTCTAACTATTTCCAAAAAAGGCGCTGAATTATATTGCAAATGGTTAACTGAAAAACTCCAACCTAAATATCCAAAACACCATATTAATTTTAGATTACCGACTGAACATGAATGGATATATGCTGCTCGTGGTGGTAATGATTTTGTGCCCTACCCTTGGGGAGGATGGTACCTTAGAAATTCAAAAGGAAAATTTTTAGCTAACTTCAAAAAAATGGGTGGCGAGAGTATTCGTTATGATCGAAAAAATAATACCTATGAAGTAATGGCAAGTCATTTGGATGGTCGAACGATGGTTGGGCCTGTCAAATCTTATTTACCAAATGATTTTGGATTATATAATATGGTAGGAAATGCAGCGGAAATGATTTCTACTCGCTCAATTAAAAGAAATGGAAATCGTACCAAAGGTGGTTGCTATGATAGTACAGCTTTTCATATTAGCATTGAAGGGGAAGATGAATTTGATGGATGGACGGAGCCTTCGCCTTTTATTGGTTTTCGGACGATTATGGAGGTGAGTTTGAAAGGGTGAAAATGAATAACCAATATCGAATAAGGAATGTCCAATTTCCAACTAACATAAAATTTAACTTGTTGGTTATTGGACATTCCTTATTGAATATTGGCTACTCCATAATTACTTCACCCGCAACTCCTTCTTCAATATCTTACCCGTAGCACTCATCGGAAGTGCATCTACGAATTCAATTTGTCGAGGATATTTGTAATCAGCAATTCGTTCTTTTGTCCAAGCTTTCATTTCATCTTCTGTCGAAGTTTGTCCTTCTTTCATGATGACAAATGCTTTGATGTTTTCTCCAAATTTATCATCAGGGACTCCGATCACCGCTACCATCGAAACACCTTCATGTTTCATCATCACCTCTTCCACTTCTCTTGGATAAACATTTAATCCACCTCGGATAATCATATCTTTCGTTCGATCAACGATGTAGTAATATCCATCTTCATCCTTGGTCGCAACATCACCTGAATGCAACCAACCATGACGAATTGTTTTAGCCGTTGCTTCTGGTTTGTTATAATATCCTTTCATCACATTATGACCTCGATAAAGCAATTCTCCTTTTTCTCCAACTGGAACTTCCTTACCATTATCATCAACTAACTTCACTTCGACTCCCCAAACTGGTTTCCCAATCGACCCTGGTTTTCTAACATCATCCTTATGATTAAAAGTAACGACTGGCGAACCTTCCGACATTCCGTAACCTTCCATGATCGGCACATTGAATTTTGCTTCGAAATCTTTCAACACTTGAACAGGCAATGATGCACCTCCTGAAAAACAACTTTTCAGATTCTTACTAATTTTCTCCGTATCATATTTCGAAGAATCGAAATTAACCATTCCCCAATACATAGTCGGTACTCCTGCAAAAATCGTTACATCATGTTTTTCTAATAATCCAAATACATCATCCGGATCAAAACGTGGTAACAATATATTATGCGCTCCTCTATAAACTCCAGAATTCATCAAAACCGTCATCGCAAAAATATGGAAAAGAGGTAGAACAATTATCTGAACATCGTCGTGATTCACTTCTCCCAAGTTGGAAGAAATGATAGTATTCAACATGATCCCTGAGTGCGACAACATCGCTCCTTTTGGTTTACCTGTAGTTCCTGAAGTATAAATAATTACTGCGGTATCATTTGGATCAGAAGCTAATTTTTTGAAAACAGGAGATTGACCTGCCATCAATGATCCCAAAGTTTGGGTTCCTTCAATTGGACTTGGATCAGTTGGCTTTGCCGTAATCATATAAAATTGTTCACAAGAATCTACTTCTGTAAATCCACCATAGCCCATCTCTCCCATTGGCAAATCTGGCGTTCCGACAAAACAGAAAAATGCTTTCGCTTCACTATCTCGCAAGTGATACGCTATCTCATCTTTTTTTAATAAAACACTCAAAGGCACGACTGTTGCGCCTGCTTTTAAAATTCCAAAATAGATCATTGGGAAATAAGGCAAGTTCAAACAGTCAATGGCAACTTTGTCTCCTCGTTTGATTCCTTTGCTCTTTAGTCCGTTGGCGATTTGGTTGGCTGCTCCATTTATTTGAGCATAGTTTAAAGTAGTTTCTCCAAATGTAAAAGCTGGAGAAGCTGGATATCGTCTGGCGCTATCTTCTAGAATGCAGGCTAAGTTTAACATTTATTTTAATTTTTGTTTCTAAATATTTGAAGTCAATTTTTAAGAGTTCCAAAGTACAAAATGAAATTCGAATCTTTATAATGTGTTTTTTATTTTTTTGAAAAACTTAAACTGTTTTTATATAGTGGCTGATGTTACGCACAACGATTTATTTTCACATGAAAAAATTAATTTGCGCTTTAGGATTTAGAAAATTTAAATTTGGAGGGAAAACTATGAGAAGTGAGGAGCGGGCGAGGATTGGCGAAAAATGAGGGTGCGGGTGCTTGCTTGCTTGCTTGCTTGCTTGCGTAAAGCATTTTTTTCGCCTAGGTTTTTTGGTTCTTTTGGGCCATGCCAAAAGAACAAGCTCCCAATAACCACAACTCTAAATATTAACCAAGAATTTATTGTTTTACATTTTGAATGTTGGTGGATACCTTGAGCATTGTTCTTTTTTTCATTGAAAAAAAAGAACCAAAAAATTCTAGGCGAAAAAATAGCTTAACACAAAAGCAAGCACCCGCACCCGCATTTTTCGCCGCCCCTTACCCCCTCTTCACTTCTCATGGTTTTCCTTTCAATTTAGTTTTTGGGAAAGTAGATAGATATAGTAGGAGTTAATTTTTGTCGAAAAAATTTAATCTTTAATTTAGATTAACCGTTATTACAATTATGCTGAAAAATGGAATAAAATATTCTCCAGTAATTATTTTTGGAATATTGGTTCTTCTACTTCAAACTGGACGAGTTAGGTTTGGACATGGTTTTGGTGATATTGTTGATTACGCTTTTGTATATCTGGGATTAATTTTATCTGTGTTCTTATTAATTGGAAATGAAAATGTTCCTCCAAAAATTTTTCAATTTTTATCATCTCTACTTATTGGATTCGGGATCTACTTATTTTTGAGTATGACTATTTGGAGAGGTGGTGAATCCTCGTGGAATGGAAAAATTTTAGTTCAATCTAAAGAAAATTTGTACAGTCCCGACCATCGTTGTGAAACGACAAAAAGTTAGTATCTTGTTTAAATCCAAAAAACGTTATTCGATGGACGTTAGACGTTTTGCGTTCTCCTATACAACTTCATTTAAAAAAAAGTCTAATAATTTATAAAATCAAAAATCATGATAGACAAATTAAAAGAAACCCTTAACCAAGCTTCCGAAATTCTGAAAGAACAAACTTCCAACATCGGTGACGCGATCAAAGAAGGTTCTTCCTCATTTAGTGACGCTGCTAAAGAAAAATCACAAAAACTCATCGACGATTGGTTAAAGGTTTTTCGACGATTGGAAGAGTATGGATTTAAGATTACTAGCTTTGGTTTAGGTGTGGCTATTTCTCCGTCATTGGAAGTAGAATTAGAAGCTCCATCTGAAAAATTCACTTTGGAACGAATCAAAGAACTGATGGAAGATAATCAAGATAGTACTTCTTTAAATTCTGTTTTCAGAACTATAAAATTGACTTATGAAACTCATGCAAAAATTAGTAGCCAAGAATATGATGTCGTCTTGGTAAAAGTTTTAGTAAAAATAACTCCTGAAATAAAAGTCGTTCTTGGAGAGCCAAAATTACATTTATGAAGGACTACCGCAGTTTAATTTTTGAATAGGATGATTTTTAGACCATTCCTGAGTTTTAATTCATAAAAAATAAAAATTAACGCTACCTTTTAGTCGTTTTGAATTTCTATTTTAGGACGGGACAAAGAAAGAAAAAATAAAAACCAAATTTTCTAAATATGAAAATTTGGTTTTTTTTATTGACCTTTGACGAAAACTAAGCAACAAATGATTTTATCCATCCTACGACAACCGGATGTAAACATTCTAGGGATTAGATTGCAAGAACCCATAACAACTTTCACAGACTTACTCGTAACAGTAGTGTGCTTTTATGCCTATTGGAAAATAAATAAAAGTGGTATTTCCAGCAAGGCTATTCAATATATCAAGTACTATTTTGTTTTGATGGGAATTGGGATTGCCTTTGGCGGATTGATTGGTCATGGGTTTCAATATGCATTCTCACCAGAATGGAAATGTTTGGGATGGGTGATTGGAATGTTTGCAGTTTTATTTTTTGAATTTTCTGCTTTGGAATATACCGCCAATTTAATTCCTCCAAAGTGGCATAAAATATTGGTTGGTTTTACCATCATTGAAATAATAATCGCACTAGCTTTTACCATTTCATTTGTAAATTTTAAGTATGTCCAATACCATATGATATTTGGATTTATTGTAGTAGTTTTTTCTTTGCATCTTCTTATTTATTATAAAACGAACGATAACGGGAGTCGTTGGATCATAGCAGGAGTAGCGATGTTAGTTATTGCTATTAGTGCATTTAGTTATCGAGTAGCCCCGCATGTATGGTTTAATCATAATGATTTATCGCATGTGATCATTGCTTTTGCTACTTATTTATTTTTGAAGGGAGCATTACATCTAGGAGAACCTCCGAAGAAATTGGCTGCGGAAAAGTCGATTAAAAAATAACGTTCTTAGAGTATGTTTAAATTTTTACCGTCCTGAAAATCAACGCTTTATGAACCTTACGTCCAATTTAATTTTTATTTAGTTCGCTAAACTTCAAATGAAATTGTTAGCAAGAACCACAAATCATTGACTTTCAGTTAGTTAAAAGTTTAAACATGTTCTTAGAAAAATCTTATGGTCAAATAAAAATTGAAATCAAAAACGACCAACAGAAAGTGTTGATCTTAATTTTCACTTAACCTAAAACTCAAGATTTTTCAAAGAATATGGAATAATTATATTTTAATAACACTCTTCCTACATTTTTTTTGAAACACTAAAAATCACCTTATTTATCCTAATGAATTTTTCATTCCTATCAAATAAAACCAACCAATGCATCGCATTTTTATGTGTATGTTTTTGCACTCAAATTTTAGCACAAGATTCTATTCCTCCTGTTCCAGATCAATTGGATAATACTGTTTATGCCGTTTATATTCAGCATACTGATGAGGAAATAGTACTTGATGGAGAAATGAATGAAGCAGCTTGGCAGCAAGGGAAAGCCTCTGGCAAATTTTGGCAGAATTTCCCTGGCGATAGTATTCATGCTAAATCCCAAACGGAAATGTACATGACCTACGATGATGAAAATTTGTATATCGCTATTGTTTGTCATAGTGTGGGAAATGATTTTGTCACTCCTTCTTTGCGACGAGATTATGGTTTTGGTGGAAGCGATAATTTTAGTATTCATTTTGACACTTATAATGACAATACAAATTCTACGCTGTTTGGATTGAACCCTTACGGTATTCGTCGAGAAGCATTAATTGCAGGCGGTGGAAGACAAGGAAGCGACTTCAATCCATCCTGGGATAATAAATGGAAAGGTAATGCCAAGATTTATAATAATTATTGGATCGGTGAATATTCGATTCCTTTTAAAACACTTCGCTACAATGAGGGAAGTACTCAATGGAGATTTGCAGCATATCGAAATGATACCCAAACTGGTGAACGGTCCACTTGGTTAAGGATTCCTCAAAATCGAGTACTCATGGATATGTCTTATATGGGAACTTTGATTTGGGATAAACCATTAAAAAAAGCAGGGAAAAATATTTCCATTATTCCATTTGTTGCGAGTTCGATTAATCGTGATTTTGAAGACCTAGAACAAACTGAACCAGATACAGATTTCTCCTTTGGAGGTGATGCAAAAATTGCGGTGACCTCAGGTTTGAATTTAGACTTGACCATCAACCCTGATTTTTCACAAGTCGAAGTTGATCAGCAAGTAACTAATTTAGATCGGTTTGAAATTTTCTTTCCTGAGCGAAGACAATTCTTTTTGGAAAATGCGGATTTGTTTTCAGGTTTTGGTACAGGCCGAGTGACTCCTTTTTTCTCTAGAAGAATTGGTGTAACTCAAGATACTTCCTCTGGCGATAATGTTCAAAATACAATTCTTTACGGGGCTAGACTTTCGGGAAAACTCAATGAACGAACTCGAATTGGTTTGCTCAATATGCAGACAGCAAAGCAAGTAAATAATGATTTGCCAAGTTTTAATTATACAGTCGCAACTGCCGAACAAAACGTTTTTGCCAAATCAAGTATCGCAGCAATCTTAGTCAACAAACAAGCTATTAACGCAGAAGATTTTAATAGTTCATTTGATAATTATAATCGAGTGGCTGGTTTGGAATATCGGCTAGCGTCGCAAGATAATGTTTGGACTGGAAAGACTTCTTACTTTCATGCCTTCACTCCTAGCGATGAAAAAGATAAGTTTTATCATTTTTTTCGATTGGAATATAACAAGAGAAAATACCGATTGGAATGGGCACATTATTTTGTGGGAAGTGGATTTGATGCCCAAGTTGGTTTTATTCCAAGGAAGGATATTTTATTTATCAATCCAGAATTGGAGTTTAACTTTTTTCCAAAAAAGAACTCAAGAATCAGTCGTCATAGTGTACAATTTGAGCCTAGATTTATTTATAAAACGGGAAGAGATGGAAATGAGATTGTAAATGACTTTAGCAATATAGAAAATCAGATGGATGGAAGTTGGAGTATTAATTTTGCCAATACTTCTAATATAAATATTTCTGCACGATACAATGATATTTTATTATTGGATGATTTTGATCCTACTCGAATTCAAGAGGACGATGTTTTTTTAGCGGCGGGTGATCGTTTTCAATTTACAAATTTTAGATTTAGTTATCGATCAGATCGAAGGAAAAAATTCAATTTCAATCTGCGAACTAATTTTGGACAATTCTTTAGTGGTAATCGAAGTGGCGTTGGAGGCAGTATCACTTATCGTTATCAGCCATTTGGGTTTGTGAGTTTGGATTATAATTTTAATCGAATTACTAATCTAGGAGATGAATTTGAAGATGCGAATCTTTGGTTGCTAGGGCCACGAATTGATATAACTTTTAGCAAAAAATTATTTTTGACCACCTTTATTCAATACAATAGTCAATCAGAAAATCTAAATATTAATACTCGATTCCAATGGAGATTTGCACCGGTGTCGGATTTCTTTTTGGTTTATACGGACAATCAATTTTATGATGAAAACTTTAGTACCAACCCTTTGACTGATAGTCGTTTTACTACGAGAAACAGAGCGTTGGTGGCGAAGGTGACGTATTGGTTGAATTTGTAAAAGTATTGTTGATATCGTGTATCTCCCAAAAAAGTCATCCCGATCTTTTGAGTTAACAAAAAATCGGAATGACTTTTTTTCTCTATCATTATCTTTTCTCTGCAATAATAACTATCGTAGGAAATGCATAAGAAGCCCTTTCAATTTTTTCCAAGATCCTAAATCCATTCAATTCCAAATACACTTCCAGTTCATCTTTTGTAAAAGTTCGAATTACCGAATCGTCCTCCCCTATCTTGTTCCAATCCTTATTTTCTTTTTGAAAAAAATGAGAAACCCATCTAAAATCAAATCCATTTTTTAAAGTCAATGACCAAAAACTATCTCGACGATAATCGATATTTTCAAAAACAACTTCATGCGTTATTTTTTTCCCTTTGGAAATTTCAGGGATAAATTGATTCGCATCAATAAAATCAAAACAAACAATTCCACCTTGATTTAAATTTTTATGGATAGAAAAAAAAGTAGCATTCATATCTTCATTTTTCAATAAATAACTAATCGTTCTTCCCGTGATTAAAATACTATCAACTTTTTTCTCCAGACTAAAATCACGCATATCTCCTGGTAAAAAAAACGCATTTTTATTTTTAGCTTTGGCAAGTTTGATCATGTCTTCACTATAATCAAGTCCTTGATAATTAAAATTATTATGAGAAAAATGATGAGCCAAGTTGCCTGTTCCACTTCCAATTTCGAGGAGATTTTGCTTTTTATATTTTTTCAAAATGTGACTGTAGAATAAATATTCATCTTCATAGTTGATGAAGGTTTGGTACATCGCTTCGTAAATATTGGCTAAATCGGAATAAAGGTTTTCCATAGATTGTTAATTTTTCAGAAAATTAGAACTAACATTTTTAAAATCAAAACAATTCCATACTTTCAATTTCGTTTCTAATAAAACTTTAAATATGAAATTTCATTCTATTTTAGTCTTTCTTTTTCTATTCGGAAATCTTACAAGTGCAAATGCTCAAATTGAAAAAATTGGACTGCTACCTGCACACATCAAAATCATCAAAAAAACTGATGAAAAACGTAATGTATGGAAGCAAAAAATTGATCCCTCCAATTTTGATGTTGAAGGAATTGAAGCCTATGAAAAAAAGTACCTTTCTTTTCTTGAAAAAGCGATTCAAGAGGAATTTAAAAATAGAAAAACTAAGGCGAAGAAATTTAAACGGAAAGAGTTGACAGAGGAAATCAATAATAAGGAAGAAGAATTAAACGATTTAATTTGGCAAGAATTAATGAATTTCAGGATGGAGAATAATAATTCCATTTCGAAAACAAAGGAAGAGAAAAAAATGAAACAAACGGGTGAATTAACTGAACCGTTGACTGCGTTTTTCTCTGAACAACTTAATCGAAAAATATTATTAGTTACTCAAATTAGAGGTCATCATACCAGAAAGAAATTTGAAGAAAGAGATGATAAACCATACCCTAAAGAAGCAAGAGGAAATATCAATATTCATGGTTTAATCATTGATGCTCGCTCTGGAAAAATCCTTGAAATAGTCGAAGTGCAGATGTCTGGTTCTGACACAAAATTTACCGTAGGTAAACTTCGACGTGTAGCTCAAAAATATGCACGTAAGGTGAGTCAGGTGAGATTGAAATAGTTTCTTCGATTCCTTTTTTATTGGTAACTATCTTAGAGCATGCTCTCAAAAAAAAAGTGCATCCAAATTAATGGATGCACTTTTTTTTGAATAATTTTTTCCGACACAACTTATGGTCTGATCACTTTCTTCTTTGCTTTTTGCATTGGGTTTGGTGAATCTGGGAAATTATGCTTTTTGAAAACCTGGAATTTCGAAGGCATTTCTTGCAAAGGAAATTGGTTATTCGTTTCATCCACATCCGCTGTTTCTTTGTAAGGATCCAATCGAATAGACTTCACTTCCTTGTTTTTCACAAATACCTTTTTAACCTCTGATTCATTTTTTCTCCAAATCTCCACAGGTACTCTTTGCACTTCTACAGAACCATCTTCGAATGTCCACTCGATGATAATTGGCATTGGCAATCCACCTTTGTTTTTGAAAAATAATTCATAGTAGTTTTTACTACCGTATAATTTTTTCTTTTTCCTTTTGTTCGGTGCTTCATCATACAAAGTTCCTTTGAAAACTTGTACAGAATCCTCCGTTTCCCAAGGTCGGTAATCTGTATAAAAATCAACTAAGTTCTTATCTTCTTCCACTTTGAATTTCGTCCCATTCGTTTGATTTCTAACTTTTGAAATATCGTCGAAAGGTTTTTTAGCCGTTTGAGGAAATTCTCTTTCTACTTTTTCAGGTTTATTTTTCAAATCAACTTTGTACCAATTGATACTATCTAAAGCGATATCTACATTTTCAATACTGTAAAACCATCCTCTCCAAAACCAATCTAAATCCACTCCACTCGCATCTTCCATTGTTCTAAAAAAGTCAGCAGGTGTTGGGTGTTTGAATGCCCATCGTTCGCAATATTCTTTGAATGCCATATCGAAAAGTTCTCGACCCATGATCGTTTCTCGAAGGATATTCAAACCAGTTGCAGGTTTTCCATAAGCATTCCAACCGAAGCCGACAATGTTTTCACTATTCGTCATAATTGGTTCTAATCGATCAGGATTGCTACTCATATAACCAACAGCTTTAGCTGCAGGGCCTCGTCGAGAGTTATAATTATTATCAAATTCTTGCTCTGCCAAGTACTGAACAAAAGTATTAATTCCTTCATCCATCCATGACCATTGTCGCTCATCAGAGTTAATAATCATTGGAAAATAATTGTGTCCAACTTCGTGAATGATAACTGAGATCGCACCTTTTTTTGCACGCTCGGTGTATGTTCCATCTTCTTCTGCTCGTCCATAGTTGAAGCAAATCATTGGGTATTCCATTCCATTAGCAGCTTCTACAGAAATTGCAATCGGGTATGGATAAGGAATAGAATATCGAGAGTAAACTTCCAAAGTATGCTTCACCGCTTTAGTTGAATATTTGCTATAAATCGGGTAAGATTCTTTTGGATAGTAACTCATACACATTACTTTTTTACCCGCAGTAGTTGTGTGTGGCAATGCATCCCAAACAAATTTTCGAGAAGCACCCCAAGCAAAATCTCGCACGTTGTCTGCTTTGTAAACCCAAGTTTTTGTTGACTTACTTTTCTTACTTTTTGCATTGGCATTTGCTTCAGCCAAGGTTACGATTTCCATCGGTTCAGTACCATTATTATTTGATGCTTGCTTCCATCGTTGCTTTTGAGTTGAAGTCAAAACCTTATCCATATTTTGGCATTCACCAGTTGAAGCTACTACGTAATCATCAGGCAAAGTCATTTTTACATTATAATTTCCGAACTCCAAAGCAAACTCTCCACGACCTGTGAATTGTTTATTTTGCCATCCTTCTACCGCATCATACACACATAATCTTGGAAACCATTGAGTGATTGTAAAAATGTAATTATCTTCTTTTTCAAAATATTCATAACCTCCACGTCCACCAATTCCGTCCACTCGGTCAGTCAAATTATAATTCCATTTTACATTGAAAGTAAAAGTTTCTTCTGGTGCTAATTTAGTAGGAAGGTTGATTCTCATCATCGTATTATTGATGATATATTTTAATGCTTTTCCATTTGCGTCAGTTACCATTTCGATATTATGACCATACTTATTCGGTTCATCATAAGTCTCTAGACGTTCTAATCCATCTTGACTCATAATTTTTCGAATAGAACTTGGGTTAGCATGATTCCAACCGTTATCAGCTCGATGCTCATTTTCATCCAATTGTAACCAAATATATTTTAAGGTATTCGGAGAACGGTTATAATATTTAATCTTTTCGGTTCCACTTAATCGTTGTTTCTCAGTATCCAAAGTACATTCAATATCGTAGTCTGCTTGCTGCTGCCAATAATCTGGCCCAGGCATTCCATCTGCCGCATGATAAGTATTTGGGGTAGGTAACTCTTGGCCTAATTGCTCAAATTTGTTACCGTGATTGGAAGTTTTCTTTTGAGCAGAAACGGTGATAGACAGAGCAATCATAACACCTAAAAGAAAACCTGTTTTTAGTAAATTTTTAAAGTTCATCATAAAAGTTTGATTAGTAAATTTATCAAAGGAAAATAAAGTCAGAGATTTTTTATGTTAAAGTCTTTACTTGAAAGAATAAAAAAAAATAAAAAGGTTGCTTTAAAACTTAAAAGAGTTTCAGTAAAAAGCGGTCAAAAGTACAAAAATCCAAAGTTTTCTCAAAGTTTAAGATATATGATCTATATCGGCAAAATGTCTAATGGAAAAACAAAAAAAAATAAGCCTCTAAGTTTATTGTAAACTTAGAGGCTTATTCTGTTTTCTAGAAAAAAACTATTTTATTTGTTCGATAAAACCAAGTATTCCCATGACTTTAATACCATTTTAGCTTCTTTCTCCAATTTGATCTTTTCATTGGTAAATACATTATTGTATTCTCCTTCGTAACCTGATCCTTTCAAATTAAAGTTTTGGTTTTTATCTGATAAATTTAAAATGACCACCACTTTATCTCCCTCTTTTTCTCGCATATAAGCATATAGACCTTTATCATTGCTCGTTACTATTTTTTGGGGTTCTCCACCAAAATCACCATTCCACAATGCCTTATTGTTATGTTTTAAATCAAAAAGAGTTTTGTAAAATTTGCCATAAGAATATCCTCCCCAATTGATAGCATCTTTTTCAAAAAACTCTAACCGTTTCCTATTGGCAGATTCTTGACCTGAATAAATTAATGGCATCCCATCAAATGTTGCTGCAAAGACAGCAAACGTTTGAGCACCTTCGCCCATTCGATCAAAGACAGTTCCTGCCCAAGTATTTTCATCATGATTAGAAGTGAACATCATGTGAAATCCTTTTTTAAATCTTGCTCTATCTTGCATCAACCATTCATCAAAAGCAGTAGCAGATTTTTCTCCCTTCGCTACCTCATTCATAATATGGTGAATGTCCCAACCATAATCTGAGTGAAAATATCCATTATTAATTTGATCTGCCTCCTGCCCTTCTGCTAACATAAATATATTACCCGCTGCAAAAAGTGCATCACTTGCTTGCTTCCAAAAATCAGCAGGAACATCATGCGCCACATCCATTCTAAATCCATCAATGCCGATTTCATTTACCCAAAAAAGCATATCACCTATCATGGTTTTTCTCATCTCTTGATTATCAAAATTCAACTCAGCAGTATCATACCAATCAGTTGGATTTCCTTTTAAGGTAGGCGACTTGATAATTTTTCCATCAATTTGAGTGTACCAATCTGGGTGATCTTTGATCCATTGATGATCCCAACCGGTATGATTAGGCACCCAATCTATAATCACTTTCATCCCTAAATCATGAGCTGACTTCAGCATTGTTTTGAAATCATCCATTGTTCCAAATTCAGGATTAAAGCCTCGATAATCTGAAACGGAATAAGGACTTCCTAAATATTTTTTCTTCTCTTCCGCATCTTCGATTTCTTCAATCATGATATCAGGAGTTGCTTTCCGATTAGTCATGCTAATTGGATGCAAAGGCATAAACCATAAAATGTCAACTCCCATTTCCTTTAGCCTAGGAAGATGGGTGGCAAATGTATTGACTTGACCATCGGCTGAATATTGTCTAAGATTGACCTCATAGATTGTTGCATCTTTTCCCCAACTTGGCATATCTCCAACTTCAACTTTTACAATATCTCCATCTGAAGCTTTATCTAGTTTACATGCTGTAAAACTTAGAATGATTAGGGCAAAAATTAAATTGTATTTCTTCATTTTTTTCGTTTTTATAAAATGTAATTGTGAGCTTTTTTTTCAAAAATTATTTTTTAAATCCAGGTCGTTCTTCCACTTTATCCATTTTAACTTGCTCGCCAGATTTTGAAATATTCGTATTTCCAATTAAGACCAAAACTGGCGAATTAATTTGTGCTCTCCAATGTTCATTTTTTGATTTATCCTCCTCTCCATAGTCAATGGTCAAGAAATTAGTTTCATCTTCTAAAAACCATTTCCCTGTTCCCAACTCCTTTCCATCTTGACCATAAGCGAAGGTCATATCTCTTTTGAATTCAATCCATTCATCATTTTTAAACCAACCTCTTTTGGTTGATCCCGTGTACTTCCATATTCCAAAAAATGGAGACAAAGGACTTGCCTTTACCGTTGCAGGTGCATCATGATTATGTCCGGCATGATCGTGTCCTGCGTGATCATCATGATTAGCAGCTACTTTAGTTTCAGTTGGAGTTGGCGTTTCAGTTGTGGTTGGATTAGTTTCTTTAGAAGAGTTGGTGTCATTACCACAAGAAAAAAGAAAAAGACTTAATGCTATTATTAATGTAAATACAAATGATTGTTTCATTTTAAAAAACTTATTTTATTAGTTGATATAAATTAGACGTTATTCAATAGACGTTGGATGTTAGACGTTTTCCTAAACAACCTCATTTAGAATAAACTAAAATGTAAAAATGTAAATATTTCCCTTGATTCCTAGATTTTATTACAGATGAAGTTGTACTGGTTGTACTGCAAGAGAACGTAAAACGTTCAACCTCCATCGAAGTAAATCTATCTAAGCCATCTCATTATAAAATTTGGCGTTACTCTCTGCAGGAATATCATATTGCTCTTGATAAATTTCTAAACGAACATTTTTATTGGATAGGTTTTTAACTTCTATCTGTTCTTTTCCTACGATCACTTGCAATAATGATTTTTTAAATAATATTTTAAAAGAGAAACTTTCCCATTCATTTGGCAAAGAAGGATTTAAAATCAATTGCTCTCCCAACACTCGCATTCCTCCAAAACCTTTGACTACCGCCATCCATGTTCCAGCCATACTTGTGATATGCAATCCATCCTCCGTATCATTATTATAATCGTCCAAATCTAATCGAGCCGTGCGCAAATACATTTCATAAGCCTTCTCTTTCATTCCTAATTTAGCTGCCAAAATAGAATGTACGCAAGGAGACAAGGAAGATTCATGAACCGTCATCGGCTCATAAAATTCAAAATTTCGACGATGAGTTTTTTCATCAAATAACTCTTCGAAAAAATAAAGCCCTTGCAAAACATCTGCTTGCTTAATAAAACAAGATCGTAAAATTCTATCCCAACTCCAGTTCTGATTTAATGGTTGATCCTCTGAAGGCAAGTCGCTCACCTTAATTAATTCTTTATCCAAAAATCCATCATGCTGAACAAACACTCCTAATTTTTCATCAAACGGTAAGTAGATATTATCTGTTATCTTTTTCCACTTACCTGTTTCTACATATTCGTAAAACTTTATTTTCTCTTCCAATGCAGACCATTTTTCAGGAGCATTTTCCTTCATATATGAGATAGCTCCAAAAGCATATTTCATACACCAACTTGCAATAAAGTTAGTGTACCAATTATTGTTCACATTGTTTTCATATTCGTTTGGACCTGTTACTCCATGCATCACATACTTACCCCGTCGCTCTGAAAAATGAACTCGTTGTGCCCAAAATCTTGCAATCGCAATCAAGACTTCTGTTCCGTAATCTATCAAATATTCTTTGTCACCTGTGTGTCGAATGTAATCATAAATCCCGTAGGCAATCGCTCCGTTTCGATGGATTTCCTCAAAAGTAATCTCCCATTCATTATGGCATTCTTCTCCATTCATCGTGACCATTGGATACAAAGCGGCACCATCTGTAAAACCTAATTTCGTTGCATTTTCTATTGCTTTGTCCAATTGCTTATATCGATACATCAATAAATTCCTCGACACTTTTTGATCAGAAGTCGCTAAATAAAATGGAATGCAATATGCTTCGGTATCCCAATATGTACTTCCACCATACTTCTCTCCAGTAAAACCTTTTGGTCCAATATTGAGTCGAGCGTCTTCGCCCGTATAAGTTTGATTTAGATGAAAAATATTAAATCGAATTCCTTGCTGAGCTGCCACATCACCTTCAATGATAATATCACTTTGCTTCCATTTTTTTATCCAGGCATTCCGTTGCTCTTCCAACATCGTTTCAAATCCTTTAGTAAATGCCTGATTGACAGCAAGTTGTGTGTTTTTTGCTAAATCTTCTTTTAGATGATTCTCTGAGGAAAGATTAGCACCATATTTTAAAATAGTAATTTCATCTCCATCCTTCACTTCAATTTTCACATCACTACTCACATATTTTTCTTTGGAAAAGACACCAGCGTGATCATCTGCCGAGTCACCATTTTTTAAAACTTGAAACTTCATTCCTGTGCAAACTTGAAAGGCAGTTTTTTTAGTTTCTGCCAAAACATAGCCTTCTTTTGGTTCGATCTTTTGGTCAATTTCTACCCAAAATTTTTCATCATAATTCGCATCCTCATTTTTTATATCAAAATCAACATAAGGCGAAATGCTTATTTCTCCTGAAAAATTAAGTGCAGTAATTTTGTAAAAGATTGCTCCAACTTCATCATCAACGATACTACAAAAACGTTTCGCCTCAACTTTTACTTCTTTGCCACTTTCAAGTTTTGCTTTAAAAGTTCGCTCCAAATATCCCTCCTTCATATTTAACACTCGACGAAAATTATTTACTTCACATTTCGCCAAATCGAAAATTTCGCCATCTATTTCAATATCAATTCCCACCCAATTTGCGGCATTCAATACTTTTGCAAAATATTCAGGATAACCATTCTTCCACCACCCCACTCTAGTTTTATCAGGATAATAAACACCCGCTACGTAATTCCCTAACATCGTCTCTCCACTAAATTTTTCTTCAAAATTAGCACGTTGCCCCATCCGCCCATTTCCAATACTGAAAATTGATTCTGAAATTTTATTATGCTTTCTATAAAAGCCTTCTTCGATAATATTCCACTCGTCTTGTTTAAGATAATCTTTCATGTTCTATTATTTTGGCAGAGAGGTGTTAGCGCTTAAAACGCTAACACCTCTTTTTTAATTTAAACTAATGCTAAAAGCTTTTCCTCTATTGCTTCAAAAGTAGTTGCTGAAAAATCAGGCATTATCAAATGAGCGTCTCCTAAATCATCCTTACTCCCTATTCCGACTGCAAACATGTTTGCTGCCAGCGCAGCTTCCACTCCTTTAGGTGCATCTTCAAAAACGATGCAATTGCTAGGCAAAACATTCATCTCCGATGCTGCCCGTAAAAATCCTTCAGGATGAGGTTTTCCATGCGTCACCATCGAGCCATCTACGATAAAGTCAAAGTATTTCGTCAATCCAACTTGGTCTAAAATCAACTTTGCATTTTTACTCGCAGATCCCAAACCAATTTTATAATTAGGATTCTTTTTGATCTCCTGCAACATTCCAACTACATTTGGAAGAATCTCAGACTCATCCATTTTTTGGATATATTTTAGATAATCTTCGTTTTTTTGGAATGCCAAATCAGTTTTTATTTTCTCACTAAAATTCATTCCTCCCCATTCTAAGATCAGGTTTAAAGAATCAATTCGACTCACTCCTTTTAGCTTCTCATTTTCTTTCTCAGTAAAATCAAAACCTAAACTGTTCGCTAAATTTCGCCATGCCACAAAATGGTATTTTGCGGTATCGACAATCACTCCGTCCAGATCAAAAATGCAAGCCTTCCTCATTTCTTTTTCATTTGAATTACGATCAATCATATCTCTTTTATTTAAAAAAAAACAAACCTTTATGTCAACTTAACACAAAGTTAAATTTTAACTGTATAATTCATGAAAAAAAAACACTTTTTTTCAAAATGAAAAAAGTTTATGTTGAAATATTTTTAAATATTAATTTTCAATATTCATTCCTAAATAGTTTAGTGCATTACATTTTGTCGAAATAGTTTATTTTTGGATTCTTTTGAGAAATAAATTCTTTTCTTTATTCCATGCTTAATAACTTTCAGCGTTTCATCTTCGAAAATCAACTTTTTCAACCTAAAGAGAAAGTGCTACTTGCGGTCAGCGGTGGAGTGGATTCTATGGTGCTTTGTCATTTATTTCATCAAGCAAAATTGGATTTTGGAATTGCTCATTGCAATTTTAAATTACGTGGAAATGATTCGGATGGAGATGCTCTTTTTGTAAAAACCTTAGCAAAAGAATGGCAAGTTCCTTTTTTTGAAATCGCTTTTGAGACGAATAAATATGTGGAAGAAAATAAGGTTTCTGTTCAAGTAGCTGCGAGAGATTTGAGGTATGATTGGTTAAAAAAGATTAGTCATGAAAATGATTTTCAATACATTGCCACGGCTCATCATTTGGATGATTCCTTGGAAACCATTTTATATAACTTTACTAAAGGTTGTGGCATTCGAGGATTACATGGCATTTTACCAAAAGTGAATAATGTGGTTCGCCCACTTCTTTTTTCTCATAAAAAAGAAATTCTACTTTTTGCCAAAGAACATAAAATTGCTTTTCGAGAAGATGCTTCCAACGCAACTGACAAATATGCTCGTAATAATATTCGACATCATGTCATTCCTGCTTTGGAAAAAATAAATCCTTCTCTACAAAAAACAGTAGGTGGAAATATTAATCGTTTGCAGGAAACTGAACAGCTTTTTAATTATGCCATTACATTGTTACAAAAAGAGGTTATGGAACAAAGAGGGGAACAATTTTTTATTCACTTTGAAAAATTAAAGGCTACTCCTGCCCCATCAACTTTACTTTTTGAGATACTCCAACCTTTTAATTTTAATAATGATCAGACCTCTCAAATGATCAATTCCATAGAACATCAAGCTGGTGCGATTTTCCAATCATCTACTCATCAAGTTTTATTAGATCGTGATTTTTTTATTGTTCAAAAAAATATGCCGACTATTGATCGTGATTTTATCATCAATAAAAACGATCCTCAAATTACTTTTCCGAAGGGGCAATTATCTTTTGAAATAAACAATCAACTTCCTGATTTTTCTCAAAAAGAAAAGCACCTTGCTTATTTTGATTTGGAAAAAATTACCTTTCCTCTCACTCTCCGAAAATGGAAAGCAGGTGATTATTTTCACCCTTTCGGAATGAATGGCCAAAGAAAAAAAGTAAAGAAATTTTTAACTGATTTGAAATTGAATCGTTTTGAGAAAGATGCTGTATGGGTCTTAGAATCAGATGGAGAAATTTGTTGGGTGGTTGGAATTCGGATGGATGAACGATTTAAAATTGATGATGGGGTTGATTCTTTTTTGAAAATTGAATTTCTTTCGTAGAGATAAGGCATGCCTTGCCTCTACAAAAAAACGGCATCTCCAAGGTTTGGAAATGCCGCTTATGGTTCTTATAAAGGAAGTTTTATTAATTAGATTCTATTTTACTCGTTTTAAATTTTTGCCATCTTCAATCACCAAATGAGTATCTTTATAGCCCATTTCGTAAACTTTCTCCATAGCAATCTTTGCTGCCAATTCAGTTTCAAAACCACTCAACAACACAATGGTAAATTGTCCTTTGTTAATTTTTTCTATCTCCCCAATTTCTTCCAATTTACTTTCATCAAATCGCTTTGTACTTCTAAAAGTAGCTACTCGAACTTTTAAATCTACTTTTGGATTATCTGCCACAGGTTCAGGTTTTGTTTCAGGTTCTTCCTCCTGAAGGGTCAATGCAAAATTCTGACGACCTTCTTCTGCTACAATAAATGCTTTAGCATAACCTTTTTTAGAGATCACTTTTCGAGCATCTTCTGCTTCTTTTTTAGTAGGGAAAATTCCTACACGAACTTTCTCAGCTTTACCTTCTTTCATTTTATAGACGTTGCCTATATCTTGCAAGGTCTCATATTCTCCTATTTTAATTTCTCGAGAATCAAAGTAAGCTGCCACTTGAACCGCATACCCTTTAGGAGTTGCATTTTCATCATAGTCATCCAATTCTCCTCTACCCTGTGGAATATCTAATTCTGGAATCACTTCATCATCTCGATCCTCTACATCATCAATATTAGCAACCACCTCGCCACCAAAACCAGTTCCTGCGCTATATGATTTTTTAAAAGATAAAACGCCTAACAAACTCTTATCTGTTTGGCTGGTGATCGTTACTTTTTTATTGGTATTGATATAGCCAGCCTTAGAATAAGTAATCGTATAAACTTCAGGTGCTTGCAATGCTAATCGATACTCACCACGTTGGTTAGTTTGAGTTTTTAACGTCAAACCAGTTGCTCGATTTGTTGCCTTTATAAAAACATCTTCAACCGTTTCATTGCTTCCTGA
>JBGCCY010000241.1:0-3659 GCA_045104975.1 Saprospiraceae bacterium
ATTTAAAAGAAGTAGAAAAACACCTAATAGAAGATGATTTAGTCTTATGGGCCTGGAAACCTGGCGTGAATGCTGCAGGAAAGAAAAGAGAAAAACCACCAATTTCTGAAGAAGAATTTAAAAAGGTTGTAAAAGAATGGATTGCTAACGGAGCAATAATTCCAGAAAATTAATCGCTAAAAAAGAAAGATGAACATATCATTTAAAATAAATAATAAAGAAGTATCTGTAAATGTAGAAGATGCAAATACGCCTCTTTTATGGGTAGTAAGAGATCTTTTAGATTTAAAAGGAACAAAATTTGGTTGTGGAAAAGCCGCTTGCGGAGCTTGTACGATTCATGTCGAAGGCATGCAAGTTCGATCTTGTTCCTACCCTGCAAAATTAGCAGAAGGCAAAAACATCACGACTATCGAAGGTCTTTCTGATGGCGATAAATTACATCCTGTGCAGCAAGCCTGGATGGAAGAGATTGTTCCACAATGCGGATATTGCCAACCAGGTTTTATGATGGCGACAGCTGCTCTATTGGAAGTTAATCCAAATCCAACTGATGAAGACATCGACAATGCTATTGTCAATGTGTGTCGATGTGCGACTTATTATCGGATGCGAAAAGCCATTCATCGAGCTGCTGAAATTAAATCTACTAACCTTTAAAATCAAATCAAATGAGTAATTCTGAAAAAACAGAACCTAAAAAGAAAAAGAGATTTTCCAGGAGAAAATTTTTAGTTCGTTCATCGATTGGTTTAGGGGTAGTGATGGGAGCGACCTATTTGACTCGGCCACTTTGGAGAAGAGCGCTTGCGGGAGTTATGAATACAGCGGAAGCACCTTACTCGGGAAATACTGATGATCCAAAAGTTTGGTTTGAAATTACCGCCGACAACCAAGTTACTTTGCTGAGTCCAAAAGTAGAAATGGGGCAAGGAACTTTTACTGGAATGGCACAAATTGCGGCAGATGAATTGGGCGTAGATATTTCTCAATTAATGGTCAAACATGCTCCAACTGCTGGCGGAAATGTTGATCCATTTGCGACAGGAGGAAGTACGTCTATTTCGAGCCTTTGGCAACCACTTCGAGAACTAGCTGCGACGATGCGAGAGATGTTGTTGCAAGAAGCAGCAAAGCAATTAGGCATTGAAGCCAACACGTTGAGTGTGAAAAATGGCGTTGTTTCTGGAGGAGGAAAATCTGTTTCGTATGGTGATATTGTAAAAAATGTAACGGAATGGAAAATTCCAAAAACACCAAAATTAAAAGATGCATCAGAATATAAATTTATTGGAAAACCCGTTCCTCGTGTTGATTTAAAAGATAAAGTATTAGGAACTCCAATGTTTGGAATGGATGCTTCCATGCCTGATATGTTGTTTGGAGATGTGGTTCGTCCTTCTCAAATTGATGCTACTTATGTAGGTGCGGATACTTCTGCAGCAGAGAAAATGCCAGGGGTAGTAAAAATTGTAAAAGAAAAAGATTTTGTAGGTGTAGTTGCCAAATCAATTACTGAAGCACGTAATGCTAAAAAAGCCATCAAAGCAGAATGGAAAATTAATAAAGCATGGCAAAATTCAGACATCGAAGAAATTATTAAAGTTGGAAAAGGAACGGCTTACAATATTCAAAAAGAGGGAAGTCCGAATTTTGATGATGAAAGTACGATCACTTCAGAATATACGAGTCCTATTGGAGCACATGCTCAATTGGAACCGAACGGAGCAGTTGCTCATGTGGCAGATGGAAAAGCGACGATTATGATATCGACTCAGGTGGTCAATATTACTCGAAGCGAAATCGCTGAAAGATTAGGTTTCGATACTGAAGATGTCAATATCATTCCTACCTTTTTGGGAGGAGGATTTGGCAGGAGGTTGCATACCGCCAATGGAATTCAAGCAGCACTTTTGTCCAAGGCAGTTGGAAAACCAGTCAAGTGTTTTTTTGACCGAAAGGAAGAATTTCAAAATGATACGTTCCGCCCACCAACACATCACGTGCTCAAAGCAAAACTAAATAGTGATGGAATGATCGACGCGATGGAACATAATGTATCGAGTGGAGCAGTTGCTTTTGGTTCGCCAATGTTGCCTCCAGGGACGGAAGCAATTTTAGGAGCAGACATCGGAGCATGGCGAGGAGGAATGATTAACTATTCAAAAATTCCAAACTACCAAGCCATTTCATGGAAAGTGAATTTACCTTTTGCGACTAGTTGGTGGCGAAGTTTAGGACTGCTTGCCAATACGTTTGCGATAGAAAGTTTTATGGATGAGCTTGCAATCAAAGCTGGAAAAGATCCAATTCAATTTCGATTGGATCAAATTAATGATGATGAAAAAGGAACTCGATTGAAAAAAACTATCGAAGCAGCTCGTGACAAAGCAGGTTGGAAAGATGGCAAATTACCAAATGGTCGAGCGATGGGATTTGCTTGTTCCGTCGATGCAAATACACCTTGTGCTCACGTCGTAGAAGTCTCTGTTGAAAATAAAAAAATCAAAGTTCATAAAGTGACTTGTTCCATCGATCCAGGAGTTGCAGTTAACCCTGATCAAATTAGAGCGCAATGCGAAGGAAGTATTATCATGGGAATGAGTGCTGCCATGTTTGAAAAAATGGAAGTTAAAGACAATCAATTAACTCCTACGATCTATGGTCCATACAAAATGGCTTTGATGCGAGATGCACCAAAAGAAATTGATGTAGTGATTTTGGAAAATGCTGAAGCGCCAGGTGCAGTAGGCGAGCCACCTTTGGGGCCGATTGCTGCTGCGATTGCGAATGCAGTTTTTAGATTGACAGATCAAAGGTTACGATCTATGCCTTTGGAACTTTCGTAGTAAAAATTAATGAAATAAAATAAATACAAAAGGTGTTTCTAAATTTTTAGGAACACCTTTTTTTAATTTGAAATTGATTTGAGAATTTTATGCTTAGATGTTTTGCACGTTAGTTAATTGATTTAAATTTGTTGAGAATATAAAATGAAGAAAACTATAATTTTATTAGTTGTCCTTTTTGTTACAATTTTAAGTTGTCAAAAAAAGGAATGTATTTGTGAGTTTGATCCAAAAGTGGTTATTGAAAATGATAGTCTAATCAACTTGTATATTAATGACTCAGTATCCATAAATCCAGTAACCAAGATTCATCGAAATAAACATTATTGGAATCGATTCAATGAACCAATTTTAAATGACCAAAAAAATGAATCATACCGATTTTCAATTGTAGTTTTACTTGCTGATTATTTTAAAGTTTTTAGAGTTGAAAAGAAGAATAACAATTATCAATTGTATGCAAAAGAATATGCTGTTGCTACTACAACTTTGCGCAGAGAAGATTCTTTAGTGAGTAGTATTTCAAAAGAAATTTCAAAGGCAGAATGGAAAAGTGTAAAAAATACTATTGAGGAAAATTGTTTTTGGACTATGGAAGTAAGTGAGAAAAAGCAATATTTAGATGGAGCTGGTTGGACATTAGAAGGATTTAAAAATGGTAATAATTGCACGGAATCTGATTATCATATAGTTTATCGAACATCTCCTGATTCATCTAGTTTTAAATCTATTTGTGAAAAAATTATAGCATTGGATACTCTTAATGTGAAAAATTTCCTTTATACTGAAGAGGATTTTTAAAAATAAAAA
>JBGCCY010000242.1:0-56866 GCA_045104975.1 Saprospiraceae bacterium
CTGGGTAAAGTGAATGTCTTGTGCATTCATCGTTCCAGCCAACGAAATAAAAAAGAAAAAGAGTAAACCTTTTAGAATTTTCATAAAAGCGAATAGTTTATGTTTTAAAATCTTAGTTTAAAGTGGTGATCGGTTTATTTTGTTAAAAACAAGCGATTAGAATGTCGAAAGATAGGATTTTTTGTTTAAATCACCATACGTCGAAGTGCAAGATATTTTGAAATTATTTTTTGACCAAAAATATCAGCATTTTTAATACCTAATTAACGACAAAACAGTTGGCAGTTAGCCGTTTTTCAGTTAGCCGTACACAGTTGACAGGAGTTGCATACTCCTAAATGAAAAACTGCCTACTGCAAACTGGCTACTATTTTCTCCTCATCAATTTCCATCATACATTTAAAATGACCTTTGGGACATTTTTCAAAACCAATCTTAGAGCAAGGGCGACAAGACAAACCATCCACTTGAACAATGGTATTTCGATCTATTCCATCTGCATAAAAAGGTGTCATTCCAAATTCCGGAATCGTATTTCCCCAGACCGAAATAATTTCCTTTTGAAAGGAAGCCGCAATGTGCATCATCCCCGTATCATGCGTGATAATCTTTCGAGCATTCTTGATTAATTGTATGGATTCTTGCAAAGTTGTTTTCCCACACATATTAATCACTCTGTCTTCATTTATATTTAGTACGATTTCCTCACCAATAGTTGCATCTTCTTTTCCTCCAAGCAAAATAATAGGTGATTTTATTTTTAGGCAAATAGAAATTATTTTGGAAACAGGTAAACGCTTTGTAGCGTGAGCACCTCCGATAACAAAGACTATTTTGTCATCCAAAGGTTGTTTTTCTGTTTTTAAAGGTTCTAGTCCTTTGCCATCATACACCACTCCTAGTTTCTTAACTGAATTCATATATCTTTCGACAATATGTATCTTGGGCAATCGATTAATTTTTAAATTAACCATCAGCCATTTTTTCCAATTTAATTTATCAAATGAAAAATAGGGAACGCTCAATCCCTGACGTATTTGTAGCGTTCTTAGATTTTTATGCAAGTCGATAATTGCATCATATTTTTCCAATTTTAATTGAGGTAGAACTTCTGACACCTTCTTATTGATCGTATAAATTTTGTCCAAATGAGTATTGGAAATTAGAATAGATTCAAAAGGTTTTTTTGTTAAAAAATGTACTTCACAGTTCAATTGTTCTTTCACGCAACGAATCACAGGAGTTGTCAAAACAATGTCTCCAATCGAACTAAATCTAATAATTAGTACCTTTTTTATTTTATCTTTCGTCAAAGGTGTATTCAATATTTTGTTGAAAAATAGATAATTTTGGATCTTGATATTTGGAGCATTCTTTAACTCAAATCAAAAATCCTTCAAACCTAATTTTTTTTTATGAAAAAAATAACTTACTCAATTTTTCTCTTGACCTTCTTGCTTGGTTTTTCTTTTTGCAAAACCCAAAGTTATACGCCAACAGATTATCCAAAAGGTCAGATCAGTTTCGGTAGTGGCGGCGGAATCACGGGCGCAGTTAATGAGACTTTTGTTTTTGACAATGGAAAAGTGTTTTCTAAAAATGGATTAGACACTAATTATGTCGCCATTAAAACATTAAAAAAATCAGTCGTAGAGCAAATCTTCAGTAATATTGAGTTTCTTAATTTAAAAGAAACTAATGTGAACAAACCTGGCAATATGTATAATTTTATACGAATAAAAGACAAGGATGTTGACCATCAAATCGTTTGGAGTGGACAAGATGCAGTATCGAAAGAAGTTACTAAATTTCATGCTATCTTAAAACATCTTACAAAAGTTGAAGAGTAACCTAACAATTAAAATCACCTCATTTACACCTGACGTTTTTTACAAAAAAATTCTTCTTAAAATATGAAATATTCAATCCTATTTACCCTTAGTTTTTTGTTTTGCTTTTCCCAAAACATTTTTTCTCAAACCCAAAAAACAAAAAAATCACAAAATTTAAAATCGGAACAATTGGCTGCTCCATCTTCGATTTTAAAAGATATTAGAACGCTTCCAAAAGCTCCTAAAACGATTTTAGAAAATCCTTTAAAGAATTTCAAATCAACAATTCCTTTTTCAAAAAATACTGATAACCAGCGTTTTATAAAAATAAAAAAAGACGAATCAACAGGTTTGCCGATTTGGATTCATGGAAAATTAGAAAATGCGCCACAACAAAGAAGTGCTTCAATCGAAAGTCGTACGATTAATTATTTGGAAGCATTAAAAGAACCTTTACAAATCGAAAACCCTGCAGAAGAATTTTTTATCCAAAAAATAAATACGGATAAATTAGGGCAACAACATATTCGAATGCAGCAACAATTTCAGGGAATAAAAATTTATAATTCTGAAATCATTGCACATGCAAAAGACAATGATATTTACCTTGTCAATGGCCGATACTACCCTACTCCACAATTAGAAAATTTAACGCCTTCAGTTGATGTGCAAGGTGCAGAACAAATTGCACGAGATGATGTCGGCACATTTAAAACACTTTCTTTTGAAGAGAAAAAATATGTCGCTGGAGAGCAATTTGAAACTGAGTTGGTTATTTTTTTTCCAGAAAAAAACATCACAAATCCAAAGTTAGCTTATCACTTAACGGTGATTCCAAACATGACAGAACGATGGGAATATTTGATTGATGCAGAAAATGGAAATGTGCTAAATAAATATAGTAGCATTTGTAAATTTCACCTAACAGCGACTGACATCGAGTCGGCCTCTGACTTGAATTCACATAAAGATTGCTCTCATAATCATACAAATAATCTTGGAAAATCAGAGGCTGAATCAAAGCCAGTCGCTATTTCGGAATTGGTCAATGGTCCATTCACAGCCAATGAAACTGACTTGCTCGGAATCAATCGAACGATCAATACTTACGAAGTGAACGGTACTTATTTTATGTATGATGGTTCGCGGCCAATGTTTGATGTCAATTCTGATTTGCCATCTGATCCGAAAGGAATGATTGTAACCGTTGACGGCTTAGGAACTTATCCAAACAATAGTAATTTTGATTATTCAGTAATCACTTCTTCTAATAACTCTTGGAATTACCCAGCGGCTGTTTCTGCACACTATAATGGTGGAGAAGCTTATGAATATTTTAAATCTACTCACAATCGAGAGTCGATCAATGGGCAAGGAGGAACAATCATTTCATTTTTTAATATCTCAGATGAAAATGGAAGTGATATGGATAATGCGTTCTGGAATGGTGCTGCAATGTTTTATGGAAATGGAAACCAAGCATTTAACTTTCCTTTACAGAGAGCGTTGGATGTAGCAGGACATGAAATGTCGCATGGTGTAATTCAAGGAACTGCTAACCTCGAATACCAAGGTCAATCAGGTGCAATGAACGAATCATTTGCCGATATTTTTGGGGCGATGATTGATCGAGATGATTGGCAAATGGGAGAAGATATTACCAACCCTAATTATATTTCGACAGGTGCTTTGCGAAGTCTTTCTGATCCAAATAATGGAGGTTCATCTCTCAACACGCCAGGATGGCAACCAAAAACCATGGCTGAATATCAAAACCTTCCGAACACGCCACAAGGTGATAACGGAGGTGTTCACATTAATAGTGGTATCACAAATTATGCGTATTATCTTTTTGCGACAGACATTGGAAAAGACAAGGCTGAATTGATTTACTACAAAGCTTTGGATGATTATTTAGTAAAATCATCTCAGTTTGTGGATTTACGAAATGCAGTTGTCCAAGCGGCAAGTGAACTTCATGGAAGTGCAAGTGCAGAAGTGAATGCTGCTAATGCTGCTTTTGATGCCGTGGGAATTGGTCAAGGTTCTGGTGGAACTTATCAAAATGATGTAAACTTAAATGATGGTGATGAGCGGATTTTGCATTCAGATGCCGGTTTGGATAAATTATATTTAGCGGATTTGGCAGGTACGAATTTAGCTGACCCTCAGCTTTCATTGACTAATGTTACGAGCAAACCAAGTATTACTGATAATGGTAAAGTAATCGTTTTTGTGGATGATGAAAATAATATAAAATATATTGACATTGATTGGGCAACTGGAATTACTGATGAAGGCTATCTTGAAACTAATCCTTCAGGTGAATGGCGAAATATTGCCATTTCGAAAGATGGAACTCGCATTGCAGCAGTAAGAACCAACGCTGAAAATATCATTTGGGTTTATGATTTCAATCTTGCTTCATGGAATCAATTCGAATTATACAACCCAACTACTTCAAATCCAAATGGAGGAATTGTCACCACCGGTGAGGTACAATATGCTGATGCGATGGAGTTTGATTTTTCAGGAGAATACTTGATGTACGATGCATTCAATCAAGTGGCCAGTTCGCAAGGTAATAACGCAGTAGAATATTGGGACATTGGATTTTTAAATGTTTTTGGAAATGGCAATTTCGCAACTGGAAATATTGAAAAATTATTTGCAGGCCTGCCTTCAGGGGTAAGTATTGGAAATCCAACTTTTGCCAAAAACTCCCCATATATAGTAGCTTTTGACTTTAGAGAAGAAGGATTTTTTAGTGATAATTATCAAATCTGGGGAGCTAATATCCAAACTGGAGACAATGAAGTAATTCGCGAAGGAGAAACTTGGGCTTACCCAAATTACTCCGTGAATGATGAACAAATGATTTTTGATTTACCCTATCAAGGCACGACTGTTTTGGGAAAAATAAATATCAATGCTAATAAAATTAGCGGTGATGCTGCTTCTGAAGATTTCCTTTTTCCTAATGGAACAATTGCTGAAAAATGGGGTATTTGGTTTGCAACTGGCGAACGAGATTTAGTCGCAAATGAAAATATCGAATTGACTGAATTGAATGGAAAAATTTATCCAAATCCATTTGATGAAAATTTGATTTTAGAAATGGAAGGAGAACAAAATGAAAAGACAATGATTCATGTTTTCAACTTGTTGGGTCAATCTGTTTTTGAGCAAAGTATAAATATTTCATTGGGAAAAAATAAATTTGATTTGAATTTGAAAAGTTTGAATGCGGGGACTTATTTTATTCAGTTGCAATTGGAAAAAGGAAATGTAATGATGAAAGTGGTTAAAAATTAGGAGTCAGGTATCAGGTCGTCCACCTGTGGCGGACTGTTATGAGTCAGGGGCTTCTTGTTTTTCCCATTTTTTGAAAAACTAAAATCAAACATTTGTCTTGTCCTGACACCTGATAACAAGTTGTTAAAAAATTGGAAAATCCGATTCTATGGCTTAATTTTAGGACACATTAGAAAAACAATATTATTAAATCAATTAAAATATAATCTTGACATGAAGAAATTATTTTTATTCTTAGCTTTTTTTGGATGCATCGCATTTTCTGCTAATGCTCAAAAAGCTTGTTGTGCTAGTAAATCAGGTGCTAAAGTTTGTTCTAAAACAGCTGCTGCCAATGCAGAAACTGCTGCAAAATTTGCATCTTTAGATGATATGATCGAAACTAAAGTATGTAGTACTTCTGGAAAAGTATCTTATGTAAAAAATTACGTTTGTTCTGAAAGTGGAAAAATGACTTCTACTCCAGTTGAATTTGATGCTACAACTCAAAAATTTGTAAACGTTTCTCCTCAGAATGCGGAGCAAGGCGTTGGTGGTCAAAATGCTGAAGCGGTTAAAACTGTGAAAGCAGTAAAAGCTGTAAAAACAGCTAAGACAGTAAAAACTACTGCTAAGAAATCTTGTTGTGCTTCTAAAGCTGGAAAATCTAGCTGCAAAAAAGAAGCTAAAGCGGAAAATTAATCTCCGTTTTTAATACATAAAAAAAGGCTTTCAACTTAATTGTTGAAAGCCTTTTTTTTTATTGGCAATAATCACAAGATGAGTTATTGAATAATTTATCAAAACTCTCGAAATTTTATTTATTGATCCCTCTCAAAGTATTTTCCTCAGAAAAGAATTTACCTGAGAAATATTTATCTACTAAATGTTTGGTCACTTGAGAAACATTCTTGGGTAAATCAGTTTTAGCTATCCAACTTACTTTTTTAAATTTTTCTAACTCTTTTGACTCAGGTTCTCCTTTCCATTTTTTTGCGGTAAATAGTAAGATCAATTCACTTCCCGAATATCTTTGAAAAATATGAAGTAAGCGCAAATGCTTTCTCTTAATTTCGATATTTGCCTCTTCATGGCTTTCTCGAACAATGGCATCATGCGCCGATTCACCATCATCTACTTTTCCACCAACAAGTGAAAAACCACCACCATTTTGCGCTGTTTTTTTCAAGAAAAGAATCTTATCCTCTTTCTCTAAAATTAGTCGAACTACTACTGTAGTTTTTTGTCCATTCATATTCGTGGGTAAAAGTTGATTTTTTTAATGAAGAGAAGTGTATGAAAAGTGGAGAGTTTTGCCTCTCCAAGTATTCATCATTTATCACTCATCATTCCTCATTAAATTTCTTGTTGTACAAATATATTTTAAAAACAAAGAATTTAAAACCAAAAGAGCTCATTTTGACAGATTTTCTCATTTTTTTCACCCTAAAAAAGATATAATTCACCATTTCCTAAATGCAATCCACCATTTCATATATAAAAGGTATCCTAAAAAAAACATCTTTCCGTACTTTTAAGAATAAATCGGCATACCGATAATCAAACAACTTGTTCATTTAAACAGACATAAATATTATAAATATGGATTTATTTGCAAAGATTAAAAATAATGCGACTGCGCTTGGACAATACGCAGAAAATGGAGGCGAAGGATATTTTATCGCTCCAAAGTTAGAAGGACCGATTGCCAATAGAATGACATTCCAAGGAAAAGAATGCGTTTGTTGGAGTGTGAATAATTATCTCGGTTTAGCTAATCTTCCTGAAATCAGAAAGATAGATGGAGATGCAGCTGCTGAGTGGGGTTTAGCTTATCCAATGGGTTCTCGATTGATGACTGGAAATACTTCTGAGCACGAAGCTTTGGAAATTGAGTTAGCAGAATTTGTTAGTAAAGAGGCAACAGCATTGGTTAATTTTGGTTACCAAGGTGTAGTTTCTGCAATTGACTGTTTAGTTGGACGACGAGATATTATCGTTTATGATTCAGAAAGTCATGCTTGTATCATGGATGGGGTACGATTACATATTGGGAAACGATTTGCGTTTGAACACAATAATATTGAAAGTTTAGAAAAACGATTACAACGAGCTAGCAAAATAGTGGAAGAAACAGGTGGAGGAATTTTAGTGATTTCTGAAGGTGTATTTGGAATGCGAGGAGATCAAGGAAAATTACGCGAAATCGTTGCTTTGAAAGAAAAATATGAATTTAGATTATTTGTTGATGATGCACATGGATTTGGAGTTTTAGGAAAAACAGGTGCAGGTGCTTGCGAAGAGCAAGGAGTGATGGATCAAATTGATGTTTACTTTGCCACTTTCGCAAAATCTATGGCAAGTGTAGGTGCATTTTTCGCAGGAGATACTGCCATCATGCGATACATGAAATATAATATGCGTTCGCAAATCTATGCTAAATCTTTAGCGATGCCAATCGTAGTTGGTGCTAGAAAACGACTAGCGATGATTAAAAATGATACCACACAAAAAGATAAATTGTGGGTAATCGTGAATGCATTGCAGTCAGGTTTGAAAGCAAGAGGATTTGATTTGGGAGATACGAATAGTTGCGTGACACCAGTTTACATGAAAGGTTCCGTAGAAGAAGCACAAGCATTAGTTTATGATATGCGTGAAAATCACAATGTATTTTGTTCTATCGTAGTTCCTCCAGTTATTCCGCCAGGAATGATTTTATTGCGATTGATTCCAACTGCTTCGCATACTTTGGAAGATGTTCAAATTACTTTGGAAGCATTTTCTGCTGTAGCTGAAAGGTTAAAAGCAGGAGATTATAAAGTATTAGCTGCGAATTTCTAAGCAAGTACTTTTTTTCTTTTTTATAAAAAAATCCTACGTTTTGAGAGATCGAAACGTGGGATTTTTTCGTTTTACCGCAGAGTTTCGCAGAGTAATTTTTCAGTAAACGAAAACTCGGCAAAACTCCTTTTAAACTCTACAGTAAAATTCTAACCTCCTCAATCTCAAGTAAAAACAAATTTCAAAACATAAGATTCACTTTTTGATTTTTTATTATATTGCATTTCTTATTTTTATAAAAAAACCAAATCCAATCTCAAAAAAGATAACAACCTTTAACCATAAATTATGAGCAACATCAAAGTCAAAATAGGAAAACGGGAAATGACGCTTGCTAAAAGCAAAAAACTCGTTGGACTAAAAAGAAAACCACAATTCAACCAACCTGATAAAAATTTTAAAGATGCTTCTTTTGTCAGAGCTTCCATTTATGATTCCCTTGGTGGATTCAATGTAGTTAGTTTGGAGAAAAATGGAAAGAGCTTAGATAATAAATTAGATCAAGTCCGATCATATGATGAAGTGGAAGTAGGAACTCATGTTTACTATGCAGATGGAAGTGATCGACTTTTAATCCCTACTGGTGAAATCTATATCACTTTTCAAGAAGGCGTGAGTGAAGAAGAACAAGAATTGGTTTTGGATGAATATCATTTAAAATTGGATAGAAGACGCAACAAAGAATCTATCGTTGCCAAAGTAACTTATCGTTCTAAAAATCCATTAAAAGTAGCCGCAGAATTAGAGCAATTTTCTTTGATAAGAGTCGTCGAACCAGATATGGATGCCGTTCTCGATGAATATGATTTTGTCGAACCAGCCGATGATTTATTGGAGCATATGTGGCATTTGAAAAACTATGGATTTGTTGCTGATACCAATTGGAGATTAAAAAAAGATGCAGATTCTAAAGTCGTTGATGCTTGGAAACGAATTGGAAATTTAGGTTCAAAAGAAGTGGTTATTGCGGTGATTGATAATGGATTTGATCTTTCTCATCCTGATTTAAAATCAAAAGTTTATAAACCTTGGGATCTGTGGTCGAAGAGTACACAAATCCAACATGGCGATCCTCGTTTCACTCATGGTACACCTTGCGCAAGTGTAGCTTTAGCAGCTTCGAATGGAGTCGGCATGGTTGGCTCCGCACCTAATGCGAAATTTATGCCGGTGAGCGGAACTTCATTTTCGCTCAGAGCAACAGAAGAAATGTTTGAGTATTGCGTTAAAACCAATGCAGATGTGATTAGTTGCAGTTGGGGATCGACTGATCCTGCCTTCACTTTGAGTGCCGTAAAAGAAGATGTTTTAACTAATGCTGCAACGAAAGGTCGAGATGGAAAAGGTTGTGTTATTCTGTTTGCCGTAGGTAATGATTCTAAAGATTATGTCAATTATTATTCTGCACATCCTGATGTAATTGCAGTAGGTGCTACAACGAGTAAAGATGAACATGCTACCTATTCGAATCGAGGGAGAGAATTAACGGTTTGCGCACCTTCCAATGGAGATTGGCCAATTATCGCAGCACGTGCATGGTGGGATGAAGGAGTCAATTGGGAAACCGGTGCATACAAATTCTGGAGAGACGGAAAGGAACGAGGTACCGCTGGAATGTACAAACACTTTGGAGGAACTTCGAGTGCTACGCCATTGGTTGCTGGTATTTGTGGTTTGATGCTTTCGGTAAATCCTAACTTAACCGCAAAGCAAGTAAAAGAAATTTTAATCAAAACGGCAGATAAAATTGGTTCGCCTTTAGAGTATGACTCTTCGGGGCATTCCCTCAAATATGGCTATGGAAAAGTGAATGCAGACAAAGCGGTCAAAGAAGCACTTCGATATAAAGATGAGAGTTTGGGAACTGCGCCGCCTGCTATTGATGAGCCGGTAAAAAAAGGTCGAGGTATTTTTCAATTCAATGTGAAGCGGCAAGAACCTGTTGGTTATGGGGTGCAGATTGGTGCATTTGCTGAATATGGAAACGTCTTGATTCAAGCAGAGAAATTACAAAAAAGATATAGCCATCCTGTTGTCGTAAGTATCAATGAATTGGAAGGTCGAACAGTTTATAAAATTGTCGTGGGTACTTTTTCCCAAAAATCTGATGCATCTAATTTGTTGAGAAAAATGAAGGAGAATGATCTGAATGGATTTGTACGAGCGATTAAGGATTTGGCTTAATTCTTTTTGATCCAAAAAGTGTTGCTGATTTATTTAAGCTTTTATTTATCAAAACGTAGAACTGTTAGCTAGACATTTCTAGATCATCTTTGAAACTTGTGTTTGCTGTAGTCACTTCCATAATGATAAAAAAAGAAAAAACAATTGTAAAAACCATCATGGAAAAAGCAAAAACTGTTGACGAATATATTTTGAATTCACCAGAAGAATCAAGGGAAATCATGGATGAACTTCGGGAAATAATAAAATCAACAATCCCAAAAGCAGAAGAAAGGATTGCATGGAATGTTCCAAATTACAAATTGAATGGAGTTCTAACGGGGTTCGCTGCTTATTCTAAACACATTAGCCTTGGATTTAGTGAAGGTGGCCTAAGCGATGAAGAACGCAAAATGTTTGAGAGTGAAGGTTATAAAACAGGCAAAGGAACTATTCAAATTAAATTTGATCAAAAGGTACCTAAAGACATCATAAAGCAAACTTTAAAATCTCATGCTAAATTGAATTTAGAAAAAAATAATTAGAATAGATTTGTACAAACGATTAAACGTTTGGCATCTCCTCTCTAAAATAAAATGATAAAAAGGCAAAGTGAACATTTGAATTCACTTTGCCTTTTCTTTCCCCAAAACATATTTTTTAAATTATTATTCGATAATTATTCTATCAAACCAAAATTAAAGTAAATTCGTACTTTCTAAATTATCGACCCCAATAAATTTGAACTTTTTACAAATACTTATTTTCTCTTTTCTGTTCATTCTATCCTTTCCAAGTTTAGCACAAGACCCTGCGCATTTTATTATTGGAGAAAAACATTTTGCCAATCTCGAAATTTATACTTTATTCTTTGATGACAACTCTGATGTACTCTATGCAGGAACTAATGATGGAGTTTATGCCTACAAACAAAACAAATTCATCAAACTAAAAGATTCTAAAGAACAAATCGGAAGTTCGTTTTTCCAATTAAAAAAAAATAAAAAAGGAGAAATATTTTGTTGCAATCTCAATGGACAGATTTTCAAAATCGTTGACAACACCTTGAAAATATTTCATCAGTTACCTCCTGACGAAACAATACTTGAATTCAATTTCTTTTTTGTCGAAGATCATCAAATCATCACCATCTCTCAATCTCAAATTAGTCGAATAAATGAAAAAGGAGAAAGCCATCTTTTGCTAGATAAAAATCAAAAGAACCCTTTTTCAGATATCATCACGACACACTTTTTTGATTGCCAACAAATTCCAAATGGCGATATATATATTCCATTAGCATCCAACTACTCCATCCGATATCATAATGGAAAATTAGATAGAACCATCAAGCCATTTTCTAATCGTCAAAGTACCAAATCAACTTATTTATCACTTAACAAAGTAATTTTTGTAGGAAATACAAATGGAAAATTTAGTTCCACCAACCCTTCCTTTCATTCGAAAGTTTCACCAAGATTCGAGGAAAGGTTATTTCAAATTAATCAGCATGAAATTGCAGGACTAGGAGGAAATAGAGGAATTCGAATTTTAGCACTCCAAAATGATACCTTGATAACTACGCAATCATTTTTTGAAAAACAATTTATCTCAGCAATATGTACTAATAAAAACGGAACTTTATTTCTAGGTTCATTTGGTGAAGGAGTAAAAATAGTTCCTAATAAAAAAGTGATCCAACCTAAATATGACCACCTTTTTTTAGGTATTGCAACTTCTCCTGAGAACGAAGTTTTCCTTTCCACAAGAGGCGGAGAAATTTTCCAAAATAAAAATGGATTAACATTAATTGACAAACGGAAATACAATATTGACAAAATATTTTACCTAAAAGGAAATTTTAGAATTGAAGGTATTCCTTATAAAAACACTTTCTACGATACTCCTAAGGCGAGTATTGGAGCCATCAAAGATTTCCACCAATTAGATACCAATAAGTTTGTTTTTATTGCACGAAGAGCACTTGCTCTTTTTAACAAAGGTGACACCACCGAGATCAAAAATTTACAATACGCTCAAAATGTAAAAAAATCTAATCTCCATTTTATATCTCCTCCTCAACGTTATAATGCTGTGACTTGGTCACCTTTGGATAGCACTTTTTTCTATTCCAATTCTTTTGGACTTTTTGCGAGTCCATGGTCTTCCTCAAGAGAAGATTCTATCCTTTGGAAAGGCAATTCTTTTTTGGGAAATGATTTAGAATTTTATGATAACCAATTGATTTGTGGAACTAAAAAAATGGGAATTTTATTTTTTAAAGACAAAAAATCCGCCGCACAGATTTCGCAAAAAGATGGGCTAAAATCTAACAACGTACAAAAAATCCTCGCCAAAGATGGGCTTTTATATATTCTTACCAATGCCGGAATACAAGTTTATCATTTAGAGAAAAAAGAATTTTTAGGCTTAGGTGTTGCCGAAGGTTTAATCAATGATGGGGTCACCAATTTCACAATCAGCAATGACAAATTATGGTTGATGGAGAGGCATCGTTTTTATTCCATCGACATCGCTTCATTTTCAAATATTCAACAAAAAAACTCGATTGCGAATTTATATCTTGATTCTATTCTGATCAATGGGCAATCAATAGACTACCTATATAACAATACATTTACATATCAAGAAAACGAAGTAAATATCTTTTTTGACTATCGAAATATTGAATCCAAAAAAGAAACTAAAATCCAATATATCTTGGAAGGTTTTTATGATGATTGGAAAACCCTCTCTTCTTCTCAAAACAATATCGAATTTCAATCGCTACCAATTGGAAATTATACTTTTAAGATTAAAGCTAGCTATCGGAATCAAGCAACTCAGCCATTTATTTATTCTTTTAAAATAACTCCTCCGATTTGGCAACGATGGTGGTTTTATTTACTTCTAACTTTTTTTGGAATCCTTGTTTCTACTTTTATTTTTAAATCCATTTTGAATAGACAGCGCAAAGAATTAGCCATAAAAAATGAACTTAACATTTCTAAATTAACTGCGATTCGTTCACAGATGAATCCTCATTTTATTTTCAATGCATTGAATTCGATTCAACATTTGGTACTCAAAGGAGATGTTGACAACTCGTATTCTTTCATCAATAAATTCGCAAGCCTTGTTCGAAAAACTTTAGAATTTTCCGAAGAAGAATTTATCACCCTCGCTGAGGAGATACACCTTATTGAAGTTTACTTAACCCTAGAAAAATTAAGATTCAAAGACAATTTTAATTTTGAAATTATCAAACCTGACAACCTTGAAATCAGTATTCCTCCGATGCTTATCCAACCATTTATAGAGAATGCTATTATCCATGGATTGCTTCATAAAAAAGGGCAAAAAAAATTAATCGTCAACTTCCAATTCAACGAACAATTAACTTGTTCCGTCGAGGATAACGGAGTAGGAAGAGTGAAAGCCAAAGCTATCAAAGATAGGCAAACAGGTTCTCACAAATCATTTTCTTTGAATGCCATCAAACGTCGTTTTGAAATTCTAAATAATTATTACAAAAGTGATTTGGGATATGAATACCAAGATTTTGAACCTTCTAATGATGAAAAAATGACCACTAAAGTATTAGTGAAAATACCATTTCGGCACGCTCGTAAAAATTAAAGGCTACTGGTAAAGTCTTCTGGATTTTACATTTAATAAAACATTATATTTCTCATAATATGAAAATTGTAATCGTAGATGATGAATTAAGTGCAAGGGAAATTTTAGAAAATTTAATTCTAAGATTTCATCCTAATCATTCCATTGTTGGAATTTATGAAGACTTGCCACAAGCTGTAGAAGGTATCAAATCCACGCAACCCGACTTGGTATTTTTGGATATTGAGATGCCAGAATATGCCGGTTTTGAGATTGTTAATTTCTTTGAGAAAATTGATTTCAAAATAGTTTTCACCACCGCCTACAGTCAATATGCACTCAAAGCATTTGAACTAGCTGCTATTGATTATTTGCTCAAACCAATCGAAATAGAAAGACTTTCCCAAGCCATTACTAAAGTGGAAAAAATCGTTGAGGTCGAACAATATCGAGAACAATTGGATCAACTATCTGACCTAATGAAGCAACCCGAAAAACGCATTAGTTATTTGGAAAAAGGTTTTAAGGAATTTATTTCTATTTCCGATATTGTTGCTTTGGAAGCACAACGAGCTTACACAACTATCCACACCAAAACTGGAAATTCGATTGTCATTAGTAAAAATCTAAAACAGTTTGAAGATGAATTCGCCAATGCCAATCAGTTTGTAAGAATTCATCGTTCCTGGATTATTAATCTAAATGAGATAATCAAATTTTCTAAAACAAAATTAGAAGTTCATCTTTACAACAATACAATTGCAAAGTTGTCAAAAAAATATATCACTCAACTAGAACAACTTATTTTGAATAATTAAAAGGGTGTTGTAGTACAGAACTGTTTCTTCAATAGCATGAATTACGGTTCTGTTTTTCTCTTTGTAAAAAAAAAAGTTTCTTCGTAAAATATTCTCTCTTCCTTTTCTTCCAAAGTTCATATTTGTATTTTTTTAAATTAAAAAAATACAAACCCCACTATTATGAAAAAAATTATACTCCTTTTTTTTCTTCTCAATTCTTCTTTATTATTAATTAGTCAATCTGTTACGATCAGCACTACGACTAATTGTTTTAATCCATCCGTCACAATTCCATACATATTCGATCTTAATGGTCGTCCTGCTTTCGATACTTCTACAGGAAACTTAGGTGGATTTAATCCTGCACAAGTGTCAGTTCTTTGGAGTGGAAGCAGATGGGAAATTTTAGTAGGCGGAGGGACACTTATTTATATTAACAATACTAATTCTCCCAATCCACCTAATACAGGTTGGCAAGCATTTGCTCCTTCATTTCCTCTAGGAACTTGTAGTGCTAGCGACCCTGCACCTACGCTATCAGGCGATGTTTCTTTACCCGTAGAATTGATTTCTTTCCATGCAACTCCATTAAGAGATGCCATTGAGCTCTATTGGACAACTGCTTCTGAAACTAACAATGATGGTTTTGAAATAGAAAAATCAGAAGATGGAATTACTTGGAAAAAAATATCTTTCGAAGAAGGGAAAGGAACAACTGATCTAATCAATGATTATCAATATTCAGATTTAAATCCACTTGTCGGAGTAAATTATTATCGACTAAAACAAATTGATTTTGATGAAAAATTTGAATATAGTCAAATCGTTGCCACAGGTTTTTTCCAAAAAAAATCACACACCACTATCTCTCCTAATCCATTTAAGGAGAAAGTAAAAATTGAATTATCAAAATCATTTACTATCGACACAAAAATTTACATCTTTAATTCTTTGGGGAAAAACATGGGTAGTTTAATTTTTGAAAAAGATAAAACCAATCAAGTATTTGATGTCTCCAATTTAAAAAATGGTATTTATTTCTTCCAAATAACTCAAAGTCAAAGTTCCTCCATTCATAAAATAATTAAGATTTAATGATCAAAAACAGTCCTTCGTAAAAGATTAAGGCCACTCGTAAAGTATCTTTTTATTTTCTCTACGGAGGACTAATCTTTGTACTTTCTTTTCAACAAATACATAATCTTACTGAACAAACATTGTTAATCAAACCCCAAAAAATAGGGCTGCAAATATTTTGCAGTCCTGCTTTTTCCCAACTCATTCCTCCCCCCTTTCAATAAAAAAATAAAATGCCCTAGCGCATCGGAATTTTTCTTTGTCAAAAAAAATATCCCCTCGTCAAATATTCCTCCTGTCAACAGAGAAGAGGATTCACCTTTGCATTTTTTTAATACAAACTCATAAATATTTTAAAACATTAATAAACCGAATTATGAAAAAAATTGTACTGACACTAATTTTATTTTTAGCGATCTCTCTTGGATTAATCAATGCACAGAATGTAAATATTCCTGATGCTAACTTTAAAGCGTATTTGGTAGGAAATACTAATATCAACACCAATGGTGATGCCGAAATATCTATTGCTGAAGCAAGCAACTATACAGGAGGAATCGGTTGTGCGAACTGCGGCATAGTAAGTTTAGAAGGAATTGAAGCATTTACAGAGTTAACAGTTTTGCAAGTCTTTTATAATCAAATTACTTCCGTCGATCTTTCACAAAACACAAAAATCACCCAGCTATTATTGGAACAAAATCAACTCTCCGGTGATCTCGACCTTCACCTACTTACCCAACTAACGGATTTTAAAGGACACTCCAACCCAGGTTTAAGAACGATTAATATTGCCAATGGCAACAATACTAATTTCTCAAGATTTGAAGCACAAAACTGTGATTCTTTATACTGTATTCAAGTAGATGATGCAGCTTGGAGTTATAACAATTGGAGTTCTTATGACAATCAAAATGCTGGTTTTACGGAAGACTGCGGAACGATAGTTTACATCCCTGATGCAAGTTTTAAATTTAATTTAGTAGAAAACTTAATCCTTAATACAAATAATGATGGCATGATTACGTATACAGAAGCAGCTAGTTTTACTAGCCTTCTGAATTTAAACAATCTAAATATTTCGAGTCTAATGGGACTGGAAGCATTTACAAATTTATCGCAGCTTAATTGCCGAAATAATCAATTCTTGACTATTGATATTTCAGCTAATACTGCTCTTACAAGTTTAGATTGTAGAGATAATCAATTGACCAATCTGAATACTGCATCGAATACTTTGCTGACAGATTTGAATTGTGGAAATAATCAAATCACCAATTTAGATATTTCAAATAATACCAACCTGATAGAATTGAAATGTACAACAAATCAGTTGTCAAATTTGAACACTTCAAATAATCCTAACTTAACAAAAATAAGTTGTGGCGAAAACCAAATTACCAATTTGGATGTATCAGCTAACCCTGCTCTGCAAATTTTAGGGGCTTCTAATAATCAAATCAGTACATTAGATTTATCTGCCAATACTAATTTAATTGCAATAACTGCAAGGCTCAACCAATTGACTAGTTTTAATATTGCCAATGGAAATAATACCAATGTAACCAATTCAAATTTCCGACTAGATGCTAATCCTACGTTGACGTGTATAGAAGTCGATGATGTTGCTTACAGTAATGCCAATTGGAATTTTATTGATATACAGACCAGTTTTAGTTTGGATTGTAGCGTACCTGTTTGCACCATCAATATTCCAGATGCTAATTTCAAAAACTACTTAGTTGGAAATACAAACATCAATACGAATGGCGATACAGAAATTCAATGTGATGAAGCAAGTGCATTTACAGGAAATATTGACGCAGTTAATTTAAGCATTTCCGATCTAACAGGTATTGAAGCCTTTACAGAAATCACAGGATTGAACTGTTGGAATAACAATATATCAAATGTTGATTTAAGTCAAAATCCTAAATTACTTAACTTAACTTTTACAACTAATAATCTCTCTTCTCTAGACCTAAGTAATCAGCCTTTGTTAGAAACATTAGATCTCGCTGGCAATAATATATCAAGTTTAGATGTATCTATTTTTCCCAATTTGACTCATCTAAATGCATCAGGGAATAATCTTCAAAATATCAACTTAACCAATAATATCAACCTTGTTAATCTATACATTGCAAACAATTCAATTACAACCGTTGACATTTCCCAAAATCCTGATTTAGAAACATTGGACATAAGTCATCTAACTATTGGTTCAGAATTAGACCTTAGTGGTTACACTAATTTATCTAAGGTTTTTGTAGAAAATACAGGAATTACCAAACTGAATATTGCTAATGGCAACAATACCAATTTTACATTTTTTAATGCAACCAACAATCCATCTCTGACTTGTGTCCAAGTAGATGATGTAGCTTGGAGTACAACCAATTGGGCTGACTGGAACGAAATTGATGATGTTGATTTATTTAATGCGAATTGTAGTGGTGGAATTTCTTGCACCGTCAATATTCCAAATGCTAATTTCAAAAGTTGCTTAGTGAATAATATGCTCATCAATACCAACGGAGATAGTGAAATTTCTTGCGATGAAGCAGCAGCATTTACTGGAGAGATGAATTGCTCATGGGCATCTGCAGGAGGACTTACATTTTCAGATATGACGGGCGTGGAAGCATTTACTGCGATGACAGGATTACAATTAAATAGTCAAAATATGGTCTCTCTAGATTTGACTGCAAATGTTGCTTTGGAAACAATTGATTTTCACCAAAACTTTGATTTGACTTCTCTGAACATTACCGGACTAACTAATTTGGTAGAACTAAAATGTTTTAACACAGGACTATCAACCTTAGATGTTTCGACCAATTCCGCTTTGGAATTACTTCAATGCGACAGGATGGAATTGACGAGTCTTGATGTAAGTGGATTGACGAATTTAAGTTTTATAGATTGTTATAATAATGACATCACTTCGATAGACGTGACAGGTTGTACCGCTTTACACACCTTACGAATGCAAGACAATCAATTAGCTAATGTAGATTTTTTAACTGCCAATAATCCTATCCAAGGTTTGCGGGTTGGAAGAAATCCATTAACGACATTCAATGTAAGTATGCATGATAGTTTAAAATCAGTTTGGTTAGATGAAAATGATTTATTGACTAGCATTGATTTGAGTCAAAATACTGCAATAGTTTCACTCCGTTGCTATAGGAATGATTTGCTAGAAGCCGTAAATCTTGCGAACACGAATAATGAAAACTTCACATATATCGGTCTTACAGAAAACCCAAATTTGACTTGTCTTCAAGTAGATGATGTTGCATGGAGTAACGACCCTGCGAACTGGGACGAAACTGCAGCTAATATGTATGGTCATTTTTATTATTCTTTTGATGCACAAACCAACTTCAGCGCAGACTGTGGAATTACAAGTAGTCTTGATGCTTTGGAAAATCCAAATCTTCCTTTTTCAATTTATCCAAATCCAACGAATCAACAATTGAATATCGAAATCGAGAATGCAGAAATTTCACAAATCGACATTATTGATTTGTCTGGAAAAAGAGTAAAAACTATTTCTCAAAATAATTCCACTCTCGATGTTTCAAACCTGAACAATGGGATTTATTTTATAAAAATAAAAACAGACCAAGGGATTTTAAATAGTCGCTTTGTCAAACAATAAAGATTTTTTAAAACATATTTTATAATTCATTAAAACATATCAGTAATGAAAAAAATTAAAGATTTCAAACAGTACGAAGTTAAAAACACTTCTAAAATCAAAGGTGGAAATGCAACAGGGAAAGGAGACCGCGTTTCTCTAGTTGGCTTTGGTTCATTTAGCATATCTGAACGTGCTGCTAGAACTGGAAGGTAATTTCTCAAACCTTAGTCTCAAAATACAGAAACCTAACACTTTTTTAGTGTTAGGTTTTTTTTTGGAAAAAACTCAAATAGATTTCCTCTTCGTAAAAAAATATTTCTCTTCGTAAAACATTTACACAATACAAATTAAATAAAATCATATTTGTGCTTTACTATTTCTAATCATCAAAGTATAAAATATTTTACAGCAACTTTTATTTTAGCATCGTATTAAAAAAATACGAAAAGGTTACCTTCTGTATGCCAAAAACGATAATTCATATTTATCTAGCCTGCTAAAAATAGGAGTTGCTAATTTTATTTTCCAAAAAAAATCAAACATCATTTTATGAAAACCAAATTGCTATTTTCTCTTTATATCTTGTTTTTCGTTCAAACTTTTCATGCACAAGTTGGAGATCAATCACTAACTCGAAAGGAGAAAATAGAGGACTTTGAATTTTTACACACAGAATTAAAAGCATCCTATCCTTACTTTGAAGTAAACAAACGTAAGCATCAAATAGATTGGTTAGCCAATGAAAAAAGCTATTGCAAAAAAATTAAAGCCACTAAAAATGATATTGAATTTTATCTCGCTCTCAGCAATATTCTTAATGATTTGAATAACGGACATACTGATATGCTGCCTACTTTTTATTATGAGTATTTTGTTCAAGGCTATGAACAAGCTGTACCTCATAGTCCTGAATATCAACCGTACCTCGAGGAATTAAAAAAATATGATGCTCCTAAAAAATATAAACATTGGATAAAAATCAAAAATGATTTAGCCGCTGCAAAAGATACAACTGAAGATCATGATTCCTCTTCTGAAACTAGTAAAACACCCGCCAATGCTGAGTTTGAACTAGATGCAAAAAATAGTATTGCCATCTTAAAAATTCATTCTTTTAGTTATGATTTCATAGAACGTGATAGTCCTCAAATAGCAGATTTTTTCAAAGAAATTACCCTTTATAAAAACCTAATTATTGACATTCAAGGGAATACAGGTGGGGATGACTATTATTGGCAAAGCAATATTGTGGGGCATTTAATTTCTAAAAAAATTACTTTCCCTGTTATCACCGCCTTCAAAACATCTGCTCGAATTGCACGAATGAAACCTGATTATCAGCCAGAGTTCGGTTATAAAAAAATCAACTTACCTAACCTACCTGAGGAATTAAAAACTGGAGATTATCAATTTATGGATTGGGAAAATTCTATTGTCCCAAATCAAAATGGAAAAGATTTCGAAGGAAAAATTTATTTACTTGTAGATGATGAAGTTTATTCCTCAGCAGAAACACTAGCTTATTTTTGCAAAGCAACTCAGTTCGCAACTACTGCTGGAATACAAACCAATGGAGATGGAATAGGAAGCGATCCTTTGTTAATTACCTTGCCAAATAGTGGTATCGTAATTCGATTTACTGGAGAAATGGCATTGAACCCAGATGGTAGTTCAAATGAAGAAATGAGAACAATTCCAGATTTAATTTTGAATGGAAAAACTAAAAAAGAAAGACTCCAACTTTTGAAAAAAGAAATAATCAATAAATAATTTTTTTTATCATTCTTATATGTCGCAATTTAAAACTGCGGCATTTTTTTTTGCTTATCATTTAATAATAATCCTCCCCCTCCATTTCCTCTCGCCTCCTCTCCTCTTTCGTTTTTTCAAAAATATCTCTTGGCAAAAAGTATGGTCCAGTTCCTCTTTGCTCTTCAAATTCTTGCCCCCAAGTTCGCGGTTCATTTTCTTTTTTCAATCGTTCCTCTTCTTCGAGCAAATCATTTTTATAAAAATAAGCAGTAAAAATTCCAATCAATCCACCAAACAAATGACTCTCCCAAGAGATGCCGGGTTGGTCTGGTAAAATTCCAGCGAACATTCCTCCATACAAAACCAGCACCGCCAAAGCCAAAACTATCGACTCTCTACTCTTGATAAATACACCATTCCAAAATACAAAAGCCACCAAGCCATAAACCACACCACTCGCTCCGATATGTGAAAAATTACCAATCTCATTATCAAAAAAATTACCCAACAACCAAACTGCTCCGCCCGTCAAAATCCAAATCATCACTAATCCTCTTATCGCCACAATTCGATAAAAATACATACTCACTCCCAACAAACTTAAAAATGGAACAGCATTGGAAATCAAATGCTTCCAACTTCCATGGATCAATGGAGCAGTCAAAATTCCTTTTAACCCATAAAATTTTCGTGGAAAAATACCCCAGTAGATAAATTCAAAACTCGAAAACTCTTTGATGATATGAATCACCAACATGATTAAAATTAAAATCACAGGTAATTGCAAACTTTCAACAAAACGATTTTTTTCTTCTTCGGGGTTCAATATTTATTTATTTTAGATGAGACCGCTGCGCTGTCAGAAAACAGATTGTGCGCTGCGCTTACTGTCAGATCGCTACGCACAATCTGACCTCTGACAGCGTAGCGATCTATTTTATACAAATCTTCGGCGCACTAATTTGATAAAAACCTTCGCCTTATTCTTTTTCTTCTTCGATGCCCAATCATAAATTTCAGCAATATTCGCCAAGTAATCTTTAGCATCATCAAAGTTATTTAATCGATTGATAGTCGATAATGCATCTTTTAATGCATCGCCATTTCCATCAAATAATTCATTCGTCGTCAAGATTCTTTCATTGATTCCCATCGCTTTACTCAAATCTTTGATCGGACTTTGACTTAATCTTTCTGACAAATCCGTCGCTTCCTTAAACTCAAAAAGTTCCTCGTGCTCTTCACTAATTTTTGCTTTGACAGGTTTAGGAGCAGGTGGTGGTGGTGGTGGAGTGATTTTTACTGGTGGCGCTTTCTTTTCCACTTTTGGTGCTTCGACTACAACTGGTCGAGGTGCAGGCTCTGGTCTCGGGGCCGGAGCTGGCTCAGGAGTAACTTCAACTTTTGGTGGAGGTGGAGGTGTTTCAACTACCCTTTCTACCCGAACAGGAGGTGCCACAACTTTAGGCACTTCCCTCACAGGAGGAGCCACTTTGATAGGAGTTGCTTTTTGAATAGGTGCAGCTTTCGCTCCGCCATCAGGCATAAATTCTTCGTAAAGCGATTTCACATAATTCCGCATCAACTCCTTTTCAATTTCAGAAATATGCTCGTCCATTGTCATGCTTTGAAATAAACGATTAATTTTTTCTAAAAGAATTTTTGCTTGCTTAACATTCATACGGTATATCTTTTTTAATTTCGCAAAACGCGATTTCAATAATTTTTGTAAAATTAAAGAATTTGGTGATATAAAAAAATAAATAGGAGTCAGGTATCAGGTCATTCGCCTGTGGCGAATTGTCAGAAGTCAGGGGCTTCTTGTTTCCCAAACAATGTGTACATATTATTTGTTTTCATTATCATGGAAAAACAAGAAGCCCTAGACTCCTGACCGAGAGCGCAGCGACCAGTCTCATACTTGACTACTCAAAAAAATAAATATGTTTTTAGAACCACATTTTAAAGGACAAAGAAGTGGATGGATCGAAGTCATCTGCGGTTCCATGTTTTCAGGGAAAACGGAAGAATTAATTCGTCGACTCAAACGAGCTAAGATTGCTAGCCAAAAAGTGGAGATTTTTAAGCCAGGAACTGATACTCGATATGATGTACAAAATGTCGTTTCACATGATTCCAATTCCATTTTAGCAACTCCTGTCGAGCACTCTTCTAAAATATTAGATTTAGCTGATGGTATAACTGTAGTGGGAATTGACGAAGCACAATTCTTTGATCATGAGTTAACGGATGTTTGTGAAAAGTTAGCATTGAAAGGAATTCGAGTCATCATTGCAGGTTTGGATATGGATTACAAAGGAAAACCTTTTGGTCCCATGCCTAATCTTCTAGCCGTTGCTGAATACATCACCAAAGTACATGCAATTTGTCAACATTGTGGCAACCTCGCTACTCATTCTTATCGATTGAGCGATGAAAAAGGAACAGTTGTTTTAGGAGAAAAAGATCGATATGAACCTCGTTGTAGAACTTGTTATCAAATGGGGAATATTTTGCATTTACAAGTGAAAGAATAAACAGTAGCCAGTTTTCAGTAGACAGTTGGCCTACTGCCTACTGAAAAACTGTTAGCTGCAAACTGACATTTGACCATTTCTCATTTTTTATATCAAAAAGGAGAAGTTATTTTTACATAAAATCAAAAAACCATCCTACATTTTTTCAATAAAAAAATACAACCTACATGAAAAAGTTTGTACTACTTTTTTGCACTTGCTTGGTATTTTCAAATCTCTTTTCTCAAAAAATTGCTGACCATTGGTTTGATGCCAATGAAGCCAATATTTATATCCCAGCCAATCAAGAGCGTAAAATTATTCCTGAGAATTATAGAACCTTAGCCTTGGATCTAGATGATTTAAAATCTAGTTTAGTTAATACTCCTATGGAATTCACTTTTGCTGCAAAGCATAATCCTAAGCATATAGTTTTGCCAATGCCTAATGGTGATGATGTAACTTTTGAAGTGGTTGAGTCTTCCGTAATGTCTCCTATCTTGGAGGCAAAATATCCAAACATAAAATCTTATGCAGGATATGGAGTGAATAATAAATTATTGCAAGTACGTTTTGAAATTGCTGCCAAAGGATTTCGAGCGATGATTGGCTCTCCAGAGGGAGTGATTTTTATTGATCCATATTTGGAAGGAAATAACAATAACTATCTTTCTTATTATAAAAAAGATCGATTGCCGAATGCTGAGGAAAAATCAGTTTTGGATGCGACACATGTCAATCATTCTCCATTGGAAACTTTTAATGCTAAAAAACCACTTAAAGATAATGATGGTGGTCCAAATAGTCCTTTCCAAAAAGGGCCAACTACTAGTCCAACTCCTGAAGGAACTACAACTGCAGGAGATGCCGTTGAGTTAAGAGTTTACAGGTTAGCATTAGCTACATCTGCAGAATTTTCAGCGACACAAGGAGGAACGGTAGATTTAGTAATGGCTGAATTAGTGTATGCAGTCAGTCGATTGAATTTTATTTTTGAAAAAGAAGCTGCGGTCCGTTTTCAATTAGTAGACAATAATGATGAACTCGTATTTTTAGATCCAGATACCGATCCTTATGAAGGTAATGAGATATTGAATACAACTGATATTAATGGTACTGTAATCGCCTTTGGTATTTTTTTCCAACATACTTCTATTTTAAATTCAACTATTGGAGTTGAAAACTATGACATTGGTCATCTTTTTAATACGTTCCCTTGTACGGTAAATGGTAATGGTGTAGGAGGTGTGTCAGGAGGCCTTGGAACTGTATGTAACGATGATAACAAAGCTCGTGGAGTTTCTTGTAATAATAATCCAAGTGATAATTTTTATCTCGGAACTTTGTCTCATGAGGTTGGGCATCAATTAAATGCACCTCATCCGTGGAGTAATTGTACTCCAGCTTTGAATGGAGAAATACCTCCACCTGAAGGAAATGATCAACTTTCAGAATGGGCTGCATACGAACCTGGAAGTGGCTCAACAATTATGTCCTATGTCGGAGCATGCGGTTCTAATAATGTTCAAAATTCTAGAGATAGTTACATGCATGTCAACTCTATCGAGTCTATTCAAAATTATAGTCGAGATGGAGGAGGAACATGTGCGACGGTATTACCAACCGATAATTTTGATCCAGATGTATCTATTCCTTTTGGCGATGGATTAAGGATTCCGATTAGTACTCCTTTTCAATTAACGGCTGTTGCAAGTGATATAAATCCAGACGATACTTTGACCTATTGTTTTGAGCAATATGATTTGGGTCCAATTAGTCCACTTGGAAGTCCAATTGGCAATGCTCCTGCTTTTAGAAGTTATTTACCTACGGAAAATCCAACTCGTATTTTTCCACGAATCGGAACTATTGTCAACAACCAAAATTCCATCACAGAGGTACTTCCAACTTATGCTCGCGACTTGACATTTAGATGTACGGTTAGAGATAGCAAGTGGGGCGGTGGTGGAACAGTCTGGGATGAAATTGCTTTTGAGTCAGTAGAAACTGCTGGACCATTTTTAGTCACACACCCTAATGTAAATCAAACCTTTGAAGTAGGAGACTATGTAGAAGTCACTTGGGATGTAGCCAATACAGATGCAGCACCTGTCAATTGTCAATTTGTAAATATATTGTTATCTACAAATGGCGGATATGAGTACCCTTTCTCTTTAGCGCAAAATGTTCCTAACACCGGAAGTTATACTATTGTAATTCCAAATGAATTGACTGGATTAGCAAGAGTAAAAATTGAAGCAGCAGACAATATCTTTTTTGATATTTCTAACGTGAATTTCAAAATAGAGGAACCTTCGACTCCTGGATTTTCGGTCTCATCTGGACCATTTTTCCAAAAAGTATGTCTACCTGAATTACCTTTGATTAACATCAATACACAATCATTATTGGATTATGACAGCTTAGTTTATTTTGAAACAATTGGTTTACCTGCTGGAACAACAGCAGAATTTAGTGCTAATCCAATTGTGCCATCTGAAAATGTAACCTTGACCATCAATACTGATAATGTTCCAACAGCTGATGGAGTCTTTACTTTTCAGTTAATGTCTTATGTTCCTGGAGAAGATACCGTTTATCAGGAATTAGTTTATGAGACAGTAGCCACAAACTTTTCTGATTTCTCTATTGACTCACCTGTCAATGGGATAAGTGGAGTTACCGAAATTCCGACTTACACTTGGACAGAAGGAATTGCAGCAGATAATTATTTGATTGAGATTGCTAGTGATCCATCATTCTCTCCTACTTCAATTGTTGAAACAAATGTTGTCACCGGAGGCAGTTACCAAGGAGGTGCTCAACTTGATATTGGAGGTATTTATTTTTGGAGAATTCGACCTCAAAATGAATGTCAAATTGGTGATTGGTCTGCAAAAAATGCATTTGCAATTAAATCATTATCGTGTACAAATACAGTCAGTTCAGATGGTCCGATCACCATTCCAAGTAACGGACTGCCAACTATTGAGTCAGCCGTTACAGTCCCAGTTGATGGATTAATCAATGATTTAAATATCATTGATATTAAAGGAAATCATAGTGCTTTCAAAGATATCGATATGTCCTTAGTTGGGCCAGACGGAACTTCTGTCAAATTATTCTCATCAATATTTTGTCAAGCCACTACATTTGATTTTGGGATGGATGACGAAGCTGTTTCTTTTGTTGGTGCAGATTGTCCTGTGAATACAGGCCTTAGCTACAAGCTAGAAGATAATCTTTTAAGCATATTTAATAATACTAGTTCTCTTGGAGAATGGAAACTTCAAGTCGAAGTAACCAACACTGCAGGAAATGGTGGAAAATTAAATGAATGGACTTTACAGATTTGCTCTGAAGCTAATTTGAGTCCACCATCTTTAATTAAAAATGAAACCATGCCGCTTCCTCCAGCAGCTACTCGACCAATTGATTCAGAATTTTTATTGACGGAAGATCCAAATAATGGACCAGAGGAAATCACTTATACCGTGGTTACACTTCCTCAAAATGGAAAATTATTTTTCATAAATGACGAGTTAGAAGTCGGAGATAAATTCACTCAAAATTCATCGAGTGCTGGAAATATTTTATACACTCATGATGGAGGCGCTTCGATGGAAGATAGCTTTACATTTACTGTTGACGATAGCGAAGGCGGATTGATTGCCACTCCTCAATTCAATATTATCATTGATCCAGATGTGATAATTTCGACAGAAGATGTTTTGGATCAAAATGAAATTTCTATTTTCCCAAACCCTGCAAATGATTTAATTAATATTGGTTTTACTAAACCTGTTAATGAAGAAATCATTGTTCAAATTTTTAGCGTGCAAGGAAAATTGTTGGCGGAGAAAAGCGTGAAAAATTCTCAAGATTTAATTCAAATACAAACGAGTCGTTTCGCTAATGGAATTTATTTTGTTCAGGTAAGAACGGAAGGACAGATGATGACGGAGCGAGTGACGATACAACGGTAAGTTTTTTTTTAGAAAAATAGGAAGCCCGAATTTTCATGATGAAGATTCGGGCTTTTCTATTTAATTAACCCAAGTTGCGGATAATTGGATTTGAGTATTGGGACTTTGGGTATTGAGAAGTGGTCATAGTTACAATACTCAAATCCCAAAATCCGTACCTCTAATTAATAATCCATTTCAATATTTTTTGTCTCCCCATCTTATCTTTTATATTTATAAAAAAGATCCCTGAATGATTCATCATTGGTAATTGAAAAATACTTTGACCTTCTCCTCTATTTATTTTATCAGAAAAAAGTAATTGTCCTAATTCATTGAATAAATTAATTTCCAAATCTTTGGTTTTATTTAGTTCAAATCTTAAAAATGAGGAAGTTCCTTTTTGAATAACATTAGGATATAATTGAATCAAATTTTCATGTTCATTTTCTTCTAGTCCTGTAGAAATTCCTACTTCAAATTCTTGAATATCAAAACAATTTAAATTATCGGTGACTGTTACAGAATAAATCCCAGGCAATAAATTTTCAACAGGATTATTCATTGATCCATTACTCCAAATAAAAGTATAACCTGGATTTCCGCCTGTAATATTTAATTCAATCACTCCATCAGCATTCATTGAAGAAGTTGCATTTGTAATAACATCATTAATCTGAATAGGCTGCGGTTCATTAATTGTCACGCTAAAAAAACCACTACAATTATCTGCATCCGTTACAGAAACGTCATAATTCCCCGAACTCAGGACACTAAAATTTGTCCCAATTTCTACCCCATTATTCCATTCAAAAATAAAGTCAGGAGTGCCATGCTGTCCCCATGTAATTTCTCCATCCATCAATCCATTACAAGTAACATCTTGAACCTGAGGAGTAAAAATTTCAAAAGCTTGTGTTTCAAAAGCACCCAGATCAACTGCATCATCTAAGCTTCGAGGATTCCCTTCGATATCAAAATATACCTCCAAAGTATCAATGGTTAAATCATCTCCAAGATTAAGTGCTGGTGAGCAAGAACGAAGACTAAAATCCAAATTAGCCGTATCTCGAAATTCAGGATAAATATTAAAAAGCACCTCATCCCCACACCAATCAATTCCATTAAAAATACAATCGCTATTTTTTAATAATGTATTTTTTATATCATAACCTTGAAGAGAACTATCCTTAGGAACAAAAATTTTATCAAGATCCTGGTTTTCCCAAAAAATGCTATTTCTAATCCTGACACTATCTCCCTCAATTAAATCTTCTCCATTTTCAAAAAAAGTGCAATTAAAGAAATCCAGATTTTTCCCAGTTGCTAATCTCTTTCCATTTTTATAAAAAAGACAATTCACTACACTTAAATTAAATTCATCGTCAATTAAAAGATTAGATGCATAAGGTTGAAATAACCTTTGATCATTTTCTCTAAAAATAGAATTAGAGATCAATATCTCTGCTAATGAATAAATGATACCTTCTGAATACACTTCCGTTCCTGAAAAAGGGTTAATGAAAGGTTTACCATTTCCCTCAAAAAGACATTTATCTATTAATACTTTAACTGCACCTTCCCCTTGAAAATCATCTATTCCTATATCAATCAATATTCCAAGAGTGTCGATGTTATTTTGAAGAAAATTTGATTCTAAGATATTTAATTCAACTTGGCTACTGCTATAATTACCTAAATATATAACCGTTGCTACTGTTTCATTACCTACAAATGAATTATTAACAAGTTCATTGTTACTGATAAAATCACATGCTTCAATATTAATTTGAGATTCAAATAAACTCGGGAAAAAAAAGCTTCTATAAAAACTAATAGCTGAACCTAAGACAGATCCACTATCCTCAAAATGACATCCAATCAGCTTAAAATTACTCTCCTCTTCCGTTATCGAAGCATCTATAAATATCCCACCTCCAAATCCATTTGGAGCATAATTACTTTGAAATTCAGTATCGAGTACTTGATGAATCCCGCTTACATTTTGAAATATTGCAGCACCACCTTGTTTGCTTTCATTTTTTTCAAAATAGCAGTCCTGAATAAATGGTTGAGACAAATTAAAATAAGATCCCCCTTTGCTAATCCCACCTCCTTTAAACGAGGAATTATTTCCTATAAACTGACAATTCACAAAGCTAGCTTCGATAATATTTGAAGGAAAAAAAGCAGTACAATTTACCCCGCCTCCTTGAATGGCAAAATTATTGGAGAAAGTGCAATTCCTAATTTTGGGGCTAGCATTTAGATTATCACCATTATCAGTTTTGATCAATAATCCTCCTCCCAAACTTTTATCGCTATTAATCGGGCCATCATCTGCTTGTCCATATTTTATAAAAAAACCATCCAATAAAGTATTACTATCGGTTCCTATTGTATAAACAACATGATAGCTATTGTCTGTACTATCACCTTGTACGCCAATATCTCCACTTAATATCGTAGGATAATTTTCCACATCTCGTTCCGAAACATTTACTTCTCCACCTTGAAAACCTCCAAACCATTTTACGCCATTTCTTAAAACAAAAGTAAATTCTCGGATAGATCCATTGGTTGGCATATAGGTTCCTTGAGCAATCCAAATCGAATCTCCATAAATCGCTTCATTAATCGCTGGTTGAAATAAAGTGTAGGCATTCTCCCAAGATGAGCCATCATTTAAACCACCTGGAACATTGGTATTCACATAAATAATATTCGCAGAAAGAGGAATACATTGAAAATAGCAGAATAGGATAACGAAAAATTTCATTAATGTTTTCATGAGATATATTTTTTGGGAAATGTAACTAAAGTAATTTTTAGTCTATAATCAGAACGATTTCAGGAAGGGTAAAATAAGACTCTCCTAAGATAATAAATAATCTCAAAAGAATGTATGAATCCTCTTATTTTCCTAACTTTGAACAAAACAAACACATATATGAAATTACGAATTAGAGGGAACTCAATCCGATTGCGATTGAGTCAACAGAACGTAAAAGAATTTGGAGAAAAAGGACGAGTGGAAAATAGTATTCAGTTTGGAGCAACTGCTGGAGGACAACTTACCTACGTTCTAGAATCTGCTGATGTACAAAAATTGAAAAGCGAATTTTCAGATAATACCATTACTATTTTTGTTCCAACAGAATTAGGAACAATGTGGGCTAATTCTCAACTCGTAGGTATGGAACATTTAGACACAACTACTGAAAATAATCAAATTAGAATTTTGGTAGAGAAAGATTTTAAATGCATGCATGTACGAATCAATGAAGATGAAAGTGATTCGTTTCCACATCCGAAAATCTAGGGAATATTCAATATCGAAGCGTTCGATATTGGATATTCAAAAAATAAAAAAAAATGAAACAACCAATCTCCCCCACTCCACCCATCGAGGATGAAAAAATAAAAATCGGCACACCTAAAACTACTGCCGCTGGAATCCCCGCGGTCGTTTCTTCTGTCAAACATTTGCTAGGAGAATTGACCATTGGGAATTGTGTCAAAACAGTTTTTTCCATCAACCAAATGGATGGCTTTGATTGCCCTGGTTGCGCTTGGCCTGATCCTGACGATCATCGATCTGGCATTGGAGAATACTGCGAGAACGGAGCAAAAGCCATTGCCGAGGAAGCAACCAGCAAACGAATCACTTCCGATTTTTTCAAAAAAAATAGTATCGCAGAATTATCTCAATGGTCCGATTTTCAATTAGGCAAAAGTGGTCGATTGACCCAGCCGATGATTTTGCGAGAAGGCAATTCGCACTACGAAGAGATCAGTTGGGAAGATGCTTTTGCACATATTGGTTCAGAATTAAATCAATTGGATTCACCGAACGAAGCCATCTTTTACACGAGTGGTCGAACGAGCAATGAAGCTGCTTTCTTATATCAGTTATTTGTTCGAGAATTTGGAACGAACAATATGCCTGACTGTTCCAACATGTGTCATGAGTCAAGCGGAGTCGCACTTTCGGAGACAGTAGGAATCGGAAAAGGAAGTGTTCGATTGGAAGATTTTTATGTAACTGATTTAATTATCGTCATCGGGCAAAACCCTGGAACGAATCATCCTCGAATGCTCTCCGCTTTGCAAAAAGCTAAACAAAATGGCGCAAAAATCATCACCATCAATCCATTGCCAGAAACTGGTTTAATCAAATTTAAAAATCCACAAAACGTATCTGGTTGGGTTGGAAGTGGAACACAACTAACCGATTTATTTTTGCAAGTAAATATCAATGGTGATGTGGCGCTGCTTAAGGCAATCATGAAATTATTGTTGGAGGAAGAAGAGAAAAAACCGGGGACAGTTTTCGATCATGATTTTATCAATCAAAATACGGATGGGTTTGAAAATTTTATCGAAGAATTAAAAAAAGCAAATGTAGAAACGCTAGCGAAAGATTGTGGAATTAGTATTTCCCAAATCCAACAGGCCACTAAATTAATTTTAGAAAATAACAAACTCATCGTCTGTTGGGCTATGGGTTTGACTCAACATGAAAATGGCGTTAACAATATTCAAGAAGTTGTAAATCTATTGTTATTAAAAGGTAGTATTGGAAAACCAGGCGCAGGAACTTGTCCCGTTCGAGGACATAGTAATGTGCAAGGTGATCGAACGATGGGAATTTGGGAAAAACCAAAACCTGCTTTTTTAGATAAACTAAAAGAGAATTTCCAATTCGAACCACCACGAGAACATGGCTTCGATACTGTCGAATCCATCAAAGCGATGTCGGAAGGAAAAGCAAAAATATTTTTTGCGATGGGAGGAAATTTTCTCTCCGCAACTCCTGACACGGAGTTCACCGCTAAAGCTTTGCAAAATTGTAAAATGACTGTTCAAGTTTCCACTAAACTTAATCGAAGTCATTTGATAACTGGAAAAACTGCGATCATTTTACCTTGCCTCGGAAGAACAGAATTAGATGTACAAAATGATCAAAAGCAGTTTGTAAGTGTCGAAAATTCCATGGGGATTGTGCATGCTTCGAGAGGAAGTTTGACTCCTGCCTCTAAACATTTATTAAGCGAACCAGCCATCGTGGCAAAACTTGCCACGGCTACTTTGAAAAATTCAAAGACTAATTGGAATCATTTAATCGAAGATTATGATCGCATTCGAGAAGCCATTCAAAAAACGATTCCAGGGTTTGATGATTATAATCGACGGGTTAGGAATGATGGAGGTTTTTATTTACCGAATGGCGCGCGTGATGGAAATTTTAAAACCAAAACGGGCAAAGCAAATTTCACTACTAATCCAGTTCCTAAACATAATTTGAAAAATGGTGAATTTATCATGATGACCATTCGGACTCATGACCAATTCAATACCACTATCTATGGCTTGAATGATCGCTATCGAGGTATTTATAATGGTCGCCGGATCGTGATGATGAATGTAGCAGATATCAAGGAAGCCAATTTAAAAGCAGGTGACTTTATTGATTTGTATAATCATCATGAAGGAGTTGAAAGAGTTGCACCCCATTTTATGATCGTCGAATATGACATTCCTCCAAAATGTATGGCCACATATTTTCCTGAAGCAAATGTTTTAGTGCCAATAAATCAATATGCACGCAAAAGTCATACACCTGCTTCCAAGCAAGTTTTAGTCACTTTTAAAAGACATCAAGTTTAGTTTTTTTCTAAAAAAACTAAATACAAATAGCCAACTAGTTAATTAACTAATTGGCTATTAATATTTTATACCCTACCTTTTTATAAATATCATTTTTGATAATGTGTTTTAAATATAAAACCGTTGTCACAAAAACTCTATTTTCCATAAAAAAAAACTGCATGGCAATTTTACCTTTCCGACACACAACAATGAAGAAATCCCTTCACACATTAAAGAAAGTATTCTTTCTAACACTATTTCAAAAAAGAGTTCTTATATAAAAGAGAGCCATTCCAAAACCGTTTGTTTAAGAAAGATAAAAGAGAAAGCTTGATTTGATAAAAGTCAAGTTTTCTACTTTTATCAAAAAAAAAAGGAAGGCCTGTCACACGATTTTTTCACTTTTCGATTTGTATTAATTATAATCGAAAGAATTTTAAGACAAAAATTACCTCCTGTATGATTGAAAATTTGAAGAAGGGTATTCTTTTAAAGATAGGCGACACATTAGAAACACTACAACTTCGATTGATGCTCAACAGAGAAACTATAGTCAACGAAGAAAATATTTCGCCTACGCTGAAAGAAGCTATTGATTTTTATAAAAGCATTGCTCAACAAAATCAACAAGCCAATCGAGTAATTCAAGAATGTGAAGACACGATTGAAAAATTATTATTACTCAAAAAACATTCGCCTGATCTATCCATCAATACCATGGTTAAACTTTATAATAACTATGAAGCTTTTCCGAAAGCAGATTTTCAAAAAGAACTAAGAAACAGTATGGGTATTCGACAAGGCTCCTCACAGTAAAATTAAAATGTGTATTTAACAGTTTATTTCCCGTAACATATCAGTCTCAAAAAAAGAACCAACTCATTGAATGAATTGGTTCTTTCCTTTTTTATAAAATGTTTTACGTTAGACGTTTTTCTACTCTATCGAGATTTTCCCCGTCGCATATTTTCCACCTACATCTTCCACTCGGAAAAAATAAATTCCTTTTGGAAGATTATTTTTTTGGAATGTAAATGTATTGTTGGAAAGACTTTCCATCCGCCTCACTTCTTGCCCAGTAACATTAAAAAGAGAAAAACGAACATCAGTCATTCCCTCTGGTAAAACCACCGTTGCTTCATCATACATTGGATTTGGAAATACTTGAACTTCTTGTTTTTGGTCTTCTATATTTTCTAAACTCGTTGATGAATTTAGTCCAGTTGTATCTGTTGTGTACATCATCACCATGACCATCATTTCATCATCAGACGTTGGCCCAAACCAAACATTGTTCGGTCCATTATTCACGTAACTTGCCGAATGAATTAAACCTGGATTCATCGGTAATGGATATAAGTTATCAAAATATCGAATCGGAATATGTTGGTAATCAAAGAACGGAGAAACACATCCTGGCACACCATCTAATGAACAAGAGGCATCATAAATCAATTCGCCTTTCGTTCCATTCGTATTTCGGAGATACATTTTATAGTCCGTTCCCCATTGGTGTGTATGCCCCATGAGTCCCCAAACGTAGCGAGTTCCGAAACCAGTTTCGGTTTTATCAAAATTAACTTGGTTCCCATTATTTGGAATATAAATATCATCCTTCAACAACAAATCTGTTTTCATTTCTTGAATGGCAGTTCCTGCGGCTTGGGTGTACACATTAAAATAAACTTCTGCTTGATAAGTATTCGAAGCATCGTAATTAATGTAATGTGAATTCAAATCCAATACCATATCATTATCCCAAATGAAGGCAGTACCTTCTGGCAAAACCAAATCAGTTGCCTCCTGAACTGCTGTGGTCAAACTAATCGCACTATGATCAGGGTCTAATCTAAATCCTGGATCAATATTATTAGCAGCAAATGGTGTTGGGAAATTATAAATAATTAAGTGATGCGACGATGACGAAATCTGCATATCAATTCGATTGACATCTACATCCGCTGGGAGGTCTAAAGCATACTTTTGAAATAACTCCATTTCTGAAAAATTCTGCCCAGCAGGATTTAAATAAAACGGTCCCATTTTTACTTGAAAGCCTTCCGATGGATCTGGTGCAGGAGGTGCTCCATTTGGAAAACTAGCTACTCCATTTCCATTATAATATTCCTCAATTAATTGTGGAATTTGGTCAACGTAAGCAGTTGCCAATTGTGAATCACTATTTTGTCCAGGTGCTCCGAGAAGAATCCATTGACGAATTAATTCTTTTTCAACATCAGTTAACTCAGGTTGGTAAAGTGGCATTTGATCGCCTTCCACACTTGCATCTAATGCAATAGTTGGTTCAAGTGTTCCATTTATTTTTCGAAATAAATAACTCAAATCTGGGCGACCTTTATAGATATATTGATAGCCTTCTGCAATGGCATGAGCATTTGTACTAGGTGTTTTTCCTACAAGGTTATTGTACACATTAATTGCTTTCAGCGCAACATTTGCACCTGCTCCTTCTAGATCCAAACCACCTTGCTGATCTGCATTGCTATGGCAAGACATACATTTGTTTTGAAAAATATTATATACTTCCAAACTCAATTGAGCTGTAGAAGTATGAACGGTAAAAAAGAAAAGGGTGAGAAATAAGTATATTTTTTTCATTAGAAATTGGTTTTAGAAATTTTAAATAAGCAAATTTTTTTTTAAAATATGATGTGAAAATAGTTTTTCTAAAGAGAGATAAAAACAATTTTTCGACTATGAGGTGTAAATTATCTTTGAAATGGGTTAAAACTAAGGTATTCTATTCGCTTAGTGTTTTGGAATAATCTTTAGTTACAACTAAGACGACAAAAATAACATTTGCCCCTACGTTCATTAAAATTAATTTTTATAACTCAATTAAAAGAAGGTTTTATCTTTTTTGTAAAAAACTTAACTTTTGTTAATACATTAGTTTTGAAAAAGACCGCTTCGCTGTCAGAGGTCAGATCGCTTCGCTGTTTGACTGACGATATTTATCTACATTAGTGGATACAGCACGAGCATATATTATTCGTCAATCTGACAGCGACGCGATCTGACTTCTGACAACGAAGCGATCTCTCCAAAAAAATACGATCATGAATCACTTTCAAAACATATGGGATTTCAAAAATGCCTCCAAAGAAAAGCTAAAGCAACATGCCTTCGACTATCTTGTTGGCGGTGCTGATGATTTAAGAACTTTTAATCGAAATATCGATGCATTCCAACATTTCCAAATTCGTCCTCGAAGATTAATTGATGTCACCAATGTCGATATATCAATAGAACTATTTGGAAAAAAATATGCGAGTCCGATTTTTTTAGCACCAGTTGGATTTCAAGGATTATTTCATGCGGATGGAGAAATTCCAGCCGTTAAAGCTGCTGCTGCAAAAAATATTTTATCTGTTGCTTCGACAGTAACGAGCAAATCATTTACCGAAATTTGTGAAGCAGTTTACTCTCCGCCTTGGTTCCAATTGTATACAACTTCTGACCGAACCACCACCACTCGCCTACTCGATCAAGCGAAAAATAATAATTGTAAAACTATTGTTTTAACGGTCGATGTACCGGTACCTGGCAATCGAGAAAAACACATCGGAATTCTCACCGGTAATATGCGAACAGAAAATACCCTCGGTAACTTTGAACATGGCGGAGCTGATTTTGATTCTACTTTGACTTGGGGTTTTATTTCTTGGTTTAGAAAAAATTACGACATGAATCTTTTGCTCAAAGGAATCATGACTCCCGAAGATGCTGCACTTGCGCTAGATTATGAAGTTGATGGAATCATCGTTTCGAATCATGGTGGTCGACAATTGGAAAGTGATTTGAGTACGATTGAAGTTTTGGAGGAAGTATCGAAAGCGATCAATGGAGCTATTCCAATTTTGATTGACGGAGGCATTCGTCGAGGAACTGATATTTTTAAAGCATTGGCATTGGGAGCAACTGCGGTTGGAATTGGACGACCTTATATTTATGGTTTGGCAACTGGTGGACAAGCGGGTGTGGAAATGGTTTTGGATATTTTGCAAACTGAATTGGTGAGAAATATGCAATTGGCGGGAACAACTTCGATTTCCAAAATCAATAAAAAACATATACGAGAGAAGAAGTTTTGGTAGAACGACTTTCTAAGTCGTTAGCACTCCAAGAGGAATTGTTTCGGTAACGACTTGGGAAAGTCGTTTTACGGTTAACGACTTGAAAAGTCGTTTTACGCTACTGGAACATTAAAATTCTTAGCATAACTTTCAATTATCTCCACCAATGACTTCGAGCTTTTATCTTTTCCAAATTCTCCATCCAAAACATCTCGTTCCATCTCTTGCGTCAGTTTTCGATAATCTACTTCATCCACCAAATCGAAATCTAATTCAAAATCTTTTTCCGAACCAATTAATTTAAGCTTCTCATTTTTCATATCAATTTGGCTTAAATCTGCCCAGTTCCATTTGTCAATAAAATAATCATCGTAAGAAAAAGAATTATCATCCAAGTAAATCGTTGGGTTGGAATTTAATACAATTTGCGCCCAATAATATAATCCTAACAAAGCGATCACTAATGTATCAATACTTCTCAAACTGCCATAAGCTTGCACAAAACCCAAACCGAGCAAGGCTAAGACAATTCCTTGAATCAATAAATTATTTTGGTATTCACTCTTTTTTCCCAAGCTAACAATATTAATATTTCCTCTCAGCCGATAAAAAAGCACTCGCTTTAAAACCAAATACGCACCAATCGCAAATAAATAAACCTTGAGGGAAGTGATATAATAATCAGCAAAAACAATATTGGCTCTCAAAGAATCACTCATCAACATATAGATTCCTAAGCCAAGAAATAACCAGATAATATTTGAAAGGTTTTTAAACATAATTTGGGACTTTTGAATAACGAAGTCGAAAATTAAGCGATTATTTCCCAAAAAGAAACTCATTCTCTCCAGTTAACAAGTCGTTAACCAATTTTTAAAAAAAAGTATCTCAGTTATTACTAAAGTCAGAAGAATTAGAGTTTTTCATTTGCTCTCCTTGCCTTTCTTCTTTTAGCTTTTGCTTTAATTTAAGAATCTCTTTATCCTTAGCTATTATTTCTTTTTCCTTTTGGAAGTTTTTCTTTTTTTCTTCCCATTGGTTATCCCAATTTTCTTCCGCTGCTTTTTTTTGCTTTAAGTATTCATTGATAAATAGGTAAACAAAAAATAACGGAATCGCAAAAATGAGTATTCGAATCATAACTATATTTTTTTAAGAAAGATACATAATAAATATTTTAAATACTGTCGAAATGATCTGATCTCCTATAAACTAATCAACGTTCATTTACAATCCACTAGAAATAAAAATAAAGAATGTGAATTAAAATGGTCTCTATTAGTAAATTGATTTTAAAAAAAATATTAGTTTTGCAGACTTACATTTCCAATTTTTATGAATCAATTTTAATCTCTAATTGTCTCCCTAACACATTCATAAATTAGAAATATTTTAACTTTACTCTCGTGAGGTATTTACTGCTATTCATTTTTTTATTGAGCACTTTCCCTTTACTCTCTCAAGACTACTTGACGAGCGTTCGTCATTATGATGCAAAAGATGGACTTAATACACCTGACATTCGGTTTGGATTTAAAGATAGTCAAGGCTTTCTTTGGTTCACTTCCAAGTCAGGTGCATTCCGTTTTGATGGTTATCAATTCAAATCTTATCAAAGAAGATTGGATCGAGATGAACCATTTGATATGAATGAATTGGGAGAAGATGCCGATAGAAATATTTGGATTTTCCATTACGTAGACAAAAATACAGGAGGTGATATTTCTATTTTACCCTTTGGAAAAGATTCCTTGATAAGCTTTGATCATTTTTTTAAAAACAAAACACCTTTTCCTGCCAAGAACATTTATAAGATATTTTTTAATGATAAAAACATAATCCACATCCTAACTAATGATGGAGAAATATTTGAATATGCCAATCAATCATTTATTAAAATCTTTCAAGTACCTAATAATCTAGCCACACTTTACCACTCCAATGTTTTGAAGACACACGATAATTATCATTACATTAGTTATAAAAAAGAACGCCTTAAAATATCACCTGACTATGTGCTAGAGAAAAGAGATACCATCCCCTATTTAGATGTTTTAGATGCTTCAAAAGCTTTTGAGCATCTCCGCACCAGTTCATTCTTATTTTTACAATATGAATTAACTCCCAAATTGGAAGAATTATTTAATAGAGAAGATGAATTAAATTTAATTCCTCCAAATTCTAACTCTAATTCCAATTACATACTCAATAATAAGAATGATGATTCATATGATTTAGAATTGATTAATTTAGAAAATAATATAACGATAGATATTGAGCCATTTGGAATTCCAAATACCATTATTGCTCCTCGTTCTTTTTTTGTAGAAAATGAAAATTCTATTTGGCTGACGACTCATGATGGAATCTATCATATTAGATTAATTAAAAAGCGTTTTACCAATTTTTTACCAGGATATAATACTCGACAAATAATTAGAGATGAAAATAGGAACGCTTGGATTACTTCTGATCAAGGCCTACATAAAATAAACTTAACCAATAAAAATACTCAAACTAAAACAGGCAAGAAATGGAAGATAGGTCGAGGTCTTTTTTTAGAAAACAACAATACGCTTTGGGTAAGTAAACTTTTTGGTGTTATTCAAAAAGTAAACCCTTCGCAATTTGAGATACAAAAAGAATATTTACCTTATCCAAATCAAAAGCCTAGGAAGAATTTCCATTTTATAAAAGAAGATCAAAGAACAAAACAATTGTGGGTAGGATCAACATCAGGTTTATTAAAATATGATCCTCTTTCAGATGATTTTTTAAATTTTGAAAAGAGTAATGGTTTTACTGATTTTGATTCTACTAACCTAATGCACTTTTTTGAAAACGATGAACTTATTCTCATTGCTACCACCAAAGGTATCTTTCAACTTGATCCTCAAAAAGGGATTGTCCAACATTTTTCTACAAAAAATAATACACTCCCAAACGATAATATTGTTTTCATTCATCAAGACAAAGAGGATAATAGTTTTTGGCTTGGGACTAGATTGGACGGATTAATTCATTGGGACAAAACAACTGGACAAACAGAAGTTTTCACTAAAAAAGATGGTTTAGTAGACAATTTGATCTATGCCATTTATGAAGATGACCAAGGATATTTATGGCTACCAAGTAACTATGGATTGATGCAGTTCAACAAAAAAACGCATGATATTGTTACTTACACAACTAAGGATGGACTTCCTTATGACGAGTTTAATTATTTTTCTCATCATCAAGATGAAGAGGGAACATTGTACTTGGGAGGACTAAATGGTATCACTATTTTTCATCCAAAAAATTTCACCTCAACGCTTCAAAAAAATGCTCCTTTACATTTGACAAGTTTTGAAGTTTTTGATGAAAAAAATAAAACCATGGTTTCTCGATGGAATGATTTTAATCAAAATAAAAAAATAATTCTTCAACCAGATGATCATTCTTTCCTGCTTTCATTTGCCTTGCTTGATTTTAAAAATCCAGAAGACAATCAATTTGAATATAAGATTGATGGCTACGATAGTGATTGGACCTCACTTGATAATAATAATTTAAGAATCTATGATCTACCTCACGGCAAATATACGATTGTAATAAAAGGTCGAAATTCCAAGGGCGAGTGGTCTAACCAACATTTAGAAATTCCTTTATTAATTCTTCAACCTTTTTATTCCAAATGGTGGTTTAAAGTTTTGGCTGCTCTCAGTCTGATTGGTTTTATTTCATTTATCATTCGAAGACGAACAGCTAATCTTTTGATGGAAAAAGAAAAACTAGAAAAAGAAGTAGTTCACCGTACCAAGGAAATAAAAAAGCAAGCGGAAGAATTAAAAAAATTAGATGAAGTCAAAACTCGCTTTTTTGCCAACGTTACTCATGAATTGCGTACTCCACTCACCTTGATTATTAGTCCGCTTAAACAACTCATGAAAACGAAAAACCTTGATGACAAAACCATGAGAACCTTAACTGCTATCGCTCAAAATGGAGAACAGTTAAAAAATTTGGTGGAAGAGATCTTAGACCTGAGTCGATACGATGCCAACAAATTAGAGGTAAATAAAAAACCCGTTCACTTCTTAGCTGAAGTTAGAAAATGGGCAACTGGTTTTGATTTGGAAGCACAACATCGTGGGATTGATTTCCAATTATTTTATCAACTAGCTATTGATGCTCAGCTGATCGTAGATGATCAAAAATTAAAAAAGATTGTTACCAATCTGCTTTCCAATGCATTCAAATTTACTCAAAGTGGTGATAGCATTACTTTAGAAGTTGCTGAAAAACAAAGTAATATTATTTTAAAAGTAACCGATACTGGGCAGGGAATTCATTCGGAAGATTTACCACATATTTTCCAACGATTTTTTCAAACCAAACAAACTGATGCTAATCTTCATGGTGGACTTGGTATCGGATTAGCACTATCAAAAGAGTTAGCAAACCTGCTAGAAGGACAACTCTCTGTTCAATCTACTTATGGATTAGGAACGACTTTTATTTTAGAATTCCCCAAAGAAATTTCAACAACTCAAATTGATTCTTTTGCTCCCACAACTATCGCCAAGGAAGAACCTTTGCCATCAGCCAAAAAGAATAATTTCGAAAAAAACATTCTCATCGTCGAAGATAATATCCAGATGAGGCTTTTTATTCAAGATCTTTTGCACTCGAGTGCCAATACTTTTTTGGCAGCTAATGGAAAGGATGCTTTGAAAATTTTAGCGCAAGAAGACGCTGATATCCACTTAATTGTTTCTGATGTGATGATGCCTGAGATGGATGGATTTACTTTATTGGAAAAATTAAAAACTTCTGAAAAGTGGCAACTTATTCCAGTCATCATGTTGACGGCTCTTTCCAATACTGCCGACAAATTAAAAGCAATTACCATCGGAGTAGATGATTACTTGATCAAACCCTTTGAAGCAGAGGAATTAATCGCTCGGGTAAATACCTTGTTGCAAAATATCGAACAACGAAAAAATACTGCCAAAATTGATGAGAATGAGACAGAAAAAGAACTTCCGCTACTCGAATCTGCTGACTTAAAATGGTTGAAAAATTTAGAAGAAATCGCTTTCGAAAATGTAACCAAACCTAATTTTAAGGTCAGTCAACTTGCCTTTGAGATGGCGATCAGCGAAAGACAATTTAATAGAAGATTGAAAAAAATCACAGGGCTTACTCCTGGGAATTATTTGAAAGAAATCAAATTACAAAAGGCAAGACAGTTATTAGAAAATAAAGTTTATACTACTATCGCAGAAGTTGCTTATTCAGTTGGCTTCTCGACTCCAGAGTATTTTTCTAAGATATTTAAAAATCGTTTTGGAAAATCACCTTCTGATTATCTAAAAATTTAAATCTCCCCATTCTTTAGATATTTTCCATAACAGTAGACAACCAGTCAAATCAAGGTTATGACCTTCATTAAAAAATAAAAATGTCTTTTTTTTATAGGAGAAAAGGCATTTTTTTCAAGCAAAATCATCTTAATTTTGTCTCAAATTTAGAGAAACTCTCACACTATCTTATTTTTAGATTGAATAGAAACGACTATTCCAAAACACTATTTATTACATTATTCCAAGAAATTCAACGCACACAGTATTAGATAAAAGAACATAAGAATTTTTGGGGTTTCAATTAGGATAGAGTTTTAAAACTCTATCTTTTATGTAAGTTAATGTTGGCTACCAACCCTGGTTGGTAGCCTGTTTTTTTTTTACAAATCAAAAACTTGCCCTTCTCTCACTATGTGAAATCCTCGTTTTTCCACCTCGTTTTTTGCTTCACTTTCTTTTTGCAAAACAGGATTAGTATGATTAAAATGAATAAAGTATACTTTGGATTTTTCCTCCTCCGAAAGTGAATCAAACAAACTCATACTTTCCTCCATAAATGGATGCGGAATCAAACTCATATCTCTTCCTGGAATTTCTCCATTTTGATAAAAAGTACCATCTACAAAAGCATAATCTACTGATTTGATCTCGTCTAAAATACTTCGTTTCCATTTTCCCCATTTATCAATATCTGGAATAAAAAGTGCTGTTTTATTTTTTCCAAAAATCTTAAAACCAACTGTTTCTGAAAATTCATCTCGATGCGGCACTTGCAATGGAGTCACTTTTATATTTTGTAACACAGTCATAGAATCATTCCGAAGCGGTTGGAGCTTTATATTTTCTAATTTAACTAATTGGCTCCAAGGAGCATTTTCCTCCAACATGGCTTGCATTTTCGGCATCGCAAAAACGGGTACTTTTTGAGCTCCCATCGCTTCTCTTCCCAAATGCATCAATCCAGTATAATGTCCCATGTGAGCATGTGTCAAAAAAACTCCCGCTAGATCATATTGACCTTTTTGTAAAATATTCAACTGGTCTTTGATGTCAGGTGTCGCATCAAAAAGGTAACATTGATTTGATTTTTGGTCAACAACTCCAATGGAAGAAACCATTTTTCGCAAACTTTTATCGCTCCATAAGTTTTTGCAACAATCTTTTTGGCAATTGATCTGAGGGAAGCCTGCATCTTGTGCAACTCCTAATATTTCAATATAAGTTTCAGGTAAAGTTGGTGCTACTTTGACTTCTTTTTTCTCCTCAGCACAACTAAATAGTGCGATGGTAAAGAATAAGATTGTTGCTATTTTTTTCATAATATTTAAATTTCTAACTGCAAAATAAAAAAAGGGTACGACGAAACCGCCGCACCCTTCTTTTTTTATCTTAAAACTCAGTTTAGTCACCTCCTGCAAAAATCGATACTAATCGAATAATTTCAATGTACAACCAAACTAACGTGAATACTAAGCCCATTCCGAAATACCATTCCATGTATTCAGGTGCTCGCATCGCTTCTCCTTTATGAAAATTATCAAAATCTAATAAAAGATTTAATGATGCTACTCCAATAATCACTAAACTAATCCCAATTCCAATTGGAGATGATTCGTGAAGAAATGGAATATTTACTCCGAACATACCTAGTGCAAACTCCACTAAATAAACCACCATAATTGCTCCAACAGCAACAGTTACGATGCTTCTGAATTTTTCGGTTACTTTAATAGTACCAGTTTTATATAAAGTCAACATCACGAAGAAAATAGACATCGTAATAATAATTGCTTGCGTAATTACTCCACCTGCAACTGCACCATAAACAAATGAAGCTGTACCAGCAGAAAATCCAGCCGCAACTGAAAACAATGGTGCCCAAATATGAGATCTTTCTTTGTCTCGATTAGCAATAAAACTAAGTGCGATAATCCCAATAAATCCACCCCACATAAAGATTGGATTAGCAAACATATATGCCACTACCGCTGACGCTAACATCACCCCTCCTAACATAAAAGTTTTATTAACTGCTCCATTCACAGTCATTGGTTTCGCTACTGTATCATATCCTGAAATATGACCATCTAATGTCTGACTTCCATTGGTGTTTTGGAAGGTATCTTTTCCAAACATTGGATTATTAGATTTTTCGAACATTCCTCTTCTAGCCATAATAATTTTGTTTTTAATTGAATAATATTTGAAATAATTCAGCCCCAAAATAAGGCTTTTTATTTGATTTTAAAATAATTTTTTATTCGTTGATGCTAATTAGTTTCCTTTGAAAACTTAGCAAAGACAGAACAATCATTAAGACGCAAAAGTTAACAAAAAGCACACTTTTACTTCAATTTTTCTACTAACCAGCTCTTTATGTCTAAATAATCCAAGATATTATCGTTTAAAATCGGAGGTTCTGCCTCCAACAAATCCACTTTTAATTGCTCAAAAAGCTGTGAATAATGCGCTCGTGGAGCATTGCATATTTTGGAAAAAAAATGAAGTAATACCTTTGCAAAAGGTATTACCGTTTCCTCTCCTCGAAAATTAGTAGATTTTTTCAAAAATCTTCGACAGTTTTCCACCGCATATTTTAAGACAATTATATTGCCTAGTTCAAAATGAGTCATCAAATTCAAAATGCGTGCATAACTTTGCAAATCCTTTCGATCATTCTTATGCTTAGTTTCAATAATCTCGTTCACCCATTTGAGTGATTTAGAATAATCCTTTTGCATAAAATAAATATAGGCAAATTGATATCGGAACATCACATGATAATCAGGAGAGATAATTCTTTCATTTTCCAATAAATATCTTTCTGCTTCGTCAATAACTTCGACGCCTTTCTCAAACTCTTTGAGATCACGATACATTTCGAGTTCGATATTATAAGTTCTTAATTGAAGTCTGATCGAAAACTTTTTAGCATTTTTTAATTGGTAAGTATTCGGTATCGCTCTAATTTTTTCTAGCAAAGGCAATACGTGTGTGTATTGTTTTTGGTAAATAAAATAACTCACTTTATTATTCATCATTCGAGCATATGATGAAGGATCATCTTTGATTCGAGCAGAATTTTTTTCAAATAAGTCAATCATAAAATCTAAACTCGCTAACCCTTTAGCCGGTTCTCGATTCATCACATTAAAAATATAATCAAGATTGTAAAAAAGAATTTGACGTTGTAAAGGAGCATCCGTTGGAGGTTTTTTTTGTAAAAAATCTTCCAATCGTTTTTTATTGGTTTTAAAAAAATGGAAAACATTGGAGGTCAATTCCCAATTTTCACTTTGTAAAACAATTCTTTTAATGATATTTTTTTCTTTAAAAACAACCTCCTGAAGCGATTCGATATCAGTTCCTGATTTGGTTAACTGAAACTTTTTTTTCCAATTAATAATTTCCAAAAGTGCGGTTTGATTTTCAAAATTTGTAGCTAATTTTTCTGCTTTTTTTAATTCTGAAAAACTAACTTCATATAGTTCTTTGACAAAAAGAATTTCAACATTTCGCAACAAAGATTTGATTTCGGCATCAACAGAAATCGTTGAATGATAGTTGCGCAAACTTTTTAAAAGCAATTGATACAAATAATTTTTAGTGACGTGAAGTTGTTTTAGAAAACGTTCTCCTTTGAATTTCTTCCGTATTTTTTCTTCATCATAAATCTCTTGTTTCACCAGCAATTCAAATAACTTTAGGTAGTTGTTATCTACTTTTTGGGAGAAACAAAATATTTTAAAATACCTTTTCTCTGCTTGAGTTAATGATTGAATTAATGAAAACAATTGTTCTTTTTTTGCCACTTGAAATATTATTTTTCTAATAAAAAACAAACATAACTATTTGATTATCAATACTATTATTAAAAATACATCTTTTTAAAAACTTACAAATAAAATATTTTTCATTTTAAAACCAAAATGTTTTATTCGATATTTGTTTTATCAAAATAATTAATCGATTAATTTTTGAAATTTTATTAACCAATAAAAAATAACATTATGGCAAATGCAATTAACTGGTTTGAAATTCCAGCAACAAATTTCGAAAGAGCAAAAGATTTTTACTCAAAATTGTTTGATGCAGAACTTCATGTTCAAACTATCATGGACAACCAAATGGCTTTTTTACCATCAAGTCAAGATGGTAAAAGTGTAGGTGGAGCAATCTGTACAGGGGAAGGATATGAACCATCAGCAAAAGGAACGATGCCTTACCTAAATGGTGGCGAAGACCTTACTGGAATGCTTGGTCGCATCAATGATGCAGGTGGAAATGTTGTACTTCCGAAAACAAAAATTTCTGATGAAATCGGATTTATGGCTATCTTTATGGATACCGAAGGGAATAAAGTTGCCTTGCATTCTCCTAGGTAGTTGATTGGTGAAACAGGGAATTAGGAAATCAGGGAATCGATTTGTTTATTCAATAATCGAATTTCCCGATTTCTTAATAAACTGTTTTCCTGTATTACCAATCTACTGATCAACCAATTCTCTAATCAACTGATTAACCATAAAATAATGGCACATTTCACCAAAGACTTTTTAAAATTCTTCCAAGGACTTGCGAAAAATAATGAACGTGAATGGTTTCACGCGAATAAAAAAGATTATGAAGCGCATGTCAAAAATCCATTCAAGAATTTTGTACAATTGATCATTGACAAGATTCAAGAAGTGGATCCAACGGTGGTCATTTTACCGAAAGATGCTATTTTTAGAATCAATCGAGACATTCGATTTTCAAAAGACAAAACTCCTTATAAAACAAATGTCTCTGCCGCAGTTTCTGCTGGTGGTCGAAAAGATCATTCAAAACCTGGGATTTATTTTGAAATGGGTGCGGAAAAGTTTGGCATTTTTAGCGGTGTCTATCAACCTGATAAAAATCAATTACAAAGTATCCGAGAAGGTATCGCTTCGCAATCGAAGGAATTTGAACAGGTGTTGAAAAACAAAAAATTTAAAAAAATCTGGGGCGAGATTCAGGGAGAAAAGAACAAACGGATTCCAAAAGAATTTAAAGAAGAGGTGGAAACTCAACCGTTGATTGCGAATAAACAATTTTATGTGATGGCACAATTTGATGCAGATAAAATTCTTCATCCAAAGTTGGACAAAATTATCATGGAGCATTATTTGGCGGCGAAACCGATGGGAGATTTTTTTTATGAGGCGATTTATCGATAAGGAGATGGAACACGGATGCCGCGGATTAGGCAGATTTGACGATTACATTTGTCAATAATAATTTGCTTGACCTACGAATTCTATTTTTAATATAACAATAGAATTACAAATGGCTTATAACGAAGACACCCACCAATATGCTAGCGAGCAACTTTCTGAATTTAAAGAATTTACTTGCAAAAAAATGTTCGGCTCCATGTCATACATGAGAGATGGAAAAGCATTTGCTTGTGTGGTCGGTGATAAGTTTTATTTGAAAGTCGATGAGAGTAATTTAGAAGATTTCACTTCTCGTGGAATGGAACAATTCAACCCTCGAAAAACAGGAAAAGGGATGCCTTATTGGACTGTTCCAAAAGAGGTTGCAGATGATAAAAAAGAACTCAAAAAATGGGCAACGAGATCATGGAAAATCGCTACTAAATAATCAACGATACCAAAACATTTATGGCTTACTCAGAAGACTATTTACAATTTTGTTTGGAACAACTCTCTGATATTCAGGATATTATGCATAAAAAAATGTTTGGCGGAGTTGGATTCTTTAAAGAAGGAAAAATGTTTGCAGGTATTATGGGTGGCAAACTTTGTTTGAAAGTAGACGAGACTAATCAAGCGGATTTTGAAGCAGCTGGAATGACTAAATTTAATCCTAAAAAGATGGGTAAAGGATTACCTTATTTTGAAGTTCCTCTCGAGGTGTTAGAGGATAGAGAAGCGTTGAAAGAATGGGGAATGAAGTCATGGAAAATTGCGATAGGAAAATAGATTTTTATTTATACACAAGGTGACTCAAAGTCACCTTGTGTATAGCTTTAGAGTCTTTCTAAAACTTATTTTTCCACATCATCGATTCCATCGGCTTTTTGGTTACCTTATTATATTTTGCATTCTTTTTCTTGTTGTAATAATTTTCAATATCACCTTCCACCGCAAAATAAATCAACTGACCAATTGGCATTCCCGCATAAACTCGCACCGGCTGAACACATGAAATTTCCAACGTCCAATGGTTGCAAAATCCAACATCTCCTTTTCCTGCCGTAGCATGAATATCAATTCCCAATCGTCCAACACTTGACTTCCCTTCTAAGAATGGAACGGAATTATGCGTCTCCGTATATTCCTCTGTTGAACCTAAATAAAGTGTTCCGGGTTCGAGTACGATACCTCCTTTAGGGATCAACACTTCTTCTGTTTGGTTATGCTTTTTCGCATCCAAAACTCGGTCTTTGTACACCGCTAAATATTTTCCTAAATGCACATCATAAGAATTTGTTCCTAAACATTTTCTTCGAAATGGTTTGACGACAATTTCGCCATCTTTGATTGCTTTTAGAATTTTTTTATCTGATAAAATCATATTGTCATTTTTGAGTTTTATTTAAAATTTTGTTCTTTAAAATTTCGAAAAAATAAATTTTAAATAAAACAGAACTTTTAGTTCTACTGTTTTTTTTGAAGGTGCAAAGGTAGAAAAAGCAATGAACCTTAGTATTTTTTTTGGAAAAAATAATGCTGTATTGACGATTTTGAATAACGACTTGGAAAGTCGGCTTACGGAGTTGTTATTTCCCAGATGATTAGGCTTCGATCATCACTTCCTGAAATCAACCAATTATTATACTTTGACCATAACAATGTATTCACGGAATTAATGTGTCCTCCATTTCGAATCGTATCGATGACTTTGAGAAGTTGGAAATTTTCGGCATCCCAAATTTTGATGGTTTTGTCTCGACTAGCAGTTGCTCCATATTTTCCGTCAGGAGAAAAAACTATCGCATTGATCGTAAACCAATGTGCTGGTTCTGAAAAAATTTGCTCGTAGTTTTTTTCCAAATTCCATATTTTTAATAACGCATCTCGTCCCCCACTCCACAGATATTTTTCATCGGGCGAATAACTTAGGGCAAAAACAGAATTGTCATGTGCCACTTCAATTGTATTTTTCAAGGAAAAGTTTTCTAGATCTAAAAAGTAAATATTCCCATCGCTTGCTCCGATGGCGAGTTCATTTCTTTTTTTGGAAAAAGTCATTTTGCGAAGACTCTTTTGGGAAAGCTGAATGCTTTCGATGGCTCGTTGTTCTTCGATTGACCACTTAGTTAAAACTCCTTTTCCTCCTATAGTAAATAATTGATTGTCAAATACTTGTGCGTCAAATATTCCTTTTTTATGAGGTAAGATATCTTTGTTACGAGAAGTATCTTTTGGGAAAATCCAATGCAATCCACCATTCATATTTCCGGCAACAATCATTTCATCTTTTTCCAACAAAGAAAAGACACTCGCTCGACCTGAGGTTTGAGTATCCTCAGCTTGAGCGACTAATCGTCCATCTTTTGGATTAGTCAAATTCCATTCGACGATCCAACCATCGCCTGCACCAGAAAGAAACAGATGATCTTGACTTCCATCTGCCAATGAAAAGACGCCACCTTTGTGACCGGTGAGGTGAGCTATTTTATTGATGTTTATTTTTTCCATAAAGATTTATATCAGTCCACAAAACTAAATATTTCAATATCAAAATTTAGTTTTTTATTTTTTTTCAAAAAAAAATGACTTCAGGTGTCACACTTTCAATTTAGCTAGCCTATAGGTAATTGTAAGCATGAGTATTAGCGCTAAGAAAATGTAAAATTATTTATCCAATAAAAAAATAATACAATGAAAAATAAATTCAAGTTATCCCTAATCATATTGTGTGCTTTATTTATGATGCTAATGGTTTCTTGCCAAAAAGAAAACTATGATTTATCTGAAACCACAAATGAAGAAATTACTCCTGAAGCAAATTATACAGGAGATGATAATCTTTTTTCTTTCGCTTTAACCACCATTATTCCAAATAGTTCATCTACTTCTGGTGGCTCTTCTGTTGAAAATAATATTACGAAGGAAGTACTTGCCAATGGTGAAATCAAATGGAAATTATTTTCCTCTGTTACAGATGGGATTACCGTAACTAATGAAATTACTTTTATTACTTCCAATACAGATGCAGGAACTTATCCAATCGAAGAGTTTCATTTCATAAAACTAGATGATACTGGAACTACACTTGAAGAATATCTTTGGACTAGTGCAGATTTGACGGGTGAAATTATGGTCTCTGGTTTAGAAGATTCCCCTGGTATTGTAAGTGGAAAAACTATAGATGTATCAGTAATAGAAATCCCTGGCACTTTGGAATATGTTTATGGTGCGAATTTTTCAGAAATCCCGATTAACTAAAAATTGTTCGAAGAATATATTTAAAATTATCAAAAAATAAAGCAATGAAAACTCAGGTATCGGATACTTTCGATGATGGTATTCGATACCTAAACACTTTCTATTTTTTTCAAAAATTTAAAAAATATAGCCATGAGAAAAGTCTTTTTATTAATCTTAGCAATCGGAATATTTAGCTGCGGAGACGACAATGAAGTATTTCAAATTGATTGCTTATCAACCAATCTTCAAAGTGATGTAATTGCATTTTATCCATTTAACAATGGAAGCTTAGCAGATCAATCAGCCAATGGAAACAATCTTAGCAACTCAACTACTGCCATTCCTACCTCAGATAGAAATGGAAATACAACTTGTGCTTATCAGTTTGACAACTCACCAGGCAATGATGAATTCTTAACGACTACGACGACTAATTTTTTAGATGGCCTCAATGAATTTTCTATTTCGATTTGGTATCAGCCAATGGATCTAAATAGAGATGGTGGTGACTTTGAAGTTTTATTGAGCAGAGGAGACGGAACTAGTTGTCCTAATAAAAATGGTGAATGGTCTGTCTCATTGTATGATTGTAGACGAGCAGTTTTTGGTCATGACAATTCCGTTTGGGCAGAGGTAGAAACTGATATTTCATCAACTGGCTGCCAAGGTGAGGTGGTCGAATTAACCGATAAATGGCATCATGTCGTTGCAGTCAAAAATAATGATGAATATAAAATTTATTTCAATGGCAATTTGAACGAGACTGCAACAGGAGATGCAAATTGTTCCAACTTCAATGCAGCGATTGACCTTGGTAATCTATTTATAGGGAAAAGGTATCTTGGAAAAATTGATGATGTCATCATTTTCAATCGAGAGGTCACTTCATCAGAAGTGACAGAATTATATGAATTGGATGGATGTTGTCAATAAATTTGAATAAAATCTAAGGCTATTTTTACAGCCAAAAAAAACCTAAACTACGCTTGACAGAAACTACAAAATTATTAATTACTAAATGCAAAAACGATAATCGGCGAGCGCAGTACGAACTGTTTGATTTATTCTTGCCCTATGTCAATGTCGTTGTTCGGCGATATTTGTTTGACCAAAACAATGTCAAGGATGTAGTGCAGGAAGTTTTTATTACTGTTTTTAAAAGTATAAAAACTAGTTACGATCCTACCAAAGGAGCATTTAAACCATGGTTAAGAACCATTACAATTAATCGTTGTATCAAGCAAAATAAAAATAATAAAGTCTTTGAAGATTTAGAAGTTGTGGAAAAAACTGCCAGCGTAGAGCCTGTTGTTTTTAGCAATTTTAATCAAGAGGAGCTACTAAAATATTTACAACATATGCCTGAAAATTACAAAGTTGTTTTTAACATGTCAGTCATTGATGATTACTCTCATTCAGAAATCGCAACCATTCTTGGCATCTCGGAAATATCGTCTAGGAAAAAACTATCACGCGCTCGTAATTGGTTAAATCAACGTATCCAAACCTCTAAATCTTTTTTTAATATTTCATAAGTCGATAGCAATGAAGAATAATGACCTAGAAAAAAACATCAAAGATCAGCTCAAAAGCTATGAGAATTTCGATGGAAATAAAATGTCCATGTGGGATGAAATCGAGCAGGAATTAGATCAAGATAAAAAACGTGGATTCTTTTGGATTTGGTTTGGAGCAGGAGTTTTATTAATCGGACTTGTGGCTACATGGATATTTTTTGATGATAAAAAAGATGTTGAAATAACAGAGCATAAAATCTCTCAACAATCTAATTACAAAAATAATAAAGTTGTAAAAACTATTGATTCTTTGGTAACTGAACCTTCAGTTGCTAAAGATTTTTTTCCAAAATCTGAGCTTAACATTTCTCATGAATCAAATCAGATCACTAATTCTTTTTCTCAAAAAAACATAAAAAACGATCCTAGCAACATTCCTCCTAACAATACTATTACAAATAATATTTTTAACAAAAACCAAAAAGAAGAATCAGAAAACGTAACAATAGCAACAGGTTCAGGCGAATCCAACAGAAACAAAACTGAAACTACAACTAGAATAAAATTAAAGTATGAGGTTGTTTTTTTACCCAATTTATTTTTACAACTGGCTGAGAAAAATAATGAAGTAGTTACTTTAGATTCCATTTTTCATTTTAAACCTAATCCAAAAGATAGTACTGATTATAAATGGGGATTGAGTATTGCAGGAGGAATAAATTCTCACACCACAGGTTATAACAATACATCTACATTTAGCAACTTACGGAAAAACCATGAGCGTTCTCTGTTCGGTTGGAATATCCAATTGGAATTAGAAAGACGATTCCCTAAAGATTTTTTCATCACGAGTGGAATACGTTTTAATAGAAACTGGATCGAATTTAAATATGAATCAACAACGCAAGAAATTCAATATTTAGAAAATGTAGTTATTGGTTTTGACTTAGATTTAGCTGTGGGTGATACCACTTTTTACTATGGCGATACTTCGATCACAACTATCACAACTCGTGAGATCAAACATCATAATCGCTACGATAAATTAAAGGTTCCCATTCTTTTTGGAAAAAAATGGAGCAAAGGTAAATTTACCTATGGCGGTTTTGTTGGCGCAAGTTTGGATATTTGGTTAAGACAAAAAGGACGAAATTTAAGTCCTGATGAATTTGTATTTACTTATGATTCTAAAAATACCGATGAACCCAATTCGTTTCCAAAACTTGGTTTTAATGCGGACTTCAGAGGAGAAGTAAATTATCAAATAGGAAAACAACATCATCTTTTTTTTCAACCTAATTTGAGTTTCTCGCTTTCTAATTGGTCCAATTCGGATTTTGGAATTGTACAAAAACCGATTACATTCGGAGTTAACTTAGGTTATCAATTTAGATTTTAATTCTCTGAGGGAGTCAACATCAATACTAAAAGAAATCCATTCTATAACAAACAAATAATCATGAAACAAACATTCTTCCTCCTATTTCTATTTCCTTTTCTAACCTATGGACAAGACTGCGATTGTAAATCAATCTTCGAATGGACTAAAAAAACATTCGAAGAAAATGACGCAGGATTCCAGTACATCATGGGAAAGAAGGGAGAACAAGCCTATGCTTTACACAACCAAAAAGTCATTGAAAAAATCAGCAACATCAAGGAACCTGCTGAGTGTACTCGAACCATAAAAGAATGGTTGAAGTTTTTTCGGAAAGGACATATAGATTTTTTCTACACAGGCAAACCATCTGAAAATTCAACTGATAATGAACCGATTGAGAAAAAGAAAACCGATGAATTTAAAGATTGGGAAACGTATTCCACTAATCTTGAAAAATTTAAAAAAGACCTCGATCAAAAATCCATTCATAACTTTGAAGGAATTTGGCAAACTGGTTATTATCAAATTGGAATAAAAAAAGAGGGTAATAACTATATTGGTTTTATCGTAGATTCGGAGACTGAGGTTTGGAAAAAAGATCAAGTGAAATTGAAAATTTCTACTCAAGGTGACCAATTTAATTCCATCTTTTATATGTTCAATCGTTCTGCTGAAGAATCGCAAAATGTTAAACTTTTTGGCATCAACAACTTACAAGTTGGAGATATTTTTCTCACTAGAACCTATCCAAAGATTAAAGATGATTCTCCATACCAATTGCATTTTGATGGATTAACTGCTGAGTTGCCCTTCTTAAAAGAGTTAAATTCAACTACACTTTATTTTAGAATTCCATCTTTTTCCGGAACTCCTGAAAAAACAGCTATTGATAGTGTTATTGCTATCAATAAAGAAAAAATTCTTAGTACTGAAAATCTAATCATTGATATTAGAAATGGAACTGGAGGATTTGACGATGCGTACTATGAAATATTACCGTTGATTTATACTAATCCAATTAGATCACCTGGAGCAGAATTTCTTTCTACTCCTTTGAATAATCAAAGGATGTTGGACTTCATTAATTTTAAAGGTATTGCACTCGAATTTAATCTAAAATTTGATGAGGAACAGAAGCAGGAATTTAGAGAAGGTTATGAAAAATTATCAAAACATCTAGGGGCGTTTGTCGATCTAGATACTATTTCAGTAGGCATTAGAACTTATGATACCATCTACTCATTTCCCAAAAATGTTGGAATTATTCAAAATGAAAATAACGTCAGTACAGACGAACAATTTATTTTAGCAGCTAAGCAAAGTAAAAAAGTCAAACTCTTCGGGAGAACTACTTTTGGAGCATTAGATGTGTCTAATCTCAATATTGTAAAATCTCCTTGCCAGGGTTATAACCTCGTGTACGCATTATCTAAAAGTAGTAGAATTCCGCACATGGCTATTGATGATATTGGAATACAACCTGATTATTATATTGATCCAGAAATTCCAGCATATGAATGGATCAATTTTGTCAATAAGATTTTAAATGAATAATTAATAATTTTTAGTTTTTGGATTCCCCGAATTTTCATCAAGAAGATTCGGGTTTTCTTTTTTTAGAGTAATGCTTAAATAATCTTTACTTTTGCATTTCATTTATTTAAAACCATTCATTCAACGTGCCACTTTTTAATCACCAACATATTCAACCTGAAGGCGAACTTGGATTCTGGAACATCACAGAACCACCTAGTTATTTCCTACGTAGATTAAAACCAAAAGGAGATGAATTAGCTCAGTTCGAAAAACTGACGGGCAAAAGTCGTCGATTGGAATGGTTAGCTGTTCGATGGTTATTACATAAAATGAGTGGGCGACGAAAACGAAGCGTTTGCTTAAAAGATGAATTTGGAAAACCACATTTGGTGGACTCTACTTATGAAATTTCATTCAGTCATTCCAAGCAGTTAGTTACCGTTATTGCTTCTCCATTTTCATGCGGCGTGGACATTCAAAACATCACTCCAAGTGTGGAACGAATCGCTCATAAATTTATGCGAGACGAAGAAATGAAAAGCCTTAAACCCAAAACTAGAATGGAACATTTATCCGTTTATTGGGGAGCGAAGGAAGCATTGTACAAAGCTTATGGTCGAAAAAAATTAGAATTTAAAGAACATATTTTAATCGAACCATTTAATTATAATTTGAAAAAAGGAACTTGTAAAGGTCATGTTACAAAAGGTGACTTTTCGGCAAGTTATTCATTATGCTATCAAATTATTGATAATCACATGTTGGTTTACTGTCTAGAAACAAAAAAATAAACAATTCATTATCAATCTATTTCGACTCATTAAAAAAACATTTCACTAAAAAACGTATGAAGATAATTATCGGAATTTTAATTGGCATCTCTTTAATGTTTGCTTTTCAAAAAATCATGAATGATAAAAATCCTACTCAGGAACAAGTACAAGCGACTACTACTCAGGTAAATTCAGCTGCAGATATTCCTTCGGATTTTTTAGTTTTTTACACTCAATTTCATTCGGATAGCTCTTATCAAATGCAGCATATTAATTTTCCATTGGAAGGACTTCCTGAGTATGCAGATAGTACAATTTTGGCAGAAGGAAATTTTCGCTGGGAAAAAGAAGGATGGCAAATACATAAAAACCTAGATGCAAGAAAAGAAGAGTTTGTTCAAAATCTGAGATTAGTAAGTGATGGTTTGATCTTCGAATTTATTCCAACTGGTGGTGAAAAGAAACTTTGGATTGAAAGACGTTTTATGAAAACAAATGGAGAATGGCGAATGATTTATTATTCGGGATTGAATTTTCGGAAGTAATGATTAATGCTTAATAGTGAATCATTAACTGTTCACCATTAAGCATTAACCGTTATAAATATATTATTCTTTGATGATTTTTTT
>JBGCCY010000243.1:0-39002 GCA_045104975.1 Saprospiraceae bacterium
TAATGACTCCCGCGCAATCAGTACAATTTTGGTTGAAATTAGGATCGGTTGGAACTAAACAAACGCCACACGAATCCAAAATTGCATTTCCATTAATGACTCCCGCGCAATCAGTACAATTTTGGTTGAAGTTCGGATCGGTCGGAACTAAACAAACGCCACAGGAATCCAAAATAGAATTTCCATTAATGACTCCCGCGCAATCAGTACAATTTTGGTTGAAGTTCGGATCGGTCGGAACTAAACAAACGCCACAAGAATCCAAAACTGCATTTCCATTGATGACTCCAGCACAGTCGGTACAACTTTGATTAAAGGTAGAATCGGTTGGTAATAAACAAACGCCACAAGAATCTAAAATTGAAAGTCCATTGATAACACCCATGCAATCCTCTTCACAAAGATTTAAACTAGTCGTATCTTGTGAAAAAATCATCAAATAACTAGTATAAGTATTTGTTCCAGTTAGGCCTCCTCCAAAAGGAATGTCTATTGGAATTACACCATAACCACATATACTAACCGTGTTTTGTTTAGAAACATACATATTGATGTTATAATAATACGGACTGCCGTCGGTTTGAATTTTTTCCAAATAAATAGAATTCCCATCCGTATCAAATTTCGTCATATACCCAATATATCCATTCGGACTACTATTGGAAATAGATAAAGTTCCAAACGTCATGCTTATAGGAGAATTGGTTTCGCCAGTAGATCCCATGACATAAATATTATTATTTTTATCTACGGCCAAACCGCCATTTCTATATTCATCAAAAGGAACAGCTCCCAAATAGGTACTCCCATTACTGGACATAGAATGTTGATCCCATTGAATAGCTCCTGTGGAATCAAATTTTGCGACAAAGGCTTCGTAGGAGATACTTGAAATGTCAAAGTAAGTTGCAGCTACAATTATGTCCCCACAATTATCAACTTCTATTCCTCCAGGGTACAATTGATTATTGGAAACATTATAAGTTTCATACCACATCAAATTTCCTGCAATATCATATTTGATTAAAACCCCAACATTATTATCTGGAATATTAACTACGTCAGAAGTTGGATCAATATCATCAATTCCATTTATCGAACCTACAAAAACATAACTATCTCCATTATCGTCCATATAAACTGAACTAATTCCTGCTGAAGAAGAGTCGTTATAATTTTGTCCAAAAACAAGATTCCCCGATAAATCATAAACTAAAATTGCGGCATCTTCTCCTGTAGTTGGGTAAGCAATATTATTTGGATTAAAAGGATCAAGGTCAACCGGAGTATTTAGTTCTACCCCTAAAATAAAATGCCCACTCTCACTATTAACATCTATATCATAAGCATCTTGTCGCCAATGATTTCCTTGAATCGCAAATGCCCAAATGTATTCACCATTAGCATCATACTTAGCTACAAAAATATCTCCACCGAAAGTAGAAGTAGAAACCAAATTATTAACACTACCACTCGGGTCAAAATCAACCGTACCTTCAAAGATTCCAATAACATAAATATTTCCAGCATCATCAACATCAACAGATCGTGCAATATTATGATTGGCATTATCACCGATGGTAATATCCCATAATAAATCCCCAGCAGGATTCATTTTTAAAATGACGATATCTTTATTTGGTTGAAAATTGCCTTTGACTCCTGACGTTCGGGTGATGGCAGTTGCACCTTCTCCAAACTGAACAGTTCCTCGATAGCCTCCGCACACAATAGTATTTTCTGAATTATCTTGAACCATATCATGGAAGTGTGATCGATCTCCAGTTTGCGAAGGATCCGTAGCTTTTCCTTCAAGAACCCAATTAAAAGTAGGAAGTTGACTAAAGGAATTGGTGGAATAGAAAAAAGAGAAGCTTAAGACTAGGAGGAGTTTAATCGCTTGAATGTTTATTTTTTTGAAATACTTTTTGGAGAGGCATTGCATGTCTATATACTTTGTATGTTGTAACATATTGTAATGTAAGATTCGATTAGAACTGAATATTCCTAATATTGGAAGTTTAAAAAAATAATTAATTCAGTCAAAAAAAACCTTCTTTTGAGCGCGCGTAAATGTAAAGATAGAGGCTTTCTTATTTAAATACAATTTCTTTGTTTTTAAAAAAAAAAGTAAGCGCCAGTTATTTCTAAAGTATATTGTCTATTGATTTTTTAATAGTTTTTTTCCAAAAGGATAGGGGGGATTATTTGACGGTAATTAATCTAAAAGTAGAAGAATTATTTAGTTCTGAGATAGTGATAACCACCTAAAAAAAGAGCAACAACTATGGTTGCGCTCTTTTTTAATTTAATTATTTTATCACTTTTTAACTAAAACTTATATTGAACTCCTCCACTCAGACCCCAAAAAATAGAAGAATATTTTAATTGATGAAAATCTGATTCTCCAAAATTTTGGTATCGAAAATCTGATCGTAATTGAAAAGAAATTCTCTCATCTAATGCATAATTTAAATAAGGGCGAAGATGATAGGACATGAAAAATGTGGAAACGGGTAGAAGATCATTTTCTGAAACTGGATAGAATGCTACTTGATCATTAAAGTTTAATGATCTTCCAGTTTGACTTTTTGTAAAGTTTAAACCAACTCCTGTGCTTACCCCGATTTCTATTTGTTTATATGATTTTTTAAAACCCAGTAAAATTGGAATGGAAAAATATTCCATTTTGTTATGATGCCTAACCGTTCGAGTTGCAGAAGCGTCCGTCAAAATTCCAATCGGTGAATTTGGATTAACAATAATCGTATCCCAAGTTCGAGTAAAATTAAATTCACTTTTTGATCTTAAATATTCTAATCCACTAGTGATAAAAATATTTTGATTGAAATGAACACTTGCCTCTATGGCAAAAGAATGTCCTAACTCGTTTTGGAAACCTTGATTTAAAAAATCCCTTCTTTCTTTTTCAGAAGTCAGCTTGGTCGCAAATTTATTTTTTAAGGTGTGGACTCCTGTAAAAATACCAAGGCTGAATTTTATTTTTCTTTCTTTAAAATTTGAGAGCGTAATTAATTCGTTTAAATCTAATTGATCTTCATCTTCAATTGACAGGAGTAGATTAGTCGATTCAATTTTTGTCAAATCGATATTTTGGCCATCAAAAAGTTGCTCATTTTGTAAAGCCTTTTGTTGAGAAAGAGATGTTGAATTTTGAATTTTATTTTTATCTATTTCCGCTTTTGCGAAATCAGTATTTTGTATTTTATCAGAAATTGAATTACTGTTTTTTGGAATAGTATTGAGAAAATTATTTTTTGTTGTCGTAGTGTTGGATTGAACTTTATTTTCATGGGTATCCTCATTCGCAGAGTTACTATTTGGAATTTCAGTAGGAATTGAGTTGCTATTTTTTGGCGTAGTATTTAAAAAATCATTTTCTATTATTGTCGTTGTAGACTTATTTTTGTTTTTATTATTTGGTGAAATAGCAAGTGTTGAGTTGTCTGGATTTTCTAATTTTTCCTCTTTAGTTAAATTTTCAGTATCATTTTTTATTTGATTGACATTTTTATTTTCAACGATTTTTTCCTTCTTTGCTTGAATTTGAATTGTTTTCTTTGAGTCATTTTTTCCTAAATCTGAGATAGATTCATCATCACTATAGTTCCAAACAATTGCTCCTCCAACTAGAAATAATGTTATCAATAGCAACAAATATCTTTTTCTAAAAAAAATAAATTTTCTTTTAGGCGATTCTGTGGGAATAGAGGATGCTATGCTTTTCCATAAATCATCAGGGTCAACACCATCCAGAGAGGAAGCATTTTTGAATCGGTCTTTTATATTTTTTTCGAAAAATTTCATGTCAATATATTAAATGTAAAAATTAGTTAAAGGAAAAATTAAATTGAAACTCATCATCGGTTTTTAACCTTTTTTTTAACCATTCCCTTGCCCTAGATAATCGTTTGCGTGATAAAGAAGCATCAATATTTAATAGCTTCGAAATTTCATCATGAGAAAAACCATCTATCACAAACATATTGAAAACTTCAAAATAGGAGCGAGGCATATTTTTTAACCAAGCCAACATTTCTTCATTCGAAATATTTTCATAAGCAGTTGGAGTAACCCTTGATTCATGCAAATCGATAATTAATTCCTCGGTGAAATTTCTATTATTTTTCGCATTATATTTTAAACAATTATTAATCGCAATTTTAGTCGTCCAAGTTTTAAAGCTTGCTTTTTGGACATCAAATTGATGAAGGTTTTTGAAAATATGAATAAAAGTATCTTGAAGAACATCTTTCAATTCAGCACCATTGACTAAGTACCTTTTACACATTACATTTAAGTAAGGTAAAAGCAAATTATACAGTTTTCGCTGAGCTTCTCCATTTTTAGAAAGGCAAAGAGAAATCAATCCTAAATTTATTTGGTCTGACACTTAATTGAGAATATTAAAAAATGATAGGAGCATCTTCATTTATTTGAACACTCCTATCATTTTATAGTTACATAGTCATTTTTTTAAAAGGAGAATTAAGTACAATTGCAATTCGTATCAATCGTTCCAGCAACTCCATTTGGATTAGTACATGCATCTCCAAAGTTAGCTTGAATGTTTGGACAATCAAAGGTAGTGTTTGCTTCACAATTACAATTCGCATCTACAGTACCAGGGATATTTCCTGATAACCAGCATTGATCACCAATATTAGCTTGGATGCTTGGACAATCAAAAGTAGTGGTACTTGCTTCACAATCACAATTCAAATTTACAATACCAGGTCCTCCTATCGAGGTTGTACAGGCATCACCAACATTAGCTTGAATACTTGGACAATCATAAATTATGTTCGCTTCACAATCACAGCTCGCATTGATAACACCAGTTTCTCCAGCAGCATTGGTGCAAGCATCACCTATATTAGCTTGAATATTTGGGCAATCAAAAGTGACGTTCGCTTCACAATTACAGTTCGCATCAAGAGTACCAGATACTCCTGTCGAGGTCGTACAGGCATCGCCAATATTAGCTTGAAGCTGAGGACAATCAAAAGTATTGATTGCTTCGCAAAGACAATCCGCATTGATGACGCCAGATTGTCCAGCAGCATCTGTACAAGCATCACCAATATTAGCTTGAGTATTTGGGCAATCAAAAACGACAGCGTAGGTACATTCACAATTTGAATTGACTACTCCATCTACAAGTACTCCATTAGGATTGGTAAATTCACAAACATCTCCAATATTAAGTCCTAGAGTAGGACATTCAGATTCTGGTGTAATTAAAGTTTCATCAAGATCATCATCATTACAAGATGTCATCAAAAAGAAACACAAGAAGAAACCGCAGAGGTAAATAAAGTTATTTTTCATTTTTTATAAATTTTTAGTAATTATTTTTTTTTAAATCATTTCTAAAGGCCTTTTCATTTACTTATATCTTCGACAACTTGATAATGTGACACTTGGAGAAAAAAAATTCTCTGCCGTACACTTTTTGGTGACGCACTTTCAGCGCTTAAATCCCTGTTACTGTTAATCTTGGGCGATGCCCAAGGCTGATATATTTCGCTCCTTCAGAGCTAGGTTTAGTAAACAAAAGCCTGAAAGGCTTAGAGATACTAGCCTTGGGCATCGCCCAAGATCAAAATCAATAAGAGTTTTAAGCGCTGAAAGTGCGTCATGAAAAAATGTACGGTGAAGAAAAAGAAATGGATAATTTCTTGATCATAATAGAGTTTATTCTAAACGAAGTTGTTTGGGAGAACGTCTAACGTTCAACGTCCATCGAATAAAGTCTAATTATTATAAATATTGCTAAGAAAAAACAATCAAAAACAACTAGCTTCGCACTTCATTTTTTTAATAGAAAATAGACATGGAAAAGATCAGAAAAAAAATAATTCAAATTTGGGATAATGAGATTAGAGATGCACTTGGAAGGGGAGAAGTGATTCTGGAACAACAACTAAAAGCTGAAATGTACCATCAGCTAAGATTGAAATTTCCAAAATTAAAAGTATGGACTGCACCAACTTTATATTTGAAAAAATATGATTTGGATAGAATAAAACCGGACTTTGTTATTTCCAATGACAAAGAAATATTAGCTATCGTTCAATTGAAATTTAAACCTTGGGAATATTTAGATTACAAAGAAGATTTACGAATCTTAACTCAAATGGATAAGGTTGGGAAATCGAAAAAAATCAAATTAGGAATGATTCCTTTTTCATCTGTGTGGCAAGAACAAAAAACTAAGGAAGAAAATAATTTGAATTTTACCATAGCTGAAGATTTATTGAAAGTGTTGGTTACAGGTAGTCGAGCAGGCTGTCATTCTTTGGAATTAAAAAAAGACGAGAAGCCTAGTCAGAATTTTTTACACCTCTTTGGGTATATAGAAAATGAGACGAGTTTGTTTTTTGGGAATAAATTTTATGGTAAAAAAGAGGACTCTTAACTGACGTTACGAGATTCATTCTTCTCTCGATGGTTTTTATATTTTTTTACAATCACGTAAAAAAGAATAGCTAAGAATAGTAATGCTCCAAAAATTAAATAGCTATTTCTTTGAGACCTGAAAACAGCTAACAATACAATTGCAATTAATATTAATGTAGGTACTTCGTTCAATAATCGAAATTGGAAAGAAGTATTTACATTGGTTCCTGCTGCTAATTCTTGCGTGATTTTTTTGCAATAAAAATGATAAGCAATCAATCCGACTAGAAATACTAATTTGATTTGCATCCATCCTAAAGTCAAATAAACTGGATTTGTTACCAACATTCCTACTCCACAAAATATCGTAAAAAACATCGCAGGAGTCGCAATTAGTTGATAAACTCGACTTTCCATTATTTTGAATTGTTCAATCAAAATGTCTTTTTCAACCGAAGGCTTATCTTTCGCTTCAGCGTGGTAAACAAATATTCTCACCAAATAGAAGAGCCCAGCAAACCAAGCAACAAATCCAATTATATGTAAAGCCTTAAAAAGAGGAAGGATCATTTTTTTTTACAAGCAAGTTATATTTTTTTACTCACCGTATCATTTTTTCCCTGCCACAAAATTGTAAAATTCTAATAATGTGGGATGATATGTGATTTTTCAGGGTAACTCTATTTTTAGTGGGAAGTTTCTAAAATCTAGAATGGTGATAAAAATCATCTCCTACTAATAATAAAAGTCATTCTTATTGAGTGACAAAATAAAGAGTTTTGCATTTGAATTTCCTAATAAAAAATAATAAAAATGCATCCAGATTTAATTAAAAAATACAATGTTGCTGCTCCAAGATATACCAGTTATCCAACAGTACCATATTGGCAATCAGAAACTCCAACTGAATCAGAATGGGCAGAACGATTCAATATTACCTTTTCTCAAAACAATGAAATCAGTCTATATATTCATCTTCCTTTTTGCGAAAGTCTTTGCACTTACTGTGGTTGTAACAAAAGAATTACAAAAAATCATGGTGTCGAATCACCTTATGTAAATGCATTGCTACAAGAGTGGGATATGTACCTAGAGTACTTACCTTTTAAGCCAACTTTAAAAGAAGTACACTTAGGAGGAGGTACTCCAACGTTTTTTTCCCCAGAACAAATTGAACGGTTGATGAAAGGAATTTTTGAAAAGGCTGAGATTGCAGAAGATCATGCTTTTAGTTTTGAGGCACATCCGTGGAGTACAACCCAAGAGCATTTGACTACCTTTCGGAATTTAGGATTTAATCGAATTAGTATCGGTGTTCAAGATTTTGACCAAGAAATTTTAGCGATAATTAATCGCCACCAAACAACGGAGCAAGTTGAAAATGTCGTTAATTGGAGTAGAGCATTAGGATATGATTCTATTAATTTTGATTTGATTTTTGGATTACCTTTACAAGAGCCACATCATATTGAAGAAACGATGCGTCAAGTAAAAAGACTACAACCAGATCGAATCGCTTTTTATAGTTATGCCCATGTGCCTTGGGTGAGTCCGAGTCAGCGTGGGTATTCCGAGGAGCATTTACCATTAGGAGATAAAAAACAATTTTTATACGAGTTAGGAAAAAAATTATTACAAGAGGATGGATATCATGAAATTGGTTTAGACCACTTTGCAAAAGAAACTGATGATCTTTATCAAGCATTAGAAAATGGAACACTTCACAGAAATTTTATGGGGTATACTTCTTTTCATACGGACTTGATGATCGGTTTAGGTGCTTCTTCGATTAGTGATTCTGGAACAGCATTCATTCAAAATGAAAAGAAAATTGAGGCCTATCAAGAAAGAATAGAAGAAGGAGGAATCCCAATTATTAAAGGTCATTTACATTCACGGGAAGATATTGTTATTAGAAAACATATTACCGCTTTGATGTGCCAACATTCAACTACTTGGGACGAAAATGAAGCGGTTTATTTAGAGCAAATTATGCCTCGATTAGAAGATATGGAGAAGGATGGAATAGTGAAGATTTTGTACAATCAAATTATCGTGACTGAAATCGGAATGCCATTTATTAGAAATATTTGTATGGCTTTTGATCAGCGACTTTGGGCAAAGAAACCAACGACGCAATTATTTAGTCAGGTAGTTTAAGATTGATTTTAGAAAATTTAAGACATTGGAAAATAACAATTGCCGAGGGGAGCGATGCTCAAACCCTCGGCAAGGTAGGTTAATAAAATTAATTAATAAAAAATTTAAAAAACCGAGTAAGGATAAAACAGAATACTGAAAAAATTACAAACAATGATTCCTTACTCCAAACATTTTTGAGAACAAAAATAGGTCGCTTGGTGGTTCTCAAAGTAATATTTATGACTCTGTATTTCGAAAGTAAATTTAAAACGTCTTTTAAAAAAAGTCAAATTTTTTTTGGATTTTTTTTTCAAAAAATTCATTTTTTTCTTCTGGACACTTTTTGAACTTTGCCACGAATTAACTTGAATTGGATGAATTTACGAAGCGTAAGTATTTCGCGGAATTTCTATGGTTTTGATTTGCCAAAATCCTTTTATGAAAAAAAACTTTTATTAACCTAATTCGCGAAATTTGCGCTAATTCGTGGCAAAAAAATATAAAGTGTATGGTAGAAATTTTATATTTAAAATTTTTAGAAAATCATTAAAATGGCACGACCAAAATCCAAATCTGACCTCCTTGAATTAAGTCAAAGTAACTTCCAAAAACTCTATGATTTTATTGAACAAAAAAGCAGAGAGGAACAACTCAAAGAATTTCCCAAAGGCACCTTGAATAGGAATATTCGAGATGTTTTAGTGCATTTACATCATTGGCATTTGATGATGTTGGATTGGTATAAAGTTGGAATGTCAGGGAAAAAACCAGAGATGCCTGCCAAAGGGTATACTTGGAAAAACACGCCAGAGTTAAATAAATGGATTTGGGGAAAATATCAAGATTTAGAATTGAAGAAAGCCAAATCCCTTTTGAAAAAGAGTTACCAAGATTTTCAGAAAATAATCGAACAGCATTCCGATCAAGAACTTTTTGAAAAGAAAAAATACCATTGGACAGGTTCAACTTCGCTTGCAGCATATTTGATTTCGGCTACATCAAGTCATTATGATTGGGCATTTAAATTGATTAGAAAATCGACGAAGTAATTATAATTTTTATTTCTGGGAATTGAAAAGCCTTGTTAGCGTTTGAATTCTAACAAGACTTTTACAATTTTATAATAACGTATTTCTATAGTATTTTAAATGAAGATAACATGAGTCCCATCTCCTTCTGCTCGTGCATAAAAATCACCTACTGTCAGCACGCCATCTAAATCGTCAATTAAATCTTCTTCAGCAATATCAAACATATCCATCGCTAATTTACAAGCCCAAAGTTTAGTTCCGGAAGCGTTTAGGATTTCCAGAAATTCACCAACGGGTGGAATATCTAATTTTTCCATTTTAGATTTCATCATTTTGGTGGCAACTGCTTCCATCCCTGGTAATCCTCCTAACATCGTAGGAATATGCATTCCTGGATTTCCCACAGTCGCTACATGAAGACTTTCTAATTTCTCTTTTTGGATCGCTTCCAATCCAAAAAAGGTAAAAAATATTTCAGATTCGATACCCTCCATTCTTGCTCCATTCGCAAGAATAAAACATGCATAGGCATTATCCAAAGTAGCTTTGGAAAGAATGAGCATCATTTTTTTTACTTTCTTTGAACCATTATCATTATTCATAATTATTGTTTTTTATTTTTTAAATACAACTTACCGGTTTTGGAATCCCAGCAATTCTACTTGCTTTTTTTAGCGGCCCACCAGGGAACAATTGGTAGAATTCTTTGATACTTACCACACCACTTTTTCCTACTCTTCGGATGCTCAATGCTACTTCATTTTTGCATTGCTCTTGAAGATATGTGATCACTTCCCAATGTTTATCTGTCATTTCTATCTCCTCTTCTTTAGCGATTTCTGTTGCAATATCTTGATTCCATTGATCGAGTTGAGTTAAATATCCTTGGTCGCTACAAGAGACGCAAGTGCCTGCATATGTTCTTTCTATCATGTTCTTTATTTTTATGATTTTAAAATTGGAGTTTCTTCTTCTCTAAAGTTTTTACCAGCCGTACTCATTGCGGAGGAAACAAAAGGAATATGGTTACCCTTAATTAGCATATTCCAATAAATCCAGCGGAAGGCTAATTTGCCATAATGATTCATTCGACTCTCTTTCAATAATCGAAGTGGACCAACACCTGGCAAGGGAAAAGATCCCGTAACTGGTTCATGCGTATAATTGAAATCAATCAACAATGCTTTTCCATGACCGGTCTCAATAAAACAATTGGCGTGACCATCAAAAGAAGCTTTGAGTTCTTTGCCATCAATGAATCTTAAAATATTGTCTAATAAGATTTCTGCTTCGAAGTGAGCAACAGAACCTGCTTTGGAGGCAGGAAGATTGGTTGCATCGCCAATGGCAAAAATATTTTCCTTCACCTTACTTTGCAGCGTTGCTTTGTCCGTAGGAACAAAATTCAAATCATCTCCAAAACCTGATCGTTCAATCATCGGATCTCCCATGTTGGTCGGAACAGTCACCAACAAATCATACGACACTTCTGCGCCGCCGTAATCAATGATCTTATTATTTTCAGCATCTACTTTTTCGATATTGAAGTTGGGAACAATTTTAATATTCTTTTCTTCCAAGAGATGATTCAATTCTTTAGTTGCCGTTGGTTTGGTAAATGCTCCATCCATTGGAGTAACAAAAGTTAAGTCAACTTTGTCTCTCATTTCTTTATTGATAAAAAATGAATCTGCTAAAAATGCAAACTCCAAAGGAGCGACGGGACATTTGATCGGCATCTCACAAATGTGAACGACCATTTTTCCTCCTTCCCATTTTCGCAATTTATCTCTCAGGTTTTTAGCCCCATCGAAAGTGTAAAAATCAAAAATATTTTTTTGCCAACTATCGCCGAGCATTCCTTCAATTTCTTGAGGAGCAATATCAGTTCCTGTAGCGATGATTAAAATATCGTAAGAAATGATACTTCCATTTTGAAGAAAAACCTGATCAGTTTCTTTTTCAATTCGGTCTATTTTTTCTCGAATCAAACTCACTCCTTTGGGAATAAACTTATCAATAGATTTTTTGACTTGTTTCGGTTTATAAAGATCAAAAGGGAGAAATAAAAATCCTGGTTGATAATAATGAGTTTCCTCTTTATCAACAATTGTAATATTCCATTGGTTGGTCGCCAAACTTTTTCTTAAATGATTTGCCATCATTGTACCTGAAGTTCCAGCACCTAGAATAAGGAGATTTTTCATTTGCATTGTATTTTATTATTTATGTTTTGAATGCGATGCAAAGATATTTTGTCGACCAAACAGAATAGGTGATTTTGGTTACTAAGTGATATTGATTTTTATCATCCTCGGATTTTTGATAAAAAAAGTGCTATGTGATATTGCTCACAAAAACTAAAAAGCTTCACTCTTATATTTGTAGAAAAAAAGAAACTATGTTTTCATTTATTAAAAAATTACTAGGCATCGAGGAATTAAATTATGGTGAATTGATGGATAGGAAAGTGGTAATTATTGATGTAAGAACGCCTCAAGAATACCAGCAAGGGCATGTCAAAAATTCGATAAATATTCCTTTATACGATATTGGAAAAAGTATCAAAAAGATTAAGCAAAAAAATAAACCGATCATCACTTGTTGCCGATCGGGTGCCAGGTCTGGAAATGCAGCCGCTACCTTGAAGAGTGCAGGAATTGAAGTTTATAATGGCGGAAGTTGGAATAGTGTTCAGAAGGCATTAAGAAATTAGGAAACGATTTTGGAGAATCGTTTTTAATGATTGTTTTTCATTTGGTTTTTGTTTGTTACGACAAACAAATTAGAAGGATGAGAGAGTCAAATTTTATATTTGACTCTCTTTCTTTTTTATTAAAATGAATTTTCCAATAATAATTCCGATAACTATAGCGGTGTACATTTGTCCACAGATGCTAATGAAAATTGACAAAGATTGACCCGGGGAAGAGACTGGAGTGATGTCTCCATAGCCCAAGGAGGAGAGTGTGATAAAACTAAAATAAGTAAGATCATCAATCTTAGGTTCCAATCCACTCCCAAAAATAAACGAGTGCGGGTAAAAATGATTGATCAATCTAAATCCCATTCCACCGATTAATCCAATCAAAATATAACCATTGATTGCTCCGTAAATTAAATTAGTGTTGATCGTTTTAGTTTTTGAAATTCGAATTAAAAGATGAATAGTAAGCAAACTAAAAAAACAAACCAAACTCCCCATCCGAATAAGGAAAATTAGAGTAATATTTTCTGAGACAGAAAAACTATTGGAGACTAAAGCTATCAATCCGAAAATTAATCCCATCCAAAAACTATGATTGGATTCTGATAATTCATAAATTCCAATGATAATTACTGCGATCAATAATCCATAGATAACGCCATTTTTTAATATTGGATCTATAAAAAAAGAAGGAAGTAAAAGGAAAGCGGAAAGAAATATCAATAAAAAAAGATATTCATTTTTCTCTAAAAAGTGATGGAGTTTTTTGTGATCCATAGGAGAGTAAGATTTTTAGAAAGGAATGCAGTTAAAATTTTCGCCACGAATCTTCACTAATTTACCCACAATTTAAAACATAGACATTACCTCGAATTAATCTCTACAAATAGAAATTTTGCGAAACATGAAATTAGTATTCACTAATTTCATGAAGCATGGTGAAATCTGACTTTGTCAAGTTCTTCGTGAGAATTTAGCACTTGTAGTTTCGTGAAACTTGTGAAAATTCGTGGCGGAAATTTTAGCTTTCTATAAGTCTGCAGACGGTAGCACTTCAAGTGCTAACACCTTCTTTGTTATTAAATTTTTAGGTTCGAGAATTTTTCTTATTAGATTTCGTCGGTCCGTTTTTTAAAACAAATCGATGATCTTCCACCAATCTTAATAAGTCAAATGAACTAAGTACCCCAACTATTTTCTTTTCGTGAGTAACCACCAAATGATGGATATGATGATTGCGCATAATCCGTGCAGCAATGTGAATGCCTGAATATTGAGGAATCGTTAAAACATTTTTTGACATGATATTTCTTACTTGATTTTCATCAGAAATTTCACTTGTTAAATCTCTAAAAGTAATAATTCCTTCTACTTCATCATCCGCACTTACGATAGGTAAAGAAGAAATTTTATTTCGTTTCATAATTTCTTTGATGTGTCCGATAGTTTGATGTTGGTGAGTAGTGATGACAGATTCAACCATGAGGTCAGCAACTTTGGTGTTCATATTTTACGCTTATTTAGTTATTGAAAAATTATGAAGTTGTTTAACAAACTTTCTTAAACAACTTCTTTATTTAATAATCCAAATTCGCCATCTTCTTGCTTTTTAATATTGATTTTTATCAACAGGAATTCATGACATAAATCACTTTTCTTTTTTTTACTTCCACTTACCTTGCAGTAAACAAATCGAAAATTATGCAAAAAATTACTATCCAAGAGGTCATGACTACTGATCTGATTACTGTTCGCTTTGATGAAACAGTAACTAAAATCGCCACAGTTTTTAAAGAAAATTCTTTCCATCATATTCCTATTGTTAATGCTGATGATTGCATTGAAGGGATTATCAGTCGCACGGATTTTGAAAGAATCAAAAATGGGATGACTCATTTTCGAGTTCAGGATATTGAAAAATATAATGAAACACTTTTCCAAACGCTGTTGACTAAAGACATTATGACCAAAGGTGTCGTGCACCTCAATCCCCATGATGCAATCCAAGATGCTTACAAAGTTTTTAAGAAAAATAAATTTCGTGCGCTACCTGTCATCAGTAAAGGAAAATTGGTTGGCTTGGTCACTCCACTAGATTTGCTTGATTTTTTTTTCAATCAAAAGAATAACTGATGGGAGATTTTCGAGTTAGAAAAATAATAGATGCAGAGGATCGTAGGAAGATGTATCAAAGTGTTCTGGCTGATGTGGAGGTATTTGAAAGGATGCTTAAAGAAGATATATTTGAAAAAAATCCCTTGCACATTGGAGCGGAACAAGAACTCTGCATTGTCAATCATGATTTTGAACCTTCGATGAAAGCGTTGGGTTTATTGGATGAAATTGAGGATGAACATTATACCAATGAGCTAGCCTTATTTAATTTAGAAATAAACCTTGATCCTTTTCAGTTGCATAATAATTGTTTTTCAGCAATGGAAAAACAACTGTTTGAGTTGTTGGGGAAAGGGAAAAAAATAGCGGCGCAACATCAAGCGCACCTTTTGATGACAGGTATTTTGCCAACATTAAAATATCGTCATTTGAAGTTTGAGAATATGACTCCAATTCAACGGTATCAAACTTTAAGTAAAAAATTGTCAGAACTTCGAGGAGCGAATTTTGAAATACATATGCAGGGGGTTGACGAAGTGATTTTGTCCTTGGGTTCTGTTTTGTTTGAAGCTTGTAATACTAGTTTTCAATTGCATCTTCAAATGCGACCAGAGGAATTTGTCAATCAACACAACTGGTCACAAATGATTTCAGGGCCAGTACTTTCTGCCTGTGTCAATTCTCCGATGTTGTTTGGAAATGAATTGTGGGCAGAATCTAGGATTGCCTTATTCAAGCAAAGTTTAGATACTAGAAGTTCTGAAAAGTTTTTAAGGAAAAAATTACCACGAGTATATTTTGGAGAAAAATGGTTGCAGGAATCAGCGGCTGAACTTTGGAAAAATGATGTCATGCGATTTCCATTGATAGTAACTTCTGATGATTTTCAAGATGCAAAAGCATTGTTGCAAAATGGAGAAATACCGAACCTTCGAGCGATTCGATTGCATAATGGCACTACCTACACTTGGAATCGACTGTGTTATGGTTTTTCTAAAACAAAGCCTCACCTCCGAATTGAGTGTCGATATATTCCCTCTGGGCCAACTGGAATTGATGAAATAGCCAACTTCGCTTTTTGGACAGGACTCATGAAATCTGAGCCAGAAGGAGGAGTAGAATTTTGGAAAAATCAAGACTTCAAAGTGGCGAAGGAGAATTTTATCAAAGCTGCTCGAACAGGTTTGAATTCAGTTTTTGAGTGGTATGGAAAAAATTATTCTGCCAAGGAATTACTACTTTATAAATTGATTCCGCAAGCAGAGGAAGGTTTGAAAAAATCAAATGTAGCACCAGAAGACATTGAAAAATATTTAGGAGTTTTTGAAAAAAGGGTAGAGGCGGAAGTAACTGGTTCGAGTTGGACAGTCAAGAATTTCCGAAAATTATCCAAGCATTTTGGGGAAACGATTGCGGAAAAAGAATTGGTCAAACAAATGCTTGAATATCAAGAGGAAAATATTCCCTTGCATGAATGGGAGAATTTTAATTCAAAAATTCATTCCATTTCCACGGCCAAATCAACGGTGGAGGATTTGATGACCAAAGATATTTTTTCAGTTCGAGAGAATGTCAGTTTTGAGTTTTTGAAGCATATTTTAAAATGGAATAATATTCATCACTTACCAGTTGAAAATAAGAATGGCGATTTGATTGGATTGATTACAGATGGAATGGTAGAACGATATGAAAATGAATTTTCTGAGGAACCCCATTTTGCGAAAGATATTATGTTAGAAAAATTTGTTTCTATTTCTGCAACGACAACACTTGAGCAAGCTAATGAAATGATGGAAAAGAGTGATTTGAGCGGAGTGCCAGTTGTGTATAAAAATAAACTGGTAGGAATGATTACGCAAAATGACATGAAAGTATTTTATAATAAATCAAATTAGTTAATTTATAAAAGAATAGAAAATGATTAAAGAAGTAACAGGAGATATTATGTTGACAACAGCTCAAGCAATTGCTCATGGAGTTGCACCAAATGACCACTTTGATAGAGGTTTGGCATTAAGTCTAAGAGAAAATTATCCAGCAATGGCAAAAGATTTTAGACATTTTTGCCGACTCAAGAATCCACCTGCTGGCGAAGTTTGGATGTGGGGAGGAGCAGGAGGTGTTCGTATTTTTAATTTGATGACGCAAGAACCTGCAAAAACATTAAATGGACATCCTGGCAATGCTACTGTTTCAAATGTAGATCATTCATTAAAAGAATTAGCGAAAAAGATCAGAAAAGAAAATATTAAGAGTATTGCTCTACCGAGGTTAGCAACAGGATATGGAAAATTAGATTGGGATGCTGTGAAACCATTAATTAAAAAAAGATTAGGCAAATTAGAAATCCCAATTTACATTTATTCTACTTTCGAAAAAGGAAAAAAGGGAGAGGAATAGAATATGTAAATATATTGTTATAAAAGTGATGAAAATCATCTATCGTTTTGACAAAAGTCACCTCGTTATGTGATGTTCATCACTTTTCTATTTTTATTATGTGTATAAATTTGTCCTATCATTTTAAAGAAAGAAACTAATTTTTTTAATCCTAAAAGAATAACAAAATGACAATAGAACAAATTTATACTGGATGTTTGGCAGAAGCTGCTTACTATATTGAAAGTAATGGAGAAGCAGTAGTGATTGATCCTTTGCGAGAAGTGCAACCTTATATTGATCGTGCAGAAAGAGATCATGCGAAAATTAAATATGTATTTTTAACTCACTTTCATGCTGACTTCGTTTCGGGGCATATTGATTTGGCGAAGAAGACTGGAGCTCAAATAGTATTCGGCCCAACCACGATGGAAACTGGATTTGAAAAAATGGCAGTCGTCGATGGACAAGAATTTAAAGTTGGAAATCTTACCCTTCGAATGCTTCATACTCCTGGTCATACGATGGAGAGTATGTGTTTATTATTGATCGATGAAAGTGGAAATGAGCATGGAATTTTTACTGGCGATACTTTATTTATTGGAGATGTAGGAAGACCTGAATTAGCACAAAAAGTAATTGCGGATTTGACAGAGGAAAAATTGGCTGGACACCTTTTTGACTCTCTCCGAAATAAAATTATGCCGTTAGGTGACGAATTAATTGTGTATCCAAACCATGGTGCCGGAAGTGCTTGCGGAAAAAATATGAGTAAGGAAACAACCGACACCTTAGGTAATCAGAAGAAAACAAATTACGCCCTTCGAGCTGATATGACCAAAGAAGAATTTATCAAAGAGGTGTTAGATGGTTTGACTCCACCTCCAGGATATTTTCCTCAAAATGTATTATTGAATATTCAAGGTTACGAGAATTTTGACAAGGTGATGGCTAAGGCGAAAACAGGATTGCCGCCTAAAGAATTTGAATTAGTTGCGAATGAGATACGACCTATTCTATTAGATACCCGAGATGCACAAACCTTTGCCAAAGGCTTTATTCCTAACTCTATCAATATTGGAATTGACGGAAGTTTTGCTTCTTGGGTAGGTACTTTAGTCAAAGATGTGAAACAAGAAATTTTACTTATCGCTGAGCCAGGTCGAGAAGAAGAAGTCATCACAAGATTGTCGAGAGTAGGATTTGATCATACGATAGGATACCTGGAAGGAGGTTTTGAAGTTTGGAAAAAAACAGGAAAAGAAATGGATACCATCGAATCTATTTCGGTGAGTGACTTGGCTGAAAGAATGAAATCCGAAGACATAAATATTCTCGATGTTCGCCGTGCCAGCGAATATAATAGTGTGCATGTCAAAGGAGCAATCAATGTACCTTTAGATTATATCAATGAAAATATGTCGGAAGTAGATAAAAACAAAACTTGGTATGTCAACTGTCGAAGTGGGTACCGATCAATGGTTTTTGCTTCGTTACTTCGAGCAAGAGGTTACGATAATTTGATTGATGTAAAAGGTGGATTTGTAGATATGAAAGAAAGTGGAGCATTTGAATTGACAGAATACGTTTGCCCAACCACGATGTTGTAAAATAAGAATAATAGAAATTGTTGGCATTCTTATGATAAGGACGAAATAGATAATATTTCGTTCTTTTCTTTGGAAAAAAAGGAGGACTGTGATGTTAATTACAGACCAACGAGTCCATAATTTTTACCTTTGAAGTAGAAATTAATTATAAAAATATTAAAATAAAAAAGATGGATTTAAGAAACATTGTCAAACAAAGTAATACAGTAATCATTGACGTACGAGAGCCTTATGAATTCGCAGCTGGTCATGCTGTTGGAGCAATCAATATTCCATTAGGTACGATTCCTACCAGTCTAATTGATATTAAAAAAATGGGAAATCCTGTTGTCGTTTATTGTCGAAGTGGAATGCGGAGTGCCAATGCTATGAGTTTTTTAAAAGCTCAAGGAGTGCAAGATATTTTCAATGGGGGAAGCCTTGATGAAGTTTTGATGTATCAAAAAAAAGCAGCCTAGGGTGATTCTTAAATATCGAATTTTTCTAAAAATAAATAAAATGAAATATATCACTTTATTTTTCCTCCTTATTTCAACTTGGAGTTTTTCACAAATTCCCCAAGATTTTGAAATAGAAATAGAACCGATAACTATTTCAGATGCCCCTGGTATTCATTCATTTTCCTTAGGAATAGATTCCCTTGGTAGATGGTTAGTAATTGGTGGGCGAGTAGATGGATTGCATCAGCGGCAACCTTTTGCAGCATTTTTGGCGAATGATAACAATACAAATGCATTTGTGATTGATCCTGAAAATGAACAAGTTTGGAGTACTTCTTTAAGTAGTTTACCTACTTCGTTTTTTGAGCAATTACAATCGACGAACCAGCAGTTTTTTCAAAGAGGAAATCAATTGTATGTTATCGGTGGTTATGGATATAGTCCAACTGTTGACGATCATATTACTTATTCATATCTAACTGCAATTGATGTGAATGGAGCGACCAATGCTATTATAAATGGAGAGTCAATTACTACTTTTTTTCGACAAATATCTCATCCCAAAATGGCGGTTACTGGCGGCTATGTAGGATATCTTGATTCTGTTTTTTATTTAGCAGGAGGACAATATTTTGAAGGAAGATATAATCCAATGGGACCCAATCATGGCCCTGGATTTATTCAAGAATACACAGATGCAATTCGAAAATTCAAAGTGGAAGATAATGGAATCAATCTTTCAATAGTTGATTTTTCAGAAGAAGTGGATGCTGATAATTTGCATCGAAGAGATTATAATATGGTACCACAGTTTTTCCCAAATGGCGACCAAGGTTTTACGATGTTCTCAGGTGTATTTCAACATGATGTTGATTTACCCTTTTTAAATTCAGTAGATGTTTTTCCATCAGGATACATTGTCAATAATAATTTTAATCAATACCTGAGCCAGTATCATTCTGCTCGATTGCCCATTTTTGACGAGGAAAATAACACTATGCACACGGTTTTTTTTGGCGGGATGAGTCAGTTTACTTTAAGTGCAAATGGCAACTTAGTGGAAGATGAGAATGTACCTTTTGTAAAAACGATTAGTCGAGTTACTCGGTTTTCTGATGGAGCGATGGAAGAAGTAAAATTGGATATTGAGATGCCAACGTTAGTCGGTTCAGGAGCTGAATTTATTCCTCATTTAGGAGCTTCATTTCTTAGTTCTGAAATACTTGATTTAAATGATATTAATCAACAAAAAACACTTGTTGGATATATTTATGGTGGAATCCAAAGTACCCAAGGAAATATTTTTTTCATCAATGATGGAACGCAGAGTTTTGCAAGTAATGTGATTTTTAAAGTTTTTGTAAAAAAAATAACAACTAATACCAAGGATCTAAAAGTCAAGGATGATAATGTATTTAAGATCAGTATTTATCCTAATCCTACTGATAGTCAGGTGGTTATAGAATATTTTAATCCGAATAAAGACAAAGTGAAAATGGAGTTGTTTGATGGGAGTGGAAAAATAATTAAGACTATTTATGAAGGAGTCATATCTGCAGGTAGCCAAAAGGTTTTATTGGAAATGCCTGATCTTGCGGATGGTATGTATTTTATTTCTGTAGAAAATAAAAAGTATAAGAATGTAAAAACCATTTTTATAGAATAAAAGAAGGAGTATGATATTGTTCCTTACGATTGATTTTTTTGTTTGTTAATAATGGAGTAATTGTGATGTTTTAATTAATATCGCAATTACTTTTTTATATTTAAATTCAAACCATTATTTTTTAAAAAAAATCCAAAAAAATGAAATATTTTTATCCTCTATTCTTTCTTGTAAATGTATTGTTATACACAGCTTGTGAAAACTCGAATACTCCAGCCAAAACAATTGTGGAAAGCGAAAAAAATCATGATGTGTTTTTGAAGCGAGGTCAACAAGTTGCGGCAGTAACTTTTAAAACATTAAGTGGGAAGCTTCAAAAATCTATGAAAGAAGGAGGTGTTTCCAATGCTTTGAAATACTGTAATTTAGCAGCAATGCCTTTGGTAGATAGCCTTTCTCAAATTCATAATGCAGACATCAGACGTACGTCTTTAAAAATTAGAAATCCAAAAGATCAACCCACTCCGCTAGAATTAACACAACTTCAATCTTACGAAAAACAATCGAAAGCAGGAGAGAAATTAAAAGCAGTTGTTAAAGAAATAGATCCTAACACCGTTGCTTTTTATGCTCCAATTCACATAATGCCTTTGTGTGAAAAATGTCATGGGAAAGTTGGAAGTACATTGTTAGAAAAAGATTATGATGTGGTTCAAAAACTTTATCCAGAAGATCAAGCAATTGGTTATGTGAGTGGAGATTTCCGTGGAATGTGGAGTATCACTTTTAAAAAATAAAAGCACTATTCTTCCTTTTTATCGCCTTTTTGTGGAGATAATTTATAGATCAAATATGCGAATCCAACTACAAAGTGTAGCACTATGATTCCCATTATTATTTTTGGCCACATATCAGCATCCATAATTGTTAATGTTTAATTCTTGAATGGCATAAAGTTAAGGTATCCCTCATTTCTGATGTGTGATATAAATCACCAAATTTCGTTTCTTTCCGCTTCATCTTTGCTTCAATAAATAAAATATTAAAAATGAAAAAATTAAGTTTTTTACTTGCTGTAGTTTTAGTACTCTTTTCAAGTTGCAGTTCTACTGCCCAAAATGATTCAAGTAAATCCTCTTCTGAAGCTCAGCAAGCTAGAATTGATCTTGACGTTGCTGAATTTAAGCACAAAATGAAAGAGAAGGAGATCGTAATTTTAGATGTCAGAACTCCTGTTGAAACAACATCAGGGAAAATTGAAGGAGCAATTGAGATAAATGTAAAATCTGCAGATTTTCAAGAAAAAATAAGAGAATTAGACAAAGACAAAACCTATTTAGTTTATTGTCGAAGTGGGCGAAGAAGCGTTAAGGCTTGCAATATTATGGAAAAAGAAGGTTTTGGAAAATTGTATAATTTAATAGGTGGATTTAATGCTTGGAAAACATCTTCTAATTAAAAAACTAGTCCGAACTTTTCTACCTTTGCAGGCAAAATAAATGAAGAAATGGAAGACATGATTTTCTATGATAGATTGCAATTTGCATTTACTATCACATTTCACTACATATTTCCACAATTGACGATGGGCTTATCTTTGATCATTGTCTATTTCAAATGGAAATATCTCCGAAATCAAATTGAAAAATATAATGATGCGGCAAAATTTTTCATGAAAATCTTTGCCGTTAATTTTACCATGGGAGTCATCACCGGCATCCCGATGGAATTTCAGTTTGGTACCAATTGGGCAGAGTTTTCAAGACTCACAGGAGGTATTATTGGTCAAACGCTTGCGATGGAAGGTTTGTTTTCCTTCTTTTTAGAATCTTCTTTTTTAGTATTATTTATTTTTGGAGAAAAACTGATGGGGCAAAAATTACATTTTGTCACCGCACTTTTAGTTTTTATAGGTTCATGGGCAAGTGGGTATTTTATCTTAGCAACTAACGCTTGGATGCAACACCCCGTAGGTTATGAAATATTGGAAAATGGACAATATGTTTTAGAAAATTTCTCTGCATTATTTAGTAATCCTTGGTTGCTTCCCGCCTTTTTACATAATCAAATGGCTTCGTTAGTTACCTCTTCATTTGTGGTAGCGAGCATTGGTGCTTTTTATATTTTGGCAAAAACTAATGTTGAATATGGAAAGTTGTTTTTAAAGACAGGAGTCATTTTTGGCTTGATTTCAAGTTTATTGGTTGCTTTCCCAACAGGTGATTGGAATGCTAAAAATGTAGCTAAATATCAACCTGCTGCATTTGCCGCGATGGAAGGAATTTTTGAAACCGAACATGCAGGAGCCGAAATTGTATTGATCGGGCAGCCAAATATGGTAGAGAAAAAACTAGATAATAAAATTGCAGTTCCTAATATTTTGAGTTTTTTGACTTATCAAGATTGGAATAAACAAATCCTTGGAATGGATAAATTCACCGAGGACGAATTACCAGATAATGTTCCAGCACTTTATTATTCCTATCATATTATGGTCGGTCTAGGAACTATTTTTATTGGCGTGATGAGCTTGGCAGTTTTCTTTTTGTGGAGAGAAAAATTATATCAATTTAAGCCGTTGCTTTGGAGTATTATGTTTTTAGCACCATTTGCGTATGTGGCGAATATCACAGGATGGTATGTGGCAGAGTTGGGAAGACAACCTTTTTTAGTTTATGGTTTATTAAAAACTAGTGAGGGAATTTCACCTACCGTTTCATCAGGAAATACCTTATTTACTTTATTAGGATTTATTGGATTGTATTTTTTACTAGGTGTATTATTTTTAATCTTAGTTGGAAAAACGATTTACCAAGGACCAAAACATCAAACACATTAAATCATGGAAATATTTTGGTTTAGTATCATCGCAATTATCTTCGCCATGTTTTTTATATTAGATGGTTATGATTTTGGTGCAGGAATTATTCATTTATTTTTTGCCAAAACAGAAAAGGACAAAGAGGTCATTGCAAAATCAGCTGGCTTGTTTTGGGATTCTAATGAAGTATGGTTGGTGGCAGCTGGAGGATTGCTTTTTATGGCTTTTCCTACTTTTTACGCTTCGGTTTTTAGTGGATTTTATTTACCCTTAATCATAGTTTTATGGTTCATCATATTTAGGGCAATAGGTTTAGAATTTAGAAGTCAATTTAATTTTCAGATGTGGAAAGACATTTGGGATACTTCTTTTGGCGTAGCGAGTTTGTTACTTGCTTTATTTTTTGGGATGGCATTAGGCAATGTGGTTAGGGGAGTAAATTTGGGCGGGGTAGAAGGAGGAGTATCACTTTACGAAGGATATTATTTTTTTTTACCATTGTGGGATAGTAGTTTTAGTCCGTTAAGTGAAACGCCAGGTGTGATAGATTGGTTTACTATAATTATCGGATTAATTTCGGTGGTCACTTTAGCGATTCATGGAGCTAATTGGATTATCTTAAAAACCAATTCTTCTATTAATCAGAAACTCAAATCTGTCATTTTTAAACTAAATATTGCCTTAGTTATTTTGACGATAATTTCTTTATCCGTTTGGCAATATATCAGACCTGATGCTTTGGATAATTTTAAAGATCGACCCTATTTGATCCTTTTTCCTTTAATTTATTTTGGAGCAATCATAGGTTTGTTTTTTATCAAAAAAATAAAAAATGATGCTCATTGTTTTCTCCTTTCCACCTTATTGATTCTTGGAGGAATAACCTCTTCGCTGGCATCTTTATTTCCAGTTATTTTACCCTCTACTAATTCAATTAATGAATCATTGACTATTTACAATACTGCCGCTTCAGAGTATGGTTTATCTGTTGCCTTTAATTGGGGGATGGTTGGGTTGATCCTTCTGGTTATTTATTTCATCATACAGAAGAGAATGATGGCAGGGAAAATTGATGATATGGATTATGGGCATTAAGGGGGATTCGTTAAACGTCCAACAAATTTAATGAAATGACAGCTACTTTAATCTCCTTGGTTAGCATATTTATAGGAATAATTGGTGCTAATTTGACGGGATTTATTTTTAGGAAATATTCTTTTGGTTTGGTAGGGAATACCATCGCAGGAGTTTTTGGGAGTATATTATTTATAAAATCTTTTGGCCGTTTTGGCTTTGATCCCGTTTCGATAATGCAAACGGGAAGTACTTATTTGCCTTTGTTTTTTCTTAATTGCCTTGTCTCATTTCTTGGAGGAGCAATGGCAGTTATTTTAATGAAAAAAATTAAAGAGACAATGGATTCAAAAAAATCTAACAAAGAAATCATGACAAATTTATTTAAAATTACAAGTTTTTTGGAAGGCGTATCTTACATCTTATTGTTATTTGTAGGCGTTCCATTAAAATATTTTGGAGACAATCCAATCCTAGTAAAATCATTAGGCATGCCACATGGAATGTTATTCCTTGCTTATATCGTGATGGCATTATTAATTAGGGGAAAAATGAATTGGGATGCTAAGACTACCTTTGGAGTACTCATTGCCTCGATACTTCCTTTTGGAACATTTTATATCAATAAAAAACATTTTGGAAGAGCTATTTGATTTGAAGAAATAAGATAAGACCTGGAACTTAAGGTGATTTTAATCACAACTAAAGATCATTAGTACTGTTATCTTTGTAGTACAAATTGAATTTGTTTTTAAAAAAAAAAAAAATGAGCAAAGAAATAATAATTATAGATAACCTAAAATGTGGTGGTTGCGCAAATACAGTCACTAAAAGACTTCAAGAAATGGAAGGTGTAGAGAATGTAAATGTTTTGTTAGAAACATCTACTGTTGAGATTGAAAAAGCGGAGAACGTTTCAAGAGAAGCATTAATTAAAAAATTATCTAAATTAGGTTACCCAGAAATTGGAACATCTAATTTAGTTCAAAAAGCAAAGTCTTATGTGAGTTGTGCTATTGGCCGACTCGATGCATAGGTTTAAGATTTTCGTTTTGTTTTGTGAAGAGTATGAGCAGATTTGCTTATACTCTTTTTAGTTTTAGGTAAGTGAGGATAATAGTAATAAAAGATTAAATGTCATTTTTATTTTGTTGAATTTTCGCAGCTCGACGAATATACTTTTCCCAAACTTCAATTGACTGCAATCCTGGAATTAAAAAAATATGATCCAATCGAAAACTTGGGACAACTGAAATAAATGCTTCTTTGGCATTATGAATCGCCAGGTTAACTTCAATTTTTCCCTCCTCAGTTGTAGCGAATTTTTCTAAAATATTATGATCCACTCCAACCAGTTTAGCTTGCTCCAAAAGAAAATCAATCTCTTCCATATTTTTTCCATCTTCAAAATAAGCATGGAAAATTTTTTTGGCCAATTCATATTTCAAAGTAGGTTTAACTAACCAAGTTAATCGATGAGCTGCCAAGCTATTTGGAATTCGTTCGATATTTTTATAATTGATTTCAATGCCTTCTAATTTAGCTTCATCCCGAAGACTTCTACCCATTCCCGGTTTTGATTTTTTGGAAAAAACGGATTTGTCAACTCCTCCAATCGGAATCGACGAATAAAGCAAAAATGGAGACACTTCAATCTCTAAATTGATTTCATCTTTTAATGTTTCCTTCACTCGTTCCAGTCTTGCTTTTCCAATATAACACCAAGGACAGATGTAGTCAGAGATAAATTCAAGGTGAACAGTTGGTAATTTTTTCTCCAAAATAGATAGGAACTTTATAATACTAGTTTAAAAAATAGAATACTTCTAAGGGTAAAGGTGGCATTTTTAGAACAATAATTTGGCAAGTTTGTATAAACTTTTAAGTTTGTAAGATATGTTAGACCTCACAATTTATTTAGGCTTTAAAAAGTATTGTCAAAGAATAAAGTAAATCTGAAATTGGTAAGGAAAACCATGAGAAATTAGGAGCGGGCAAGGATCGGCGAAATATGAGAGAGCGGGAGCTTGTTTTGTGTTTAGCTATTTTTTCGTCTAGAATTTTTTGGTTCCTTTTTTTTCAATGAAAAAAAGAACAATGATCAAGTCATCCACCAATTTCAAGCAATAGAAGAAAGGAGGTTCTATAAATTGTATGCAATATTAATTAGGAAACAACAACAATATAGAATCAATAAAATCAATTCCCAATATGCACTCAACCACCTACGAAGCAAAATCCCTTCTCATCGAAATCAAAGATGATTACGCCATCGTTCAACTCAATAATGGAAAAGTCAATGCCATCAATACGCAATTGCTACTTGACCTCAAAGAAATTTTTGAAGTGTTGGCAAAAGATACCAATATAAAAGGAGCAATATTATCAGGTCGTCCACATGCTTTTAGTGGCGGTTTGGATGTGATGTCCTTAGCGACTTTAGATGAAGAAGAGATGATTTATTTTTGGGAATACTACATGCTGACCTTGCAAGCATTGGTCAAATTTCCCAAACCATTAGTTTGTGCGATCACAGGTTACGCTCCAGCGGGCGCAACAATTTTCACTTTATGTACTGATTATAGAATAATGGGCAAAGGACCAAAACACGTAGTCGGGATGCATGAATTTAAAATGCAAATGCAAATTCCAGAAATGCTTTGTGATGTGTACGCATATCATTTAGGTGAAGTAAAAGCATGGAAAGCAGTTCAACAAGCTAAACTATTTAATAGTGATGAAGCATTGGCGGAAGGATTGGTGGATGAATCGGTGGAAGTGGAAGAAGTGCTAGGAAGAGCAGAAGCCTATTTGAAAAAGCAAATCAAAATTTTCCCAAAGGTATTTGCTGAGTCCAAAAGAATTTTACGAAAAGGATTATATAAAGTAGTTGTCGAACGAGACATTACCGCTATCGCCAAAGAAACGGTGGAATTTAATAATGACCCAGAATTGAAAGCGAAGGTGGTAGAATTTATGATGAGTTTAAAAAACAAGAAATAATATTTTTTAGTGAAGAGTTGGGAGCGATGAGTTTTTATTCATAATTCATCACTAATAACTCATCACTTTTCACTTTAATTTTTTCATAAAAAAATAAGATAAAACATGGAAGCATATATTTATGATGCCCTCAGATCAGTAAGAGGAAAAGGAAACAGAAAAGGAGCTTTGAATGGAACGACTCCAACTTACTTGGTCGCTTCATTGCTTAAAGAATTAAAAGCAAGACATGATTTTGATCCAACTTTGGTAGAGGATTTGATTTTAGGATGTGTGACTCAAATTATGGATCAAGGCGCCAACATTGCCAAGACTGCCGCACAGCAATCTGGCTATGGTGATCATTTATGCGGAGTAACCTTGAATCGATTTTGTGGATCAGGATTAGAAGCAGTTAACCAAGCGGCAGCTTATGTGAAGTCAGGTTTTTCAGAATTAATTATTGCAGGTGGAGTAGAAAGTATGTCAAGAGTAAAGATGGGATCTGATGGTGGAGCATTGATGATGGATCCAAGTGTGGCACTTCCTGGACATATTGTTCCTCAAGGAGTTTCAGCAGATTTGATTGCTTCAAAATATGGTTATAGTCGAAAAGATGTAGATGAATTTGCTTACCATTCTCAAATGCGTGCAGCTCAAGCACAAAAGGAAAATCGTTTTAAGTCAAGAATTTCCATTAAAGATTTAAATGGGATTTCTGTTTTAGATCATGATGAAAATATTCGTCCATCTACAACCATGGAAACTTTAGCAAGTCTCGATCCTGCATTTGCAATGATGGGACAAATGGCAGGATTCGATGCAGTTGCCATCGATAGATATCCAGAAGTTGAATTTATTGATCACGTGCACCATGCTGGAAATTCATCAGCAATTGTTGATGGAACTGCTTTGGCAATGATCGGAAGTAAAGCTGCTGGAGAAAAGATGGGAATGAAACCACGAGCAAAAATTCTTTCAGTTGCCGTTGCAGGAGCTGATCCAACGATCATGTTGACAGCACCTGCACCTGCCAGTAGAAAAGCCTTGGCAAAAATTGGAATGGATAAAAATGATATTGATTTGTTCGAAGTGAATGAAGCATTCGCAGCAGTTCCAATGAGGTTTATGCAAGATATGGGTATTCCATTTGACAAAGTAAATGTAAACGGAGGCGCTATCGCATTAGGTCATCCACTAGGAGCAACAGGTTGTATGTTGCTAGGTACGGTTATCGATGAATTAGAAAGACAAAACAAAACAACAGGTTTGGTAACTCTTTGCATAGGAGGTGGAATGGGAATCGCAACCATCATCGAGCGAGTGTAGAAATTAGATCGCTTCGCTGACAGAGGTCAGACCATCGCCTCTGGCGATTGACAGATCGCTGCGCTGAGAGACTGACGATTACGATCTAATGACTAACGAGAATAGTAACACTTTTTTAAGTCTTCAGATAATAATCGTCAGTCTCTCCTCTGACAGCGCAGCGATCTAAAAAAATCACCGATGTTTATTTTGAAAATTCAAAGTCATTTTGCGAATTTGAGAAATTTCATCAACAAGGCGATTTAAATCAGACTCAAAAATATATTCTAAGTCAAAGGACAAATATAATTGAGTTTCGACTTCACAACTGGAAGCAATTGAAATATCTAAAAAGTGAATAATTTGAGCATTAGTACTTCGACTTACTCCTTCAGCAATGTTGGAAGGCATTGAGACTGTTGCTCTTCGAATTTGAGAGGTTAACCCATAGAGTTCATCTTTTGGAAAGTTTTTAGAAATTAGATAAATCTCTTTCACTAGGGATCTTGATCGTTTCCAAATTTCTAGTTTTTTGAAATTATGTTTCATCATAGTAGCGTTTAAAGATTAAAAAAAAATTGATCGCTGTGCTGACAGAGGAGAGATCAGTCGCTTTGCTCCTTGTCAGACCGCTTCGCTGAGAGACTGACGAGAATAATAATACTCTAGCCATTCTGCAGATAGTAATTGTCAGTCTGTCTTCTGTCAGAAAGCGTAGCGCACGATCTGTCCTCTGACAGCACAGCGATCTAAACTAACAATTTAAAATTAAAAAATAATGCAAAATATAAAAAACGATCTTTTCGAATTCAGCCTAGATACTGACGGCATAGCAACATTCATCATCAACCAAGTCAAGAATCCAACCAACCTCTTCAGTACAGATTTCATCAACGAATATCTAAACATTGCACACCAAGCAATTGCTGATGATAGCATCAAAGGTGTCATCCTAACTTCAGGAAGGAGCATGTTTATGCCAGGAGCAGATTTGCGAGAATTAAAAAATATGGGAGGCGACCCAGAAGAGCAATTTGAAAGCATTTTAAAGATGCATCAATCATTTCGAAAAATCGAAACAGGTGGAAAACCATTTGTCGCTGCTATCAATGGAACAGCAATGGGAGGTGGTTTCGAACTATGTTTGACTTGCCATCACAGAATAGTTTTAAATAGTCCAAAAATTAAAATTGGATTTCCAGAAATCAATGTTGGACTTCTCCCAGGCGGAGGAGGTGTTGCTAAAACACCTTACTTAACAGGAATCCAAAAAGGATTAACCTACTTGTTGCAAGGAGTTCAAGCACGACCAGACAAAGCATTAAAAGATGGTTTGATTGATGCCGTGGCAGATTCTCCAGAAGCATTATTGACTGCTGCCAAACAATGGATTTTGGAAAACCCAAATCCAGTTCAGCCCTGGGATAATAAAAAACATAAAATTCCAGGTGGCGGATTAATGAGTCCGATGGGTGCGCAAACGATGATGGGAGCGATAGGTAATGTTAGAAAAATGACGCATGGAAATTATCCAGCAGCACAATATATATTGAGTATTGTTCATGACGGTTTGCAAGTCAACTTTGACCGAGCATTAGAAATTGAAGCAAGATATTTTACGAAAGCAGTTGGAAGTAAAGAAGCGAAAAATATGATTCGTACTGGTTTTATGGGAATGCAAGCTGCCAAAAAAGGAAAAGCTCGTCCTAAAACGGAACCTAAATATGAAGTGAAAAAATTGGGGATCTTAGGTGCAGGAATGATGGGAGCGGGTATTGCTTACGTTTCTGCCAAAGCAGGAATGGAAGTAGTCCTAAAAGATATTTCTATCGAAGGAGCTGAAAGAGGAAAAGCATATTCTGAGAAAATTTTAGAAAAAGCAATTTCTCGAAAACGTTCTACTCCTGAAAAAGCAGCAGCACTTTTATCTCGAATTCATCCAACGGATTCTGCCGCAGATATGGAAGGATGCGATTTAGTGATCGAAGCAGTTTTTGAAGATCCAAACTTGAAAGACAAAGTTACAAAGGAGACAGAAGCAGTTTTAGCATCAGATAAAATTTATGCCTCTAACACGTCGACTATTCCAATTACATTGTTGGCTGAGTCTTCTAGTCGGCCTGAAAATTTTATTGGAATTCATTTCTTTTCACCAGTTGATAAAATGCCTTTAGTGGAAATTATCGTTGGAGAAAAAACCAAAGAGAAAGCAATAGCTGCAGCAGTAGATTATACAGTAGCAATTGGAAAAGTGCCGATCGTGGTGAATGACTCTCGAGGGTTTTATACCTCTCGATGCTTTGGTACATTTGTCAGCGAAGGAATGTTCTTGTTAGAAGAAGGAGTGCCAGCTGCGATGATTGAAAATATTGCGAAACAAAAAGGAATGCCCGTTGGACCATTGGCCGTTCATGATGAAGTGACCTTGACGTTAAGCATGCACGTTTACGAAAGTGATCCTACACCAAATAAATTACCTTTTCAAGAAAGAGGATATGCTATTACTAAAAAGATGGTCAAAGAACACGGACGAACGAGTAAAAAAGATGGGAAAGGATTTTATGATTACCCAGCAGGTGAAAAGAAAAGATTGTGGAAAGAGTTGGGAACAATTTTCAATTCTAATGTTGATACTTTAGACAAAGAAACTATTGCCAAAAGAATTATGCATCGTCAAGCGATCGAAGCCTACAGATGTCTAGAAGAAGGCGTTTTGCGTAGCGTAGTTGATGGAGATTTGGGATCAGTTTTAGGATGGGGGTTTCCGATTTACACAGGAGGAGCATTGTCCTATATTGATTTTGTAGGAGGGAAAAAATTTATAGCAGAGTGTGATGATTTTGCTAATAAATATGGAGTACGATTTTCAGTACCTGATAGCTTACGATCGTTGGTAGAAGCTGGAAAATCTATTCATGATTATGGAAAAAAATCAACAGCTGAAGTTTAGTAAATCTAGCACCCTTTAAAATAGAAAGGGAATAAAAATAATTAAAGCCACTTCAATTATTTGAAGTGGCTTTTTTAGTACTTTTAAATTTTGATTCTTAGACAACTCTCGTGATCAAAGAACACAAACTTTCAATCAACTTCATTATTAAAATCGGTATCAAACCAAGTATTATTTAAAATATGAAAAATACCAAACCAGCCTCCACCATCATGCTCGCTAGAGATTACGAAGGGCAACTAGAAGTTTTATTATTAAAAAGAAATAAAGCTTTAGCCTTTGCGGCTGGACTTTGGGTTTTCCCTGGTGGAAAAATAGAAGCAGATGAAATAGAGCAAAGTGAAAATGATTTGGAAGCGGCAAAAATTGCTGCAGTTCGAGAAACTAAAGAAGAAGCGAATCTTGATGTACAGCCAGAAGAACTTATTTTTTTTAGTCATTGGACGACTCCAGTTATCGAACCTCGACGATATGCGACCTATTTTTTCTTTGGAGAAATAAAGGAAGAATCATCAGAGGTAACTATTGATGATAGTGAAATCAAAGAGCATGTTTGGCTACATCCACAAGTTGCTTTGAATAAATTACAAGAAGGAGAATTAGCGATGATGCCACCAACGATTGTAAGCTTGCAACTCATCCGAAAATGTCTATCCGTGGCAGAAGCAAAAGAGAAAATGCAACAAGAAGAACCCATTTTTATCCTTCCAGTTTTACAACCAAAAGATGGAAAAATGGTTTGTATGTACGAAGGCGATGCAGGTTATGAATCAGCTGATGCAGAAAGAGTAGGAGCGAGGCATCGAATGATTTTGGATTTGAGAAAAGGGGAATTTGATTTTGAGTTTAGCGATTGCGAAAATGTAAAACCGGTCAATGGAGGAATGCATTTATAAATTTAAAATGTCAAAAAATAAAAAGTAAAAATGCCAATCGAACCTATCCGAATTGAAATACCTTTAGGAATAATGTTCCAGACTGTCAATTGTTATCTCATCCCTGGAGAGCAATTAACTTTAATTGATTGTGGTTTATATTCTGAAGAAAATTGGCAACATCTACAAGAAAGAATCAACGCGCATGGTTTTAAAATAAGTGATATTGAACAAGTCATCATTACTCATGAACATCGAGATCATATCGGATTGCTTCCTGAAATTATGGCTCATTCTGCGGCGATAGTTCGAGTGCCAAAAGCTATAGAAGGTTGGTTTTCTAGACCAGCAGAAATGAAAAAACTGCAAGGAGATTTTAACGCCAAATTATTTAAATCCTTAGGTTTTCCAAAAGAACAATTGGCCAAAGTTTTCAATTTTTTCAAAGGAGAAATGATGGGTAGAAAGATTGATGAGATGCATCGAATTCAGTTTTATAAAGAAGGTGATTTTTTGCGAATAGGCGAGGAGGATTGGGAAGTTTTAAATACACCAGGACATTGTCCCAACCAATTTGTTTTTTTACAAAAAGAGCAAAAAAGAATTTTTGGAAGTGATATGTTATTACCGATCACGCCAATGCCTATCATTACTGAAAATCCTAAACAAGCAGGAGAACCCACTCGATCACTTCATGATATGTTACATTCATTTGAGCGTCTTTTAAGTTTTAATATTGAGACCATTTATCCAGGTCATGGGCCAGTTTTTGTGGATGCTAATGCGATGATTGAAAAACAATTAGCTCGAATCGAGATGAGAAAAGAAGAATGTTTTGAAGCAATAAAAAATGGATTTTCTACCCCATATCAAGTCAATCGAAAGATGTATCCTTATCAACAAATGCCACCAGATTTTAGTGGAATGTTTATGGTTTTAGGGTATGTTGATTTGTTGGTAGAGGAGGAGAGAATTTTGAAAAAAATTGATAATGATGGAAATATAACATTATATTTACAAAAATATATTTTATAAGTGGAATAAATAAAACGTCCAAAGAATTAAAATTTTAAAAATTAAAAAAAAGTTGTCTGATTTAAATTCGGACATTTTTTTTTTAATATTCACTATCTAAACTTTTTTTAAGGGAAACTGAGCTTTGCGAAATGGGTTAGTTAACAGCTTAATCGTTTAACAGTCAGTGAAGTGAAAACAATTCAACAGTCAATTTTACTTCACTCTAGATTAAAAAAAGAAAATCCCGAATTTCCATTTCGGAAATTCGGGATGACTCTCAGATTTATTTTACTATAAATTATTTTTTCGCAACAACAAAGCATTTTGTAGATACAGCTTCGTTTCCAATTTGAATATTTACATAATAAGTTCCAGAAGTATATTGACTTACATCAAATTCAATAATATCATCTGAAATGTCCTTAACTGTATTACTCATTAATTGAGTTCCTTTCGAATCGAAAATCATCACTTTCATAGTTTCTCCAAAGTGCTCTTTGAGTTCTAATTTTAAAACATCACTTGTTGGATTTGGAAAAATTGCAAAACAATCTTTAGTGTATGGTTTTTTCCAATCAGTCTTTTTATCTACGGGTGAAGGCGTCTTTGCAGCCGGCTTAGACATATCTGTAAAGGTAAATTTTTCATCTTTAATGATATTTCCTGTTACATTGATATAGGTCATTCCAGGATCGGTATTAGCAGTAATAGTCACTCTTTTGCTTTGCTTACCCATTTTTCCTTTGGAATTAAAAACAACTTTAATTTCTCCTTGATCGCCTGGAGCAATTGGTGCTTTTGGCCATTGAGGAACAGTACATCCGCAACTTCCTTTTGCATTTTTAATTAGAAGTGATTCATTACCTGTATTAGTAAATTTAAAAACATAAGTAACTTTATCTCCTTGAGTAATAGTACCCCAGTCAAATACTTTCTCTTCAAATTCAATAGAAGTCATTGGGCCTGCTGGCACTTCAGCATCTTGTCCAAAAGAGAGAGTTGTAAAAAATAAAGTCAAAATAAAAATTATCGAAATCTGTTTCATAAGCTAGATGGTTTGGTGAAATAAAATATCTTACCCAAAGATAATAAGATAGATGCAGATTCCTGTTAATTGGTTGTTAACGAAAAAAAAAGCCTACACTATGGTGAAGACTTCTTTTTTTTCTAATAAATTAAAGCAAGAATTAACGTACTTAAATTATTTCATGTATTGCGTTTTTCCTACCAAAGGAACCTCTAGTTGAATGGTTGTTGGTTTTTCCAAGTTAGAATTTGCTAATGGATTCTCAGCATCATATTCACGGATATACTTTAAAACTTTTGCATCCAAAGAATCTTCAAAACCTTTTACAATTTGTAAATTCGTGATAGCACCATTTTTATCTAAGCTAAGTTGAACAGTAACTTTTTTCCCTTGCAAAGCAGTTGTTCTTGTTCCTTTTGCAATGATTCTAGGAGTTACATATTTTTTCATTTTTCTGATCACTCGTCGTTGCGTCTTATTTGCTTTAAAATTTTGGAGAACGGCAACTTCTTCAGATGATGAGGTTACTGCTGTTTCTTCAGTTATTAATTTCTCCACGTTAGCAGGTTGTGCATTTACTGCTGTAGCAAATGATAAAATAAAAATGGATGTAAATGCAAGAATTAGATTTTTCATATTTGAAATTATTTTTTAGCAAATAAACATTTTTCAGTTTGTTGCTTTAATTGAACAATGTGATTTAATTATGGCAGCAAGGTATAGGATAAAAGTAGGCTTGGAAATCAAAAAAGGAGGAGTTGTTGTTTTTGTAGATTGAATTGTAGAAGAGGAATGATGAGGTGAAATACTTAGTTGAGGCTATCAAAAAAGGAATACGCTAAAAGTGCAGTTAATTGATATTAGATAAAAACATATGTGAAGATTGCGAAATTTAAATTAAACTGCCTTTCTATTTAAGTGATATTTGAATTATAAAAATTGCTAATTAACGAAATTTAAAAAATTTGATTATGAAAAATTCAAATGTTTTAATCAGCACAATCGTAGTCATATTTATGCAAATTTCTTTTTCTGTAAATGGACAAAGTGGAAAGGTAGATTTTAAGGCAGAACAACCAGTTTCTTTAAGCATTAATTATTCTCCCTTTGGAGGAGAGGTTGGAATTGTAAAAACTAAAACTTTAGTAAAGTTTAATATTCTAAAAGGGGAAAGAATACCAGACTTCAAAATAAAGAAGAAATACGAATTTGTAACAATTGAAAAATCCAAATTAGCAACAAAAATGAAGACAACTGAATTTAAATCTTTTATCAAAACTAATAAATATCAATTTAGCGAAACGAACAAAGATTGATAAAATGACAGATATTTTGTGAGTTGGAAATGAAAGGGAGGTATTGAGTATTAGTAATTTATGCTATGAACCACAATTACCTTTTCTTTGAAGAATTAAAATTGGAAAGAAAACTATGAGTAGTGGAGCGGGTTAGGCTTGGCGAAAAATGAGGGAGCGGGAGCTTGTTTTGAGTTAAGCTATTTTTTCGTCTAGAATTTTTTGGCTCTTTTTTTTTCATTGAAAAAAAGAACAATGCTCAATACATCCACCAACTTTAGAAGGTAAAGTAAAAAAAAAATAGTTCATCATGTCAGTCATTAAATAATTTTCCCATCTTCCATCACCAATCTTCGATCACTCATTCCTGCTAATTCTTCATTATGCGTCACGATGATAAAAGTTTGTTGAAAATCATTTTTCAAATCAAAAAGCAATTGGTGTAATTCCTTGGAGGAGGCAGAATCTAAATTTCCAGAAGGCTCATCAGCGAAAACGATAGCAGGTTTATTCATTAAAGCACGAGCAACAGCGACTCGTTGTTGTTCGCCACCTGAAAGCTGAGTTGGTTTGTGAGTCAAGCGGTGGGAGAGACCTAGATAATCTAATAATTCTTTAGCTCGCTTTTCGGCCTCACCTTTATTTGTATTTTGAATAAAAGCAGGAATACAAACATTTTCAACAGCTGTAAACTCAGGAAGTAGATGATGGAATTGAAAAATAAAACCAATATTCTTATTTCTAAAATTGGCTAATTTTTTTGGAGAGAGAGAACCTACATCTTGATTATTAATTAGAATATCTCCCTTGTCGGCATTGTCCAAGGTTCCAAGGATATGAAGTAAGGTACTTTTTCCAGCACCTGATTTTCCAACGATACTAACTAGTTCTCCTTTCTCAATCTCAACATCAACACCTTTTAATACGTGAACATTTCCGTAGGACTTGTGAACATTTGTTGCTTTAATCATAAGTGGCTATCTACAATTCATTTTTTAAAAATCCAAAAATAGGCTTTATTCTGAAATATTTAGCTGTGAGGTATTTAGTAGTTGTAATTTTTTTTTGGACAAAAGACAAGGCTTGAATTCCTTGCATGTTTTTTAATAACCAAAATCAAGAATCCTTATCCTCAAGAATTTTCATAAAAAAAAGTGAAATTCTTTTTATAAAAGTGTTTTAATGATTTTTTAACATAAAATTTTAAAATCATTATTACATCATAGTTTTTATTCTGAATCAATATTTGTTAATTTACTTATTCGGAATTTAATTCCGTTAAAAATATTAAAACTTCTTTTCTGTTTCTCTAATTAGATGCTTTGAAGAAAATAATTTTAAAGTTTTATAGGGGGCAGTTTAAATAACTGTGTCTTAAATGTAAAGTATCTTACAAAAGGAATAAATCCTTTGCCAACATCCTCCTCTTAAAACCAAATTTCAAAAAAATTATTCTCTATTAAAATAAAAAGAGTACGTTATGGCAGTTCAATCAAAGACAGCATTTCTAGAGCATTTCCCATTATTTGAAACGCTCAATTCAGATGAAAAACTTAGACTCACCCAAATGGTTGAAGTCAAAGTAAAACCTAGATATAGTTATATCTATCTTCCAGGAGAAGCTTCAGATAAAATTTTCTTCCTTTCAAAGGGTACGGTAAAAATCGGTACACATTCTAAAGATGGAAAAGAAATCATAAAATCTGTATTACATCCAACAGCAATGTTTGGAGAAATGGGAATCGTCGGAGAAGAAGAAAGACAAGACTTTGCCAGAGCAATGGGACAAGAAGTTCATTATTGTGTTTTGAAGGTAGAAGACTTCAAAAGATTAATGCGTTCAAACCATCAATTATCAATCAAAATATTAATGTTGATTGGTGAGCGATTACGTCGAGCAGAGAATAGATTAGAATCATTAATCTTTAAAGATGCAAGAACTCGAATTATTGATTTCTTAAAAGATGCAGCTGACCAACGAGGTCGAAGAGTAGGTTTTGAAATGTTAGTGAAACACTCTTTGACACAACAAGATATTGCTAACTTGACGGGAACATCTCGTCAAACAGTAACCTCAGTCCTGAATGAACTCCGTAAGTCAAATTTAATTTATTTTAACCGGAAGAGTATCTTGATCAGAGATATGGAAAGTTTGGTTTAAAAATAAATATTGAAATTGTCTTCGGTACACTCTATCAAAAATATGCAAGATCGTTTTTAATTTTAGTTTTGGTTAAACTATTTAAATAGTAGTTTTTTTAATCAAAAATGTGAGAGTAGTAAAAGCCGTTCCGAAAGGGACGGCTTTTTTTGTTTGATATTTCTATTCGGTTTTTGTATATAATTATTTTTCCAAATGAGAAAAAAATCTTATGTTTACAAAAAGCATATGATTCCTGCCTAAATGTTATATGGCACTCTCTATCGTATGACCTTTCAGCTGAAGTTTACCTAAATTCTTTCCATTCACCGATTTTTAAATTTTAATTCCGCTTAGGTGCTTAATTGCATTCTCAAGCGTAGGTTTGTTTTGTTTATTGAGATCAATAGACGTATTTCTTTATTTTTTTAAAAAACTAAATGATTATGAAAAGATTTTTGACTTTGTTTTTTTGTTGGTTGATGGTTTGGAATGTGGGGTGGGGACAATGTCCAACGACTACTTCAGTTACGCTAAGTACTCAAGCTGAGGTAGATGCATTTGATTGTGCTAATTATGCTGGGAGTATTACCATTCAAGGGGGAGAGATTACTAATTTAAATGGGATGTCTGAATTGGTTACTGTAGGTGGAAATTTGCTAATTAATAATACCACTAATTTAGTAAGTATCAATTTTCCAAATCTAACGGATATTGATGCTGCCTTAAGAATAACCACTAATGCAAGTCTTAATTCGATCAGTTTTCCTAATTTGTTAGAAGTAGGAACAGTAGTATCGGGTACTTATGCAGCGCATTCTTTATATTTAAATAGTAATGCCTTGCTACTAAATATAGACGATGCCTTTCCTGTTTTGCAAACGATAGGTAATAATCTTTATATAGGAGACAATGCTGCATTAAGTTCGATCAATACCTTTAATAATTTGACTGAGATTGGATTAGATATTTGGATTAGAGGGAATGGTTCATTAACCTCAATTGAAGGCCTGACCAATATCACTCAAATCAAACGTGAATTATTGATTGAAAATAATGA
>JBGCCY010000244.1:0-5825 GCA_045104975.1 Saprospiraceae bacterium
CAACGTTAAAATATTAAAATAAAATATTGGAGATAACAAAAAAAAACTGACTCCTGACCGAGAGCGCAGCGACCAACCTGACCGCCTGACTCCTATTTAGTAACCGTCAAATCCCCCGAATACGAAATCACTTCTCCATCCAAAAACTGAACTTCTGCCATCCAAATATACACATCTGGGTTGACCGTTTTACCATTAAAAATTCCATTCCAACCTTGAGTATCTGCACTTGAATCCAAATCATTTCCTTCAAAAACAACTGCCCCCCAACGATTAAAAACAGTTAGCTTTTTGATCAATTCAACTTCTGGTCCGCCGTATAAAGTAAAATAATCATTATACCCATCGAAGTTTGGAGAGAAAGCATTTGGAGCAAAAAACTTTCGAAATTTATCAACTGTAATAGTAATAGAATCCATTGCAGGACAATCATCTTCGGAGGAAACGAACAAAGTGTAATTTCCAGAATTCAAAGGCAAAAAAGTAGGAGTCAAACAATCTTCACAATCAAAACCATCGCTAGGAGTCCAAATGACTTCTTGCAAATTGACATTATTAAAAGCAGTTTGGAAAGTAAAAGTTTCTCCTAGATTGATAGTTACATTTTCACCTAGATCAATTGTTGGAATTTGTGGAGCAACTAGCGTTTCCATTATGGAAAAAATACAACCATTGGCATCCATCATTTCCAACTCATAAGTTCCTTCTGTTAGATTCTCAAAAAGTAAATCATTCGTAAAATTATTGCCATCTAAACTAAAAGTGTAAGGAGCGATTCCACCACTATTTTGTATCACATTGACAAAACCGGTACTTGGTCCATCACAAATAGGATTGCTAAATTCGGCAGTCAAAATTAATGCAGTTGGCGCAATCATTTCAAAATTCCCAACAATTGAACATCCTGAATTATCAGTTACCGTTACGGTATAAATTCCCGCAGGTAGGTTACTAATTTGATCATTTGGTTGATTCGCAGACCAAGCATAATTATAATCTGGAACTCCACCCATTGGCAAGACTTGCAAGCTTCCATCAACACTATTTTCGCAAGAAACATTAACTCCATTAAAATCAGATGCTACAAAATCCAAACTCATTTCACTCGGTTCAGTCAACTCTGAAATAATGATATTGGTATTGCCAAAATTATCCAAAATGGTAATCAGATAAGTTCCTTTTGGCAAATTATCAATGGTAACAATTTCACCTGCCGAAGCAATATTTCCTGCACCTGAAAAGGTATTATTTAACTCCATCCAAGTATAAGTAAAAGGCGGCGTTCCATTTACAATAGTAAAATCAATACTCCCCGAACTCTCCCCAAAACAAATTGGAGGCGTAAAAGAATCATCACTTGTAATATTACAAACGATGGTAAATAAATCTAAATTGATAATACTATCACAGCCAAAGGTAGAAGTCAAAACTTCTTGATAAATTCCAGTTTGGGTATATGGAGTAGCCCCAATCGACAAAGTATCTCCATCACAAATGTCCACATCAATATTCAAAACAGGCGTAACAATTTCAGTCAAATCAACAATGACCAAACTATCACAACCTTCAAAGTTTTGCAAATTAAATTCATAAAATCCACCTTCGTAAATAACCGTATTGGCCACTAAAAAAGAATCACCCTCGCAAAGGAAATCTATAATTTCAGTATCAGGTACAGAATTAACTTGCACGACAATACAAGAGGGAGGTGCTTCGTCACAGGCATTTCGAGCGGTAACACAAATCGTATAAAACCCATTAACTGGAAAAGTAACTTCAATCGAATCTGCTGTGGTATTAACGGCCGAACTATTGATTGTCCAATCAAATTCTGTAGCACCACTTGATGTAGCATTTAGATTATAAATAAAAGGTAAATCAGGGCAAACAGTTTGGTCTCCCAAAATATTTCCAGAAGTAGTCAACGGCGCAACTTGAGTAGAACCTGAAACGACCGTAAATTTCCAATCACAATTATCTCCAAATGCACCATCCATCACCAAATAATAATATTGTCCAATCACAAGAGGAACAGTATTGGAAAAGTTTTTACTCGTTCCTTCTGACACCGCAGTCTGAGCACCCCAACATTGAGAAACTTGTTGATAATTTTCACAATTAATTCCTTCATAAATTCCGATTTCCAAACCAGGTCCTTGTACACAATTTGAGACCGCCAAGTTGATTTCTATATCGACACTTCCCGCAATAAATCCAATCCATTGAATATTATGTTGTACAATGGTACAAAAATCACTTGGTGCTAATCCACTAATAGCACTCTCATGTCTTCCTTCAAATCCATCAATATCACAAATAATACAAGCATCTTCACAAAATGAAGTCATGGTTGGAGGATCGATACATGGCTCAGGTTGAGCAAATGTTTTTCCTAAATAAAGAGTGGTAAGAAAGAGAAATATGAGAAATTGACGGGACATTAGATTGAATTTTTTTTTGTAAAACTAATCAATTTGAAGAATGAAGCCTAACCTAATAGGTGCATTATTTTCTTAGAAAGTTGCCTGAGGCTAATTGGTTTTGTTATTATTGAACTATGCTTAAGGAAACCTATCTTTGATTTTTTTGTAAAAACATATATAAATATTCATATTGCAAAAGTTTTTAATTCAATAATCTTATGGCAAAGAAAAAATCAGCGCAAAAACAATCTATTTCAACTCCTAAGAGAACAAAGAAATCAAATGTTCCTGATCTAATTATCGAGAGTGGTTTTTGGAAAAAGAACGCAATTCCAGCCTTGATTTTATTTGTACTTTCCATTGCATTATACATACAAACTAGATCCTTTGATTATGTTTTAGATGATAAAATTGTTTACCATGAAAATGGATTAGTCAAAAAAGGCTTTGATGGAATCGCTGAAATTTTTGGAACAGAAAGTATGGTTGGTTATTTTGGAGAACAAGTCAATCTTCTTCCAGGAAGTCGATATCGACCACTTTCGATTGCTACTTTTGCCATAGAGCATGAATTTTTTGGACAACGAAATTATAAGATTGAAAACTATTGGACTAAAGAATTTAAAAAGAATCCGATTTTTGCAAATCGCATGGATAAAATAATTGCAGATGGAAATCTTTTTGAAGTGATTTTTCCAGATGAAGAGAGTTTTATCAAAGGCTTGAATACTTATTTTTCAGCAGATGAAATCAATCAGAACAAAGAGCAATTTCTTTTTCACGCAGGTTATTCTGATTCAGGGATTAGTCATATGATCAATGTTTTGTTATATGGATTGTTGGTCTTGTTGTTGTTTCGATTGATGTCCGTACTTTTTCCTGTCGTTCAATCGAAGTGGTATCTGACCTTGGCATTTGTTTCTACTTTACTATTTGTATTGCATCCCATTCATGTGGAAGCAGTTGCAAATGTAAAAGGACGAGATGAAATTTTAGCATTGACTGGAGCGCTTGCAACTATGTTTTTTACCTTAAAATATATCGCTAACGAGAAACCAATTCACTTAGTTTTGTCAGGCATCATTTTTCTTTTCGGACTGTTGGCAAAAGAACATGTACTCACGTTTATTGCATTGATTCCATTGACGACTTATTTTTTTACTAATAGTTCTTTTAAGAAAAATGCGATTTCGGTTATTCCTTTGGCGATTGCGAGTTTGATATTTTTATATATGAGAAATGAAGCGATCGGCGGAGACAATATGTTTAATTTGAGTGGAGGAACAGTTTCTAGAGATTTGATGAATAATCCTTTCGTGGAAATGTCTGCAGGAGAAGCGTTGGCAACTAAATTCTACACTTTAGGTCTCTACGTAAAACTATTGTTATTTCCTCATCCACTTACGCATGATTATTATCCGTATCATATTCCAATTATGACTTGGGGAAATATTAGTACAATTCTTTCTTTTTTATTGTATGCAGGAATGGGCATTTTTGGAGTATTAGGTTTGCGGAAAAAAAGTATTCCAGCTTATGGAATTTTCTTTTTTCTGATTCCACTTTTTGCTGTTTCAAATTTGGTGGTGTCTGTTGGAACATTTATGAATGATCGATTTGTCTTTTTCTCCTCGGTTGGGTTTTGCATTATTTTAGCTTATTTGATTTCTAGAAAATTACCGTCGCCAGTCATTAATCTAGGACTGTTAAGTATTTTGGTTTTAGGTTATTTTGCTAAAACGATTACGCGAGTTTCAGATTGGGAAAATGGGTACACATTAAATGTTTCTGCTATTCAAAATTCACCCAATAGTGCTCGAGCTAACCTATATATGAGTACTGCTCTATTTAAAAAAGAGGTTCAACGGGAAACGAATAGAGAAAAGAAATTAGCCACCTTGCAAGAAGTTAAATCCTATGTGGATCGATCTTTAGAAATTCATCCAGACTATGGTTCTGCCATAAAAATGCAAGTAAAAGTAGCTACAGATATTTATAGAATAGACAGTAAGATTCAACCACTTTTGCAAACTTTTGAAAGTATTATTAGGGTGCGAAAAACGAACGAATCAATTGACATCTATTTGAATCATTTTAAAAAAAATAATTCTTGGACAAGAGAATTGACTGCATTTAGTTATAAAGTGGGATACGAATATCTTTTCAAACAATTAGGTGATCGAACAGCGGCAGCTAAGTATATCAATTATGGACTAAGTATTTCCCCGAACGATGCTTCTTTGCTGCAAGCAGCAGCTGAATTGAGAGGACAATGATTTGGAGAAAATGAGCTTTTGAGAAACTAAAATCTCGAATCTTGAATAAAGGTTCGAGATTTTTTTTTGGGAAAATGAAAAATGTTTTTTTAATAAATTAAGATAAAATATAATCAATAAAAGATTGATTATCAGTTGTTTGAGCTAGAGAAAGGAATTGGAGGCAAAATCAATTAAAACTAAAATAAAACAAAATGTTTTATTTAAATTTCAATTATTGTTGTTTTTAAAAACAATTTGTTTTAAATTTGTTTTATCAAGAAAAAAGAAACTTAGAATTTTTATCCAAAAGAAATAGTTATGGTCCGTCAATCTTCCCCTAAAAAAATTAAGAATCCATTTGGAATCAATTGGTTTACGATGGTGCTTTTTGTAGTACTTGCCTTCGTATTTATTCGTAAAGATTTAAGTCTCAACTTTAATCTTAATGCACCTCTAAAAGTAGAAAAAGAGCGCCCGCAAAATTACCAACCACCTTCTCAAAAAATATCTTCTCCTCGGAAAAAAAAGGAAAGCAAATTAACCGAGAAAACTCCTCTAAAAAAGGAAATAGCTAAAGAGACCAAGAAGGGAACTTCTTTGTTTAATTTCTTTGGTAATCCATTTAAAAAGAGAAAAAAAGGAAAAGATTTTTTAGGAAAATTAAATGCTGTAGATCAATCAATCAAAGAAGAATATCTCCAACGGTTTGCACATGTTGCTAAAAGTGAGCAAGAGAAATTTCAAATTCCCGCATCCATAATTTTGGCTAATGCGTTGTTGCATAGCGAAGGAGGACAAAGTAATTTATCGACAGATTACAACAATCATTTTTCGATTCCTTGTGGTGATGATTGGGAAGGAGGAATGGGAAGTTCAGAAGGAACTTGCTATCGAATATATGAATCTGCTTGGATGAGTTTTCGGAATCATAGTCAATATATTACAGCTGGGAAATTTGCAAATCTGGTTGATTTAGGTGCAACTAATTATGAAGGTTGGGCAAAAGGGTTAGCAAAAAAGAATTTTTCAAAAGATAAAAATTTAGCAAAAAATCTGATTCGGATCATTGAGCAATATGGTTTAAGTGACCTTGACAAATAACAACACTTTCCAAGTTCCTCGTAAGACGACTCTCCGAGTCGTC
>JBGCCY010000245.1:0-53443 GCA_045104975.1 Saprospiraceae bacterium
TCATCATCTAAATATTGGTCGAAGTATTTTGAAATAGCATCATTTTGGGCATTGAGAGAGAGTGCCAAAAAGAGCATAGTTAGTGTTGAAAATAAAAATTTCATATTAAATAATTTTTGAATCCCTTATTTGTTGGGACAGGTAAATAAAGATAAAAAAATGGTCTTGAACAAATTGCTAGCAAAAATGAATTTGTTTTGTCGGTTTGTATATTTTTTAGGAGAGTTGAAATTTTGGGAATTGAGTATTGGGACTTCTCACTACTCATTACTCATCATCTCAAATCTATTACTTAAGTGCTTTCTTCGTAACTGTTTTCATTTCTGAAAATCCTTTAGTTGCTTTCTTTGATCCTTTCTTCATCTTTCCAGAAAGTAAAGCAAGGGCAGCTTTGGTCGCTTCGATCGCTTCTTGCTCATCTTCGATTTCGTATTGAGCCCACACATCTTTTTCTGGTGGTTTATTTAAATTTTGAAAAACAAAAACAGCTCCCATCAAAAGTATTCCAACTGCGGCAATCGTTCGAATCGAAGTCATCCAAGATAACTTTCGAACTTTGGCAGGAACAACTTTTTGTTCATTTTCAATTTGTTCCAAAAATCGTTTTTCAAAATCCACACTAATCATTACATCTTGCTCTTCTTTGAAATACTGAAATAAGGATTGAAATTGCTCCAACTCTGGAGCGACGTTGTCATGGTTAAAATATTGTTGGAGTGTCTCTTCTTCTTGCAAAGAAGTTTCGCCTTCCCAATATTTTTCCAGCAGGTGATTGATATTTTTATAATCCATAAGAATCGGAATTAATTAGTTGACTTTTAATAAATTTTCGTGCTCTAAAAAGATAAACCTTTACTTGGTTCATCGGAATTTCTAATTGGACTTCAATCTCTTTGTAACTCAATCCTTCGATATCTCTCATGTGCATAACTTCTCGTTGCTTAGTCGGAAGTGTATTCATCATGTTTTTGATTCGTTGCATCGTGTCTTGAGTTTCAGCTACTTGATGAGGATTATTATGGTCGGATGAAATGTCAAATCCTTCTGGAATAATCCCTAATTTATAATGCTTAGATCGAGTTTTATCGATGGATAAATTCTTGGTCATTCGGATGCACCAAGCTTCAACATTGTTGTACTCATGCAATTTCTCGCGCTGATTCCACAACTTTATCATCACTTCTTGGACGACATCTTCTGCCTCAGCTCCGTTGCCCACGATGCGGTAAGCAAAGCGGTATAACTTGTTTTTGTAAGGAAGAATTTCCGATGTAAATTGTTTTATATCCATAATACAACAAGAAGACGATGCGACTTTAGGTTTGTTACAGCCGAGTATTAATTTTTTGTTAAAATAATAAAAAAGAGTGGGGAAGTATTGATTTTATTGGGTTTTTGAAGGAAAATCTTTTTCAGAAAAATCAAAATTATCATCTAAAATATCACTTTGATCATCTTCTGAAATGGGTGGGTACTCATATTTTATGTCTAAAACCCAAATCAAAATGAACATCGAAACTCCAAATGATATTCCATCAAAAATAAAAAAGTAGTTATGATGAACATCCACCGTCAGATGAACTAACTGATAAATACCGATCGCAAAAAGAATCGTTAGATAGGTTAATCCTGTTTTTTGATTTCGTTCCTCATCTAATTTTTTAAAAATAAGGTGAGATAGAAAAACCCATAAAAAATAAAGCGGTAGTAATAATGTAAACCCAACAAAAAATTGGATAATCATCGCAATTGGGATTCCTACCCAATCACTTGCAACAAAGAGTGCAAAGATTCCTCTAAAAAAGGTAGAGGCAAAGATGGAATAGTTCCAGATTTTAGAAGGGAAGTAAGTTGTTTTTTTCATTTTAAAAATCTAAGTCTTTTTCATTATCAATAAATTCATCGTCAATTAAATTGTCCCTATTTCCTGATTGATAGTTGATAATTTTAAGATTCCATGTTAAAGTAGAAAGGATCACAAAGGAGATAAAAAATGAATAAAATGACAATTGATCAATAAATATTAATCCATTAGTGAAAAATAGAGGCACTATCGAAAAAGAAAATATAAAAATTCTAATTCGTTTTTTATTACTAAAAGTTTGGAAAATAAATTTGTTAAAGAAAAAGAAAACAAAAAAGAATGGAATTGAAACTAAAAATGAAAAAAACATCATCGCTAAAATATCCATTATCATAAAGAGTAAAGAACTAAAAAGTAATAGAGAGGAATAAAGCCCCATAATAAAACTGGTTATAAAAATTGTTAAAAACCAAACTCTCAAGCTAAAAGAAAATGTGTTGTTTCTATATTGTTTTTTCATTTTTTGAACTCTAAATTTTCGTGTATGATTTTTTATTATCAGACGCATGTACTTCTTTTACTTAAAAATGAAAATTCCAAAAACCATATCTAAAAATATTATTTTCGAGGAACGATAAAATTATCATCTAAAATTCCTTCCACAGATTCCTCAGAGACTATTTCCATTTTAATATCATAATACCAAATGGCGAAAGTCATGGAAATAAAAAAAAGAGGGGCAAAGAAATTTATCTTTTCGATAAAACTAAAAAAGAGGAGATTTATTCCCCAGAGAAAAAAGGAAAGCATAAATCCATAAATATTTAGAAAAAGCTTTTTTTCAAAATTGATATTTCCTTTTTCGATTAATTCGTTTCCAATTTTTGCAAAGAAGAAATAACATATTAGCCCAAATGTGCAGCCAATTAAAAAATGAGAAATAGACTGAAATAATCCATTAAGTATTCCTTCTGAAATTTTCCCTCCAAAAATTACAAACTCAATACTTTTGAATAGTAAAATTAAAAGGGTAGAAATGTAAAGCGCAAAATTCCAAACCTTGGATGGAAAAAATGTAGTGAATCTCATGGCTAGGTATTTATTTTTTTAAAATTGAAATCATCGTCCAAAATATCTTCATTGGGCAATTCCTGATTATTATTTTTTTTGAAAAAATAAATACCCAAGGTCAAAGCTGATAAAAAAGGAATTGTATGAAAATGATTATCCCAGAGATTTCCAAGCAAGGTGAAAAGAAAAAAATTAATCATCCAGATATTAACTGTAATAAATAGAGCTAGTTTAAATAGTTCATTTTTATAGTTTAATTCTTTGTCAATTTCTGTATTAATTAAAATCGCAGATCCAAATTTAATAAAGGCAATAAAAGCTGGTAAAAGTAAAATAAACCAAAGAAGATAAAGGATGAATGGGTTATTCCAATTATGAGGCGACAGAAAATGTTTAAAAAGTACTGACGTAAGAAAAGCACATGCCAAGATTTTAGAAAGGAAAAATGTTGAAGATTTCATAGTTTTCATTTTTTAAAATCTAAATCATCATCTAAAATATCATCTCTTGCAGCTGTTTTGACAAACTCTCTTTTTCTTTCAATCTTGGAAGTAAGGATGAAACAAAATAAACAAATATAAAATAACAGAAAGCTAGAAAATAGATTTTCATTTGTAATGCCTGAAATCAGCCAATCCAAAATAAAAATATTAAAGGTGAAAAATGGAATAATCCAAATAAGTATTTCAACTCTTAAGATTAAATCGGAGATAGATTTCACATAAAGAAAATCAACGATGTAGGTGAAAAATATATAAGTAGGAAATAATCCAATTATGGTTATAAATAAAAAGAAGGGCAAATAAATAGATGGCAAAAATATTTCTCCAAAAATATTTTCATGTTGTTCTGTAAAAAAGAAAATGGTTGATAGAATAAGATTGATTAGAATCGTTAACCACCAAATCTTTTTTGTGAACTCCCTGGAATTATTATTTCTCATATGGCTTAATTATAATCGGTTTTGGAAAACTCATAGTAGTTTTCTTTTTTTTGAAAAAATAACCCCCTAGAACCCTGAAAGATAAAATTAGTTAGACATCATTTGGAGCTAGGTGTAGGAGTAGATAATAACTTACCTAGATATGTTAGGTAAATATAAAAAAGCCTTCCCGATTAATCGAAAAGGCTTTTCCTTAAAATTTTATACAATAAAACTACCCACCAGTTTCTTGGCGAAGTACTTTCATTTGTGATTCCCACAATTGTTTTTGGTCATCCAATTCATCAGCATCACAATAGTCTGTGAGTTCTAAAATGGTTTCACCAGTCACAGGAGATCGACTCATTCGGAATTCAAAGTATTCACCATCTTCGCCATCTTCCCATTCGAAGCGAACTCGTTCGTCTTCGATGTCATCAATTAGGGTGGCGTTTTCACCAGCACCGCTCCAAACAAATTCATACTCCTCACCAGTGATATCTACTTCATCGCAGAACCAGCGAATCAAGCAAGACGGAGTGGTCAAAAACTTATATAAGATGGTCGGGGATGCCCGGAAGATAAATTCTAATTCAAAAGATACTCTTTCCATATTAAAGAGATTGTGTTTTAATAAGTAAATAAACTAATACCAGTATTTACGAATAGAAATAATAAATGTTAAAAAAAAGGAATATTAACTATTCGTCAAGCGCAATAAATAATAAAAAAATGGTTTTTCCAAATAAAAATTAAAATTTTCAAGAAAGGAAAATTATTGATCTGTTTTTATCAAAAAAAAGTTCATCAACCAAAATATATATTTCCAATATTTAATATTTGAAATATTATTTTTAAATCCTTTAATGATGAAAAATTATAAAGTGTTATTAATAATATTAAGTTATGTACATTTGCCCTCCAATGAATGAAGAGTTACGAATTAAATTTAAAATAGATGCAAATGCATACACTTTAATTGGTATTAGCCCTTGACAATTAAGGGTTTTTGCCTTATTTTTGTAAGCGTAATTAAAACACAACCAAATTCCTCCAAATTTTAATAATGAAAGGTTACGAAATAAAGTTACAAACACATCTCACTTTCTGCACCATCATTTTATCTTTAGAGAGAATATCTTATTTTTTCCCATTTACATACCTAACGATCTTTCCCAGGAAATCGACTTTTATTTAGCAAGCACCTTAGAGAATTAATTTTCTAGGGTTTAACTTTTGTAAACCAAACCATAATTTACTTGCATGAGACAACTTAAGATTACCAAGTCAATCACGAACAGAGAAAGTCAATCATTAGAAAAATACCTCCAAGAAATAGGAAAGGTAGACTTATTGACTCCAGAAGAGGAAGTGGATTTAGCTCAGCGGATAAAGCAAGGCGATCAACAAGCTATTGAAAAATTGACTAAAGCGAAAATCCGTTTCGTTGTTTCGGTTGCTAAACAATATCAAAATCAGGGTCTTTCATTATCAGATTTGATTAATGAAGGAAACTTAGGTTTGATTAAAGCAGCACAGCGTTTTGATGAAACGCGTGGATTTAAATTTATCTCTTACGCCGTTTGGTGGATTAGACAATCTATCCTTCAGGCTTTGGCAGAACAATCCCGTATCGTACGGCTTCCCCTCAACAAAGTAGGATCTTTAAATAAGATCAATAAGGCTTTCTCGGAGTTGGAACAAGAATACGAACGCGAACCTTCTGCAGATGAATTGGCAGAACTTTTAGAAATTCCCACAGAAGAAGTAAGAACAACCTTAGGCGTAGCCGCTCGACACGTGAGTATGGATGCTCCTTTCGTAGAAGGTGAAGATAACTCTTTGCTTGATGTTCTTGAAAATGGTGGAACTCCAGGTACAGATGCAAATTTGGCATACAAAGAATCTCTTCGTAGAGAAATTGAGCGCTCATTAAGTACGCTTACTGACCGTCAACGTGATGTGATCAAATTGTATTTTGGAATTGGTGTTGAACATCCAATGTCTCTAGAAGATATTGGTGAAAGATTTGGATTGACTCGTGAAAGAGTACGACAAATTAAAGACAAAGCCATTAACAAATTAAGAAATACCTCAAGAAGTAAATTGTTGAAAAACTATTTAGGCGCTTAACTTTTACTTCTTAAAAATATTATTGACGCAAATTGGAAAAGCATCTCAAATTTATTTGAGGTGCTTTTTTTTTGTAAAAAAACAAACTCATCTTAATTTCCGTAAAACAAAAAGTAAACGATTAACCATTCATAGTTAACCATTAAAAAATCGTATTTTTGCGGCGAAATTTACCATTTATTTTATCTAACCATTTAACTAAATATTTGACATGAGCGACAAAAACACCATGTTGCGAAGCAATGCTGACTCTTCTCTTCGTGATTGGCATAAAAAGGAAAAAACTGCTTTGGAATTACTCCAGATTGTTGGCGATCTTCGATTTGATCGATCCATCGAATTGATACTTTTTCGAAGAGACATTTATGATGCTCGTCCTAGCGAAGTTTTAAACATTCACACTTTCGGTTCGAATTATTCCGATAAAGAAATTCCGGTCGAAATCACCTTAGAGATCGCAACGGCAATTTCAGCAAATGAATATATGCCAGCAGCCCGAATTGATATCGGTACACTTGCGTCAGAATGGTTAGAAGAAAAAGATTCTTTTGAAAGTATTAATGATTTTGTTGGGAAGAAATTGGGGAGCTTTTTAAATTCTTCCAATGGAAATTTGAAATCAAAAGATATTGTGTTGTATGGTTTTGGAAGAATTGGGAGATTAGTAACTCGACGAATTGTAACGACTACAGGACGTGGAGAACAATTGAGATTAAAGGCAATTGTTTTGCGTCCAAAATTGAAAGATCGATATGAAGAAACTAAAAAACGTGCGTCACTTTTGGAAACGGATAGTGTACACGGCATGTTTAAAGGAACGATCGAAGTTTCAGAAGATGGCTCAGAAATGATTATCAATGGTAATCGAATCCAAATGATTTATGCTGGAAGTCCTGAAGATATTGATTATACACAATTTGGAATTAATGAAGGATTGGTGATTGATAATACGGGGGTTTTTAGAAATAAAGAACAATTAAGTCGTCATTTACGTCCTGGGATTTCTCAAGTAATGTTGACCGCGCCAGGCGATGATATTTCCAATATTGTGTATGGAGTGAATCATGAGGAATTAGATTTGGAAAATGAAAAAGTACTAAGTGCTGCATCTTGTACAACTAATGCAATTGTTCCAATTATAAAAGTGGTTGATACAAAATTAGGCATTGAAAAAGGACATATTGAAACAGTTCACTCTTATACAAGTGATCAAAATTTATTGGATAACTTTCATAAGAAACCAAGACGAGGAAGAGGAGCAGCAACGAATATGGTTTTAACTTCTACAGGAGCAGCTAGTGCAGTAACTAAAGTTTTCCCACACATGAAAGGGAAGTTGACTGGAAATGCAGTTCGAGTTCCAACTCCAAATGTTTCTTTGGTAATTTTAAATTTGACATTAAATAACCCAACTGATGTTAACTCTGTCAATGCAATGTTAAAAGACGCAGCATTAAATGGAAATTTAGTAGAGCAGATTCAGTATTCTACTTCCACGGAATTCGTTTCGAGTCATGCCGTTGGTTTATTCGCAACTTGTGTTTTTGATGCTCCATCGACTATAGTTTCGGAGGATGGAAAAACAGTAACATTATATGCATGGTATGATAATGAATTTGGCTACAGTTGCCAAGTTGTTCGATTAGCTAAGCATGTTGCCAAAGTGAGAAGAGCAGTTTATTACTAATTTCAACTGATGATCTCAGTTGATTAGAAAATAGGAGATAAGAGGGAGTTATCAGTTTAAATTGGTAACTCCTTTCCTTTTTAGAAAACACTATATTTGCAGAAAAAATGGATTTTATCAAAGTAACAAAATCTTGGATTCAATCATTTGTGATCGGCTTAAATATTTGTCCGTTTGCGAGTCTTCCATTTCGAGAGGATAAAATTCGATATCGTTTGGAAGAATCCGTAAGTACAGAAAAATTGGTAGAAACCTTGATGGAAGAATTGAACATCTTGCAGCATAATAAAAATACTGAAATTGAAACCTCTATTTTAATTCATCCAAATGTCTTACTCGATTTTCTAGACTATAATGATTTTTTATCTATTGCTGAGGCAGTTTTGGAAGAAATGGATTTAGAAGGAGAAATTCAAATTGCCTCTTTTCATCCCGACTATCAATTTGCAGGAGAAGCAAAAAATGCACCGTCAAATTATGTAACTCGTTCTCCATTTCCGATGCTTCATTTGTTACGGGAATGTAGTGTTACAAAAGCGATTGAGATTCATCCCAACACAAAACAAATTCCTTTTGACAATATTCAAAAGTTAAATGAATTAGGTTTGGAAGAAATTAAAAAATTGAACAAAACTTAATTCTCAAACTTCTGTTTAACTATTTTATATAAATAATTTTTATCATGAAAATCACTTTAGAAACGACAGACTCACTTCAACATTATGTTGCCAAAAATGACGCAGGTCATTCTATAAATTTGAGCGGAGACGGAACAGCAACTGGACCTATGCAAGCCGTTTTGATGGCAGTAGCTGGATGCAGTACAATTGACATTGTTATGATTTTGGAGAAAATGAGACAGGAAGTAAAAGACATCAAAGTAGAAGTCGAAGGAACTCGTAGAGAAGAAATTCCAAGAGTGTACACTAAGATCAATTTGCACTATAAAATTTTTGGAAAAGTAAAACCAAAAAAAGCAGAACAAGCTGTGGCTTCTTCCTTAGAAACTTATTGCTCCGTCTCAAAAATGTTAGAAAAAGACGTAGAAATAACGGGCACTTATGAAATTATCGAAAGTTAAATTTTAGTAAAAGGGTGAAAACAGTTGATAGATAAAAGAAGATGATTCATATAAAAAGATCAGCAATTCACTCTAAAAAATTAAATTCTCACGGAACAAAAAGTGACCTTTGTGGGAGTTTTTGACAGTACTAAATTTTCCAATTTTCAATTAGTTCAAGTGCGGACAATTAATAGTAGTTTTTAGTATAATATTTGCAATATGAAAGACTATTGTATTTTTAATTTCGTTTTGATACCGTATTTTTTACCTCAAGGAAATTAATAACCAAATATTCTAATCTATTAATTTTTTGCTCGCAACATTTATCTAAAATTTTGAACATCTATCCAATGCAATTATTTTTTAAAAAATCAAAGGGAATTTTTTCACTTTGCTTTTTATTATTTTTTAGTTTCTCCTATTTGCAAGCCCAAAAAATAACTAAAGTCAAAGGACAAGTTATTGATGCGAATACAAAAGAAACCCTGCCTTTCGTAAATATCGGTTCGTTAGGAACAACCGTTGGAACATCAACAGATTTTGATGGGAATTATGAATTAGAATCACAATGGATGACTGATAAATTAATTATTTCCTATGTAGGATATGATTCAGATACAGTTGATGTCGAGGTGGGTAAAAAGCAAACGATTAATGTTGAATTAAAATCAACCACTACTAGCCTAAACGAAATTACCATTACAGCCAAAAAACGAAGATATCGAAGAAAAGGAAATCCTGCTGTTGATTTTGTAAAAAGAGCGATAGAAAATAAAGATAAGAATCGCCTCGAAGGTCAAGATTTTTATGAATATCAGAAGTACGAAAAGATCGAATTAGATATTAATAATATCACCGACAAATTTCGAAACAGAAAAATATTTAATCAATTCCAATTTATTTTTGATAATGTAGATACTTCAGCCATCAATGGTAAACCATATTTGCCTGTTTACATGCAAGAAGGTAATTCTAGAATCTACTATCGAAAAGATCCTAGTGATAAAAAAGAATACAGGGAAGCGATGAAAGTTTCAAACTTTGACCAATTGGTAGACGAAAAAACGATCTCTCAATTGATGAAGTTAATGTATCAAGATATTGATATTTATAAAAATCATATTGATGTCGTTGGGATTCAATTTGTAAGTCCTCTTTCCAATATTGCTCCTTTTTATTATCATTTTTATATCAATGATACGGTTGTAATTAATGATATAAAATGTATTGATTTAGCATTTCAACCTGCCAATAAACAAAATTTTGGGTTCAAAGGAAACATTGCGATTTCTCTTGATTCTAATTATACAGTACTTAAAGTTGATATGGGAATCACCGATCAAATCAATCTGAATTGGGTAACTGATATGCGAGTCAATCAAGAATTTTCTAGGAAAGGAGAAATTTGGATTCGTTCTAAAGATTTGTTGATTTTAGATTTTCAAATCACGAAAAAAGGATTTGGTTTTTTTGGAAGGAAAACAACTTCTTATACTGATCATGTGATTAATACTCCTCCTGAAGAATCCATCTGGAAGGGCGTGCAAAAGAAAGTTGACTCGGAAGATATGTTCGAGAAGGATGAAGAATATTGGAAAGCCAATCGTCCAGTAGCGTTAACAGAAGGAGAAGCATCTGTATATGAAATGGTTGATACCTTGCAAACGATTCCTACTTTTAGAACTACGGTTAACTTAATTAATTATTTGACAACGGGTTATATTCCAGTTGGGCCAGTTGATATAGGTCCTACCAATGGATTTTATAGTTTCAATCAAACAGAAGGAAACCGAGTTAGATTTGGAGGAGAAACTAATTTAAAATTTTCACCTAAAATAAGGTTGCAGGGACAGGTACTTTATGCTTTTGGAGATAAAAAATGGAAATATTCTACCCAAGCATTGTATTCCTTTAATAAAGATTTTATAGAAAATCCAAGGCATCATCTGATGATTAGGCATCAACACGATACCAATTTCCCAGGGCAACGATTGGCTTTTATTAACGAGGATAATTTTTTATTATCTTTTAAAAGGGGAGTGGCTAAGAAGATGGTTTTGTTTACTTCTACTAGGATTGAATATTTGAGGGAACTGAATAGTAACTTTACTTACCAATTTGGGTTTGAACAAAGAAGAGAACGACCTATTGGTGATTTGACTTTTGATTACTTTGAGAATGAAGTTATTGAAAAATCATTAGGAGAAATAGATGTTTCGGAAGCATCTCTAATGCTTCGTTGGGCGCCAAATGAAGAGTTTTTGCAAGGAAGAAATTATCGAACTAATCTCTTTAATCGATATCCTATTTTTACATTGAATTATCAAATGGGAGTTCCAGATTTATTTGGAAGTGATTATGATTATCACCGAGTAACCCTAAATATTTTTAAGAAATTTAATTTTTCATTTTTGGGAATTGCTCATGTATATTTAGAAGGTGGAAAAATGTTTGGAGATGTCCCTTTTAATTTGATGTTTTTACCTAGAGCAAACCAAACTTATTCTTACCAAACCTTTTCCTACAACATGATGAATTTCTTAGAATTTGTCAGCGATCAATATGTAAGTTTTAATGCTTTGTATTATATGAACGGTTATATATTTAATAAAATTCCTTTAATCCGAAAGTTGAAATTGAGAGAGGTTTTCACATTTAAAATGTTGTATGGAAGTGTAGCTGATAAGAATAATCCTAACCTCAACTCCGAGTTAATCCAGTTTCCAACAAATGATTTGGGAGAACAAACTACATTTACCTTAGCAGAAAAACCATATATGGAAGGTAGTGTTGGAGTAGCTAATATTTTTAAAATCATTTCGATAGATCTAGTACAACGTTTTAACTATCTTGATAATCCAAACATTCCAGCTTTATTTGGAGTAAAAGGATTAGGAATTCGATTTAGAATGGGACTAGAGTTTTAAAATTGATTTTTGGGTTTTACAAAAATGAGCCACTTTCTCTAAATTGAAAGTGGCTCATTTTTATTGGTTTAACTAGGAGACTATTTTGAAGGTTTTGATTTCTTTGATAAAAAGGAATCTATTCCAATCGCCATAAAAAAGCCAACCAAAATAAAAACTGCTCCAAAAACGACCACTTCCCAAGCAGAATCCTTCATCGTGGAAGGTTGTATAAAACCATCAAAAGTTAGATGATAACTCAATAGTCCAATCGGCATACTTATTCCAAACGTCAATCCATATCTAAAAAAGAAATCTTTCCAAACTCTTGTAAAATCTTTTTTGTGATTTTTCCATCTAATAAGACAAGCGATCAAAATCCAAGTTCCAAATACTAAAGCACTATATGGATTGTCTCCTTCTATTACTCCTATAGACCTTTCTAGTCCATGAAGGAGGCCGGTGAAAATGGCAATTTTTCCTCCATCTTCCCGGTCAAGTCGATCATAAGTAATTAGCCAAGCGAAGAATAAAAAATAGAAGAAAAATTGAATCCAATGACTTAATACTTCATCAACCCAAAAAATTTGTTCGTACAAAGGACCAGAAGAAATATCTAAATGGACTCTAGAATATATTTCGATGGTATTTGTAAAATGAATTCCCAAAGCATATATATGAATTGTTGCAAAGAATAAGGCTAGTACTTTTTTAGTCTGAACTGACTTGCCCAACACTTCTCTGTGGTGTGGACCAAAAACTACGATGATTATTCGATACATTACATACCATAAAAGAGGAGCATAGACTAGCTGTTCAAACCAATGATTGGTGGAAACTCCGTGAATCATGGTATTACAGATCCAAGAATAGCCTAGGACTTTTCCAAAAAAACCACAAAAAATCAATTTATAATGGTACGCAGTACAGATGAATAACATCAACCATTTAAGTTCTGTGCTTTCATTTGCGGGAACAAGATGAGTAGTAATATGGGTACTTTCAATTGTGTTAGATTGGGACATAATCCGAAATACTTTTTTAGTTTGAGCTTAAGATTGTAAACCTAAAAATTAATTAAACTTTTTCATAGATTTTGAGTTCTCTTAATTTCAGCACAAAATAAATTGTTTATTTTAATATTACTTTTTTCTTTAAAAAATTACTTAAAACCATTAGATAATCGAAATTGACCCTAGAGCAAATATCTTTTTTATATTTGCATGTTTTTAGAATTTAGGGGAAGATCGAATAGAAACTCCAAATAGATTTTAGCAAAAATAATAGCAAATGAATTTTACCAGTCTAATAGTCCTTTTAGCGATTATTTTTTTTTACAGTTGGCAAGCCTCTAGGAATATTAGTTTAGAAAAGTCTTCTGTTTGGGAGCATTTCAAACCTTCACTTAAACAATACTCTGGGTTTAGAGAATTATTACTTTTTGTAATATTCTTATTACTATACAAACTATCAAGAGGTTTAGCGATTGGAGATGAGGCAACTGCTTTTGCAAATGCGCAAAAGGTTATTGAGTGGGAACATCAATTAGGAATCCTTTATGAACTTCCCATCCAGCAATATTTTTTAGATAAGGTAACATTGATCAAAGTAATCAATTGGATTTATATTAAACTTCATATTCCAACTACCATAATATTTTTTGTTTGGTTATTTTATAAGAAAAGAAAACACTATTTATTTATTAGAAATGGCTTTTTGCTGGCTAATATTATAACCTTATTTTTCTTCGTAGGATTTCCATGTGCTCCACCAAGAATGATAAATGAGATTGCTTCGAATCCCTATGCAGCTTTTGGAGGAGATGTATTAAGGAATTTAAATATTTTAGGGATACATCTTGGAGAAGGATTCATTGACACCTTAAATCATATTAGTGGAATTAATTTATACAAAGGTATCAATTCGAAATTATTTAATCAATTTGCAGCAATGCCATCCATGCATTTTGGTAATTCATTATTAATTGCTTTTGGTGTTTATTTATATGCTAAGAATAATCTAGTTAGATTATTAGTTTGGATCTATCCAATGTTTGTATTATTGGTTATCGTTATGACTGGAAATCATTTTTTTCTTGATGCAGTTTTAGGGGGGATTATTGTTTTGTTTCCTTATGCGATGATGATAATGTTAGAAAAGATTTTTCCACTTTGGAAAACTAAATTTCGAGGGACAGAATCATTTTCAGGAACTAATTTGGATAGTAAATAAAATTATTTTAAAACTTGCATTACAAAAACAGCCATTTGGATATATTCCAAATGGCTGTTTTTTTTCAAAAAAAAAGAAGACCAAACTCAAACTTGAGTCAGCCTTCTTTGTTTTGATAGGAAATTATTTTCAATCTTATTCTGATATTACTTCTTTCTAAACAAGTTAAGGATGTTGAAAAATAAAATTTGTGTTTATCTAGGTTTTCAAAAGAAGTTAGAATAATAGGAATTTAGTCAAATGATTGAATTTAGCTCGCGTTAAAATTTAATAGGACGATTTAATGTGAGTTAATAATTTTCCATGTAAATGTGTTGTTATTAAATAAATAGGGTGTGTGAAAAAAAAAATAACCGTTTTAAAATAAGCATGTGTTAGAGATCAAAAAAATGCGTGTGTATAAAAAAGCGTGTTAAAATGGGCATGTGTTAGATATTGAAAAAAAGCGTGTGTTAAAAAAAGCGTATTAAAATGGGCATGTGCTAGATATTAAAAAATGCGTGTGTTTAAAAAAGGGTGTTAAAAGGGCATGTGTTAGATATATGAGCTTTAGAATTTAAAAACATGATTAAGGACAAAATCTAAAAAATTCGGTATTTGAAATATTTTGATAAAAATTAATATTCAATTTTACTAAGTCATATTATATGATGATTCTAAAATATTTGGAGGGAAAATTTGGTGGGAGTTTATAGTTGCGTTGTATGATTATATAGTTTGCAATTCTTGTGCCAATAGGCTTGTCACAAAACTGAAAAATACATTTTTTCAAAAAAAAAATTGATAAAATTCGAAATCAGAATTAATTGTGACAGGTTAATAAGATTAATTGAAAAATGTAGAATTTATAAAAAATTGATAGATAGATATTTAGAATTGAGATTTTAATCTTTTCAACTATTTACGTGAAAAGAGATATTTTTTAATTTTTTCGAAAAAAAATTAAAAAGGATATTCTTAAATTTTAAGAATATCCTTTTTCTAAAGAATGATATATAAGGTGTACCTATTCTTGCGCTAAAATAATCATATCTATTCCGTTTATTTGAAGTTTTCCTCCCGAAAACTTTTTAGAATTGATTTCTTCCACTTTTCCATCTTTAACAATGCATCTCCAATTTCCTTTTGGGATTTGAACAGATTGATGATTTGAGTTGCCATTTAGAACCACAACAATCTTTTTCCATGAATCACCAACTGCAGCACCATCAATCTGATAGGTGATCAAATTATTTTTAGAGGAAAGAAATTTTAAATTGGCGGCAATGTCTTTTTGATTCGTCATCTTGAATGCAGGATGTCCTTTTCTCATTTTAATTAAACTTTGGACAAATTGGACGGTTGACAAATATTGATTTTTTCGAGACCAATCAATTTGGTTAATGCTGTCAGGACTTTCATAAGAATTTTCTACGCCATTCTTTGTTCTTAAAAATTCAGACCCAGCGTGCAAAAAAGGCACTCCTTGCGAAGTCAATACAATACCCAATGCTAGACGAGCCATTTTTATCTTTTCCTCTTCCGTTGCTTTTGGACAAGAAATATTCAAACGGTCGTACAAGGTATTATTGTCGTGACAACTCACATAATTGATACATTGAGCAGGTTGGTTAGCCCAAGGTGCTTTGGAATAATTAACTTTAGAATAATCTAACTGAGGATGTTGAGTGGCTCCAACGATTCCAAATTTTATACTTTCTTCCAAATCTTTTTCTCCACTAATAAATGCTTTAGCATCAGCTGTGAAAACATGACCTTTTAAGGCATCACGAATATCATCACTAAAAACAGCAACTTGATCTAATTGATTGGCATTCACTTTTATAGCTCTATCTTTTTCAGACAACGGACTTTCTCCAGCATTCCATCCTTCTCCATAAACAAAAATTGACGGATCAATTTTATTTAAAGTCTTCGAAACTAAATTCATGGTTTCGATATCATGAATCCCCATCAGGTCAAATCGAAAACCATCAATATGATATTCCTCTGCCCAATATTTTACTGACTGCAAGATGAAATTTCTAACCATTGGACGTTCGGAAGCAGTTTCATTTCCACAAGCAGAAGCATTCGATTTATTTCCTTCTTGGTCATATCTAAAATAATATCGGGGAACTAATCGATCAAATGGATTCCGATTTTTAGAACCAGTATGATTATAAACTACATCCATGACTACTCGAATTCCTGCATCATGAAATGCTTTGACCATAGTTTTAAATTCTCGAATCCGAGTTGCACCGTCAATCGCATCAGTTGCGTAACTTCCCTCAGGTACATTATATAAATGTGGATCATACCCCCAATTATATCCTCTTTCAGCTTCTGGTTTTTTTTCATCAAGACTTCTAAAATCAAATACTGGTAACAAATGAACATGAGTCACACCTAATTCTTTGATATGATCGATTCCTGTAGAAAGGCCTTCAGGACTCAACGTTCCCAATTCAGCTAATCCCAAATATTTTCCTTTTTGTTGAATACCGGAGTTTTGAGCGATACTCAAATCTCTTACATGCAACTCGTAAATGATAATATCATTGGGTTGGGCGAGGGGAGGACGTTGATCATTTTCCCAGCCACTAGGATTTGTTTTGGAAAAATCTAATACTTGAGACCGGTAACCATTTCTGCCACAAGCAACTGAATAAGGATCGGGTGATTCGTTTTTCCAATCATTATTTCTTTTGACTTGGAAGGCATAATATTTTCCATCTAAATTTTTCTTGACTGTAACTGACCAAACTCCATTTTGATCCAACTTCATTTTGTGGGAAGATATGATAGCACTTTCATCATCCTTCTCATAAATAAATACTCTTCCATCCTGAGCATTGGGAGACCAAAATTTAAAGATAGTTTGGTCAGGAGAAAATAGGAATCCTAAATCATCTCCATCGTAAACTGGGTAATCTTCTATTTTTTCATATCTAAGTTTCACAGGTGTATTATCATTTTTGCAACTAATAAATGTAAAAATTAAAAATAGGAAATAGATTGATTTGATTTTCATTGTTTTGATTTTTCTTGAAATAAATAATTTCATTTAAATGTAAAATTAATTTTCAAAGCATTTTAAAAAAATAGTCAAATGATCTAATTCGAACTATAGAATGAGATATTGATTCCACAGTTATACTTTTTGGTTTTTAGGCAAAATTGTAAAAACCACTAAAACTGTCAAAGGACTTTTTTTATAAAAAATAAAATATCGATTAAACCTGATCGACTTTTGAAAGTCTATAAAGTATCATTTAACCAATTATTATTTTATTAAAGAAAACATAAGTATGATAAAGCAATTAATTTTCACATTAGCATTCTCTCTTCTTTTTACAGTCATAAATAAAGCACAGACTGAAATTGAACCAACTGGATTTGATGGAGATCATTTTAGTTTAGAAGGTGCTCTAGATTTATTCAAGCAATCCTCCTCGATTGAGGATTTTGAAAAAAAATTGAATGAACAGAAAAACAATATCAATAATCTTGATTTGAATGAAGATGGAGCAATTGATTATTTGCGAGTGGAAGATAAAATGGATGGAGAGGTACATGCCATTATTATTCAAGCTCCCATTAGTGATTCCGAAAATCAGGATATTGCGGTTATTGAAATTGAAAAAACAGGAATGGAAACTGCTATTCTCCAAATTGTAGGAGACGAAGAAATTTATGGTCAACAAAAAATTGTTGAACCTTTTGAAGAGCAAGTGGAACAATCAGGAAAAGGTGGGCCGAATGAAAATTTCCATTTTAGAAAAAGAATAATCAATGTTTACTTTTGGAGTCCTGTAAGATTTATTTATGCGCCTAGATATCGTCCTTATGTTTCCCCTTACCGATGGAGGACTTATCCTCGACTTTGGAAACCTTGGCGACCGCAATCATTTCATGTTTATCACAGTCATCATGTAAGATATCAACGACATTATCATGTTGTGAATACTCATCGTGTTGTTCGAGCACACAAAGTTTACACGCCACATCGAAGAACTTCAACTGTAGTTAGAAAACGAACCACCACAGTTCGAACTACAAAAAATGGAAATAAGGTAGTACGACAGAAAACGACTACCGTAAAAAATAGAAACGGAAATAGAGTAGTTGGGAAAAAATCAAATACTGCCGTCAAAAAGAAAGGAAATAAAAAAGTAGTCAAAAAGAAAACAACGAAAGTTAGAAAACGAAGAAAGAACTAAATTTTCTAATCAATAAAAAAAGGCGGTTTCCGAAATGATGGGAACCGCTTTTTTTTCTAAAAAAAATGGATTATTTATTCTTGCATCGGAAGCAAACCAGCAATTAAATAACAACAATTATTCTTTAATCTTTCCCTACTTAATTTTTAAATAAAATTTAATAAATCTGTTTCTTTTTGTAATTTTGATTTAAGAAACCTTTCCTACAACCTTCACACATTTTTTTCAAATTTATTTTCCAAAACCAATCAATTAAAATGAATAAAACATTTGCTTTATTTTTAGTATTTCTTGCTGCTTTTCAATTAAATGCTCAAGTTCAACTTTCGGGAATCATCAACCAATATTCAAAAGTTACAGTAATTGAAAATGAAGCCTGTCAAAATAAAATTACCGTATCTGATATTGCACCATTTGATGAAGGTCAATTGGTAGTACTAATTCAAATGCAAGGAGCAAATATTGATGAGTCTAACTCATCCAATTTTGGGGATATTCAAAATTTAAATAATGCTGGGTTTTATGAAATTAATGAAATCGTTTCTATAGATGGTTTTGATGTTTATCTAAAATATCAAAGCCAATATGATTATGATATTAGTGGAAAAGTTCAATTGATTTCCATGCCTAATTATGAAGATGCCAACGTGACAAATACCTTGACGGCCGATGCATGGAATGGAGAAACTGGGGGAGTCCTTGCTTTAAAAATTTCTGGACAATTGTTAATGAGTTCAAATATTGATGTAACTGGACTTGGTTTTCGAGGAGGTGAAACTCAAACTGCTAGCAATAATAATTGCTCTTGGTTATTTCAGCAGAATGATTATTTCTACGAATTTGGAAATTGGAGAGGAGCGGCAAAAGGCGAAGGAGTCGCATCTTTTATTTTGGAAAAAGAATTTGGTAAAGGGCCACAAGCCAACGGAGGTGGTGGCGGAAATGATCACAATTCAGGCGGCGGTGGTGGAGCAAATATTTCAAATGGTGGAGCAGGTGGCGAAAATGATGAACCACAAACTTTTGGCTGTCAAGGAAATCATCCTGGCCTTGGAGGAAAAGCTATTGGTAATTTTGACAATCGAATATTTCTTGGTGGCGGTGGTGGAGCAGGGCATGATAATAATGAAGTGGCTACTAATGGTTCGAATGGTGGTGGTATTGTAATCTTGGTCGTGGAAGAATTAATTCCTGTAGGATTTTCGATTCTTGCCAATGGTAATTCAACTCCTGATGGAGGAGGAGATGGCGCAGGAGGAGGTGGAGCAGGAGGTTCTATTTTTTTAGAGGTTCAAACTTTAACTAGTACAGTTCACTTAGAAACAAATGGAGGAGATGGAGGTATGATAAACAATGGAGGAGGAGAGCGTTGTCAAGGCCCTGGTGGTGGCGGAAGTGGAGGAAGAATAAAAACTAACTTAATGTCTGGAGGTTCCTTTTCTACTTCTATCGATGGAGGTCAAGCTGGACTTTCCATCAATTCTTCTACTTGTCCTGATGGAACGAATGGAGCTACTAATGGTGAAACGGGAGTGTTGGAAGGAATAAATAACAATATATTTGCAACTCAAGAATTTCTGCTTCCTCAGGCTAATTTTTCATTTATAAATAATATGTTAACGGTAGATTTTACTAGTCTTGTTCAAAATGCAAATACGACTATTTGGAATTTTGGAGATGGTAATTCAAGCACCGTCTTTGATCCGAGTCATACTTATGCTCAAAGTGGCACCTACAATGTTCAATTAATTATTTCGAATGGTTGTGGCGTGGATACTTTTAATCAATCCATATTTGTTGAAATTGTAGAAGCTAACTTTCTGTTAGACGAACCGGGAGGTTGTGTTTCTCATACTGTTAATTTTCAAAATAATTCTTTGGGAACTATTGATGATTTTTTATGGACCTTTGAAGGTGGAAACCCAGCTACATCAATGGATGAAAACCCACAAGTTAACTATTCCACTTCTGGAATCTTTGATGTGCAATTAGAAATTTATGGAGCGCAAGGAGATGATACTATTCTGATAGAAAATGCAGTTGAAGTTGTAGAGGTACCTGTTGCCTCTTTTGATTATTTTTTCTCAACTCAAGGCACAGCAAATTTTAATAACAATTCAACGAATGCAACTTCTTATGAATGGGACTTTGGAGACGGAACTCCTATCCAAAATGAAGCAATGCCGTTTCATGTATATAATTCTGTGGGAGATTTTGTAGTGACATTAACTGCTTCTAATGAATACTGTTCAAGTACGTTTATGGATACAGTCTCAATTTTGACTAATCTAAATGAAATCGAATTAAATGATGTTCGAATTTTTCCAAATCCATCATCTGATTTTATAACAATAGAATTACAAGACGCAGAAATGGCACAAATAGAAGTTTTTTCAATGGATGGAAAAAAAATAAAATCATTGAGTGGAACTTTTTATCAATCTAAGATGTTATATATTAGAAGTCTTCCACAAGGTGTCTTTTTGATATCAATTTTACAAAATAAAAAACGTGGAATGTTTCGATGGGTCAAAATTAATTAAAAATTTTTGCTCAAAAATTAGTACATTTGCAAAACCTTTCCAAAAAAGACAGTTCTAGGTATTCATCTTGTTTATTTGTTTCCCTATGATTTCTTTCTCAGCGGGAATATTTTTTCAACTAAATAATAAATATGGCAAAGTCGCAACAATCATTCAACAAAAAAGAAAAAGAAAAAAAGCGAAGAAAAAAGAAACAAGATAAACTAGAAAGAAGAGAACAACGTAAATTAGAACGAGAGGAAGATGGACCAAAATCTTTCGAAGATTTAATTAGGTATGTAGATGAGAATGGAAATCTAACCACTACTCCTCCTGATCCGACGAAGAAGAAAGAAGAGATCAAATTGGAAAATATTATATTAGGTGCTGCACCTGTCGATAATACACCTGTCGAAACTGTTAGAGAAGGTCAGGTGAAGTTTTTTAATGATGAAAAAGGTTACGGATTCATTAATGATAAAGCAACGAAGGAAAGTATTTTCGTGCATATCAACAATGTAGAAGGAGAACTTAGAGAAAATGATCGAGTTACTTTTGAAGTAGAAAATGGGCCTAAGGGACCAAATGCGGTGAATGTAAAATTGATTTAATTTTATTTAAAAATAATATTAAAGCCTGTTAATCCAGTAGGATTAACAGGCTTTATTAGTTTATCCCTAAAAACTACTTATTTCAAATATTATTCAAATAAACTTTTAATCCTACCTTTGCTCCATGTCAAGTACCATCAAAAATCAAGAAGAAATTTTAAAGAAATTGGGTATTCAAAAACTCAATCCAATGCAAGAGGAAGCTCGCTTAGCGATCCCAACCTCAGCAGAGGTAGTTTTGCTTTCGCCTACAGGTACTGGTAAAACACTTGCTTTCCTTTTGCCAATCATTGCCGAATTAGATAATGGTTGTGATGAGATTCAAGCCATAATTATTGTTCCTTCCAGAGAATTAGCCATTCAAATTGAGCAAGTGACGAGAGAAATGGGAACAGGTTTTAAGGTGAATGCAGTTTATGGTGGTCGCCCATTTTCAAAAGATAAAATTGAATTAAGTCATCCTCCTGCGATTTTAATCGGAACACCAGGTCGAGTGGCAGATCATTTGAGAAGAGATACTTTTTCTACCCATAGGATTCGAATATTTGTTTTGGATGAATTTGATAAGTCCTTAGAAATTGGCTTTGAGTCAGAGATGATCGAGATTACTGATGCTTTATTTAAAGTACGGAAAAAAATCTTGACCTCAGCAACTCATGAAGTTTCTATACCTCCATTTATTGGATTGATAAATCCAGTTTATATTAATTATTCGGAAGATGGAATAAAGCAATTAAAAATCAAAACCATTCTTTCTCCTACAAAAGATAAATTGGATACATTGATTGATGCACTCTGTCATTTGGGAAATCAACCAGGGATTATCTTTTGCAATTTTAAAGATTCCATTCAGCGAGTAAGTGATTGCTTGACTAAAAATAAGATCAGCCATGGTTGTTTTTTTGGAGGAATGGAGCAGATTGATCGAGAGCGAGCTTTGATAAAATTTCGGAATGGAACTCATCAATTATTGATTGCAACAGATTTGGCATCCAGAGGAATTGATGTTCCTGAGATCAAATTTATTATCCATTATCATTTGCCCAATCGTAGTCAAGAATTTACCCATCGAAATGGACGAACTGCAAGAATGAATGCTGATGGGACTGCTTTTATTCTAAAATGGGAGAAGGAAGACTTACCTGATTTTATTGAACAGAAGAAAATCCAAAAAATACTTCCTGCAGGAATTCCTAAACCATCTATATGGAAAACTCTTTTTATTTCAGGTGGTCGGAAAGATAAAATTTCCAAAGGAGATATTGCTGGAATGTTTTTCAAACAAGGCGGACTGGAAAAGAATGAATTAGGTATAATTGAACTAAAACAAGACTGTGCTTTTGTGGCAGTTCCTTCTACCAAAGTAGGTGAATTAATTGAGAAATTAAACAACACAAAATTGAAGAAAAGAAAAATTCGTATTTACGTAATTTAATTGTTATCAGATTTATGGAAAATAATAAATTGGATGGACGAATAAGAAAAAATATCAACATTGGAGATGTTGTAGAAATTGCCCAAAAACATCATCAAGAAACTGGAGAACTGACTGAAGGTATTGTCAAAAGAATATTGACTAACGCCCCAAAGCATCCACATGGAATAAAAGTGATGACAGACTTAGGGGAAGTTGGTCGGGTGAAGTATGTTATTTTGGATTAGATTGCATTAGTTAAACTTTTTTCGTTTTAGCCTGTTTGCTCTAAAGAACTTATTATTTTTAGATTGTAAACAGCATATTTCTTCTATGGCAAAACTACCTAAGGAAAACCAATTCCTAGATTTATCGGATTATGGAAGACCAGTTGCCAGATTAATAGCGCAGTTTTTCAAACCCACTTTTGTCACCCCCATTCATGTAACTATCCTTTTTATCATTTCAGGATTGTTAGCCATTGCATGTATCTTTTCACATCATTATTTATTAGCAGCTTTTTTTCTTATTCTAAAATCAATTTTGGATGCAGCTGATGGAGAATTGGCAAGGATCAAAAATACACCATCTTATACTGGTAGATATTTTGATTCGGTGGCTGACATCATTTTAAATTTTCTTTTTTTATTATCGATTAGTATGGTTACCAATGGTTCCTTTTTTTATATGATTTTGGCCTTTGTTGGAATCCAGTTGCAAGGAACCTTGTACAATTACTACTACGTAATTCTTCGAAATAAATTTAATGGTGACACCACTAGTAGAGTATTTGAAACTCAAGTTCCGAAAGCTATGAAAGGAGAAAAACAGAGCCACGTAAATGTATTGTTTGGGATGTATAATTTTTTGTACAAAATATTTGATCAAACTATTTATCAGCTTGATAAAAAAGCAATATTAGGAAGTTATTTTCCTAATTGGTTTATGACCTTGGTCTCCTCATTTGGATTAGGTTTCCAATTATTAATTATGAGTTTCTTTCTAGTACTTAATTTAGATTATTTAATCATCCCATTTTTTATTTTTTACACTTTATTAATCCCATCTTTTATATTCTTGCGTCAATTTTTGGAAAAAAGGAAATAGTATTTTTTTTAATTCAACTTTTAGGTCTCGTAAAATAAAGTAATTTAGAAGCAGCATTTCTCCGAAGAATTATGTTCTACTATTGTGATATAGAAAAATTATGTTACATTTAGGTCATAAACACAAAACGAAAAAAGAACACTAACCAAATTTGGTTTTTACTTCCATGATGATCCCATCTTTATTAGATTCTTTTTCACATGAAAAACACCCCTATGTTTATTTTCACATTGTGAAAGAACTCTATCAATTTATCAAATAAAGAAAAGCATATAATACTGTCTTTCAGTAAAGTATTATTCAAATACAGAATTAGTTCCTAGGTTCTACTATGCCTAGTTCCTTCTGTAATTTTTTAATAAGCTACTATTTTCACATACTCCCTTTTGGGAAATTTTTTAATTAAAACTCTACATTGTATGAAAAGTATTTTAACTACACTTTTGTTCCTGTTTTTTGCATTACCGATGGTGGTAAATGCACAAAGCGTTTCTGGAACTATTTCTGATGCCCAAGGGGCAATTATCGGCGGTACAGTTGCCGTAAGCCCAACTGGAGGCGGAACCACAACTGATGTTGATGGAAAATATTCTCTTGACCTTTCTCCTGGAACTTACAAGTTAACAGTAAGCTATACAGGTTATGATGCTCAGACCAAGGAATTCACTTTGACTTCAGGTCAGAATGTAGTTTGGGATGTAACACTTAACCAAGGTTCTAATACCTTAGCAGATGTAGTAATTGTAGGATCAAGAACGGCTCCTCGTTCTTCTACAACTTCTCCTCTTCCAGTTGATGTATTTAGAGCTAAAGATTTAGTTTCTACTGGTCAAACTTCATTTGACAAAGCATTACAATATCGAGTACCTTCTTTTAATACAGTACAAACTCCGGTAAATGATGCAACTGCATTATTAGATCCTTATGAAATTAGAAATATGGGACCTTCTCGTACTTTGATTTTGATCAATGGAAAAAGAAAGAATATGAGTGCATTATTGTACACACAGACTTCTCCTGGTCGTGGTGAAACAGGTGCTGATATTTCTGGTATTCCTACTAATGCGATTAAGCGAATTGAAATTTTGAGAGATGGTGCATCTGCTCAATATGGATCTGATGCAATTGCAGGTGTAATGAATATTATTATGAAAGATGATGCAGAAAACGGAAGTTTGACGCTGAACTCTGGAATTACTTCTGAAGGTGATGGAGCTAATTATGGAATCGTTTTAAATAATGGTGCTAAAATTGGTAAAACTGGATTTGTAAATTACACGATGGATTTATCAAAAATTGAATTATCTAATCGTCCAGGTACTGTTGATGCAGCTGGTGAGGCTGGTGATTTTGGTGCTGACATTGCTGATGTTCAAGCATTCTTGAATAAATTTCCTGATGCAGGAAATATCAATGGTTCGCCTGAAACAACTGCTGCAAAATTTGCAGTAAATGCAGGAGTTGATATTTCTGAAAATACTGAGATGTATGGTAACGCAGCTTATATTTATAAGAAGGTAAATAGTTTTGCCAATTACAGAACACCATATTGGAGAACACTTGATGACTTTCCTTACTTAGCAGATTTCTTCCCTAATGGAGAAAACGGTGAGTATATTGGTTATGTTCCAACCTTTGACGGAGATTTGAATGATTACAATGCAACGATTGGTTTTAAAAATCAAAAGAACGGTTGGATTACAGATGTAAGTTTTACAACTGGAGGAAATGAGCAAACTTATATTATTAGTAATTCACATAACCGAAATGGTACATTGAATCCTGATAGTACTTTTAAGTATAGAGAAAACTCTCCACTTATTTTTGATCCAGGAGGTACAAGATTCGTTCATCAAGTAGGAAATATTGATGTAACAAAAAGAGTATCTGATAAATTTGGATTCGCATTTGGTTCTGAGTTTCGTAGTGAAACTTTTACGATTATCGAAGGATCGGTATCTTCTTATGAAGATGGAGGACCGGATTCATTCGCTGGAAATGATCCAAGAAATTCAGGAAAATTCAATCGATATAACTTTGGTGCTTACCTTGATGGAGCTTTTGATTTGACTGATGATTTCTTGATTAATGGTACTGTTCGTTTGGAAAATTATAGTGATTTTGGAAACGCATTTGTATGGAAAGTTTCTTCTCGATATAAAATGAATGATGATAAAGTTACTTTAAGAGCTTCTGCTTCTACAGGTTTCAAAGCACCTTCATTGCACCAAATCTATACTCAAAAAGCGCAGTACAGCTTTATTCCTGGACAAGGAATCCAAGTAGGTGGATTGGTTAGTAATGTTTCGAGAGAAGCACGATTATTAGGATTACCTGATTTGGATCCTGAAAAATCAACAAATATTACTGTAGGAGTTGGTTTAAGATTAACACCTCAATTCTCATTGACTGTTGATTATTATAACATTGCAGTTACGGATAGAATCATTTTGAGTTCTGAGATTGGTGGAACTACTGCAGGTAATACTAGCTTGGATGCAATCTTGGCTGATAATAACTTATCTGATTTAAGTTTCTTCGTAAATGCATTAGATACTCGAACTTCAGGAATTGATTTTGTTGCTGGTTACCGAGGTGTAGATGTAGGTACTGGAAAAATGAATTTCAATCTTTCTGGAAATATTACTTTACAAAATGAGAGAGAGGGAGATGTAAAAGATCCTTCTATTGTACAAGAAGCGAATGCAGGTCTTCCAGCTGATGAACAACAAAGTGTTTCTAATGCAACACAAGAAGCATTGTTCTTTACTTCTCGTCCAGTCTTCAAAATTATTTTTGGAGTAGAATATAATGTTGGGAAATTTGGATTGACTTTGAATAATACAGTATTCGGTCCAACTAAATTTAAGCAACAAGGATTAGATGCAGATCTTTACACAGAGTTTGAAACGAAAGTAGTAACTGACTTAGGGATTAGCTACCAAGCTTCTGAGAAGGTTAATATTTCATTGAATGTAAATAACTTATTGAACGTTTTACCTGAATGGTCTTTCAAAGCTGAAAATGCAGCAGGTGAAGCACTAATGAAGGATGAAGCATTTATGATGAATCAATCAAACTTGATTACTTTCAATCAACGTTATTCTCAAATGACTTACGATGGTTACCACTTTAGCCAATTAGGAACTATCCTAAATGCAGCGGTAAACATTCAATTTTAAGCTTATCATTGCTTAAGATTTTAGAATAAAAAAAGAGGTTACTCATTAGTTTGAGTAGCCTCTTTTTCTGTTTTTTTTTGAAAAAAATCTTTTTAAAAATCAACTTTAGATTCTTCTTTCTCTTTTTTTATTTTTCTAAAAAACTCATCAATCTCTATAATAAACCCCACATTAAAATTATCATTCCCTACCCCTAAATCTTTTAATTCTGCTGATTCAATAACAGAGGATACATTGAAAAAATATCTTACATGGCTAATTCCAGCATGTAAGCGAAAAGAATGTTCGATTAGATTAAAAGAATTATTAATGGTTAAATCCTGAAATTTTTTTAAATCCGATTGGTCTATTTTAATCTGATTATAAACTTTGCCATCAGAATAATTTAGCCAACCTCTGCGAACATTATAACTTACCCCCCAATTTGGTTTAATATAATGAAACCCCATTTGGACATAATTTTTTTGAAATTTAAATTGAGAACTTCCTCCTTCACGATATAAATTATTCACTTCCCCTTTGCCCATTCCAACATAGAGGTCAAGTAAAATTCCTGATTCCATATTGAGATTAGGATATCTTGAATTGCGGTTATTACTTTTGGAAAAAAATAAACTTTCTTCAACGAATATAAAATAATAGCCACCAATTGATCCATTTAAAATTGATCCATTCCCAAATCTTTGACCATCGTTACTTCTATCTGAAGTTTTAAAATAACTTCCAGCAAAGGCGAGGTGATTAATAGGACTATAACCTGCTTGAATATTTACTAATTTTTTATTTTCATTTCCTGCCAAATTGCTTGATCCTGAGATATGTGTATCATGTTGTTTTCGAAGAGTCACCAAATCGCCATCGTTGGGAGAATAATAATAATTGGAGCATGATAAAAAAAAGAAGGAGATGGTTAATAAGATCAAGATGGTACTAGTTGGATTTTTCATAAAAATTTTTTTTTAAAAATAAATTTCCATACGGTTGATTTTAAATTGAATAACGATAATATCAAATTTAATTTAATGTGAATAAAATTACTTCTATATTGATTTTTAATTTAATCAATTTTTTGTTTTGAAAAGAAGTACCTGAATTGGAATTGTTAAAATACCCTATATTTATGATCCATCAAATAAGAATTGCGCTAAAAAAAATCCCGAATTTTTGTAAATCAAAAATTCGGGATTTTAAATATTATCATTTTTTATATTAAAACAATCCGCTGATATTTCCCTTCTCATCAATGTCAATAAATTCAGCAGAAGGCGTTGCAGGTAGTCCTGGCATTCTCATAATATTTCCTGTAATTGGAACTAGAAAATTAGCACCTACAGCTATCTCAATTTCTCGAACCGTTACGACAAAACCTTTTGGACGACCCAACAATTTAGGATTATCAGAAAGTGATTTTTGAGTTTTAGCAATGCAGATTGGTAAATTTTCCAAACCTAATCTTTTAATTCTTCTAAGATCAGCTTGTGCTTTAGTGGTATAGTCAACGGAATCAGCCCCGTAGATTTTAGTAGCGATAGTTTCTATTTTTTTCTCCACGGACCAATTCCAATCATACATTGGTGTGAATGTTTTGGTCGTATTATCTACGACATCGACAACTGCTTTGGCTAAGTCAACAGCACCTTTCCCACCTTCGCCCCAAACATTGCAAATGACAGCTTTGACACCAAGTGATTCGCACTTATCAATCACAATTTGAACTTCTGCATCCGTATCCGAAACAAAACGATTGATAGCAACAACTGGCTGAATACCAAATTGCAAAACGTTTTCAATATGTTTTTCTAAATTTTCTAAACCACCTTTGACCGCTTTTTGATTAGAACGGTTGAGTGCTTTTAAATCTGCTCCACCATGATATTTCAAGGCACGAATAGTAGCTACTAGCACAATTGCTTTTGGTGAAAGTCCAGCACTAACACATTTAATGTCAAGGAATTTTTCAGCTCCTAAGTCGCATCCAAAACCAGCTTCTGTCACCACATAATCAGAAAGTGACATTCCCATTCGAGTAGCAATCACCGAATTAGTTCCTTGTGCAATATTAGCAAATGGCCCTCCATGAATGATTGCTGGATTACCTTCTATCGTTTGCACAAGATTTGGTTTGATGGCATCTTTTAATAAAGCAGTCATTGCTCCATGTGCTTTTAAATCTCTAGCATATATTGGTTTCCTATCAAAAGTAAACCCAACAAAAATATTTCCTAAGCGAGTTTTTAAATCTGTTAGATCATTAGACAAACATAGGATTGCCATAATCTCTGAAGCAGCCGTAATATCAAATCCAGTTTCTCTTGGAATCCCAGATCCAGTTCCACCTAATCCAATTACCACATCTCTCAACGCTCGATCATTCATATCCATCACTCGTTTCCAGAGAACAGTTCGAGGATCAATATTGATTGATTTCGTTTTGCTTTGAATATTATTATCGATAAGTGCTGCTAGCAAATTATGGGCTTTTTCAATAGCCGAAAAATCTCCGGTAAAATGTAGATTAATATCTTCCATCGGAAGTACTTGCGACCAACCTCCACCTGTGGCTCCACCTTTAATTCCAAAAACTGGACCTAAGGAAGGTTCTCTTAATACCACGGTTGTCTTTTTTCCAATCTTATTCATGCCTTGTGTTAAGCCAATTGACATTGTCGTTTTTCCTTCACCAGCTGGAGTAGGAGAAATAGCGGTAACTAAAATAAGTTTGGATTTTTTGATCTTATTTTTATTGATAAGAGAAAGTGGAAGTTTGGCTTTGTACTTTCCGTAGAGTTCCAAATCACTTTCTTTGATTTTAAGTTTTTTGGCAATTTGTTGAATAGGTTTCAACTTGATGGTTCTTGCAATTTCGATATCTGATTTCATTAAAGTTGGTTTTAAATTGATGGTAATTTAAATGGTTAGAAATTAAGAGACTAAAGTAAAATTATTTTTTTGAATGACAAAGGCACAAATTAATCAGAGTGTAATACTCTTTGCGTTTTTAATAAGAAAATATCAACTTCTTAGAAGTTAAAGCTCTTAAATTATCACCGAATCTAACTAGTATTTCTGCCAATTTGTCATTTTTGAATCTAAAAAAGCCTATATTTGCGCTCGAATTTTTAAGAAATAAAAATCGTTCTAAGAAAAATTTTGAGGTCGATTCAAAATGATAATTAAAAGCGATAAGAAAGATAGTTGATTTTAATTTTAGATTGACTTAGAATTCAGAATTTGTTTTAGAACCTAAAAAAATGACGATGTACGACGATAATCCTACGATTTCACATTTAAATACACCATTGGAAGAGAGCAAACAAGGTCAAGTTTTCTTCAAAGATGAGTTTGTGGAAGACGATAGCAAAAAGAAATTTTATATTGAAAGTTATGGTTGTGCCATGAACTTTAGTGATAGTGAAATTGTGGCTTCAATTCTTGCGGAGGTAGGTTATGCACCTACTAAATTTTTGGAAAAATCTGATTTGGTTTTAGTGAATACTTGTTCTATCCGAGATAAGGCGGAACAACGAGTTCGAAAACGATTACGGGTTTTTGATAAAATAAAAAAACAACGACCAGGTATGTTAGTTGGGGTATTGGGATGCATGGCAGAGCGATTGAAAACTAAGTTTTTGGAAGAGGAGAAATTGGTAGATATGGTAGTTGGACCAGATGCTTATCGAGATTTACCCAAGTTAATCGCCAATGCCGAAGAAGGTGAAAAAGGCGTAAATGTTTTTCTTTCTAGGGAAGAGACTTACGCAGAAATTAGCCCACTTCGTTTGAATTCAAATGGAATTACTGCTTTGATTTCAATCATGAGAGGTTGTGATAACATGTGCTCATTTTGCGTTGTTCCATACACTAGAGGTCGTGAGCGAAGTCGAAATTTATTTTCAATTATAGCAGAAGCAACTGATTTGGTTGGTAAAGGATACAAAGAAGTTACTTTACTTGGGCAAAATGTAGATTCTTATAAATGGGAAAATCCAGAGTCCAAAGAGGTGACAAGTTTTGCTAATTTATTAGAAGCTGTAGCACTAGTTAGTCCAGAATTGAGAGTTCGATTTTCTACGTCTCATCCCAAAGATATTACGGATGAAGTATTGCATACGATTGCGAAGTATGAAAACATTTGCAATTATATTCACTTACCTATTCAAAGTGGAAATAGTCGAGTATTGAAATTAATGAACCGTACTTACGATCAAGCATGGTACAAAGAAAGAGTGGAATCTATTTATCGAATTATTCCAGATTGTGCTATTTCATCTGACATGATTGCAGGTTTTTGTACAGAGACAGAAGAAGAACATCAAGAAACGGTGGACATGGTTTATTGGGCAAAATATTCGATGAGTTATATGTTCTATTATTCGGAACGACCAGGAACTTTGGCTGCTCGAAAATATAAGGATGACGTTCCTTATGATGTGAAAAAACGACGATTGCAAGAGATAGTGGATGCACAGCAAGAAGTTGCTCTTCAACATAATATAAAAGATATTGGAAAAACTTTTAAAGTATTAGTTGAAGGAACTTCTAAGAAAAGTGAGCATGATTTTAAAGGTAGAAATTCTCAAAATAAAGTGATGATCTTTCCTAAAAAAGAAGGTGTAAAACCAGGTGATTATGTTATGGTAATAGCAAGAGAAGTGACGAGCAAAACTTTGAAAGGAGATATTGTTTAATTTAAAAAAATAATGATTGTAAAGACAAGGCATGCCATGTCTCTACGTTTGAAAAAATATGGCAAGAACGCTGCAAGCAATAAAACAACGATTTGGAATTATTGGGACATCCACACTTTTGGATCATGCCTTAAATACAGCTGTTCGAGTAGCACCAACTGATTTGTCAGTCTTGGTGGTTGGAGAAAGTGGAGTAGGGAAGGAAGTTTTTTCCAAAGTGATTCATTCTTTAAGCCCTCGTAAGCATAGTCAATTTATTGCGATCAATTGTGGTGCACTTCCTTCAGGTACGATTAATTCAGAATTATTTGGTCATGAAAAAGGTGCATTTACTGGAGCATCATCTGATCGTAAAGGATATTTTGAAACGGTCAATGGAGGAACAATTTTCTTAGATGAAATTGCAGAAATGCCTTTGGATACACAGGTCTATTTATTGCGAATATTGGAGTCTGGGGAGTTTATGAGAGTGGGATCCAATAAAGTTTTAAAAACAGATATTCGAGTTTTGGCCGCAACTAATGTGGATTTGGAAGAACGAGTTGCAAAAGGAAAATTTCGAGAAGATTTATTTTATCGTTTGAATACAGTGATGATAAAAGTTCCAGCTTTGCGAGAGCGACCTGATGATATTCCCGTTTTGTTTAGAAAATTTGCTTCTGATTTTGCAGATAAATATCGAACGACTTCCGTAAAGTTGGATGAAAAAGCACAGCTAGTTTTAGAAAATTATACTTGGAAAGGAAACATTCGAGAATTGAAGAATGTGGCAGAAAGAGTTTCCTTGATGTCTGAGGAAAAAATAATTACTGCGGAAGAACTGATAGATTCAAATCCTCATTTACTTCAAAGAAATTTACCAGCCAAAACTGATGGAGGTAACAATGGGAATTCTAATTTTGAGGAAAGAGAGATTCTATATAAGTTACTTTTTGAAATGAAAGCTGACTTGAATGATTTAAAATCTTTAGTATTTGAGATGATCAAAAGGAATGATTTAGAAGTCCCGGACTTAAGAGATTTGCGAAGATTGGAAGCTCCTTCTTTTCCTAAATCTGCCTCACGAGATAGTTTTATGGAAGAGCGTGGAAGGTCATTTTCGTCAACAACTAATTCGTCTTACCAAGATTCAGGAGGAGATTATAATGACAATGATCGTCAACCAATCATCATTGAAAATCCAGATTTCGAACATGCGGAAGAAGTGGTGGAGACTCTTTCTTTGGAAGCGATGGAGAAACAAATGATTGATAAAGCTTTAAAAAAATATAAAGGTCGGAGGAAGGAAGCCGCTGAAGAATTAGGCATTTCTGAAAGAACACTTTATCGGAAAATAAAGCAATATGAATTATAAAAAATAGATGATTGTTTTTAAAAAATAGAGGTGTTAGCGCTCAAAACGCTAACACCTCTTTTTATATTAAACATGCTACTTAATTGTAATTTGAGTAGTTCTTATTTTATCATTAGATTTTATCATTAAAAAATAATTTCCGATTGTAATTCCTTGTAAATCAACGAGTTGCGATTCGTTGGCGTAGTTGATTCGTTTTTCTAACAATACTTTTCCGTCCAGGCTAATTACATTGATCTGAACATTTTTCCGTTCTTTTTGATTCTTAATTTTTATAAAAATATTTCCATCTGAAACTGGATTTGGAAAAACTTTAACGTCTAGTTTCTTTTTTGTAAAAGTATTAACTCCATCGTTGGTAGGGGAGTCATTTATATTGATTTTTAAAACATGATAGTCTGTCAATCCACAATTGACCGCATCTTTTTCTTCTATTCTAAAAACTAAATAATAAGGATTAAGGTAAACATGATTGTCAAATATTTCCCATTCAAAATTGGAATTAATTGGTCCTGTTGTAAAATCTGAAGGAGCATTAAAAGTGGGTGGATTATCCAAAAGGAAAGGTTGACCAATAGCTTGAACTAAAATTTCAGCTTGTTCAGGATCTTCTCCGACCACATCAAATTTTAAAGTATCCCCAACACTTAAAGTTACTTCTTCAATTGGAACTTCAATTAAGGGTGATTGATTCATAGCCCCTTTTATTGGAATTATATAATCACGAGTAACGGAACTGATAACTTGTCCACCTCGATGTTCTTTAATTTTTATGGCGATGACATAATCACCTTCCATTTCTGGATTGGTCCAGGTCAAGGTGCCTAATTCTTCATCAATAGAAAGTATTCCATTTTGATTGCCTACTTGGGTAGGTATAATAAAATTTGCAATTGGAAAATCAACATTAGAAAGAGGAATCGCAAATTCATAACTCAGACTATCACCTTCCCAATCAATTGCGACAGGATTATGCTGATAAGTTTGACCAACATATCCCCAATCTGTTGGTGGATTTAATAGAATTGGAGTTGAATTATAAAAAGTGGAAACTACTATTTCAGTTTGGATATGGAAAGGCACATTATCAGAGAGAGGAAGGTTAACAATTCCTCCTGTTCGATTTGGATCAGTCATTGAAATTAAAAAACTTCCTTCCTCAGAATAGGAATGGTGCCATGTGTAAGTATTACACTTTATATCCTTTCCAAGGAAATAAAAAGTATCTCTAACAATCCATTCACAAATTCCATCTCCCCAACAAATTTCCAAACTATCCCGGTCAGCAGGAATAGATGAGTTTTTGGTATAAGTATGAATAGTCGCTTCATAATTTAAATAGGACAGTTGTTTTACAGTAATTTCGCCACCATAATTATGAGTGGCATTGGCAATAAAAAAAATAGAAAGGCTAAAAAGTAGGGTAGTCAGGATCTTTTTCATTGGTAATTTTTTTGAAGGTGAAATAGAATAACGGTAATAAAAAGTACGCTACTTTTTACGACGAAGAAATGATTCAGAAAGGTTGTAAGAAATTTAGATTTTAGTAATCAAAGAAGTTTTGATATGATCACCAAACTTGATGGCAACAAAATAATTACCATTATTGATCTCTTGGATATCAAGATTTTGCATAGTTGGTGTAACTGGAATATTTTTATCTAACAATACATTTCCATCTATACCTAGAATTTTGACATTGGCAGTTTTTCCAGTTTTATTAGTATTAAATTTTATGGATAAAAAACCAGTTGAGATCTTTTCCTTGATAATTTCAATGGGTTCTTTGATTGGTTCAGGAGATGCTTCTTTGGTGAAAACATCTACATTAATAAATCCATCTTTTGAATTATCTCCTTCTATTTCAATTTCAGGAAGTTTTAATTTTACAGCTCTAGTCATTTCTCTTTTCCCAGGAGGTCCAGGCAATGCTTCGATTGTGAAGCCGACTTTTTTCATACCTCGTTTTACAGAACCTTTGGCGCAATAAGTGGTAAGGACTCCATCAATTCTTAAGGCATCATACATTTTTTGCAAAATAGGTTCTTCCCATAGTTCGGGTTGTGAACCAGGGCCAAATGCATCAAAATAGATTAAGTCAAATTGATTTTGGAAATCAATATCTTCAATCATCATTTTCATTTTGGTCAATCGAAAATGATTGTTTAAAGCAAGAGGAGTCTCCCATTCCAATTCATGAATTTTGTGAAAAACACTTTCCTCTTCTTTTAAAATGTCTGAGAAATTAAACTCATTGATAGTTTTCATGGAAAGTGGATAAGCTTCCACACCAATATAATTGATGTCCATATCATGTTTTTTTGACTCCAAAAAAGTCATAAAAGCATTTAAGCCAGTTCCAAAACCAATACCAAGAATAGAAAGTGAAGCGGTAGGAATTTTGTGTTGAAAACCTGCATTAATAAAAACATGCTGGGTTTCTTGGATTGCACCATACTTGGAATGATAACTCACTCCATGTTTTTGAGAAAACAAGGAGTGAGATCCATCTTCTGTTATAATTAGTTGATTATCAGACATTTAAGCTGGTAGACTTTCTTTTAATTCGTCAACCGTGATGTCCAAATGTGATTCATCATAAACTACTTCTCCATCTCTTAACAAGATGATTTGAGGTGATTCATGGTAAACAGAAAGTTCTTCTGAAATATAATTGGAAACATCTCGATAAGCGATTAAATCTAAATAATACGCTTCAATATCTTTTTCCGAAATATCCCAATCTCCTTCGAGTCGGAATTTTGCCATTGAACTAATGGAGCATCTTGTGCTGTGTTTAAAAATTACACAAGGAATATCTTTTGATCGTTCGACAATTTGCTTAACCTGATCAACAGATTCTAAAGGAATCCAATTCATGATTATTTTAATATTTTTTTAGCTACAGCTGGAATAGTTACTTTTGCAGCTTTCACTACTGTTTTGCTGATAGAAAAGTCACTAGGGCATCCAACACCTCTATTACAAGAAGTCATTGAAATTAATGCAAATAAGCAGATAGCGACAGGGAGGAATTTTTTGAGTTTTACCGATTTCATTTTAATTGTTTTAGATATGTTATAAGGTAACACAAAGTTATAAAATATATAAGATTCTAATTCACATATTGTTCATTAACGTAAATAAATTTGCCAATATTATACGATATTTGTCGGCTTTAAAGGCTTTTTTAACAAAAACACTTCATGCGAATACATTTAATAGCCATTGGAGGTGCAGCAATGCATAATCTTGCTATAGCACTTAATTACAATCATCATACCGTAACAGGCTCCGATGATGAAATCTACAACCCCTCTAAAGAGAGACTCCAAAAACATGGTTTGCTGCCTGAGACTATGGGGTGGAACCCAGATCGAATCACAAAGGACATTGATGTGATTATTTTGGGAATGCACGCTCGAAAGAATAATCCAGAGTTAAAACAAGCAAAGAAATTAGGACTAAAAGTTTATTCTTACCCAGAGTTCCTTTTCCTACATGCCAAAGACAAACAACGAGTAGTTATCGCTGGTAGTCATGGAAAAACTACTACCACGTCCATAATACTCCATGTGCTCAAAAGTAACAAATTTGATTTTGATTATTTGGTAGGTGCTCAGATTGAAGGATTTGATTCAATGGTTCGATTGTCAGATGCGCCATTGATGGTGGTAGAAGGGGATGAATATTTGTCTTCGCCAATTGATCGCCGACCTAAAATTTTACATTACAAGCCACATGTGACCGTAATAACGGGAATTGCCTGGGATCACATTAATGTATTTCCAACTTTCGAAAATTATAAGTCGCAATTTGCTAAGTATATCAAAACTATCGAAAAAGAAGGCTCTTTGTTTTACTATAAAAATGACGAGCATGTTAATGATATTTTGAAAAAGATTAAAAAACCAAATTTTGAAATGGAAGCTTACGAAGCTTTTGAATCAACTCTAAAAGATGGGAAATCTTTTATTTTAAATGACAAAGGAAAACCTGTTTCTCTTAAGATTTTTGGTAAACATAATTTGGAAAATCTACGAGCGGCTTATTTGGTTTGTAAAAAAGTGGGAGTGACCGATGCTCAGTTTTTCAAAACCATCAAATCATTTAAAGGAGCAGCGAAGCGATTACAACTTTTGCACAAAACTAAAACTTGTTTGGCTTTTCTTGATTTTGCACATGCGCCAAGTAAAGTGGAGGCAACGATGAAAGCTCTTAAAGCGCAACATCCAAAGCGAAAATTAATTGCTTGTTTGGAGTTACATACTTTCTCTAGTTTGAATAAAGAATTCCTAACAGAGTATACACGTACAATGAATGCAGCAGATAAAGCGATCGTTTATTTTAGTGAACATACTTTGGAGATGAAAAAATTACCTCCGATTACGACTGATGAAGTGAAGGCTGCATTTGATCATCCAAATATGGAAGTAGTGACTGATAATGCGAAAGTGCTTTCGGCATTGAAAAGATTTAAATGGGAAAATAAGAATTTGGTGATGATGACTTCGGGGAATTTTGGCGGATTGGATTTGAAAAAAGTTGCTAAAGAATTAATTAGAAAGTAGTTTGATTTTACTACATAGAAAACATAAGTTTTTGTTAAAAAAACATCTATGTTTTCTATGTGGTAAAATCAAAATCACATCTTATCAAAATACTTTCTCGCCTCCTTCATCACTCGTGGTGCCATCAACAATGTTGCGGTCATCGTCGGAATCGCCATCAGCGCAAAACTTCCATCAATCAAATTCAACATAGAACTCAAAGGATAAGTCGCTCCAATAATAATACTTGCGATATAGAAATAATTATAAAAGTGCTTATGCTTACTTCCTACAATAAAACCCATGCATTTTGTTCCATAATAAGAATAGGAAAATAAAGACGAAATACTAAAAACTGCTACACATAGGAGCAACAAGTAATTTCCAAAAACAGGGAATGAATTACTAAAAGCTGTGGCTGTCAAACTTACGCCATTGGCTGCTGAAGTTTGCCAAACTCCTGTCACCAAAATTGCCAATGCGGTCAAAGTACAAACAATCAAGGTATCAATTGCTGGTCCTAACATCGCTACTAAACCTTCTCGAACTGGTTCATTTGTTTTAGCAGCACCATGCGCCATTGGAGCTGTTCCGATTCCTGCTTCGTTAGAAAAAGCCCCACGACGAATTCCTAATAAAATTAAACCACCCAACATTCCACCTAAAAAAGGTTGAGCATCTTCATTTCCACTTGCTGCTGCTGCGCTATAATTAAAAGCGGAAAAGGCATCGGTGAAAATCATCATAAAGTATTTTGGTACTTCTTGATAGTTTAATAACAATATACACACGACTGAAATAAAGTAGAGTAAAACCATTGATGGAACCAATTTTGCCGAGAGTTGGCTTATTCTTTTTAAGCCTCCAAGAATGACGATTGAGGTAATAATTGCTAATACAATTCCAATCATTAAATTAACATTGAAGGTAACCTCAACTCCATTAGGTTTTAGTAAAATATCGCCAATGGCTTGCGTTAATTGATTGACATTAAAAACGGGTAATGCGCCCAACAATCCAGCAAAGCTGAAAAACAACGCTAGTGGTTTCCAATTTTTACCCAAGCCTTCTATGATGAAATACATTGGACCACCTTCCACATTTTTTACTTTTTTCCCATTTACATTTATGGTATCTGGAGCCCCAGGTTCCTTTCCTCGATACATGATGGCTAAGGTAGAGGTGAAAAACTTTGTACTCATTCCAATAATTCCACTTATCCACAACCAAAAAATAGCACCTGGTCCACCAATTGAAATTGCTACTGCAACACCTGCAATATTTCCCATTCCTATTGTTGCCGAAAGCGCGGTAGTCAAAGCTTGAAAATGGCTAATATGTCCAGGGTCATTTGGATCATCATATTTTCCACGGAGCACTTGAATGGCATGAAATAAATATCGGAAGGGTAAAAATCTACTATAGATCAAAAGTCCAAATCCTCCTCCAATCAGTAAAAATAAAAGTGGCAATCCCCAAACGAAGGAAGCAAAGTCAGCTAAGAATTTATCGATCAATTCCATAAGTTCGTTTTGTTTTTCTCAAACATACGGAAATAATGGTTAATGTATAATGTTGAATGGTGGATTTCCAAGAGGTGATTTTATAACATAACATTTGCATTTTGTTTTATGTGGAATTTTTTGGTTAAATGATTTTTGCTAAATTGCGAATGTTATGTTTTTACCCTTGATTGAAAAGCTGTGAAAGCATTGTTATGAAACTAAAAAAAAATGGTAAGATTTATTTTTGTGTCCATTTTTATTTTTCTACTAAGTATTCAACTTAAAAGCCAAGATGTTTTGCCTTGGCTTAATGATTCATTAGAAATTAACTTATCTAGAGTAAGCGCTGAATATAATTTTGAAGACAGCACTTTTATTCCTTCAAAATTAATTTTTGATATTAACCTAAGGGATACTCAAATTACTGATGTCGAAAGCTTAACCTATGAAAAGTGGATTTATTTACTCGAAGATTTAGAGCGAGGTTTTTTAATTTACGTTTTGTTGAATAGCATTTTCGAAAAAGATATTCATGCTTGGAGTAGGAAGGAAGCACAAGAAGATTATGAATCGGCAAAAGAAAAGGAAATAGGCTGGTGGAAATTATTTTTGTCTGAAAATATTCCAATTATAGTAGGTGAAATCATTATTGATTTTGACGATGATTGATTAAAAATGAAACAATAAGTAATAAACATATTTAATATTGTTCTTTTATTTAAATAGCGTTTAGTGGTGAACGGTTAATGTTTTTTAGATCTAGAAAAAATTAACCGTTCACCATTAAAAATTAATTGTTATTAAATTATTTCATTGAAGTAATTTTTGGCTTCGCTAAATCAGCCATCACCTCTTTAATTTCTTTAGAAGAAGGACGTGGAGCATTTTTATCCATGATATTTCCATCCTTGTCAATCAATAAGAACCTAGGAATTCCACGAATCGCATAGTCTTTACAAATGGAAGATTTCCAATCATTATCAGCCATTAACTGTACACCACTTAATTCTTTTTCTTCTACCATTTTTAACCACTTGTCCTTGTCTTCCATTTTGTCAATAGAGACGCTCATGAACACGATGTCTTCATTCTCATGGTATTTAGCTTCCAATTCTTTTAGGTGAGGAATTTCTCTTTTACAAGGTCCACACCAAGTAGCCCAAACATCAACATAAACACTTTTTCCTTTTAAATTTTCTAAAGGAATAGCTTCTCCTTTTGTGTTAGTATAGTTAAAAGTAGGAGCTGGTTTTCCTTTTAATAATTTCATCGCAGTTGCATGAGTTTCTGCAATTGCTTTTTTCTGCTTTTCATCTGTAGACATTTTATTAAACATTTCTACATACTTCTCTGCACCAGTTGCATCATTATAATTCAGAAAACTGGTCAAAGTTTTGGATAAAATCCCAGACTTGATTTTATCACTTTTGATTTTGTCATTAGCTGCATCAAACATTCCTGCAAGGTTGTCTAAACCTTCTCCAGCTTCTTTTCCCATGCCATTGATATAAGCATTAACCATTTGAGCATATTGACGATTGTTTTCAAAAGCAGTTTCATCATTTAAATCTATTTTATCCATAAATGATAAATAGTCATCTTCCAATTCTAACTCTGGAGCATCTGCACCAGCATAGTAAGGATAATAAGCAGGGTAGTTAACTTTATCAGTTGCCCAAGTGTAAAGAAGAGACGATTTTTCATTGGTGATAAAATTTGGATTCATATTTTTATGAGCTTTAGAATAGGTCTCTAAGTGTTGCTCATTTTCAGATTTTATTTTGTCCATTGATGCAGCAAATTCCGCTTGACCAGATGAATAAATATCTTTCATTTTATCATTGTACTTTTCATTCAAAAGATACTTTGCCAAAAGATAATTACTCTCTTCAGCACCTTCACCTGCCAATTTTAAAGTCTCGTCAAACTGTTCAGGATTCAAAGTCAAGGTAACATTATCACCTGGCTCAAGATATAATCCGCCTGATTCAGTTCCATGTTTGAACGTGATCATTTCAGGTTGAGTCAATTCAAAATCTAGAACAAATTTCCCATCAATAACATCAGCTGTGAGCGTAGAATCCCCATAGCGAATGGTTGCATTTTCAGAAACGGGATTTTCAATTGTTCCGGTGATTTTTACAGCATTATTTACTTCTGCATTTTGGCAAGCAAAAAATAGAAATGCTGGTACGAAAAAAACAAATAATTTTTTCATTGGTGGCATAGATTTTTTATAGAAGAAAATTCTTCGCATTAAAGATAGTTCTTGATTTTGGAAAAAAAGAAAAAAGAGAAGGTAAGGAAATTGAATGTCGAAAATAGGTCAGATGTTTCGGGAGTTAATGGGTTTTGAAATTGGATAGACTTAAGGTGGAATAGGGCTTAATAATTTTTAAACACAGAGAAAACAGAGGAGTAAACAGGGGAAACAGAACACTCTGTTATCTATGTGTTTAAATTAAATTTATCTATTTTTTTCAAAGGAAAAAAACTAATCACTCAACAATTGCATAAAATCCTCTCGACATTCAATCAATTTATTGGAAGATAAATAGGCAATCTTTCCAGATTTGTCGATTAAGAAATAATAGGGGAGTGAAGTAATTTTTAATTCTTGACTTGCTTGTTTTGTATCCAAAGCATAAACATTTTCACCAACGATATCATGCCGAGGAAGTGTCTTTCTCCAAACTGCTTCTTGGTCATCTAAGTTGACATTTAAAAATACAACACCTTGGTTTTCCATCTCTTTTCGAAAGTTGCGACTGTCAGCAAATCCTTGCAAACAAGGTGCACACCAACTTGCCCAAAAACTTACATAGACCACTTTTCCTGAATATTGATTTAACCAAATTTCTTGCTCATTCAAATCTAATACTTTTAGATCTGGGGCATTTTTGGAAGACAAATATTCCATGTCTTTTCCGAAAATTTTATCCAATTGGAGATTATAATTTTTATATGGATTTTCTCTTTTGAAGGCCTTTAAATTTTTTCTAGCTAAAGTTGGATTTCCTCCATTTTGATAATTTGCAATCATCAATTTTGCCAACATAAAATATCGAGGTTTGCTCTGTAAATTCACTTTGATAAAAGTGTAATAGGAAGATTCTATTTTAGTTTTTACAGGAGTTTGCAAATGTAAAAAATGGATAAAAGCATTGAGCATATTTTGATAAGATTTGAAGTCCACACTTTTATCATCATTAATGGTAGTAGATTGCATCAGCATATATCTTACCCAATAACCTTTTAATTCAGGAACAGAGAATCGATCTTTATTAAAAAGAAAATAAGCTAGTTTATTGGTTTCATATTTCCAGTTAATTTCATTCTCAATGAAACGATAAAAATCTATACTCAAGGACATTCCTTTCTGTAAATAATTTAATTGATTTTTTCGCTCCTCATCCAAGACTTTAAAATAATCAGGCATGGAATAACTGGTTGCCATTTGTTTTACATTTGGACTAATGAGAGTTTTTAATCCGCCCATTTCATAGATTTCTTTTTTACCTTCATTCCAATTGTAACTCCGACAAAAAGTATTATAAAAACTATTGTCATGAGTATTTTTTCCTTTTAAAACTAAGCTTGATTCAGGCGAATTATTATCATATTCAAATACGAGTCGTTTAGATTTGGGAGAAGCAAAAAGGTGAAGTATTTTGTCGTCCACCTTAATCTTTAAAATCTGAGCATGATTGATAGGAATTAAAACCGAGAATTCATTTTGGTCATTGATACGAGCACGATATATTTTATCTTCTTGCAAAAGTTCGTGGTCGTGTAAAATAAAGTCAACTACCGAAGATTGATTGTTTGATATTTTTCCAATAAAAGTTACTTCCGAAGCTTTGGCATAAATAACAAAAACTAAAAAAAATAAAAGGGTGATATTAAATTTCATTATGATGTTGTTTTGTAAAAACGAAAACAGGAACTTGGCAATATTACCAAATTCCTGTTTTTTTATGTTAATTTATATAGGAAAATATTAAACTGATTATCTCAAGATGGTTACATCTCCTGAAACTCTTCCTTTATTAAATTCATGTTCATATTCACAAGTGTATACATATACTCCTTCTTGAACATCTTTTCCCATAAATGTTCCATCCCAGCCTGCATCCATAGAAGGGTCATTTATTTCGAAAAGTAACTCGCCCCAACGGGAGAATATTTTTACATTAAACTTGGTGAAATCACATGGAGAAACGGTATTAAATTTTTCATTCCAACCATCTCCATCAGGAGAAAAAGCATTTGGGAAAACCACAGGGCATTCACATCTTCTATCTTCTACCTCAATAGACTCTGTTACAAATCCACATTCATTCGCCCACGTAACTGCATAAAATCCTGGTTCTTGAACAGTAATAGTTGGCTCGTCACTTCCTGTATGCCATAGATAATGTGTTGTATTGGTATTTGTTGCATCAATCAAATATGAATCACCGATGCAAATAACAGTATCATTTCCGATGAATAATGGAATTGGTGGAATATTTTCGCCTATGACAATTTCGTCACTTACTGTTCCACAAATATTTTCTAAAGTAACCGTATAAGTTCCTGGTTCTGTAACTGTAAAGATTGGTAAGTTGGAATTATTCTGCCATATATAAGTAGTCAAATCATCATAGTAAGCATCCAAGATTAATTCATCATCAGCACAAATTAAAGTATCATTTCCAAGGTTAACGATAGGAAGATCTGTATAAAAGATTTCAACTTCATCAGTACTTGAGCAGCCCAGAGTGGTTACTGTAAGTGTATAAGTTCCTCCTTGTGAAACATTTAAAGTTGAATTAGTTGATCCATCTTGCCAAAGATAAGTACTCGTATTTCCTAAGCCTGCATCCAAAAGATAATTTTCATTTTCGCAAACTTCCTCATCTGGTCCTAAACTAAAAACGGGCAAAGGATTGATGGTCAAAAATGCTGAATCAAGAGTAGTACATCCATTAGTTCCAGTAACTGTAACAGAATAAGCTCCTTCAGAGTTGGCCGTCAAGGTTGGATTGTTAGAATTATTTTGCCATAAATAATTGGAGACATCAGGAGTAGTAGCATCAAAAGTAAAGGTTTCATTTTCACAAATCGATGGGTCCTCTCCAAGGTCTAAATCGGGTAGCGGAAGATGAACAACTGTAATGGAATCATTTGCTGGGCATCCATCAATTTCAATTGTAACTGAATAGTTGCCAGAAGAAATTGCATCCAAGGTAGGATTGGTAGAACCATCTGACCATAGATACGTTGCATTGACTAGTGTAGCATCCAACGTGTTTATAGAATCTGGACAGGTCAATAAATCTGGTCCTAGATCAACCTCTGGAATAACTAAAGTAATTTCTTGTGTACTTGTGTCAGATAACCCATCTCCAAAAACGATCAAGGTAACTTCATAAGTTCCTGTATCGGTGAAAATATGAATAGGATCATTTTCAGTTGAAAAATTATTCGCACCTGAAGCTGGATCTCCAAAATCCCATTTTAAAGAATCCAATCCTGTATCAGCTACATCAAGTGTAAAATAAGTTGGATTGCCTGGGCATAATCCATCATAAGAAAAACTAGCTAAGACAAAATAGGATTGAATAAATGAAGGCAGACCAATCCAAGAAACTCTTCCATCTAAGTAAACACCTAGTTCTTCAAAGTCACATCCTAAACCTAAGGTATTCGGGTTATTAATTACTCCTAAATAAGTGGAGTTTCTCTTAGAAACATACATGCGCCCATCAGGGCCTAATTGAATTCCTCCCCACCTTGCAGAACTTGTGGAATCAAGTTGAAATATAGGAATTCGTGTATCATTAATAACTGTTTCGTTATTGCTTGATAAATTATATTGATATATAAAACCTTGGTAAGACCTTTCTGAAACATAAAGAATCGGGGCTGATGGAGCAAACTCAACTCCATAACATCCGCTTCCCGTAAAATCATTTAATATTATTGGATTACTTAATAAACCTGTGGCATTATCAAAATCAAAAACTTCAACTTGATTTAAATCATACCAATGAGCTGCAGCTATTCGATCACCTTCTGGTGATGCCTTTAAATATCCAATCGCATTAAAATCTCCAATTCCAACTGGACCAACTATTGATCCAGTTGTTGAGACAACAGGATTAGTATCAACTCCATTACTTGAAACTAACCATGACATATAATTCGCTGAACTCCAAGCATGGCCAATAACCCAAATATCTTGTTTATTTTCATGTAAAACGGCTGTAATCTTTTCACAAGCGGGAGTTTCTAGTTGAATATTTTTTACAGCATTCACATCACCAAGTCCTCCGTCTAAATTCATATCAACCTCCGAGTAGGCAATTCCACCAGCATTTGCTGTATAGTCAACTGTGAAAACATAATAAATATTTGGAGAGCCTGGCTTCGGAATAATAACTCCTGATTGTGTACTTGATTTATGACCAAGCAATTCAAACCCATTTGGCATTTGCTCATGATTCTTATTCCAAACCAATTTTCCGTCTGTATAAAAAAGTAGTGCACCATTAGCATCAGCAATACTTGCGCATCCTTCATCAGTATTCATAGCACCATCAGTTAAAGCAACAGGCTCGCCAGAATTAAAATCTAATCCAGCATTATGACCAAAATACCAAATATTTGCTTCTTTTTGAGCAGAAAGAGTTATCGTCAATAGCAGCAAAATAAAAAGCGGGAGAAACTTTAGCTTAGTCATGTTTAGGTTTGGTATTTGAAATATTAGTATTGTAAGACATAATTCTGTTGTTTGAATAAATTAGATTTATAAAAAAGTTGAATTAAAGTAAACGCTAGTTTGAGATTAAAATACTAACATTTTCATTAGGAGGTTTAACCTCAAATCTTTTTTTATAAAAATAACAATCGGTTCTCAGAAAAATTAATTTTAATGTGATAAACTGACGAAATGCCTGAAACAGACACCATCAATTGTTTATAGGATTAAGAGGATTTAGGGAAAATAAATGATAGGTCTTTGTTAGGTAAGAGGCACGTATTAAGGTAACGTGCTGCCTAATAGAAAAGAATTTTTTTTTAATAAAATATTTTAATAAAAACTATAATCTATTCGGTAGGCAATTATAAGGAAAAAAAATAATATTTTTCCAATAAAGTGCCAACAGATAATTTTTTTACATTAAAATTTAAAATTATATGTCAAAGAGGGTAAAATAGGGAATAGAGAAACTTGTTTTGCATTGAAAGAATCAGGAATAGAATCCTCATCATTATCCTTTATGTCAATGTAAAGAAAAAATGGATTGCGCCGATCATAGGCATTATAAATACTTAAAGTCAAATCAGAGGTTCCCCAAGGATGCCAAAATTTACAAACCACTCCAAGGTCCATTCGGTGAAAATTAGGCATCCGAAAATCATTTCGCAATGAATATTCTGGAATCACAAATTGAGGATCAGAGCCAGGAATATTTTGAATAAAAAACCTCCCAATTGGAATCGTCGTAGGAGCCCCCGAAGTGAAAATCCAAGTAGCGGTCAAATTCCATCTTCGATTTAATTGAAACAAAGCCACTACAGATAAATCATGTCGAGTATCATATCGAGGTGGAAATGGATCACCATTCCGAATCGCATCAAACTCTAGTTCACTCAAAGAAAGTGTATAACCAATCCAACCAGTAAATTTTCCATTCTTTTTTTCTAAATAAAGTTCATTTCCATAACTCGTTCCATTGCCAAAAACAAATTCACTATTCAAATTATCATTGACAAAAATCTGAGCACCATCTCTTAAATCAATTACTCGATTTGTCCATTTATAGTAAACTTCATTGGTGAATAAAATATCATCGCTGATTGACCAACTGACACCAGCTGCAAATTGATTACTCCGCTGAGGCATCGCTACGATGTCTGTAGGATACCAAATATCAGTCGGAAGACTCGCTCCTGATGTGGAAACTAAATGCACATATTGAGACATATTCGTGTAACTCGCCTTCAAAGAAAGGTTTGGATTTAAACTATACTTGGCAGAAAAACGAGGTTCAATTCCACCAAAGAATTTTTCATTGTAAAAACCTGAAAGGCGCAAACCATAATTGATTTTCCATTTTTCATTTACCTCAAAATCATCAGCAAAATAGCCAGCGAAAGAATTTCCAGTAAAATTTTGACCTGCAGTAAAATTAAACGAACCTGCATCATCACCAAATTGTAACCTTCCAATTTCAAATTGATGTCGGGTGAAATCTACTCCGAATCGAATATTATGTTTGTTATTTGGTTTGAAAAAGAAATTTTGTTTAATCGCATAATCTCGAATTCCAGAAGTCAAAGAGAAAGTAGCAATATCTCCAAACCGGTTTTTAAATTTGTAATTGTAATCTGAAATAGTAAAAGAAAGATTGGAGAAAAAACGTGGATTAATGATTCGATTCCAGCGCAAAGTACTAGCGGTATTTCCCCAATTAAAATTTATATCAATTTGATCATCCGAAAATTTGAAAAAATCACGACCTAAATATCCGCTCCAATAAATTTTATTTTTATCATTTATTTCATAATTCATTTTTGCATTTAGATCATAAAAAAAATAATCAGGGATGGGATTGAATCCTTCATCGTCCTCTTTGGCATTATTAATTTGACGAGTAATTAAGTCAACATAGGTTCTTCGACCAGAAACCATAAATGAACTTTTATCTTTTTTGATTGGGCCTTCCAAAGTCAATCTTGAGGCAATCAATCCAACTCCACCCGCACCTGAAAATTCCTTTTTGTTTCCTTCATTTAATTTTACATCAATGACAGAGGATAATCGACCACCATATTGAGCAGGAAATCCACCCTTATATAATTGTACATTTTTAATTGCATCAGAATTGAATGTGCTAAAAAATCCAAACAGGTGAGAAGGATTATAAATTACTGCTTCATCTAAAATAAATAAATTCTGATCAGGACTTCCTCCTCTCACCACAATTCCTGAAGTTCCTTCGCCTCCACTTTTGATACCTGGCTTGAGTTGCAACGTTTTGATAATATCGACTTCTCCAAACAAGGCAGGCAGAAGTTTGGCTTCTCGCATAGAAAGTTTTTCCACACTCATTTGAGTAGAGTTGACAACTTCTTTGTTGGATTCAGCAGAGACTTTTACCTCAGCTAAAGTTTGTCCTGAGAGCAATTCTATGTTGACTTGGAAATCTTCTTTTAGATCTAAAATTTGAGTAATAGAATTATAACCGATATATGAAAATACAACTTCAATCTTTCCAACAGGAATATCCAAAGAATAAAAACCATACTCATTGGTAGCCGTTCCGATTTTTAATTTTGGTAAAAAAATACTTGCACCAATCAACGTTTCGCCATTTTGTGCATCCGATACATAGCCACTTAGGGTAATCGTATTTTGAGTGAAAGCAAAAAAAAAAAAAAAAAGGAGAATTAAAGTAGTAAGATATCGAAGGTGCATATTTGATAGAGTTTGGAACAATTTATTAAGTTTTTGTTTGGACTTTTCTTTAGGTAACAAGGTTATAAATAAATCGTTTTAAAAATCAGAAAGTTGTGGATTAAGAAATTTAAAAGACAAAAATATTACTTTTGCGAAAAATTAAATTTTATAGAATTGATGAAAGAAAAAAAAGTTAGTGAATCGAAAACTGTGATGACAGAAATGATTATGCCCAATGATACAAATCCTTTGGGTAATTTGATGGGGGGAAACCTGATGCGATGGATGGATATAGTAGGAGGAATTTGTGCAGGAAAGCATAGCGAAGCTCATGTGGTTACTGCTTCTGTAGATCATGTATCATTTCAAAAACCGATTATGATGGGGGATGTCATTACGCTCGAAGCGCAAGTAACTCGAGCATTTAATACCTCTGTTGAAGTGTATGTAGAAGTTTTTGCTGCCAATATCAAAGGTCATGAATCTCGAATGTGTAATCATGCTTATTTCACTTTTGTGGCATTAGATGATGAAAAGAAAAAACCTATCAAAGTACCACAACTTAATCCGCTGACACGAGAAGAACAACAACTATATGATAGTGCTTTCCGTCGGAGAGAATTGAGATTAGTGCTTAGTGGTCGAATGAAACCTTCAGAGGCAAATGAATTAAAGTTACTTTTTAAAGAAAGCTAGGAAGTTAAAAGTGATGAGCCAAGAGTACACGATTGTTACTCATCACTTTTAACTCATTACGAATTCCCTTCTTCGTCGAATTTTTTAGCCAAAAAAACATTTTTTTCCTACCTTCTATTTTTTTGAATTTAAAAATATAATTTATGCAAAATTCACTTTTGTTAAGACTCCTTGCGGTGACTGGACTTTACATTGGACTCAAATATTTCGGAGGAGAAATTGGTCGACAAATTTTATATCCGATAACATTGCTGGTTACTTTTTTACATGAATTAGGTCATGGGTTGGGGACAATTATTACGGGAGGAAAAGTACTCCATATTAATATTGAATCGAGTGGGGCAGGGGTAACCTTATCTCAAGGAGGATGGAAAGGAGTGATCTTGATGGGCGGATATATTGGAAGTGCAGTATTGGGAAATATCCTTTTTTATATTGGAGCAAGGAAGGAGAAATGGGCAGCAACTACGGTTACTATTTTATGCGCCATGATGGTTTTTACTGGAATTTATTGGTATAATTCTATGTTTGCTACTGGTTTTTTAATTACCTTTGCTATTGGTCTTTCTTTAATTTCCAGGTTTACAAAATTGGATAGAGAGATATTAATGTTTTTAGGGTTGGCGAGTATTTTATATATCATACAGGATTTTGATGTTGGGCCATCTTCAGATTTAAAAGCTTATGCAGAACATATGATTATTTTTCCAGAAGCAGTTTGGAGATATCTTTGGTTAGGAATTGCGGTAGTGCTATGTCTATTTAATCTGAGATTGATTTTTAGAAATTCACCTAAGATTGAAAATCAACAATATTAAAATAAGAATAGCTCTTCCTTGCTAACTAAAAATCAATAAAGTCTTTATCATTTTCAAATGATAAAGACTTTTTGATTTTATATTAGATTTCGGTTGTAACATTATTTCCTTAGAACCACATCTACTCGCCGACTTTGGCTACTTGTATCATTATTTGGAGAGCTAGCAATAGAACCAAGTCCTTCTGTTTTTACGACAGTATCAATTGTGACTCCATATTCTGCAAGAAAAGAAACAATAGTCTTGGCTCTTCTTTCAGACAATTTTTTATTGTAACCTGCCGAGCCACTATGATCAGCATATCCAACTACTTCCACTTTCCAATCTTTTTCTCGATTGAGTAATTTTGATAATTCTTTAAGTTCTACTTTCGCTTTTTGAGTTAAATCATAAGAATCAAATTCAAAGAAAAATTGTACCCGTTTCTCTCGAACTGGAGAGCCCTTTCTAACCGCAACTGTTTTCACATTGTTTTTTGGAACTAATGGAAATTTGACAATATTATTAGAAGTATTGTCTTGTGAATCTAAAAATTGAGCATCAATAAAATAATCGTAACCCTTTTGGTTAATCTGAAAAGAGTATCCTTTATTGCCAGGAACGCAAAGAAAAAACCAACCAGTTTCATCAGATTGTGCGGTGAATTTTTCATTTGCATTACTAATACTAATAGTAGTTTCAATTGGTTCTTCTGTTTCCGCATCGGTAATGTATCCTTCCAGGTGAACCATTGGAAGAGGTCGTAAATCTTCAGGCAATTCAAAAGTATAAATATCTAAACCACCTGTTCCATCTAATCTTTCAGATGCGAAAAAAGCAGTTTTACCATTTCCTTGAACATACATTCCAATTTCTTTTCCTGTAGAATTAATTGGGTAACCTAAGTTTTCTGGTTTAGACCAAATACCATTTTCAAATCTAGAAATAAATAAATCACCATCTCCTTGTCCAAGATGACCAGTAGAAGTGAAGTATAAAGTTTTACCATCATTGGCAATGAATGGAGCTTCTTCATCACCTTTTGTATTTATGGAAGCACCTAGATTTATCGGATATCCCCAATCACCATTGGGTAAAAGGGAACTTAAATAAATATCTCCACCTCCAATTCCATCTTTTCTAGTGCTCGAAAAAAACATCTTTGTTCCATCGCAACTTATCGAAGGTTGAGAATCCCATTCATGCGAATTCAAATTACCTTCTAACCTTGAAACTTCAATAATTTCTTCATCTTTCAAAGTTGCTTTGTAAATATCACATCCACCTTCCGTATCTTCTCGCATGCAACCTGAAAAATAAAAAGCCTTCCCATGCATGGCAAATCGAGCCATTCCTTCATTCTCATCGGTGTTTAAAGAATTTCCGTAAGCTTTACCTTTTTTCCATTCATCACCATCTCTATAACTCAAATAAATATCTTCATTGATATCTTTTAATTTCCGAGTAAAAACTAATTTTTTACCATCACTCGTAATGGTTGGAAGGTACTCATCATATTTTGAATTAATATTTTTTCCTAAATTGTAGGGCTTGTCGATAATCATACTCTTATCCAAGTTGAGCACATAATCACAATTCATTTTTCTTTCTTCTAACATCAAATCATAAGTGATCTCCAATCCAGATTCTTTTTTAACATTGGTGTAATTATTATCTTTCATTTTTTCATATCGATTGAAAAAATACATCGCTAATTCAGGATCACCTAATTTAAAATATGCTTCACCACACTCAAAAAGTGCAGCTCTAGAGAGTTTATCATCTATTTCAAAACTCTGTTCGTAAGCCTTAATTGCTTTATTAAATTGACCAGTCTCGAGGTAGGTTTTTCCCAACAAACGATGGGCAACTGCAAAATTGTTTTTGATTTTGACAGTATGTTCAAGTTGCTTAATCGCAGCTTGCACTTTGCCTTTGTTCATTAATCTTTCTGCAATTCGAAGTGACTCTTTTGCATTATTGGTATCTCTAAAGTCGTTGGGATCTTGACCATACGACAAATGATGGGAAAGTAGAAAGATAATAAGAAATGTAAGAAACTTGTTCATGGGAACTCTTTTTCAGTTATTGGTGTAATACACATTTTTGGAAAAATGAGATTTAAAATATTCTCCAAACACTTCAAAAGTTGATTTTATTTTTTTGCAAAAATAAGAAACATTTCTCTTCCTTAGTATGGATAAAAGAATATAAATTTAAAATCTACTTCTTGAGCAAATTTGAGGGGAGGGAGGAATGAGAGGCAGGGTAATTTTTTTATAAAAATAACTTTCCTGTTTTTATGTTTTTTTACAATAACTGTGCTGTTTTTTAATAGTTATACCCAGTCGCTAATTATAATCTAAAAAAGCCACCTCATAAAATGAGATGGCTTTTATTAAATATTTATTATTAGATCATCATCTTTCTTATTAATCTTCTAGTATGACTAATAAAATAGAATTTTCATTTCCTACTTTTAAGGAATAAGATCCTGAAGTGAAATCAGAGATATCTAGTTGTATAGTATTAACCACATTCGGTTCAACTGTAAAAGAGATTCTTTTAACAACTCGTCCTAACATATCTATTACTTGAATAGAAGTTTTCTCTTGAGTAGGGAAGAATCTAAGATTTAACATGTCTTGTTGTGATGAAATAGGATTAGGAAAAACCGTAAGATTGCTATTTTTACCACAATTAGTTTTTATTACTATTATGGAACTATAATCAATTCTTCCATCCAAGTCTACCATTTTAAGTCTGTAATAGCCTATTATTAAACTTCCTGCTAAAAGTATTCCGAAAGAAGTAAGCAATAATGTTTAATCGTCAGTATCTGTGACTAGGAAGGAATCGTGTTTTGGTTTTTTTTTGATCCAAACACCTGATAGGCATTTGATTGTAGGATATAAAAAAAAACATTATTTGATAAGGTGACAAAAAGACGAAAAAAGGTGATTATCTGTGCATTTTATTCCAGATTCAACAATAAATAATAGGAGGTAGGAGAAAATGGAATTGTTTTTTTCTCAAATATATTAGCCAAAAATGACATTAAAAATTCCAATGAAGAAGTTAAATATGAAAATAAATTAGAAGCCATATACTAAAGTATCCAGGCTTTACCCATCTTTTATTTCAAGTGAAACTTTAAAAGGTATATTTACATAATATTCAATGTTTAATCAAAAAGAATTCCCCGATGCTTGCGTCGGGTGCTAAAGAGTAAGTGTTATCTTTATAAAATGAAATCAAAAGATAAGCATATACTAAAGAGTCATAATAAAAGCTTGCTTTTATACTACTTTGTATGTCCTGCAAAATATCGACGAAAAGTGTTTACCGATTCGGTCGAAAAGACATTAAGGAAAACATGTCAAGGTATTGAAGCACGCTATGAAATTGTTTTCTTGGAAATAGGAGCAGATGAAGACCATGTTCATTTTTTGGTTCAAAGTGTTCCAACGAATTCTCCAAAGAAAATAATTAATACGATAAAAAGTATAACAGCGATAGAAATCTTCAAACACCATCCTGAAG
>JBGCCY010000246.1:0-11439 GCA_045104975.1 Saprospiraceae bacterium
CGCCATTGTCGTTCCCAAACCTGCATTCAAAGCCAGCACACCTGTCCACCCAAAGAAGGTGAAAAAAGCAATAATACTCCGAACTGAAAATAAGGTAAAACTTGGATCAAGGCTGTAGCCGCCCTCGGTATCTGAATCGGTACTCACATCAAAATCGGTCTCCCCTTCAAAATCTAAACCAATCAAACTCAATACGAATTGAATAACAAATAAGACACTAAATATGATGGAGATCCCCCAGAACATTTGTTGTGTTCCATTTAACGTACTCCACCAGTCTCCAAAAACGAGTAGTAACATTTTTCTGCTTTTTTGATTAGTTGATTTTTAAGTTTTTTTGAATATTCTTACTCTAAAACTTAAAGTAATCATTTTCTTTAAAACTAGCTTTTTCATTGCTAAAAATCATAATATCTCGACAAATGTATTTTATTTCTCGGCAAACGTAAATCTTTATTTCAAATTAGAAAGTCGCGCCAATAATTCTTCTCTTTTTCGAGAAGAAACTTCGATTTGTATTTCGTCGATTGTTTCCACCAATCCTCCTTTTTTTGATTTGATAAATTTTCTAACAGTATGCAAATTAACTAGATGTGATTTGTGAATTCTAAAGAAGTCTTTTTCAAATAATAGTTTTTCAAAATGTCCCAAGGTCTTGGTAATTAGATGAGATGTCCCGTCTATCAGAAACACCGTTGTATAATTACTTTCCGCCTCACATCGAATGATATCTTTGTGATTGACGAAGGTAAAACCATCCGTTGTGGTCAACGCGATTTTGTCGATTTTTTGAGCAACTAATAATTGTTGAAGAAATTCGAATTTTTCAGGTTGAGGTGAATGATTTCTGAGCTCTTTTACGGATTCAACAGCTTTTACCAATTCGTCAATGTCTATCGGTTTTAATAAATAATCAATGGCCGAAAATTGAAATGCTTCTACCGCATATTCATCATAAGCTGTAGTAAAAATGACTTCAAAAGAAAAATCATTTTCATAAAACTTTAGTAGTTCAAAACCACTCTCTATAGGCATTCGAATATCCAAAAAAACTACATCGGGCATTTCTTGAGCGATTAATTTTTTGGCTTCACTTACAGAATCAGCTAATCCAATAATTTCCAAACCATCGCAATATTCCATACACAACGCTTGGAGCAACCTACGACTTCGAGCTTCGTCATCAACAATAATACCTTTCATGTAATTTTAGTGTTTGTTCGGTTAATTTAGGTTTTCTCTACGATACACTCAATTATTCCGTTAAATTATTGAATATCAATCATTTACAAGAATATTTTAACAGATAAGTTTTTAAAAAAAATACTTATATAAAAGCTAAGATTAAATCCAATCTTTATCTTTAGGAAAATAAAAATTCAACACATGAAACTCAATCGTAAAGATTTTTTCAAAGGAGCAGCTCTTGGAATCATTTCGTTGCCATTTGCTATCCGAGGTTGCACCAATGAAAATATAGCACAAAGTTCTACCACATCAACTGTCTCTGGAAAAAAATATACATGGAAAATGGTTACGACTTGGCCACCCAATTTCCCCGTTGTCGGAGAAGGTTGTAATCTCTTCGCCAAATGGGTAAAAGAAATGTCAGGAGGTCGAATGGACATCAAGGTTTACGGAGGTGGTGAACTAGTTCCTTCGCTTGAGGCATTCAATGCGGTGAGTAGTGGAGCAGCTGAAATTGGTCATGGCGCAGGTTATTATTGGGCGGGGATTTCTCCGTCAGCACAATTTTTTGCGACCGTTCCATTTGGGATGAATGCACAACAAATGAATGCTTGGCTCATCAGCGGTGGTGGTTTAGAATTGTGGGAAGAACTATATGATAAATTTAATTTGATACCGATGCCTGCTGGAAATTCGGGCGTGCAAATGGGCGGATGGTTCAACAAAGAAATTAATTCCGTTGATGATTTGAAAGGGCTAAAAATGAGAATGCCCGGATTGGGTGGAAAGGTTTTGGCGAAAGCAGGAGGGAATCCAATTCTTATTCCTGGCGGTGAATTATACACTAGTTTGGAAAGAGGTGTTATTGATGCAACAGAATGGTTGGGGCCTTATCATGATTACATCATGGGATTCCATCAGATTGCAAAATATTATTATTCTCCAGGATGGCATGAGCCAGGTACGACGCTAGAAATGTTTTTTAACAAAGAAAAATTCAACAGCTTGCCAAGTGATTTGCAAGAAATTTTAAGAAGTGCGGCATTGCGATTAAACATCTGGATCTTGTCAGAATTTGAAGCAAAGAATACTTTTTATTTGAAAAAAATATTAACCGAATCTAAAACTGAATTGCGAGACTTTCCACAAGATGTTTTGATTCAATTAAAAAAATATACTGACGAGGTTTTAGATGAAGTAACAGCTAATGACCCATTTGCAAAACGAGTTTATGAGTCTTATGATAAATTTAGAACTGATGCTGCGGAGTGGTCAAAACTGACGGAGAAAGTTTTTTATAATAAAATTCAAATATGATATGAGGAGTCAGGTGGTCAGGTTAGTCGCTGCGCTCTTGGTCAGAAATCAGGGGCTTTTTGTTTTTCCCATTATTTGAAAACAGTATTGTAAAAATGCATTGGAGAAAACACGAAGCCCCTGACTCCTAAAAAAAGCAACATGAAAAAACGTAAAAAGAAAGCGATTTTATTTCTTGTAATTGTATTGTTATCAATTATTTATTTTTTATCAAAAAAAGAGAATCTCAACTTGGATCACATTAATTTAGAAAATTGGAAAGAAACTCCAGCCAGCACTTTTCGCAAAGATCAAATACGTTTTGAACGAGTCAGAGATGCCTACGAAGCAAAGGAAATTTATATCAAAAAACTCTTAACTTTCAAAGGTTTTAACTCTTTCCATTACAACTTATTTCTTAGAGCATTTAAGCACGAAGAAATTTTAGAAGTATGGATAAGAAGAAAAAAATCTTATGATTATCAATTGCTCACGACTTACGATTTTTGTAAAAACTCAGGACAACTTGGGCCAAAACGGATGGAAGGTGACTACCAGATTCCAGAAGGATTCTATCGCATCAGTCACTTCAATCCTAAGAGTAATTTTTTGCTTTCACTAAAAGTAAATTACCCGAATGATTCCGATAAAATATTGAGTGATCCAACTAGTCCTGGAAGTGATATTTATGTACATGGCGGTTGCCAAACAACAGGTTGCATTCCACTCACCAATGATAAAATTCAAGAATTATATTTGCTTGCCATCGAAGCGAAAGAGGAAGGTAGAAATATTCCAATTCATATTTTCCCAACGAAAAAATTTGAAGATATTTTGGATAAAGACTCTGAGCATTTTTCTTTTTGGGAAAATCTAAAAGAAGGTTTTGACTCTTTCGAAGAAAATAAAAGACTACCTTTTATCGAAGTGAATGCTGATGGAAATTATCATATCCGAAAGCGGAATTAACTAGTTACGCATGGCACGGTTTCAAACCGTGTCACGCATAATGCGCCCCATAATTTTCCCCAAAAACTCAAATCAAAAACACCAGCTTCGGAAATAAAATCACTAAAGTCAAAAACACCAATTGTATAATTACAAACGGAACTATCCCTCGATATAAATGAGCCGTTGTAATCTCAGGCGGCGCAACCCCCTTCAAATAAAACAACGAAAACCCAAACGGTGGCGACAAAAATGAAGTCTGTAAATTCAACGCCAACAAGATTCCAATCCAAATCAAATTCATATCATACACTTCAAAAATCGGCGCAACCACAGGAACGATAATAAATATGATCTCAATAAAATCAATAAAAAATCCTGCTACAAAAACCACCAACATTACTAAAAACAAAAACATATTCGGCGATAAATTCGATTCTTGAATCAAGTTGATCAAATAAGTATCTCCTCCCAATTCTCTAAAAACAAAGGTAAAAGTAGTCGCTCCCAACAATATGATAAAAACCATCGTCGTCAAATGCGTCGTCTCTCGCATCACTTCATTCAATATTTTTAAATTAAATCTCCCTTGAGAAATAGTCAAAATAGTTGCACCCATTGCACCAATCGCAGCAGCTTCCGTTGGCGTCGCATACCCAACCAGAATCGAACCGAGCACCGCTACGATTAAAAAAAATGGTAACAAAAATGCTTTAATTATTTTTCCATAAAAACCTTCTCTTTTAAATTCTGCAATTTCTTCTTCAGGAATACTTGGTGCTTTTTCAGGATTAAAATACGCGAAAACCGCAATATAAATTACATAACAAAGTACCAACAAAAAGCCTGGCAACAATGCCGCTTTAAATAAATCTCCAACTGTCACGCCCAACATATCACCTAACAAAACTAAGACAACTGAAGGTGGAATTATTTGCCCTAAAGTTCCTGAGGCGGCAATCGTTCCAGTAGACAATTCAGGAGAGTAACCTCTATTCAGCATCGTCGGCAAACTAATCAATCCCATCGTAATTACTGTCGCTCCAACGATCCCCGTCGATGCTGCTAACAATGCTCCTACAACTACAACTGAAATCGCTAACCCTCCTTTCATTTTTCCAAAAAGCATCGCCATTGTTTCGAGTAAACTTTCCGCAAGTCCTGACTTTTCCAACATAATTCCCATAAAAACAAAAAGCGGAACAGCGAGCAAAACTACATTTGTCATTGTTCCCATGATCCTTGAAGGCAACATAGAAAAAGAGGACGGATCTAAAAAACAGAAAGCATAAATCGTTGAGATCCCTCCCAAAGTAAATGCTACAGGAAAGCCATAAAGAATGAGTAAAAAAATGCTAAGGAAAAGTATAATTGCTAAATATTCCATTTCTGTTTTTTCGTTTTGCTTAGAGCTTGTTTTCTTTTTCAGTTTTATAATTCAAGATCAAAACTGAATCTGCCACCATCGCTAAAGCTTGCAATAACAATAAACTTGCACCAATTGTTATCGCTGATTTCACCACAAAACGATAAGGTAATCCATTCGGATTAGGCGACCCTTCCAATATTTTAAAAGATCCCAAAGCATAATCATACGACACCCAAATAATCAAACAACACCAAGGAATCAAAAATAACAATGCTCCTACAAGGTTGACTAACGCTTTATCTTTTTCCGAAAGATCAGCATAAAATAAATCTACTCGGACATGCTTGTCATGTTTCAAAGTATAGCCTGCTGCCAACAAAAATATCATCGCAAATAAATGCCATTCCAATTCTGGCAACCAAACTGGCTCGCTATCAAAAAGCATTCGCCCCAACACTCGACCACAAACTAACACCACTAAAATACCTGTCAACCAGGAAGTTGCTTTCCCGATATTTTCATTGATTGTGTTAACGAAATTGATGAATTTTTGAAGTAGGTTTTTCATAAAAGATGAAGTTATTTTTTTCCGATTTGTAAAAAACAACAAAAAATCAATGAATCAAAAAATAATCAAAATCAAAATGTCAATCAAAATCAAAAATGACGATTAGAATGTGAATAATCAAAATCAAAATGGACGATTGGAGAATAATAAAACACTTTGAATATATTTCAAAATACGTTTTATTATTTCTATTTTGGAGGAACAAATACCAATGAGAAAACTTTTAAAATCATGTCAAACAAAACTTACAATTTTGAAGATAGGCTTGTAAAATTTGCAGGTGAGATTATTTTCTTTTGCAAAACTTTACCTAATGACAGTACAGGGAATTATTATTTCGATCAAATTTTAAGATCGTCTGGAAGCTCTGCACTTCACTATGGTGAGGCACAAGGCACGAATACTTCAAAAGATTTTATCCATAAAATGAGTGGTGTTCTGAAAGAAGCCAAAGAAACAAGAGTCTCTCTAAAAATTTTAAAGCATGTCAACTATGGTGATGAAAAAAGGAGAAGCTATTTGATAAAAGAAGTCGGTGAAATAATCGCAATCAGCGCTAAAATGATTTTAAACAAAAAAAATCTACAACCCAGTTAATTGAATTTTCAAAACCCCAATCGTCATTTTTGATTTTGATTGACATTTTGGTTTTGATTTTTTTTTGATACTAATTACTTTTTCGACCCTCGGAAATATTTAACTGAAGTTTTTATCGACTGATTAGAAATATCAATCAAGCGGTAAGCGATACTATGATGATCAACTTTGAAGTCTTCACTAAGTTGATCTAATTGATAAAAAGTAGAAGGCGTGATTTGAACTAAGATATTATCTCGCTGAATACTTTTTTCTACATGAAAATGTCCACAAAAAATATTGACAAACCCTCGATAGCCAAAAAGCACCTCTTGAATATCTGGAATATTTTGCAACGGATATTTCGTATCCATAAATTTGACCCCTGCCTTCACCGGAGGGTGATGCGTAAAAATCACAAAATTATCATTGCCATTTTTTAATTGCCGATCCAACCATTTGAGTTGATTTTCAGAATGAAAACCTCTGGAAGAATCTAAAAATAGACAAGTTGCTTTGCCTAATTTCTTAGCAAAATATAATTCATCATCGGTAACTAAGTGCTGTAATCCAAATACTTCTGCCATCAGCATCGTATCATCATGATTGCCTCCGATCACATCATAAGGAATCCGAGTCAGATCTAATTGATCTCTCACCCATTCATAAATCTTTATATCGCCAACATCAAAACACAAGTCACCCGAAATCACCAAATGGTCGGCTTTCGCCTGACGAGCAGCCCGCAAAATTCTTTTAAAATTCTTGCGAACATCAATATCAAAAGGATATTCATTTTCCTTGTCGATATGTAAGTCGGTGATTTGAATAATTTTCATTTAGATAAAATGTCAAATTTGAATCTAATAACGTATTTTTTTTAATTAAAATCGAATTTCGTTCCATTTTCTTATTTCAATGAAATTTAATACGAAAAAGATTTTTCACCCTAAAAGTAAAATATGAATTCTCATTATTTAAACTTTCCTTTTTCCCTTCCGTTAATCATTTAATTGATTATTTTTGCGAAAACAAAATACCTACTATAAAAATATAAATATGAGTATAGTTGAAATGAAAGTCCCTGTAATTGGGGAATCTGTTAACGAAGTAACGCTTTCTCAATGGTTGAAAGGCAATGGTGAATATGTAAAATTGGACGAGCCAATTTGTGAATTTGAATCAGATAAAGCGACTTTGGAGTTCCCTGCGGAAGCTGCTGGAAAATTAATTTATGTAGCTGCCGAAGATGACGATTTAGAAATTGGTGCATTGGTTGCCAAAATTGATACAAGTGTTGCGGCTCCTGATGGTTCAGCGCCGGCGGAAACTCCAGCTCCTGCAAAAGAAGAAAAGAAAGAAGTTGTAGCGGAAGCTGCTACTCCAGCTGCAGAACCTGCTGCTGCCACATCTTCATCATACGCTTCAGGACATCCGTCTCCTGCTGCTGACAAAATTTTAAAAGAAAATGGAGTGGCCGTCAATCAAGTGAACGGAACTGGCGTAGATGGAAGAATCACTAAAGAAGATGCTCAAAAAGCAGTTGCTAATAAATCTAGTGCTCCTGTTCCTTCAGCAAAAACTGAAACTCCCGCTCCTGTGGCAAGTACTCCTTCTGCTAATTTTAGTCGAGCAACGTCTCGTAAAAAAATGAGTAGAATGAGAAGAACAATTGCTTCTCGATTAGTTTCTGCTAAAAATAATACGGCAATGTTGACCACTTTCAATGAAGTGGATTTGACAGAAATAATGAAGTTGAGGAAAAAATATCAAGAACGATTTGTAGAAAAATATGGAATCAAATTAGGTTTCATGTCTTTGTTCTCCAAAGCTTGTGCAAAGGTTTTGATGGAAATGCCAGATGTGAATGCGCAAATTGATACGGAAACAAATGAAATTATTTATCATGATTTTGCAGATATTTCAATTGCGATTTCTACGCCTACAGGTTTGGTAGTACCTCCTGTGAAGAATGTAGAATCCCTAAAATTTCATGAAATTGAATCTGCCATTAAAGGTTTAGCAGTTAAAGCAAGAGATGGTAGTTTGACTTTAGATGAAATGAAAGGAGGAACTTTTGCTATTACAAATGGTGGTATTTTTGGATCGATGATGAGTACACCGATTTTGAATGAACCACAATCTGCAATTCTTGGAATGCATACTATTCAGCAACGACCAATGGCAATTGAAGGCGAAGTAAAGATTCGTCCAATGATGTATTTGGCACTTTCTTACGATCATCGAGTGATTGACGGAAGTACTTCCGTTACATTTTTGGTAAAAGTGAAAAACTTGTTGGAAGATCCTGTTACACTTTTGATGGATCTCTAAAAATCATATTTTTTCTAAAAAAAGCCGATTCTCATGTATTTGAGAGTCGGCTTTTTTGATAAAAAACTCTTTAAAACATTAATGAAATCATATAAATAGTGATTATTAATATATAATTGAAAATTCTTATTTTTTTAACAAAAAATAGTCTTTTAAACGTTTTATATGCTTATTTTTGCAACTCTTAAATTTTACAAACTCAAAACCGAGGGCGTATAATCGTTTTTCCCAATCTTAAAAATACCGTTTTCGGTATATTGTTATTCGATGAGAATAATGATATATTTGAAAATCAGAATTTAGACTTTTATCTATCCCTCCGTTATTGAGCAACATATAAACCAAAAACTAATATTTAAGCTCATGTTTTTTCCCAAAAAATAACAGACACCTTTTTAACTTCCATGAACAATGAATAAACTTTTACTTGGAACAATTATTTTGATACTAGCTATTTCTGCTTGTCGTAGTGATAAAGTTCAATTAGCTACTCAAAATGATATTCAACTTGAAAATGCGATAAAAAAGTTCTCTCCAGATGGAGAACTCGAACACTTTGTACTACCTGCAAGTAACGATTACAATTCTATTCCTACTTCACCTGAAAATCCAATCACTCCTGTCAAAGTAGCCTTAGGCAAATTTTTATTTTTTGAAACTGGACTTGGACTTTCTCCAATGCAAGAAATTGGGGAAGGAACTTATTCATGTGGAAGTTGTCATATTCCTTCTGCTGGTTTTAAATCAGGCAGAGAACAAGGAATTGGAGAAGGTGGTGTTGGTTTTGGAGTGAATGGAGAAGCTCGAACGATGAGTGAATTATATACACCTGAGCAAATAGATGCGCAAGGTGCAAGACCATTAAGTATGCTAAATGCTGCATATGTAACTAATGCGTTATGGAATGGACAATTTGGTGGCGGTGGTGTCAATGAAGGCACAGAAGAAATGTGGAAAGAAGAAAATGGAACTAATGTTAATCATCTTGGTTATGGCGGATTAGAATCTCAAAACATTGAAAGTTTACATTTACACCGAATGGTTATCAATAAAGATGTAATTACTGATTTAGGATATTTACCATATTTCGAATCTGCTTTTAGTGACTTTCCTGAAGACGAAAGATATTCTGATGTAACTGCAAGTTTTGCTATAGCAGCTTATTTAAGAACTTTGATTACCAATAAAGCCCCTTTTCAAGATTACTTAAAAGGAAATCGAAATGCGCTTACAGAGCAAGAGAAACGAGGTGCGATGCTTTTCTTTGGTGATGCAAAATGTGCGACTTGCCACAGTAGCCCTTCTTTGAATTCAATGACATTTTATTCGGTTGGTGTAAAAGATCTATATCAATGTGGAACGAATGTATTTAATACATCTGCTGATGATACTCGAAATTTAGGTCGTGGCGGATTTACGGATGATCCAGAAGACATGCACAAGTTTAAAGTTCCTCAATTGTATAATTTAAAAGATACTCCTTTCTATTTTCATGGAAGTAGTAAAACGACTTTGCGAGAAGTCGTTGAATATTTCAATAATGCAGTTCCTGAAAATGTAAATGTTCCAGCGAGTCAAATTCCACCAATCTTTTCGCCACTTGGTATGAGTGAAAGTGATATTGATGACTTGACAGCATTTTTAGAAAATGGATTACATGATCCTGATTTGGAAAGATATGCTCCTGAATATATTCTTTCTGGAAATTGTTTTCCAAACAATGATCCTCAATCAAGAATTGATTTGGGTTGTGATTAAGAAAAATAAAACTTGATTAGAAATAGAAAAGAGTAAATGGAAATGAATCCATTTACTCTTTTTTATTTTCGCAAATTACATATAATCGTTTGGTTCAGCTTCAGAAATAATGAGTGGAATTTTATTTTTAATTTCTTTCTGTTGTGCCTTTTCCAACATTTCAAAACTTTTGTTATAAACTCTCCTAGCTTCTTCATCTCGCAATTCTGAATATGCTCCTTTTAATTCATTATACACTCCGATGTAAGTTTCGTAGGAAGTGGAACGGTCATTTCTTAGAGAAATAATTGCTTTTTTGGGACTATCGGGCATGCGATCTAATTTCATTGGGTTAGTTATAAATTCCTTCGTTAACTCTCTCAAATCATAAATCTCTGCTCTCTCATTTTCTACTAACAATTCATTTTCCCCATTGATCAAAACATTTAAAATATTATCAGTATTGACTGTAACCTCTATTGGAGGCTCATCAATCCATGGTGGCAATAACACTAAAATCCCTTTGTCTTCAGCAATAGTCGTCGTCACTAAAAAGAAGATTAAAAGTAGGAATGCAATGTCAGCCATCGAACCAGCATTAATTGGTTCATCTTTTTTACGTCGTTTCTTTTTTAACATGATTTTTAATTTATTAGTAAAAAAATGTGGTAGTGGTTTTCGACGACGTATAAAATCTTAATCCGTTTTATATTTAATGTATTCTCAATCGTTTTAATAATTTATGATAATCATCTGCATTTCCTCCATATTTCCAGATGTAAAATGTGGAATCTGAATTACTAATGGATAATTTTATTTCTGAGTGACTTACTATTCCTTCTTCTTCAAACTTTGATTTAACCATGTCAAATAAAAAATCTAAAATTGCTTCTTTTTCATTTTGATTAACTTCTATTTCCTTCTTGTTGATTAATGTACTTAATGGTCTAGTCAAATATCCAATTCCATCAAATACTTTAATCATAGTATCGCAATCAACTTGATATTTTTCGTATTCAAGTTTATATTTTTTTGTATTGTTTCTTAATACTTTTATATGTTCTTCATGTCCTCCCCACTCTCCACATTCAGTTGATTCATAATAGATTCTTAAAATTGGGTCGTCTAATACCCAATTTAATTCTTCTTCAAAAAAATTAACGTACATAGTTTCCCTTGAATCCGTCTTTTGATTTTGACAAGACATTATTAGAAATAGAAACAGAATTTGAACGTATTTCATAAGTTCCATTTTTCTCTTTGGCATCAACTTCTAAATTACAAGATGTGGATTAGCTTATTTTTGGTGGGTTTTATCGAAAAAATGATCTGTGGATTTTTTATTAAATTTATATTGAAAAACAATTCTCAGATATTGATGTTAATCAGAAAATAGAACAGTTGATGAAAAATAATCCATTTA
>JBGCCY010000247.1:0-22940 GCA_045104975.1 Saprospiraceae bacterium
TTTTGATTTGTCCCCATATTTTGAAATAGAATCTGTTAAAACTAACTTTCCTAAGTAATCATAAATTTCAATTTGAATAGTACCTGATATATTTGCAGTCTCATCTATCTCTATGATCAAATTATCATTAGTAGGATTTGGAAAAACTTTAATCTCATTAAATGAAAGATCATCGACATCATTTACCAGATCAAATTCAACCGTTATGGTTTCTTCATAAGAACAAATTTCATTGGCATCCATAATCACAATGGAATAATCTCCTGGTGCTAAATCGGAGAATGTATTTTCATCAACAAAAGTTTGCCCACCATCTATACTATATTGGAAAGGAGCAAATCCTGCACTTGGATTAATCGTAACCACACCATCTGTAGCGTTCTCATCAGAAGCATTAGTGGTCGTGATGTCTGCGGTAAATGCGCAGCCTGCTTCATTAGGACAAAAGAACTCCGTAGCGACCGCTCCAAAGTTACCATCATTGCTTATCAGAGTGTCACCTGAGGAATTTATTAATGAAAAACTACCATCACCAAAACCACAACAAATTCCATCTCCACTTGAATCATAAACTCTGAGCGATAAGCAAGATCCATAATCAACACAAACACTCTTAACATATACGATCACACTATTGGGTAAGCTACCAGATGCTACAACTTCATTGCTCAGTTCGTCATATATTTCCCAAGAATTCTCTCCAGGATAATCGTCTGCGATAACTTTAAACGTAACGATGTCGAAGTCAGCATCTAAATCTATTATAGTGGAAGCGGAATTATTAACTGCATTATCATCTTGCTGTCCATTTACACTCAATAGGTTGAGGATAATTTCATTATTGGTTGGTTGCAGATTTTCAGTTATCGTAAATTGTAATTCTACTTCTGCTAAGTAAGGAATTCCGGAGTCATAAAGAATGGTATCTATGGCTAATCCATTTACGACCACTTCGATTTCTGTATCGGTAAATGTAGATGCTCCATAATTAGTAATCAGGCTAGTGACTTCTACTTCGTTGCCACATCTTGCAGTTGCTTCCGTGGTAATTATTCCACCTTCCAATAAATATAATCTACTGACAACGGTCTCTAAAGTATCATTAGTACTATAGCCATCCTCTGGATGTGAAACGATCGTTGTAATATCATAATCTCCAATTGTTGAAAAATCCTGAGGAACGGTAAACTGATAGGTTGCATCACTCTGAGGATTTAAAGTATCGGTGATATTAATCGTTTCTATCAATTGATTATTGACTAAAAGGGAAATATCAAAATCATGCATTTCTTTTAATCCTTGATTTTTAATTTTTGCCCTAACCAATTCACTATCACCCAGACTAGCAGAGCTTTGAGGTTCTACGATTGCTGTTACTCCTAAGTCATTCGTGGCTTTAATATTTGCCCAAAAAGAAACCCAAGGTCGAGCCTGTTTAATAATTAATTGATCTTGCGCTGTTACTTTATATTCTATATCCATCCCAAATCCTTCCGCTCCAACTACATCATAAAGTATCGCAAATTCGTCATGGATAACTTTGAGGTAGTCTCTCATTTGGTTAAGATATACTTCATCCATCACTAATTGACCAGTAGGTACCAAGTTTGATTCTCTCAAAATCAAATAACCTGCAGTAGAATCTTCCTGCAATAAAATTTCTTCAGGAATAGAATTTGGATCAGGATTCGTAATTAAAAATTCTCCTACTTGAGTATTCAAATAAAAAGTATTCGCAGTATTGTAAATCGGGTCAATACTGACTCCTACCCCATTTGATTTTTCTTCTTGATAGTTAGGATGGCACAGTACACCCATCGCTGCGATATATTGATCTACTCTATAAAAATCCCGCTCTTCGTATGCTCTGAAATTCCACATACTGGCATAGACTTGCTTGATGGATTTTGAGATATGTCCTTCGTCGAGGTTTTGGGTTTTTGAAGTATAAAGTCCTGCTCCACTAAATCCAGGAAGGTCTTCATTATTGGTACTTGATCGACATCGCACCGCAGTACCCACAGGGAATGCGTCATGCATCGCTTGCAAACTATCCAACATCCATTGAGGCATGGGAGCATCTTTAACATCTTTTCTAAAATCTTTAAGCATGTCAATACGAGTATCCAGATCACTTATAAAATCAGGATCATTGATCATGTCTTCTACTGCTTGGTAGAAGTTATTGAATTTCATAAACTCATCATAATAGTAAAATGGTACACCAAAGCCATCCGGAATAGTTCCATCTGGAAATCCGAAATTTCTCATCGTCGCAACATTCGAACACTTAGCTCCGAAGGCAGTTGCCATATTAAACGTAATCGAATCTAATGGTAATATTTCCGTAAAACTCAGATCTCGTTCAGGGATTTGATCCTGTGTTGGTCTTAATTTTTCGAACCAATCATTGACTTCATCTAGCGTCGCCTCTCGGATAAAATATTTGTCGTCCTCCACTCGATAGTAAATATAATTATCTAATAAAGTCGCAATCGAATCTACTAGAAGTGGATCTTTAATATATGCATTAGGTACATCATCTTGAATTGCTCTTAAGTTTACATGAGACAACGGAGTTTGTATCACAGAGGTAATCATCCCACCTACTCTTGGCAAAGAATTCGGTAGCACATCGTATAAAACTATATCTCTGGAACTTGGCGTTTCATTTAAAGTCATCTGTCTGAAGTATCCAAATCCTTCCGCTTGATGAAAAGGTAAATAATCTACATCACTAAAAACTTCAGATTCCAAAACAACATTTATTCTTGACCCGATATAATCATTTTGATATTGATCGTTGTAAATTGCCTCTCCTCCATCTCCAATAAAATGCTGCATATTATTGTTGAGAAAAGGCATATTGGCTACTAACAATTCATATGTTTTCTGAGTCGTTTCAAAATCTTTTGCATCTCCAAATGAAAAATTAAAAGAGTAACTTCCGATTGATCCATTAGGAAGTATTTCATTAGGGTTATAAACTATTTCACCCGAACCATCATCTCCAATCAGGCTTGCACCAATCTCTATTAAAAAAGCAGCATGTATAAAATGAGTAGAGCTATTGATAAAATATACTTTAGGTTCATCAGTATCTATATCCAATATTACAAACTTTACGAACTGTTGGCCATCCAAAAAAGGAGCCCAAGGAACATTTTCAATCACGGATAAGTTCGTGAAGGTTTCCGCATCATCGATAGAGGTCGTTCCGTCTATAAAAGATACTTCTTCTGCAAAATTGAGCGGAGCCATAGTAGGCATATTATTCAACTCCGTGATGTCGTCGATACCATCCCCATCTATATCATCAGGATTCGCAATGGAATGTTCCGTGATGGTATAACTCTGTAGAGGGAAAGCTCCCGCTGGTTCAGTAATCATCATATTGCCATCTATCCCCAACGTGATCGAAGTGACTGATTCATAATTAAAATCTGGCGCATGCTGTGCCGTCAACACATAATACTTATCCGCTTGAGCTTCGATTTCTAATTGGACTTGACCATAGTTATTTTCACTATAACTAATAATTGGAACATTTTGCGCTAGACAAAAATTACAAATTGTTAATAAAAAAATTAAAGTGAAGATTGGTCTGGTGATCATGATGTTTTGTTTTTTGTTTTTTAAAAGATGATGTTGAGTTTCTATTTTTTTAATGCTGATTTATATTTGAAGTCTTTTACATTCTTCCATTTTGGGAACATATTAATTGTTAAAATGTTCTTTGATTTTAGTCAAGATGAAATAATCACATTCTTTAATAGTAGCAGAGAACCATTTCTTACTACTATCCATAAAAAAGCAAAACGCTGCATGAGGTAGTTTTTTATTATTTTTTTTCAATGGTGATCCCAGCGGATTTTCTGGCCTGTATTTACTTTTTAGTGATTACGGTATTATTGTTCATTACTATCGAAACGCTTTAAAGCAAATACGGGCCAGGAGACCCAGCGCTAGCGACGATGTTTTTATTGTTTCGTAGAGGTGGTGCCATCGGGTTGTATCGCACAGCTGGGAACAGCCAAGCATAAATATTTTTCTCTAAAAAATTTATTAAAAAGAATAATTACCTTCCTTATATTTATGACCATTTAAACAGAAATATTCTGCACTAATTTTTACCCTCAAAAAACAAATATCATGTCAGTTAAACATTCAATCGTACTTAATAATTTTTCCTTTTCAAACTACACAATAAAATTATGTGATGGGAAGGAATTCAGAAGAGAGGACAATGAATACGTCCCTTATGATTTCCTTATAAGCATAGTGGCTTCAATAGATAATCCTGGAGTAGGACTGGAATTGAGTCCAGGATCTACATCTTTTTTTTATCCATTCGACACTTTACCGTTTTATATTAATTTATTTTTTTCGGACTCCCGAAAATTACCTCGAAAGCCAAACTTTGACCTCGATAGTATGGGCGGCATATATTCTTCTTTGATTGGAAATACTTATAAAAGCACTAAGTTTTTTCAAAATTATGTTGATATTCTTAGAAACGAAGCTCCATTATTTTTGAATTTTTTTGGAAAAATTAATGAAAAAAAATCAAACTATAACAGTCTACTTGAAGGTAACCGATCCACCAAAAATCGTCGTTTTCATATTAAAGCAAGTGGAAGTATTATGATATCTACCTCTGCAGAAAAAGTTGGTGAAGGAGAGGAGAAGTAAGATACAGCGTAAAGATATCACAATTGGAATCTTGCTGTCTTATACAAAACAGAATTACAAATAAAAGGAAAGTTGCTCGTTAGCACTTGAAGTGCTACACAAACCAAAGCAACGGATTCCATCCGTCAGCCTACAAGTCCAACAAGCATTTTATAAACCAAAAAAAAGAGCAACCGTCCTCAGTTGCTCTTTTTTTATTTAATCAAAATCCTTCTTCACCTCGAATGATTAACAATACATTTACAAACTACAAAAAGCTACTAACTTTTATGTTAACAGCTTCTTGTTAGACTTGTAAATTATCGTACGAAGTCCGCTTCCTTTTATTTTTTGAGTTGAGGAATCATTTTAACTCCCTCAAAGTACATCAACAGTAACATTAGTTATATAAAGCTTTTATCAGTTCTTTTTGATTTTCAATTGCTTTTTTAGCCTTTAAATTTTTACTAATGGTAAAATAAAATGTAGTGCCTTCTCCTTCTATTGACTCTACCCAAATTTTACCACCGTGTCTATGTACTATTTTTTGAGAAAGTGCTAACCCAATTCCTGTTCCTTCATAATCCTTTTTACTATGAAGTCGTCGAAAAATTTTAAAGATTTTTGATTGATATTCTTTAGCAATTCCAATTCCATTATCTTCTACTGAAAATTGCCAAAACTCATCGGATGCAATTTCATTGTTAGAAATTATAACTACAGGTGATTCCTTTTTATTAAATTTAATTGCGTTACAGATAAGATTGTGAAAGACCATCTCTATTTGATTTTTTTCACAAACGATGTCAGGTAATTTATTAGCTGTGATTTGAACATTTTTTTCCTTAATATTTTGGGAAAGGTCATGCAATTTTGTGAAGACAACATTATCCATATTGACTAATTTAAATTCAATATCTTTTTGACTAACTCTTGAAAAGTCTAAAATGCTTTTAATTTGTTGGGACATACGAGTGACTCCATCTATGGCAAAATCAATATACTGAAAAGCCTCTTCATCAAAATGTTGATGGTAGCGACGCCTTAATAATCCTATAAAACTCCCAACCACCCTCAAAGGTTCTTGAAGATCATGAGATGCAATATATGCAAACTGTTCAAGATCTTTATTAGACCGTTGTAAATTCATATTCGACTCTTGCAAATTTTGCTCTCGTTCTTGTAACTCCTTTTCTGCTTTTTTCCTATGTGTAATTTCTCTATTTAGATCTTCATTGTATTTCTGGAGCACTATATTTTTTTCCTTAATATTTTTGGTATGTGATTTCATCCCTTGATATAACATTGTAATTACAAACAACAAACTACCTAACCTAAACCACCAAGTTTCCCAAAAAGCAGGTTTTTTAATTACCTTAAGTACTAATCCTTCTTCATTCCATACGCCATCATTATTGGCAGCTTTGACTCTAAAATTATATGATCCATGTTTAAGATTAGTATAAACCGCAGGAGATTTTTCATCAGAATAATTCCAATTATCATCAAATCCCTCTAGCATAAATGCAAACTTATTTTTCTCTGAACGATTATAATTAAGTGCGGCATAATCAAGAGACAGATAATAATCATTGTGTTCTAAAATTATTTCTTCCGTATAAATTCCACTTGTTCGGTTTTCGCCATCTGGGCTCATGGTTCGAACATCTGTAACATAAACCTCAGGCGGAACATCATTTTTCAATAAACTTTGTGGATTAAATCGAGTAATTCCTTGTCGACTACCAAAATATAAAACACCATTTTTATCTCTGTGACTCGATCCTGTTTGGAAAATAATATCCCCTAAACCATCTTCTTTTTCATATTGATTAAAAGCATGAGTAAGCGTATTAAAAAAAATAATTCCATCAGTAGTCCCCGCCCACAGATTTCCATCACTCGTTTTTTCTAAACTTTGAATACTATATTTCTTATGGTCTTTACTATAATTTGTAAAAGTTTTTTCTCTTAAATTATATCCACCTAAACCATTGCTACTTCCAATATATAATATGCCATTAACTTCTTCCAGAATACTAATTCTATTGGAAGGAATACTATTCTCTGGATTAGAAGAATCATGTTTAAATCTTTCAAATTCAATTCCTCCTGATGCTGTTTCTTTTATTTTATTTAACCCATTAAATGTCGCAACCCAAATATTACCATTGCTATCTTCCTTTATATCTTTGATAGAAATATCACTAATTGATTGGGGATTATTTGGGTCATGTTTAAATGCAGTATAATTTCCAGTTCTTTCATCAATGACAAAAAATCCTTGATCTGATGCAATCCAAATTCGATTTTGTTGGTCTTTAAAAAATGAGCGAATATAAAAATGATGAATCTGTTCTCTTAGCTCAGTAGGAAGCAAATAATCCTTAATTTGATTGGTCTTCATGTCAAGCTTACTTACTCCATTTGCTGTACCGATATAGAGATATTTATCATCAGGACTATAGATAGCCGAAACAAATTTATTTAACAATAAAATTTCATTCTTCTCAAAACTAATTTTTTCTTGTTTTTGAAAATCATATTTAAAGATGCCTTGGTCTCCATTACTAAGCCAACCAACTCCTTGCTTATCGATATATAAATTTTGTGCATTGGTACTAGAAGCCCAGTCTAACTCATAAACATCAAACTGATTAGCAAACCAATTGTAAACACTTATACCACTAAAAGTTCCGAACCAAAGTAAACCTTGGTGATCTTCAAAAATAGTCTTCACTTCATTATGTGTGATAGAGGTTTGGTCATGGGATTCATAGGAATAATGTTGAAAAACAAAATCAGGTTTCTTTGATGAAGTTGGATCTTTAGTTTTGCGAGATAATTCATCTGAATAAATACAGTTGAGTCCATCCAATGTTGACACCCATAAATTATCTTTACTATCCTGAAAAATATCTCCTATTCTATTACCTACAATTCCATTAGTATCATTGATATCAAAATAATTATGGAAAATCGGTTGCCAATTGGAGTCCATCAATTTATTATTAGCCTGCATTGGAAGTTCCATCATAAATAAACCTGCTCCTCGCGTTCCAACCCAATAACGATTTTGATCGTCTTCAATAATCTTCCATACATGTTTTGCTTCTGTTTTTTTATTTGGAAAAAATGTACGAAATCTAGAATTTTTGAGATTGCCATCTATTGAAGGAATCAACAAATTCAAACCTCCTGCCCAAGTACCTACCCAAATCCATCCTTTGTCATCTTCCAAAACCGTTATAACTGCTTTGCCACTTAATGCACCCGACTCGTTAACATCTGCTTTAAAAGAAACAAATGACTCTGTTTCGTAATTAAAAACATTTAATCCATCTTCCGTACCGACCCATAATCTACCCTTACTATCTTCTGTGATGGTCAAAACTTCATCACTACTGATGCTAGAAGAATTATTTTTATCATTTCGGAAGGTTTGCCAAGTATCACTAGGCTGGTGAAATTTAGTCAAACCTCCTAGTCGTGTACCGATCCAAAGGTTGTCCTTACTATCTAAAAATAAAGCTCGAATACTACTAGATTCGAGGCCTCCTTCGACTTTTGAATCGTTGCCACGGAATACCTTTATATTATTAGAAGCTTCATAACGACAAAGTCCATCGTTCGTTCCTACCCAAATAAATCCTAAATCATCTTTTACAATTGCATTAACTGTGTTATGGGGTAGCCCATCAGTATGATTAATCGTATTGAAAATGATGTTATGGTTGGATTGGCAAAAAACCGTATTTCCTAAGAAGGTTAGAAAATACATTATTAGAACCAAAGCCTTTACTATAGAATGCATCATAAAATCTCTTTTATCTCTTTCTAATTTTGATAGTTAGGCTATGGCTAGTTAAGATTACTATATGCAAACTTCATACCCGTCCGCTCAATCTTCCTAGAATAAGGAATAGTTAAAGAATAACTTATACTTTCCTATACCTTGCTGACAAATACAAAACACACCTAATACATAAAAGGAAAACTGCTCGTTAGTACTAAAAGTGCTACTCGTTCCAATCTAATGGAGTTCTTGCGTCAGTCTACAAGTCCAAAAATAGATTGGACAAAACAATACATTTACAAACTTCAAAAACTGCTAGATTTTAAGCTAGCAAGTTATCTTTTATTTTTAGGTAGTTGTATCGCAAAGCTGGGACAGCAAGTTTATTATATTAGAGCATGTTTAAATTTTTAACTAACTGAAAGTCAATGGTTTGTGGTTCTTGCTAACAATTTCATTTGAAGTTTAGCGAGCTAAATAAAAATTAAATTGGACGTAAGGTTCATAAAGCGTTGATTTTCAGGACGGTAAAAATTTAAACATGCTCTTATTCTTAGTTGACTAAGCAAATGGTAAAACAAGAATTTTAAAAAAATTACGACAAATAAAAACTGAATTATGATTAAACCATTTTCCTATTTTTTAATCCTTGCGGCAATCTTTATTTTCATTTTTATAAAATGTAATCATAGTACAACGCCTCCCAAAAAGATAATTCCGAAAGAAAAACCAAATTCTAACATTAGTTCTATAAAAAAAGCCGCATCTAAAACCACTCCAACCATAACTGGATCTTTTCATTTTGGTGGCACTCCTCACTTACAAGAAAATATTCAAAATCACTTTGCCCCTTTTTTTCAAAAACATAATATCGCATTGGACACAACAGACTATAATTATAAAAATGATTTTGCAGAGCTACATATTTCACCCTCTGACCATCGGTATATTGATATGACTTTTAGAAAAAGAGGAGAAGAGCATTGGTTTAATCTTTCTACTTATTTAAAAACTTTTCCTAAGGCTAACGCAATTTCTATTTCACAAAAAGTCTATGAAGAAAATCAGCCTACCACTTTAGATGAACTTGCAGAAGAATTTGTAAAACACTATGCTCAAATTGCGCAAGCGTATCTGAATGCGCCTTTTGAAGGTGATTTTAGTTGGGAAAAAAATTATTGGAAAACAAAAAAACTTTATGAATATTTAAACACCATTCCTAGAGATTCGGAAATTTATAAACTTTTCAAAGTACAAAATCCACAATGGAAAATTCTAGCTGAGGAGGCAATGAAAAATTAGAACTAGTGTCAATAATCTTTTGATACTCCCGAGCATTTAAGTTGGATCTGCCAACAGTTGAGCCCCCGTTGTCCAATACAAGAGAAACTAACTAATAAAAGGAAATCTGCTTGGCAAGACTTGAAGTGCTAGACTAACCAAAGTAACGGACTTCATCGGACAGTCTACAAGTCCAACAAGATTTTTATTAAACAAAAAAAGTGCCCTCCTCCCAGTTGCTCTTTTTTCATTAATCCAAATCCTATTTCACCTTGATTGATATAACAATACATTTACATATCATAAGAGACCACTAAATTCTTTGCTAGTGGCTTCTTGTTATACTTGCTAGACTGTCGGATGAAATCCGTTTCCTTTTTGGTGTCAGTTGACTTTGTATCGCACAGCGGGGTAACGTGCTAGCGAAAAAAGGGCAATATTTTTGTTTGTTATGAGAGTCTAAATCCATAATAAAAAACCCAATAGAGTTTATTCTAAATGAATAAGAATGAGAAATCATCTAACGTTCAACCTCCATCTAATAAAGTCTAATATTGAATATTTCTTATTTGGATTATTTCATTTCTTTTTAGCAAAAAAAATCCCTTCCCTTTTTTATAACCTTATCAATAATTCCTTTTAATGAAATTTACCATTACCACCTATTTACTCTTATTTTCCTTTTTGAATATTTCCTTTGCACAAGATATAGACTATCGATATTTGGCTGAACAAGTATTGCAAGATCCTGATGAAAGATCTGTGGTGATAATTGAAGAAGCAATCAAGCTTTATGAAAAACAACAATTCGCTTTATCTTTTTTGGAAGAACTAAAAGAAATGGAAAGCATTATTTTGGCAAAGGATGACTTTTTAAAAGAAGCAAAAAACAAGTATGAAGATGTTCAGATGGAAAATAGTTTAGGATTAGAAAATTCACTTTCCAATAAAAAAATAACTGCTCTAAAGAAAAAAATAGATAGATTAAATGATAAAGCAGATGATAGTGAACAGTTATCTAAAGCAGCATCTTTCAATCAGGGATTAGCGCAAGGACTTGGTAATAGAGATGAAGCAGTTCGTTATAATAATATTGCAGTAAAACATGCTAATGATGCTAATTTTTACATTGACCAAATAAATGAGTTGAGTAAAGAGTATGAATTTTATAGAATTCAATATAATGATAAAACTGATGAAGTGAGAAGGGCTGAAAAAAAAGTCTATGATAAAATAGTGCAAATTGAAAAGGAATATCTTGGTAGAATAGATGATGTAAGAGTTAGCTTTATAGATAAAAGAGGTCAAATTTTTAAATTATATGATAAGCACTCCAATGATGTTTTAACAAAAGAAAAATTAGCAAAAAAAGAGGAAGAAAGAAAAATAGCACAACAAGAAGTTGCTAATATGATAAGTGAGGCTACTAGCAAGAACGCAAAAGAGGTAAGCTATTCCAACGGATATTTTGACTTTAAGAACACGTATGAGCTTAAACAATTCATTGACTCTGCTCCTAAATATAACTTGTCAAAGTTATCAGCAGGAACTGAAAATGTAGGAGAATTGAATCTCAAGTCAGATTGTAATGCTACTTATTCCAAAAAAACTGCGATGCTTGAAAATCCTGAAAAATGTTATTCTTCTCTTTGGTTAGATAATTTTCCAATAAAAGAAAATACTATTGATCCATATGAATTGGTGATTGATTTTTCTCTTGGAACTGATTTTCAACTTAGTAAAAACGATAGTCCAATGCGATTTATGTTGGGAAATAGTCCATCAGGTTACACTTGGTTACGAATCCATAAAAATGGAAAATGCACTATTTCTTACAGGAATAAGGAAGGGGTCGTTGGTATATTTGAAACGCCAGAAGAGGAAGATGTTTTTTTGGATAAAAAAAATAAGTTGAAATTTGTATTGTTTCCAAATGGCTATTTTTACTTAAAATTAAATGGAAAAGAATATCAAAGTCTTGACCTAGAAAAATTAGTTTTAATTCCTACATACGGAATAAGCAATCGGTTAAGTTTTTCGACTGATATAAAAATTCATGCTTTAGAATTGAATACTTTTTAAAAAAATTGAGATTGACGAAGCTCTCCTGCTGTGCCGCACAACTACGAAGATAAATAAGAAAATCGTTGCTCGTTAAATGTTAAACATTTACACGAACTTTGGTTACTGGCTTTGCTCGATCTAAATAACATTACATTTACATATCACAAAAGATCACTAAATTCTTCGCTACTGGCCTCTTGTTATACTTGTAGACTGTCGGACAAAGTCCGCTTCCTTTTGTCGTATGTTGACTTTAAGTCAACACGAGAAGGTTGCCTTTTATTTTTTAGATGGTTGTATCCAACAGCAGGGGTGTCTATATACTTACTAAGTTTTCTACTACTTCTTCCTTTTTTGACTTTTCTTAATCTATTATTTTTTCTCTTCTTCTTTTTTGAATTCCTTTTTTCCTATCTTTTTTAAAGCCAAATTCATAAGTTGTTCTCATTTCCAAAATTTTAAGGAATGAAAATCGAGTTAAAATTTCTAGGCCTTGAGGTTCTCCTATTTTATTAATAATCTCAGCTGACTTTAATATTCGTTCCTCCATTAAAGTTTCATTATTCCGTTTTACACTTTTTAAAATATTATCACATTCTCCATTAAATGCTCTTATCATTAGTTTCTTTTGCGCATTAATCATACTCCTATTCTTTCGATTTATTTTCATACCCTCCCCTCCTATTATTGCTAGATTCTTTGTTATCATCCATTTTTGCTTCTCCCGAATTTCTTTGATTTTTGATTGAAAGATTGCAGAAGTCTTATTATCAAATTGAGGTTGATAAACTCCAAATTCGGCCATATATAAATCATCCTTTAGTAGGGTACTTTCATAAAGTAATTTTTCATGAATTTCTTTTTCGGTGTGATATTTTAATCTCAAACTATCGCGGGATTTTTCTACTTCAACAACTTCCTTTTTCCTTTTATTTAATTCATCATCAACATTTATTATTCCTTGATATTTTAAATTTAAATCTTCATTTTCTATTTCCACTCTTTTATTATAAAAAAATAATTTAAAAATCCAATAACCTAATATGCAAATTAATAGGCCACCAACGAAAATAATTTTGTAATGAAATCCTGAAAAATGATTAGAAAAATTATTGTCTGTAATACTCTTTTCATCTTCCTCGGAAGATTGATAGGTTTCTTCATTTGAAATACTTTCCGTTTTCGCTTCTTTTTCCAATTGTTTTTCTAAGAGCGAGAACTTATCAATTAATCGTTTTTTCACCCAACCTATTTTCCCATTTAATTCAACTTTGCAATAATAAAAATTACAATCATTTAGAAAAATAACTTTGTCATTCGGAAATAATCTTGATATGGTTTTTGAAGAAGAATTTCCTTCTGATTTAAAGCTAGTCTCTTTTGTAATTATTACCTCAGTTGGTTTAGCTTGGATATAAAATAAGCATATTAAAAATAAAAAAGTGAAGAATAATTTAAGGAGGTTCATGTTATTTTTTTTTAAATAAAAAACCCTAGGTGTGTTCTCTAAATTTTGATTCCCCGGAAGTAAGTCATCGAGGTATTTTAAATTTTTTCCGACCAATGAATATCGGAAATCGGATTTTTTAAGATTAAAAATATTATTTTCAAATTATCTTTTTGTTGCACTTGATGCAAGAAATAGTTGATTCCTTAGATTAAACGGTAGAGGTTAGGATTAGTTACTTAGGTTAGGTTAATTACTATACACGATTCAAATTTAGTTTTATAATTTGTAATATTTGGTAGGGTCTGCTGTCAAACACAAATCAGAATAACAACCAAAAAGAAAACTGCTCGTTAGTACTTGAAGTGCTACATGAACCGTAGTAACTGATTCCATCTGTCATTCTACCAATCCAACAAGAAATTTATAAAACCAAAAAAGAGCACCTCTTCTCAGTTGCTCTTTTTTCATTTAATCCAAATCCTTCTTTATCTTGATTGATGTAACAATACATTTACAAATTGTAAAAGCTGCTAAATTTTAGGCTAGCAGTTTCTTGTTAGACTTGTAGACTGTCGGACAAGGTTTGGTTCCTTTTGCCGTATGTTGACTTTAAGTTGACACGAGCAGGTTTGTTTTTATTTTTTAGATGATTGTATCGCATAGCTGGGGTATAGAAAATGGTTTTACCATTCGGAAAAATATTTTCTGCTCGAGGAAAATGATTAGGTAAGATGTTTTTGTGATGAAGTGGTTGTGGATTTTTTTTGTGGATGTGTTTATTTATAATCTACTTGGTTGAAGTGTTTTGCTTGATTGCTGTAACAATATATTTACAAACTGCAAAAGGTGCTAACTTTTATGCTAGTAAATCTTTCTGTAATTTATGGGTTGTATAAAACATCGTCGCTAGCGCTGAGCCTCCCGGCTCGTGTTTACTTTTTAGTGATTACGGTATTATTGTTCATTACTATCGGAATGCTGAAAAGTAAACACGGGCCAGGAGGCCCAGCGCTAGCGACGATGTTTTTATTGTTTCGTAGAGGTGGCGCCAGCGGGTGATAGGAAGCCTAAGGCTTTTTAATAAGCACACCAATGCAAGAGCATTGGCGCGAACGGACAGGGCATGGCAATTGGAACAAAACTTGCATTCAACCACAAATGCAACTTTTTGAAACGAAAAAAAAGAGTTACTTAAAAAAGAGAAAGAGGCAAAACCTCTTCCTCTGATAGTAAGTTTCTCTTTTTTACCATAGGCGAACATCAGAAAGAAAATTGGAAAGTCAAATGGGTAAATATTGAATCTGATTTGAAGAAAAACTAATACCAAACGAAACTAAAAATTTAACAAAAAAAAATATGAACTTCAAAATTGAATTAATCCTTATTCTTTTTTTAGCTATTACATTTAATATTAGTGCACGAGATTGCGAGAGTATTCGTGCAAAAGCTATTCAATTAGAAACATCTCTAAATAAAGCTAACCCAAAAACATATTATGATTATGCTGAATTTATAAGCAAGCAACTTGTTTCTGGCAACAATTGTATCAATAAAGAGGTCATCAATTCTTTATACAGCATATTGGTACAAGGAGCAAACAACGGAAGTATAAGATGTGCTGCTAGATTAGTTATGGTTTCTCAATATGGACTATATAATTATCCTACACATCGAGACAAAGCATTTGAAATTTCTATAATGTTATTAAAACTTGCTGCTGAGACTTATGAGTCAGACCCTTCTTTATATAATGAATTTGGGTATATTATTCCTACTATTTATTTGCGTCTCTACCTTCAAAACGAAAGTTGGCGATATGATTTTAATTCAAGTCCAGAATTAGCTGCGGCAGTATTCGAATTATTTAAACTGGGTGAGACTCCAGAAATAAAGGAATCTGATAAAAATTCTTTTAAATTAGTTAAAAAGGATTACAGTAAAGTATGGGCATTCGCATATCTTTCAGGTTCTTTTGGAACTACAATAAATTATACGAGAGGAATCGAAGAAGCCAATAAGGTTGACGATTCTTATCGAAACAGTTGGATTATTAAAATACTAAAAGACAACAGTAATGATGTTGATTTTTCAAACCCTGCAGCTCTTGCTTTTCTGGGTGCACGAGAAGGGAAAAGATGGTCTTTTATTTCAGATGTAGACCCATACTCTAACACGATATATCAAGCTAATATAAGTAAGGTTAATTCTGAATTATTATTCAAGCAATCTTACAATAACATAAGCACTCCACTAAAAGAAATTATTGATGCAGCTTACCCTGAATATAATGATATCGCCAAAAAATGGGAGGTAGTTAATGAATCAAGATTAAAAGAGCCTGAAAGTTATCCACAATGGAAATTTTTACCTAAAAGTGAGCAAGAAAGTCTTTACTCAGAAGCCTTAAAAGGGAAAAAGTCTACACTTAAAGAAAAGGAGCAATTCCAAATTTATAAAGCAATGGTAGAATCAGGTCAAAATAAAGCCTTAATTCAATTGGCTAATTCATACAAATTGGGTGAAGGAGTTTTCCCAATTGGAAATCAAGCAATTAAAACTTATAAAAAAGCACTAGCTTTTCCATCCTTAAAAGAAGAAGCTGCTTTTAACTTAGCAGAGATATATGATGGTTGCTTAGATGATATAGCTGTAAATTGGGTTGAAGCAGCAAAATACTATAAAATGACTACAAACTATAATCCTAAATCTTATACTATGCTTGGTGAAATGGCTCTTTTTGGTGTTGGTGGATTTACACAAAGTAAAACAACGGCAATTGAGTACTTTAAAAAAGGGTATGAAAATGGTGATAGTGAAGCCTCTTTAAAATCTGAAATTGTACAATTGCTTCCCTATACAAATAATGAAATAAAAAGTGAAAATTATACACTTTCGTTAAAAAATGAAGAACAAATTAAAATACGAAATATTTCAAATGAAAATAGTTTAACTATTACTGTTACTTATAGCGTACCTCAAGGATTGGAGAAAAATACATTTAAATTATTTCCTTCACAGGAGTATAATTCAGCTATTAAATATAGTACCTGGTCGCCTTCAGCAATTCTAACGGGTGAAGGAGAAGAAGATATTATTATTTACAACAATAAATTCAGAAAAGGTTCTAGACAAATTGGAGTATTTTATATAGTAGGTGAAAATCAAAATGAATTTGCAAGTATCGTTTATAGAGTTCCTGTTGCCGTTTGTTTTTTACCCCAATAATAACCAATAATTCCATATCTTAAAATATCAATAGTCCGTGCAGGAAAAAATTAAGTATTATGTAAGCATCCAAAATTAAGCACGGAATCTAAGAAGGGATGATTACGAAATTTTATTAAATCAAACTTAGCATTAGAGTTAAGTTTATCATATTGCGAGAATAGCCAATTCACTAGTTTAGTGTTATAAGCTTTTCTAACAAAAGAGTTCATTGAGGAATTGGTTGAATTTTGCATTAAGTATAATTGTAATAAATTGACAGCCGCTAACCTGCTGTCCAATACAAAACCAAATAACAAATAAAAGGAAAGCTGCTCGTTAAATGCTGTGTATTTACACGAACCAACGTAACGGATTTCATCCGTCAGTCTACAAGTACAACAAGAAAATAAAAAAAGAGCAACCGTCCCCGATTGCTCTTTTTTCCTTAATCCAACTCCTTCTTCACCCTCCCATTCTCATCCATATTCCCAAGGTAGTAAGCTTTTTTATCCGGCTTCAACGGCCGCTTAAACCAATAAGGTCTCCTCACCCCATCAGGCTGATCCGCAGGTCTCGTCAACTTTAACCACTCCTTATAACAGGTCTCGGATACCTTGAAGGTATCCGATACCTATACCAACTTAATATTTATTAATTTTTCTCCCTGTGGGTAAAATCTTTTTTAAAACGTTGATGTTCTTTTCTGAATCCATCTAACCCAAAAGAATCTTCTTCAGAAATAAATAATTTTAATGTTGATGAAATGGAAAGTTTGGGCTTAGAGGTATCGGATACCTTAGAGGTATCCGATACCTGTTCCAAATAAATAGGATAAGAACTATTTTCCCAACCATTGTAATCTGCCGCCATATCATGATGAATAGGATTATGATGAATATAGCAAAGGTAATACATAAACTCCTCTCGATTAGAAACTAAAGTCCTTCTAAACTTTGCTTTGAAAAGACCTCCGAATCGATTCACTTCTTGCTTGTTTATTGCTTGAGTGTAACTTTTGAAAAAACTCGCAAATTGACTCTCATAAAAAACATTTACAGGGACTTCTCCAGCTAGAAAAGCTAAACCTCGCTTTGTACCATCCTCAGCAATTTTAATCTTGAGTTCTTCTGATATTAGTTTGGCTTTACATAAAAAATGAAAATGGTTAGACATCAAACAAAAAGCATAATTGGCAAAATAAGGACTGATATACTTATCCCATTTTTCCAAAAAGTAAATATAGTTGCGAGGTACTTTAAATAAATTCTCAACACCAACTGCATGATTGTATATATGATAGCAACGATTAGGAAGGAGTTTTTCCCAGTAATTATGTTTTCCCATAGAGTGACGTTTTATAGGAAAACAAAATACTAATTTCTTTGAAAGATTTATTAGGATTGAATAGCTATTACTTTTTAGTATTTATATTTTTAAAATAGGTATCGGATACCTTTAGGGAATAGGTATCGGATACCTTGAAGGTATCCGATACCTGAAGTCACTTTTTTTCATTAATCCAATTCCTTCTTCACCCTCCCATTCTCATCCATGTTCGTAGTATAGTAAGCCTTCTTATCCGGCTTCAACGGTCGCTTAAACCAATACGGCCGCCTCAACCCATCAGGCTGATCTGCAGGTCTTGTCAACTTTAACCACTCCTTATAATTCTCATGCGACTTATTTGTATCCACGAAAATATCACCATACTTATCTCCTTCATGCGGCCGCTCTATGCGTACCCGTTGATGCCAACAATGCATTCCCGAAATCGGGTCAGGATGAACGGCATGCGTAATGTTTTGATGTACACCACCATCCGACCAGAAGATCCGTTTACTATCATCATCCGTACTATCGAAAGGTTTGATACCAGAGACCGTTTCCATTTTCCAACCACCGCTGCCATCGTTTTTGATGTTGACTGTATTGGTGGCCCAACGGTTCCCTTCATCTTGTTTTCGTCGCCATCGACCAAGGTGATGCGAGCAAGCCACTACCCCCGGTTTCATTCCTTGCGTCACCCAGACCTTATCTATAAAATATCCAATGTCAGTATTTAATCGAACCAAGTCGCCCGTTCTAAATCCCCAACGTTGCGCATCATCAGGATGCATCCAAATTGGATTCCGATTGGCAATTTCTACCAACCATTTGGCATTTCCAGAACGAGAGTGAATCAAGGTCGGCAAGCGGAACGTAGGCAATAAAACATATTCACCTTTTTCTTTGTCCAATTTCTCATTGTGTATATGACTCTTGATATAAGTTGGAATCGCATATTCTTCCCATTTCCAATCTGCCAAGGTTTGCGAGTAAAATTCATTTTTACGACTCGGTGTGGGGAAACCGACTAAGGCTTTTCCATTGATCATCACACCAATATCTTTTCCTTCTTTGCGAATGACTTTTGATTTTTCATCAACGACTGAATCCTTGAGTTGTTCTTCGGAAAGGGTAAACTCATGTTTGGCGTAACTGTGTTTTTCTACTTCGAACGCGCCATGCTTTTTCATATAATCCAACTCGGTCAATCCTTCTTTTTTTGCAGCGGCAGTCAGTCCTTTCGTATTTTCAAAAATGTATTGATAGTACTCATCGATTTTAATTTTTTCTCCAGGACGATAAGGTGACTCGAAGTGTTTTCGAATACCCAAACTTCCGTCAGGATCAATTCGCCAACTCAACTCAATCCAAAATTCATCTTCTTCCCAGACTTCTCCAGGATTGGATTCGTAGGTAAATTCCACAGGCTTACCTGCTCGTCGTGCCGCTTCTCGCAATACAGGTTGACGGAAGGCAATCCACATGCCCGAGTGCGTTGCATAACTATTCAAATCATGTCGTTCGGCAGAGTGTCCCATCGGTAAAACATAATCTGCAAAGAAGGCCGTCTCATTCCAAGTCGGTGTCATCGCTGCATGCAAACCAAATTTCTCTTCATCCAAATATGCTTCCATCCAGCTAAATCCATCAGGGTAAGTCCACACCGGATTAAATACTCTAGAGAAATAAACATCCATCTTACCTCTACCCTCTTTCATAAAATGTGGCAACAAGAAGCTCATTTCAAACATCGCCAAAGGATACTCATTAGGGAAATGCATATTGTTCCAAAACTTCTGACCAGGAGGAGTTGTATGAAATTTTGGTTTAAACTTATTCCAACTGTTTGGTGATGTTCCACCGACTGTCCCGACACTTCCAGTCAAGACATTTAAAAAATGTAAACAACGGGAAACACACCACCCACCTAGGTTTCCGCTCGCTGCACTTCGCCAATTATGTGTGGCGAACTTCTCTCCTGCCTCTCCAATTTTGATAGCGCACTCGCGAATCATTTCTGCTTTGACTCCACTTTCTTCCTCTGCATATTCTGGCGTGTACTCTGCATACTCGCCTGTCATTTTTTCAATATAATTTTCAAAAGTATGTGGCGTATCTGGGTGACGTTTTTCTAAATACGTTTCCCAATTCGTCCAATTTTCTAAAAACGGACGATTGTATAATCCTTCTTCTAAAATGATTTTTGCCATCGCCAACAAAACCGCTGCTTCTGTCCCAGGATAGGATGGCATCCAATAATCGGACATGCTTGCCGTATTCGACAAGCGTGGATCCATCGTTGCCAATTTCGCTCCTTTCATTTTTGCTTCGATGATTCGCTGCGCATGTGGATTAAAATAATGTCCACTTTCCAAGTGCGCAGAAATCAATAAAATGAATTTCGCATTGGTATGATCTGGTGATGGTCGATCGTAACCGTACCATACATTATAACCAAGCCTTGCTCCAGAGGAACAAATATTGGTATGTGAATTATGTCCATCGACTCCCCATGCTTGAATCACTCGATTAGCATAACCTTCATGTCCTGGTCGCCCTACATGATAAGCAATTTGATTGTGCCGATCTTCTTGAATCGCTTTTCGCATTCGACCGGCGATGTCGTCGAGGACTTCATCCCAAGTGACTCGATCCCATTTTCCTTCGCCTCTTTTCCCTGCTCTTTTCAATGGATATAATATACGGTCAGGGTCGGTGATTTGATTAATGGTTGCTGGACCTTTGGCGCAGTTTCTTCCGCGGCTGCCAGGGTGATATGGGTTACCTTCGAACTTTCGAATTTCGTTAGAATCTTTATCAACGTAGGCAGTCAATCCGCAAGCACTTTCACAATTGAAACAAGTCGTTGGAACTATGGTGTAGTTCTTCTTGACTTTTTTGGGATGCTCGGTGGCTTCGTATTCTGTCCAATTATCCCATTGTTCGATTGGAGGGAAATCGGTTAGTTCGTTGGGCTGTTCGGTTAGTCTCTCGATCGGAGCTTCTTCTTTGGCAGAATGAAGGTCTTGGATGAGTCCGATTTTTTCGGCGATTCGTTCGATTAATGACGGTTTATGTTTTGTCATGTTTTATTTTTTTTATTCCTCAACGCGGAGATGCAGAGACAGGGAATTTTTTTCTCTGCGCCTCCGCATCTCTGCGTTGAAAAATCATTTTTAACTTAATGGAATTCTCTGCGGTGCTTCCACCCAAATATCTTCTGTAAACCAAATGCCAATTAATACCGCCGCTCCAGCTGCAGCCAACATCATTGCGCTACCTCCGCCGAAGAATAAAATTAACAATGGAATTATATTTCCTAAAATCACTACGCCCATCCAGAATTTATTTTTGTATCGTCCTTTTAGAATCATGTCAACGGTGCGCTTGGCATCGTTCGTAGGATGTGTCATGGTCAATTCCATTAGCATCGTAAAGAGGTTGACCACCACTCCAATAATCAATACCATTTTTAAGAACGGCAACCAGTTTTCTCCATTTTCAGCAAATAATGAAATGATTCCAAATATTCCAGCTCCTGCCATAAAACTATGAACTAACATATGAATGGCTAATGTTGGGCTTTGCCAAAAATCTCGTCCTTTTGCTCGCGCAAAAAGGAACGCAGTATAAATCGCAACGACTACTGCTGTGATTGCAGTCAACCACATCAAAGGTGTTTCGATGGCAGTCCAACCAAACCAAGCTACTGTTGCTAATAAGGAAAGTAGTCCTCCGTATATCGTAATCGCATATCCACCTTTTACTAACCATGATTTCCATTGAGGACGAAGTAGTACATATAAAAATCTCTTTGGCTGATCCAAATCCATAACTAGTAAAACTCCTGTTGCAGCTAAAAAGAAAACACCTAATCCAAGTCCAGACCAAAGGATCATCGGACTCACTTCTGCGAATCCAAATGCCCACGCTAAAAATGGAACTAAAAATGCTCCCGCTGAAATCGCTTTTGTCCAAACATAAGCAGACACTTCCCATCCCCATAAAATTCCTTTGTCGGCTACATCATACGTTCGAGTTGCTTTTCCTTTATTGGCCGGTTTATCTTTTCCCATCAAAACATCAATAGATCTTTCGGGACCAGATTTCGCTAACTCTTGTGCATTGATACTTTCTTTTTGTTGTATCAATGCAGTGACCAAATCACCATTGGAAAAAGCCATCTTTTCTGCTTCTTTGGCAAAATGACCAACGCCCATAGATTGCGAACTCCAGAAGTAGGCATCTGATTTTTCAGTTGCAGTAGGATTCAAAGAAGCTTCATCTGCGTCGATATAAAATAGGTTAGGAACGGTACCTTTTTCAGGTTTTCGTACTTTGACTTGTTGGCGAGAAAGTAGTTGAGTAATTTTAGAATTGGGGTCTTCCATGTCTCCTGAAATGATTGCTTCTTCTGGGCAAACATTTACACAAGCTGGTTCGAGACCAACATCTACCCGGTGTGCACAATAATTACATTTTGCTGCGGTACTCGTTTCTGGGTCGATATAAAGTGCATCGTAAGGACAAGCTTGCATACATGATTTACAACCAATGCAACGGTCTTTGTCAAAGTCTACAATACCATCATCTCGAAAATAAAGTGATTCGACTGGACAAATTTCCACGCATGGTGCATCGGTACAATGATTACAACGCATGACTGAAAAAAGGCGACGAGTATTTGGAAACTCTCCTTTTTCTACTTGCTTGACCCAGGTACGATTAACGCCTACGGGAACTTGATGTTCCGATTTGCAGGCGGTGGTACAAGCATGACAACCGATACATTTTCGATTGTCGATGACAAATCCATATTTCATGTAGTTGATTTTTCGTTTAAAATTCCTTTCGTTTCTATAAGGCAAATTAAAATAATAAATTAGTTATTTTATTTTTTCACCTAAAAAAAGCATTGCCTCTTTTCAGAAACAATGCTTTATAATTCTTTTGTTATTTTTTCAAAGTTGATGGACAAACAAAATCCGAAGTTGGAACTTTGGAAGCTGAAATGTCATCATACTTTCCTTGCACATTGACGAGTTTGTCAAAACCTCTTGCTTTCAAAATTGAAATCGCTACCGTCGAACGATAGCCGCTTCGACAATGAACATGGTATTTTTTTCTTTTGGAAATTTCACTCAT
>JBGCCY010000248.1:0-2648 GCA_045104975.1 Saprospiraceae bacterium
CTTAAATTTTCGAAAATAGTCATGTTGGGAAAAAGCGCATAATCTTGAAAAACAAAACCAATTTTTCTTTTTTGAGGAGGAAGGTTTATTTTTTGAGTGGTGTCTAACAATACATTTCCGTGAACAGAAATTTTACCAGAATCAGGTTTTAACAAGCCCGCCAAAATTCTTAAAGTGGAAGTTTTACCTGCTCCAGATTTACCGTAAAGAGTAACAAATTGTCCTTGCTCAATTTCGGTTTTGATATCAAGTAACATTTTCCCTGAAGGTGCATTTAGTTTTTTTTGAAGGAATATTTCTATCATTTCCAAAACCGTTTTAGGTAACCACCATTCACCATATAAACTAAGAGTAAGATGGAAAAGGTCAAGGCAAATAAAATTAAAGAGTATGAATTGGCTGCTGCATAATTTAGTGATTCGACTTCATCGTATATTGCAATCGAAGCAACTTTAGTCACGCCAGGCATATTCCCTCCGATCATCAAAACTACGCCAAACTCGCCAATCGTATGTGCAAATGCTAAAACAATTCCCGTCAAAAGTGAAGGTTTGATATTAGGTAAAAGCACTTTGGAAAGCGTTGTCATTTTTGATTTTCCCAAGATATAACTTGCTTCCAACAATGATTTGGATAAATTTGAAAACCCAGCTTGAATCGGATGAACCATAAATGGTAGACTATAAATGACGGAGGCAAAAACTAATCCTTCAAACGAAAAAACTAATCTTAATCCAAGCCATTCGTCCAACCATTTCCCAAAATCATTCGAAGGACTAAATGCAATAAGTAGATAAAATCCCAAAACGGTAGGAGGTAAAACTAAAGGCATGCTGACTAAAGTTTCAATGATAGGTTTGATTTTACTTTTGGAAAAAGCGAGCCAATACGCCAATGGGATAGAAACCAACAATAGAATTATTGTGGTGACGAAGGCTAATTTGAAAGTTAGAAAAAGTGGTTCCCAGTCCATGCTAAATCAAAATTAAAATCAAAAGTTCAATCAAAAGTTCAATCAAAATTGAAAAAATCAAAATCAAAATCAAAATGACAATCAAAATCAAAAAAACGAGATTGCACAACTAGCAATTTTTGATTTTGATTTTGATTGTCATTTTGATTGAAGATCGGTTGAATACCCAAAAGTATTTAAAATTTCTTTACCCTTTTGAGAAAATAGAAAATCAGAAAATTTTAAACCTAACTTTTCCTTATCGGAACCATTTTTAATGCAAACGATTCCTTGGGCAATAGGTTGATAAATGGAATCATTGACTTCCACCCATTTTCCTTTGTCGACCATTTTAGGAGAAAGGACAACTGATTTTGAAGTAAAACCAATATCTGCAACTTGTGAATTTACGAATTGATTGACCTGTGCAATGCTTTCTCCGTAAACTAATTTGGGTGATAGTTTTTGAAAAATCTTGTAGTGATTTAACACCTCAATGGAAGCATTTCCATATGGAGCAGTTTTCGGATTGGCAAGTGCGATATGTTTGATTTGATTATTTTCTAATTGTTGAATGGAAGGTGTTAAGTCATCTTTCATTGTCCACAAGACCAATTTTCCGTACGCATAGATTTTTGGTTTTCCCAGCGTTAATCCTTTTTCAAAAAGATCATTTGGATATTTCAGATTGGCAGAAACAAATACATCATAGGGAGCACCTTCATGAATTTGAGCGGTCAATTTACCTGAAGAACTGGTAATTATTTCGCATTCAATTCCTGTAGTATTAGAAAATTCATCCACCAATTCATTGATGGCAAATTGCATATTTGCAGAAGTGGCAATTCTTAATTTATTGGAATCTGAATTTTTACAAGAAAAAATTAGAAGTATAAAACTGAGGATTAATAATATGTTTTTTATCAAACTAAAACTTATTTCATTCATTCAAATCAAAAAAAGAAATCGAAGATAGTTGATTTTTATGGAAAAAATAAAAGTATACTGAGTAAGATTTAACTAGTTTATTTTAAACAAATTCATTGCATAATGATTTCTAATTATATCGTTTTCTATTAAAAAAAAGATAAATTTGAAAAATAGAAATCAATTAAATTTTTTCCAAAACAAAAATATCATGGAATTAAAAATTAACGGAAAAACTCAAACAGTCGATGTCGAAGAAGGCATGCCTTTATTATGGGTGCTACGAGATGAATTAAATATGACGGGTACGAAATACGGTTGCGGTGTTTCTTCTTGTGGATCATGTACGGTAATGTTGGATGGTGTAGCAACTCGAACTTGTACTTTGCCTGCCGTTGCCGCTGAAGGAAAAGAAATTACAACCATAGAAGGAATCAGCGCTGATGGGAAAATGTCAGAAATTCAACAGGCTTGGGTGGAACATCAAGTTCCTCAATGTGGCTATTGCCAATCGGGAATGATCGTCGCAGCGGAAGCATTATTGAATGAAATTCCAAATCCAACCGATGAAGAGATTAATACAAAAATTACCAATATCTGTCGTTGCGGAACTTACAATAGGATTCGAGCAGCTATTCATACTGCAGCAAAAATGCGTACGGAGAAATCTGAACTCTTGGGATAGACCGCTTCGCTGACAGAAGTCAGATCGTTGCCTTTGGCAACTGTCAGATCGCTGCGCTGTCAGACTGACGAGAACAATAATACT
>JBGCCY010000249.1:0-7640 GCA_045104975.1 Saprospiraceae bacterium
AACCAAAAAATAACTCAGCATGAAAATTATCATCATTGAAGACGAGATTTTAGCAGCTGAAAAATTGACGAATTTTATAAAAAAATATGATTCGAAAATTGAAATTTTGACAATCTTAGATAGTGTTCGTGGTTGCATAAGCTATTTTGAAAAAAACGAAATGCCCGACCTGATTTTTTCAGATATTGAATTATTAGATGGCAATGCATTTTCCTTTTTTAAAGAACGAAAAATCACCTGCCCTATCATTTTTGCTACAGCCTATGATGAATTTTTGATGAAAGCATTTAATGAAAATGGAATTGCTTATTTGCTAAAACCCTTTGATTTTAAAGAGTTTCAGCAGGCGATGGGAAAGTATGAGAAATTAAAAAACAACTTTGAAAATTTTGATGATTTTTTAATAGATAAAATCAAAACTTCCTTTTCTCGCAATGAAAATGATTTTAAAAAACGTTTTGCGGTAAAGACTGCTAAAGGGATTTTCATCATCAATGTCGATGAAATTGCTTTCATTCGAGCAGAGGAAGGTTTGGTTTTTTGCACCACCAAAAATCAAAAGAAATTTACTTTAAATCATTCTTTAAATGAGCTCGAACAATTATTGAATCCAGATGTTTTTTTCAGACTAAATCGGAGTGAAATAGCTAATGTTAACTTTATTGAAAAATTAGAAAACTATTTTAATGATCGATTGAGCATCAGTTTGAGAAATTTTGAAGAAAAATTGATTTCAAGTGCAAGTCGAACTTCTGCCTTGCGTCGATGGATTGATAAGTGAAAATTACATTTACTTGTCGTGAAAAAGGTGAAAAGAGGTTAGTTTTAAAGGACTAAATAAATCGTTTTGCGCAAAAAAATTACTCAAACTTCTTATTTTTGCGTTTTCAAAATTTTATGTTCTTAAAATAAGCGAATTTATATATGAAAAACATCCATAAAATAGCGAAGGAAAGAATACTCGTACTAGATGGTGCAATGGGTACGATGATTCAAGAATACCAGTTGGAAGAGAAAGATTATCGAGGTGAGCGCTTTGCTGATTTCCACTTGGATATTAAAGGAAATAATGATCTTCTTTCGATCACTCGACCAGATGTGATTGAGGCCATTCATAAAGCATATTTAGAGGCAGGTTCTGATATTGTCGAGACAAATACATTTAGTGCAACTTCAATTGCTCAAGCGGATTATGCGATGGAAGATTTGGCTTATGAAATGAACCTCGAATCTGCCAAAGCAGCCCGTCGGGCAGCTGATTTTTATACAGAAAAAACTCCTGAAAAACCACGTTTTGTAGCAGGTGCTTTTGGTCCTACCAATCGAACTGCATCACTTTCACCTGATGTGAATAATCCAGGTTATCGAGCAGTAACTTTTGACCAATTAAAAGATGCGTATTACGAACAAGCGAGAGGTTTAATGGATGGGGGAGTGGATTTACTTTTAGTGGAAACGATTTTTGATACGTTAAATGCAAAAGCCGCACTTTATGCCATCGATCAATTGTTTGATGAAAGAGGGGAGAAGTTGCCAATCATGGTTTCGGGAACAATTACTGATGCAAGTGGACGAACACTTTCGGGACAAACTGCGGAGGCATTTTGGATATCAGTCAATCATTTAGATTTGTTTAGTGTTGGATTTAATTGTGCTTTGGGTGCACCTGAAATGCGACCGCATATTCAGACTCTTTCAAAAGTGGCGGATTGTTTTGTGAGCGCGTATCCTAATGCTGGATTACCGAATGAATTTGGAGAATATGATCAAAGTGCGGAGGAAATGCAACAGTACATTCGAGATTTTGCCACCAGTAATTTTGTTAATATTATAGGTGGATGTTGTGGAACGACGCCAGACCATATTAATGCGATGGCAGAAGGAGTAAAAGGAATTGCTCCACGAGAAATTCCAACACTTTCGGGGTACACTCAATTGAGTGGATTGGAACCATTGACAATTCGGCCTGAGACAAATTTTGTTAATATTGGAGAACGAACGAATGTGACTGGTTCTCGCAAATTTGCTCGATTGGTTAAGTCTGGAGACTACGCAGAAGCATTAAGTGTGGCCCAACAACAAGTCGAAGGTGGTGCGCAAATTATTGATGTAAATATGGATGAGGGACTATTGGATTCGAAAGAAGCGATGGTGACATTCCTTAATTTAATCGCATCAGAACCAGATATTTCGAAGTTGCCAATTATGATTGATTCGTCAAAATTTGAGGTGATCGAAGCTGGGTTAAAATGTGTGCAAGGGAAATGTATTGTGAATTCGATTTCGATGAAAGAAGGAGTTGATCAATTTATCAGGCAGGCAAAAATTGTCAGAAGATATGGAGCAGCGGCAGTCGTGATGGCATTTGATGAAGAAGGGCAAGCCGATACGATTGCACGTAAAGTGGATATTTGTAAAAGAGCATATGATATTTTAGTGGATCAAGTTGGCTTCAAGCCACAAGACATTATTTTTGATCCAAATATTTTTGCGGTGGCAACTGGAATTGAGGAGCATAATGAATATGCGATCAATTTTATTGAAGCGACTCGACAAATTAAGAAACAATGCCCAGGCGCAAAAGTGAGTGGGGGAGTGAGTAATATTTCATTTTCGTTCCGTGGAAATAATGCCGTTAGAGAAGCGATGCATGCGGCATTTTTATATCATGCAGTTGGGGCAGGAATGGATATGGGAATAGTCAATGCAGGGATGATGGAAGTTTATTCTGATATTCCAAAAGAATTATTGACGTTGGTGGAAGATGTTTTATTTAATCGAACAAAAAATGCAACGGAAGCTTTAACTGATTATGCAGAGCGAGTAAAAGGTGGTGGAAAGCAATTGGTAAAAGATTTAAGTTGGCGAGAAAAACCATTGCAAGAAAGGTTGACGCATTCGTTGGTCCGTGGAATTACAGAATTTATTTTGGAAGATACGGAGGAAGCGAGATTGCAATCTAAGCATCCTTTGGAAGTGATAGAAGGGGCATTAATGAATGGGATGAATGTCGTGGGAGATTTATTTGGTTCTGGAAAAATGTTTTTGCCTCAAGTGGTAAAAAGTGCTCGGGTGATGAAAAAAGCAGTTGCACATTTGAATCCATTTATCGAAGCATTGAAGCAAGAAGGGGAGAGTAGTTCGAAGGGAAAAATTTTGATGGCGACGGTAAAAGGTGATGTGCATGATATTGGAAAAAACATTGTTGGTGTCGTGCTCGGATGTAATAATTATGATATCATCGATATGGGAGTGATGGTAAGTTGTGATAATATTTTGAAAAAAGCGAGAGAAGAAAATGTGGATATAATTGGTCTGAGTGGATTGATTACACCTTCGTTAGATGAGATGGTTTATGTGGCCAAAGAGATGGAGCGATTGAATATGAAAATTCCATTGATGATTGGTGGAGCGACGACTTCAAAAACGCATACTGCGGTAAAAGTCGAACCTCAATATAAAGGGATGACGGTGCATGTTTTGGATGCGTCGAGAAGTGTTTCTGTTGCGAGTTCTTTGTTGAGTAAAGATGATGATACGAGAAATAATTACATTTTAAATATCAAAGAAGAGTATGAGCGAGTTCGGAAATTACGAGGGAATCGGAAGTCGTCAAAAAAATATTTAACCCTTAAAAAAGCAAGGGAAAATAAATTACAATTGGATTGGGAAAATTACGATCCTCCCAAACCAATATTTTTAGGAACTAAAGTTTTTGATGATTATTCGTTGGAAGAATTATCAGAATATATTGACTGGACTCCTTTCTTTTCGACTTGGGAATTACGAGGAAAATATCCAGCAATTTTTGAAGATTCATTCGTAGGGGAGGAGGCGAAAAAATTATTTAATGATGCACAAAGTATGCTTCGTAGAATTATTGATGAGAAATGGTTGACTGCGAAAGCGGTTATTGGTTTTTTTCCAGCGAACTCAGTTAATGAAGATGACTTAGAGGTTTATGCTGATGATAGTCGAGAGGAAGTTGTTGAAATATTAAATAACCTTCGACAACAAAGACAAAAAGCGCCAGGTCAAAAAAATATTTCCTTGACTGATTTTATTGCTCCAAAAGAAAGTGGCAAACCAGATTACATTGGTTCGTTTGCAGTCACTACTGGAATTGGAATTGAAAAATGGGTAGCAAAATTCGAAGCAGATCATGATGATTATAATGCGATTTTGTTAAAAGCATTAGCAGATCGATTGGCGGAAGCATTGGCAGAAAGAATGCATCAACGCGTAAGAAATGAGTTTTGGGCTTACACCGAAGAATCATTTACCAATGAAGAATTAATTTCTGAAAAATATCAAGGGATTCGTCCTGCCCCAGGCTATCCAGCTTGTCCAGAGCATACTGAAAAAGCAAAACTATTTAGTTTATTGGAGGCAGAAAAAAATACGACGATTAAATTGACAGAAAGTTTTGCGATGTATCCAACAGCTGCGGTGAGTGGATGGTATTTTTCACATCCAGAATCAAAGTATTTTGGCTTGGGCCAAATATCAAAGGATCAGCTAGAAGATTATGCTAATCGAAAAGGAATGGGCATCGAAGCAGCAGAAAAATGGTTAGCACCAACGTTGAATTATGATGTATAAAGGATTATAAAAAATTAATATATAAAATGTAGTTTTGCAGTCTGATTTTTTTTTACAGCTGCAAAAAATCGAACTATTGAATAACATATTGAAGGTCAGCTACTTATGGATTATGTGTCAACCTATTTTAGGACGATACAAATTAGCTGATAATTGTTCTTATGTTAAGTAGGTGGGCGTTTTCCGAAAATTGACAATATTTAAAACGAAAAGAACAAATGCTGAAATTGAAATTTATTGCTTGTGCAATTATTTATTGCTTGTTGAGTGTATCGACTATATTTGCACAAGTCCCTCCTATTACCGAATCTCAAGCAAGAGCTGAGTTGGATAAATTAGGGATGAGTGAGGAAGACTTTAGAGTAAGATTATTAGAGAGAGGAATTGATATAGATAAAGTGGATTTGAATAATCCACAAGAATTGCTTCGGTTACAACAAGCAGTAGAAGAGATTGAGACAGAGAAATTAGCGGAATTAGAGCAAGCAAAAAAGCAAGCAGTAGAAGCTGTTGATCAAAAAAAAGAACAAGCAGTTGAGGCTGTTGAGCAAGAAGTTGCTAATGAAATAAAAGAGGTTGCCTCTTCCACAGCAGCAGAAATATCGGACGCAGTTGATGATGGTGCGACCGTTGAAGAAGCACTTGCAGAAGGAATCATTGATGCCCAAAAAGAAGACCTCCCTCCTGCCATGATTTATGGACAAAATATTTTTAGGAATAAAGAAATCAAATTTTACCGGCGTGATGATATTCTAGCATCAGACTCTTATGTTCTGGATGCAGGAGACAAATTGGCTATTTCGCTATGGGGATATTCAGAGTTAGATATTGTTCAAGAGATCAATAAGGATGGTTATATCAAACCAGATAATATGACTCGGATTAATTTGAAAGGAATCACTTTAGGAAAAGCCAAAGAATTATTACGAAGTCGTTTTTCAAATTATTATCGTTTTGGTAAAGATCAATTTGAAGTAACAGTCACCTATCCTAGAACCATTACAGTTAACATAGTGGGAGAAGTTCTGAATTCAGGAAGTTTTACCATGCCTGCCATCAATACTGCATTTAATGCATTAGTTGCTGCGGGAGGTCCTTCGGATATCGGGAGCGTTAGAAACATAAAAATAATCCGACCAGGTGGAAAGAACAAAGAAATGGATGTGTATGAGTTTTTGCTGGACCCCTCAGTTACCAAAGATTTTTACTTGCAGGATAATGATATTATTTTTGTGGAAGTTGCGGAACGAATAGTTTCTATTCAAGGCGCTACTCGACGGCCATTTAAATATGAATTAAAAGTTAATGAACAACTTAAAGATTTAATAAAATATTCTGGGGGTCTAACTGCCAATGCATACCAAGGGAATATGCAGGTAAAAAGGTTCATCAATGATGCTGAAAAAATTATTGATGTCAACTATCGAGAATTATTACAAAAAGGACAAGATTTCACTTTGCTAGGAGGAGATCAAGTTGTTGTTGGAGTAATTCCTAAGCCTTACCAAAATTATGTGGAAATTACTGGAACGGTAGACTTGCCAGGTAAGTATGAGTTAGAAAATGCAATGAAAGTTTCTGATCTGATAGAAAAAGGAGTTTTAGCTGAATATGCCAAAACAGATTTAGCGTATTTACTTCGAACTAATTCTGATGGTACTATCTCCTACTCAAGAATTAGTTTAGACGATGCAATGAAAGGAGGAAATGATAATCTTTTACTTACACCAAAAGATCGATTAATTATTTTTTCAAAACAAAAATATCTGGATGAATATGAAGTATCAATATCTGGTGCAGTTCGGACATCCTCTAAATATAAATATGATCCATCAGAAAAATTGACAGTAGAAGACCTAGTTATACTAGGAGGAGGACTTCGAAAGGATGCAACAGATTTTGCTTATATATATAGAACTACTCCTGAAAATACTAAGGAAAAAGAGTACATTAGGATTGATATAAAAAACGCTATAGAGAATCCAGATTCGCCAGATAATTTAGTATTACAACCTAATGATCAAATCCAAATTTTATCGAAACTAACTTACATAGATGATTTTTCGATTCGAGTAGTAGGAGCAGTTCGGAACCCTGGAGAATATCAATACCATCCTAGTCTTTCTCTAAAGGATGTTTTAACCTTATCAGGTGGATTAAAATTGACAGCAAGTTCCAATCGAATTGATATTTTTAGAATGGTTATAAATGAAAATGAACCTACCAAGTCTGTGGTGGCAACTGTTGCTGTTAATGAGAACCTTGAGATGAGTTCGGAATTTAAATTAGTACCTTATGACCAAATAGTAGTACGATCAGTTTCTGAGTTTGAGTTGCAACAATTTGTAACGATTGAAGGGGAAGTAAAATATCCAGGCCCTTATGCATTGATTGATGATAATGAAAAATTGACCAATTTAATTAAAAGAGCAGGAGGATTGACTAAGGAATCCTTTCCAAAAGGAGCTACACTTTATAGAGAGGATGGAGGAACTGGCTTTGTGGTATTACGATTAGAGGAAGCTTTAAAGAATAACAAAGACATCCATAACTTTATTTTGAAAAAGGGAGACATGATAACTATTCCTAAGCAAAAAGATTTAGTCGCAATTACCGGTGCAACACGATCTGTTGAGTTATATCCTGAAAATATAGCTCGATCGGGTAAAATAAATGTGGCACACCATAAAGGCAAAAGAGCCAAATGGTATGTGGATGAATATGCTGCTGGTGTAGGAGAAAATGGTAAGAGTAAGTTGATTACAGTAGAATACCCGAATGGAGAAATCAAACGGACAAAGAATTTTTTGTTGTTTAAAATTTATCCAAAAGTAGTAAAAGGGGCAGTAGTAAAAGTAGGAACCAAACCTCCTAAACCACCTAGGAAAGAAGGGGATAAAGATAAAAAGAAAATAGATTGGGGTAAAACCTTAGCAGATTCTTTAGCACAAGCAACTGCAATTTTATCATTAGTTTTATTAGTTCAAAACGTGAATTAATATGAAAGAACAGAGCTATATAGAAGAGGATGAAATTAC
>JBGCCY010000250.1:0-13312 GCA_045104975.1 Saprospiraceae bacterium
TATGTTACTCACTTATACTAAATTGACATTTGTAAACAATTCATTATTAACCAGTTATTGGGGGATATTAGGAAATAGACCAAGTTAAAATATAAGTGATATATTCGTAACAGTTACGAATATATCACTTATATTTTAACTTGGCCCATTTCCTAATATCCCCCAATAACTGGTTAATAATGAATTGTTTACAAATGTCAATTTAGTATAAGTGAGTAACATATTATAAAAATTTATAGGTCAGATCATATTTTAAAAAAACATCTATAATCAACTGTAATTAAAATATTAAAAATTCTCATGGAGGGTTAATTATAGAAAATATCATTATGTCTAAAAATAGTATTTCTATTTCCTTTGACCAAATTAAATAATAAAAAATACTCATACTATTTGTGTAATAATTGTTTATACAGAATCTTCCAGTTGGTGTCTTACAGTCTAAAGTTTCTTCAAAAAAAACTGTAAAACCATTTTTAAGCTTTTCTTACAGATCAAAAGAATTTACAATTCCCTTTTTTCCAAAAATAAATAACCCATTTCTCCGCAACTCTTCTTCTATTTCTCCCAACTAATTCCCCGCTCAATCGTTACATTTCTAGAAAAAAACACTTTTTTTACTCAAAAAATACCCCTTTTTCCAATTTTCGCTAGTTTTTTCATGGAAAAAACTAAATTTGCAACCTATTTGAAATTCGATTAAATCACCAATAAAAATATGACCTACCATGGCAAATAAAGTATTTGACAAGGACATGTTGAAAGCTCACTATGAGAGTTTCTCAGAGAGAGTAGCAGCAGCTAGAAAAGTGCTCAATCGCCCGATGAGCCTTACTGAAAAAATCCTTTACTCACATCTTCACGCAGAATCTCCACTTCAAGAATATACCCGAGGAAAAGATTATGTTATGTTTCAACCAGACCGAGTAGCGATGCAAGATGCAACTGCTCAAATGGCATTGTTGCAATTCATGATGGCTGGAAAGGAAACCACAGCAGTACCTTCGACAGTTCATTGTGATCACTTGATCCAAGCAAAAGATGGTTCTGATAAAGATATGGTAACAGCTTTGGATGTGAATTCTGAAGTATATGATTTCCTTCAAACAGTTTCTAAAAAATATGGAATTGGTTTTTGGAAGCCAGGTGCAGGAATTATTAACCAAACAGTTTTAGATACGTATGCTTTTCATGGAGGAATGATGATCGGAACGGATTCGCATACCGTTAATGCAGGTGGATTGGGAATGGTAGCTATCGGTGTAGGTGGAGCTGACGCAGTTGACGTGATGGCTGGAATGGCTTGGGAATTAAAAATGCCAAAAATAATTGGTGTAAAATTAACTGGAAAATTAAGTGGTTGGACTTCTTCCAAAGATGTGATTCTTAAAGTAGCAGGGATCATCGGAGCAAAAGGGGGAACTGGTTACATCGTAGAATATTTCGGATCAGGTGCGAAGAGTTTGTCTTGTACAGGAAAAGGAACGATCTGTAATATGGGTGCTGAGATTGGAGCAACGACTTCTAATTTCGGTTACGACAAATCAATGGACCGATACCTTCGAGCAACTAATCGAGCAAGTGTGGCAAGATTAGCGAACCGAGTGAAAAAAGATTTAACTGGAGATCCAGAAGTTTATAAGGATCCTAAAAATTATTTTGACCAAGTAATCACGATTAACTTGTCAACACTAGAACCACATATCAATGGGCCTTACACACCAGATTTGGCTTACCCAATTTCTAAATTTGCAGCAGCAGTTGAGAAGGAAGGTTACCCCGCAAAATTGGAAGTAGGTTTGATCGGTTCATGTACGAATTCTTCTTACGAAGATTTGGACAGAGCAGCTTCTTTAGCACAACAAGCAGTTGATAAAAAATTAACAGCGAAATCAGAATTTACGATTACTCCAGGTTCTGAGATGATTCGATATACTGTTGAGCGTGATGGTATTTTAGAGACATTTGAAAAAATGGGTGGTGTTGTTCTTGCCAATGCATGTGGACCATGTATCGGACAATGGGCAAGACATACCGATGATCCAAATCGAAAGAACTCAATTATCACTTCTTTCAATCGAAATTTTGCGAAGCGAAATGATGGAAATCCAAATACACATGGATTTGTTGCTTCTCCTGAGATAGTAACAGCAATGGCAATTGCAGGTGATTTGAGATTTAATCCATTGACAGATTCTTTGACTAATGCAGATGGAAAACAAGTGAAATTGGATCCACCTACAGGAGTTGAATTACCGCCAAATGGATTTGACGTAGAAGATATGGGTTACATCAAGCCTCCACGAAGTGCTAAAAATGTAAAAGTAAAAGTTAATCCAAAATCTAATCGGATTCAATTATTGACACCATTCAAATCAATTACGTCAAAGCAATTGGAAGGAATGAGAATCTTAATTAAGGCGAAAGGAAAATGTACAACGGATCATATTTCTATGGCTGGACCTTGGTTGAAATTCCGTGGACACTTAGAAAATATTTCTAACAACTGTTACATCGGAGCAATCAATGCTTTCAATGATTCTGCCAATAATGTATTGAATGCAGAAACTGGAGAGTATGGTGCTGTTCCAGATTTGGGTCGTTACTACCGAGACAATGGAATCGGTTCAGTTGTATTTGGAGAGGAAAACTTAGGAGAAGGTTCTTCACGTGAGCATGCTGCGATGGAGCCAAGGTTCTTAGGAGTTCATGCGGTGATTGTAAAATCATTTGCAAGAATCCATGAGACCAATTTGAAGAAGCAAGGAATGTTAGCGTTGACTTTTGTTGACAAAAGTTCTTACGACTTGGTTCGACAAGATGATAAAGTGACGATCAAAGGTTTTGAAAGTTTCGCTCCAGGTAAAAACTTAACAGTAGAGTTGACTCATGCTGACGGAACTAAAGATTCATTTGAAGTAGCACATACTTATAATCAAGCTCAAATCGATTGGGTGCGAGCAGGTTCTGCTTTAAATAAAATTAGAGAAGAAGGAGGATTATAAAGGAAGTCAGCGATCAGATCGTCCGCCTGTGGCGAACTGCCAGAAGTCAAGTCAGGGACTTTTTTGAAATCCCTACTTTCTGATTTTTTTTCGAAAAAATAAATATGTAAGCCACTCGAGTGTAAAATCTTGAGTGGCTTTTTTTATTCGATACTCCCATTCCCTGACTTTTTATTTTGATAAATGTGACATTATTAGCTATATTCGTCACAAAGGATGTTAACACTTTCTTAACTTTATTTATTTTCAAACAAACAAACAAAACAAATTTATCATGTTTAAAGAATTTAAAGATTTTATTATGACGGGTAACGTCATTGATTTGGCGGTAGCTGTAATTTTAGCAGGTGCAATTGGATTAGTAATTAATGGATTTGTATCTGACATTATGATGCCGATAGTTGGACACTTTTCAGGAGGAATGAATTTTGCGGATATGGCATACGTTCTGTCTCCAGCGGTGATGGAAAATGGAGAAGTGGTTAAACCTGCCAATGCGATTAATTATGGAAAATGGATTAATAGTATTATATCATTAGTCACAGTTGGATTCGTTATATTTATGATGGTGAAATCATATAACAAAACAAAAACTCCTCCTGCACCTCCAGCACCAGCTGGACCAACTCAGGAAGAATTATTAGCAGAAATTCGAGACCTATTGAAAAAATAATTAATAACGAACCGAACAATAGTTATTAATTGGCCCTTCTGAAGAAATTCGGAAGGGCTTCTTTTTGCAACATAATGAGTGTTTGATTTGTCTTTCAAAAGAGTGCATTTTATTTTGTCGCTGAGGGAAAGGTGTCCTTCAAGGGATTTAAGGGCGAAAGAAGGGAACAGCAACAAAATGAAATGCACCTTTCAAAATGTGGATACGATTCAAGTGAAAAACTTTTTTTAAATTAGAGAAAAATAGTTCAACCTAAAGTCTAATCTAAGAGCATGTATAAAAATCAAACATCTTTTTTTTCAATAGATCAATTTAATATTTTTGTAATTGTATTGTTATGTGTTAATTTTTCTTTTGGTCAAAAAAAGAAATCACCGCTTCCCAAAGTAGAAAACCAACATGTCTTTATGTTGAGTAACCTGGAAGAGATAACATCTAATTCACCTCTTTTTTCCAATATAAAAAATCTCGTAAATGATCAAGATGGAGAATCTACTATCCTTTTTCTAGGAGATATTATTTCAAAAAATGGAATAGATAAGACCCCAAACAAGGAAGAGATCCATAAGGTTGAAAATATTCTTGATCTAGCTTCAGCCGCCAAACAATCAGTTTTTGTTCCTGGAGATAAAGAGTGGGACGATGGGGGAGAGGAAGGTTTAAAAAAAGTAAAAGCATTCGAAGAGTTTTTTAAAAAAGATAAAATTCATGTTACGCCAAGTAATGGTTGCCTTGGGCCTGAGGTAATTGATATAGGAAATTCTCTCAGAATAATTTCGATCAATACTCAATGGTGGGTGCATCGTCACAAAAAACCTGAAGAAGAAGATTTGGATTGTCCCGCTTTTAACGAGGTAGAGTTTTGGGATGAATTGGAAAGTGCGATGAATGATGCAGAGGATCGAAATGTAATTTTAGCAGCTCATCATCCTGTACTCTCTTTTGGTCAATATGCAGGGTATGGATTGACGAAACAACATTTTTCACCACCAATCATAGGTTCATTTGTCGCAGGATATCATCAAAGTGTCGGGACTAAAAGAGATCTGACTCAAGCAGCACTAGTTCATTTTTCCAATGAATTATTAAAACGTTTGGAGCGATTCCCTCCGATTATTTACACTTCTGGTCATGAGCATGATTTGCAACTGAATTATAAAGATGGAAGTTATCACCTCAATAGTGGCGCAATTCATCAAGCAAAAAAAACGAGTAAAAATAAACATTCTCAATTTCGGCAATCAAAACCTGGGATGGCACATTTAGAATTTTCCAAAGATGGAGCTGTCAAAATGAAAATTTGGAGCGTCCAACCTGATGGAAAATTAAAGAATACCGATGAACGAATTCTTTTTCAAAGTCCTTGCAATATTGCATTGACAGAATCATCTCTTCCGATTAATAAAAAATATAATCCTTGTTCAGAAGCAAATGATAAATCGATAACTGAGATACCTATCTCAGGAAAAGCGATTGCTGATTCCCAATTTGATGCGGGTAAAGCCAAGCAATTTTTTATGGGAAAACATTACCGAACAAGTTGGGGGAAAGAGTTGGACAATATTCCATATTTAAATTTGGATACACTTTATGGAGGATTGACTCCAACCGAAAAAGGGGGAGGTGCGCAAACCGTTTCTCTTAAATTTAAATCTGACGATGGGCAAGTTTTTGCTTTTCGTTCCGTCGTAAAAGATCCCAATAAAAAACTAGATAGAGAATTAAGGAAAACTTTATACGGTGATGTCATGGAAGATTTTACGGCACATCAACATCCGTATGGTTCATTGGTCGTGAGTGTATTTATGGACGAATTGGGATTGCCACATTCGCAACCAAAATTATTTTTGATGCCAGATCATCCTAAGTTGGGAAGGTACCGAAAGGAATTTGCTGGCAGATTAGGTTTTTTAGAAATCAAGCCAAAGAAAAAGAAGAAAGGACGAAAAGGATTTCAAGATGCAGATAAAGTATCGAGTACTTTCCAAATGTATCGAAAATTATTGGGCGATAATGATAACGTTTTTGATTCCGATAAATATGTGATGGCTCGTCTTTTGGACATGTGGATTTCGGATTGGGATCGACACCAAGATAATTGGAAATGGTTGGGTTATGATAATGGAAAAGGAATAACCTACACGCCTTTTCCAAAAGATCGAGACAAAGCATTTAGTCTTTTTCAAGGGTTGTATCAGTTGTTGGATTGGGAATTATTTGTCAAAGATCGAGGGCGATTTCGAGAAAGTTATCGAAGTGTAAAGAGTCTAAATTTCAAAGCTAGGAATATGGACCGTCTCTTGGCTAGAGGTTATGATTATCAAATGTGGATGGATGCGACAGAGAAGTTTACTTCTTTGATGACTGACGAGGTAATTGAAAAAGCATTGTTAGAATTACCACCAGAAGTTTATGATTTGAGTGCTCCAGAAATTTCAAGACTGCTAAAAATACGACGTGCTACACTCAAAAATGCAGTAGAAGATTACTATAAACTTTTAGCAAAAAAAATCACCATTATCGGAACCAATAAGCGAGAGATTTTTGAAGTCTATCGACAAGACGATAATGATGTGGAAGTTCGAGTTTTTAAAAGGAAAAAGAAAGGAAAACGAGGACAGCTACTTTTTAAGCGAAAATTTTCACCAAAAGAAACGAAAGAAATAAACCTTTATGGACTAGCAGATGATGATGAATTTTATTTGGCTGGAAAATCTAGTTCGTCCATCAAAGTGAGAATCATAGGAGGTGATGGTAAAGATTTTATTGTAGATAAATCAAAAGTGGAAGAGCGAAACAGCAGAACATTGATTTATGATTTTAATAAAACAGATACGGTGGAAATGGGAATGACCACTCAGTTGAAATCCCAAAATCGAGCAATCCATTTTGCAGCGGAAGGTTTTTATGAGGATGATTATGCTTACTTGATTCCAATGGGAAGTTACAATATTGACGATGGTTGGGGAGTAGGAATTGCGACTGGCAAGAGTTGGCAAAAATTTGGAAAACCAGATTTTGGCGTAAAATATTCCTTGGTGGCATTAGCTTCGACCAGAAAAAATTTTAGTTTGAATCTAACTACTCAATTTAGAGAAGTTATCAAAAAGTGGGATTTGGTTTTTAATTTATTAGCATCAAGACCAGACCGAAGGTTTAGATTTTTTTATGGTTTGGGTAATGATACTGAATTTGATAGGACAAGATTTAGAGATAATTATTACACGAATTTGACCACTAACTTTTCGGGTGAATTAGGTTTACTCAAAACATTTTGGCAAAAATCTCAATTAAGAATCTCAGGAAAATATGAATTTCAAAAAGTAGAAATTAGCTCTAGAAACAAGTTGGATGTTTCGATTTATGAAGATGAAAACCCAGCTGGATTTGGAGAGTCCATTTTGTTTGGCCCTGAAGTTGATTTTAATTTAGACCTACGAGACGATGTTGCATTTCCTACTAAAGGCGCGCAATTAAAAGTGCAAAACTTTTCTTTTTTCAATACTAAAAACGACTCAGAGTTTGGCGGAAGAATTTCGTCAGAGGCATTGTTTTACTTTTCTACGGGGATAAAGGTCCCAACTACTTTAGGCGTTCGAGCAGGTTATGTAAGAGCTTATGGGCAAACTCCTTTTTTCTATAAAAGTTATCTTGGACAGCAATCTAACTTAAGAGGATTTAGAAATAATAGATATGGAGGAGAGTCTGCAGCTTTTGTGAATACAGATTTACGATTTCATTTTGGAACTATTTTGACTAAAGTTTTACCCTTGCGATATGGTGTGTATGGATTATTTGATGCGGGCAGAGTTTGGGTGGATGGTGAGGATTCTGATGCAATTCATTTTGCCTATGGAGGAGGATTCTATCTCATTCCTTATGTCGAAAGTTTTAATTTGAACTTATCTATTGCAAAACCAAATGAAGGCAAGATCCTTTTTAATTTTAGAATAGGGTTTTTTGTTAGATAGTAGTCAGGCGGGCAGGTTGGTCGCTCCGCTCTCGGTCAGGAGTCAGGGGCTTCGTGTTTTTCCCAAAATATAATTACTTCTATTTCAAAATCGTGGAGAGAACACGAAGCTCCTGACTCCTGACCGAGAGCGGAGCGACCAACCTGATTGCCTGACTACTCCTCAAAAAAAAAAACTTCCCTTCCCCATTTACCTTTTTTAATGTTATTGCATATGTAATTGATTATGTGTTTAAAACAACATTTTGAAATCATTTCATTTACAAAAACATTAAAAATTACAACATGAAAAAATTAATCTTATCTGTCGCTATGTTAGCTTTCTTTTTTACTTCTTCCCAAGCTCAATTTGATATAGAGAAACTTTTTGGAGGAGGAAGTATTGCATTTGTAAAACCAGTCGGGGATTTCTCTGAGGTTGCAAATGGAGGTCTTGCAGGTAACCTTTTTGGAGGATACCAATTAACTGACAAATTAGGAGTAGGTCTTGAATATTCAGAAGCAATTACTGCAGGAATTGAAAGAGATTCAAATGGAGTAGATATCACAAGTGGAATATTTGGAGCTCAATTATTTAGCTTAAGATCTATTCAAGCTAAAAGTTGGTACCGATTTACAACTGGAACTGTACGACCGTTTGTGGCAGTAGGTGTAGGTGCTGCTCAGGTGGCAGAACCAGATGCTACAGACATAAATGGAGATGTAACTACAGCTGGAGCTAAGCGATGGGGGCTTGGAGCTAGTGCTGAACTAGGTGTTAGCATTAATGGTTTCAGTTTATCTTATAGTTTCAATGTAAATGGAAAAGGACCAGATGAACCAGTCTTTAATGCAAACATAAAAGATCTATCTGTGAATTTTCACCGATTTGCTGCAGGTTATATTTATAACTTCTAAAACTATATCAACTTAAAATATAAAACTATATCTAGCCTCTTCGGAATTGTCCGAAGGGGCTTTTTTGTGAAAAGGAATCAGCGACCAACCTGACCTCTGATTCCTTTTTTCTTTTTTTATAAAAAAAATACTAATTTAGACTTAGCAAATATTCCTATCTACTTTCTCTCCCTATCAACGAAACAAAGCAAAACGAATTTCTTAATTTTTAAAAATTCAACATTATGAACAAACAATTAGTTGGTACTTTGGTAGCAGGAGTAATTCTTTTTATTTGGCAATTTGTTTCTTGGAATGTGCTAAATCTTCATCAAGCAGAAATGGCATATACTCCAAAACAAGATCAAATAATGGAGGCATTAAGTCAGCTTGATTTGGAAGAAGGACATTACATGATTCCAACCGTTGCGAGCGATGCATCTATGGATGAGAAAGAAAAGTTAATGGAATCTATGATCGGAAAACCTTGGGCTACAGTTTCTTATCACAAAGCTTTTTAAGTGAATATGGGAATGAATATGACGAGAGGATTTTTGCTTGATTTGTTTTCTGCATTTTTACTAGTTTGGGTTTTAATGAAGTTTCGAGAAAATGATTTTATGACTAGCCTGCTAGCATCTTTGGCAGTTGGAGCAATTGGTTATTTGACAATTCCATATTTACATCAAGTGTGGATGGAAACGGATAGCACAGGATATTTGATAGATACGGTTGTTGCATGGGGATTAGTTGGCGCGTGGTTAGGTTGGTGGCTGAATCGGAAGTAACGGTTAATGATGAATGGTTAATACCAGAAGGTGTTAACCATTCACCGTTAAAAAACGCTTATTTAAAACGAAAAATTCCTCCAAACTGAAACGTCGTTTGCAAAAAGAAAAAGTCTTGTTTCGCTTTATTATTTCCCACAGAAGAAGTCAAGATATCGAAGAGATTAATGTATCCTCCTTTCACTTCTCCATGAATAAAATAGTGCTTGAAAAGTGTCAAATGCAAACCCGTTTTTAGCGAAGCTCCCCAACCTGCAAAATGGTAAACATTAATATCATCCTGCCGAAGCAAAGTAATATGTGACCTTGGAATCAATGGCCCAGTTTCAAAACCTTCGATGAGTTGCAATTCAACTTTATTTTTTGCCCAATTAATTTTTCGTAAAAAATTATCTGCTCGACTGATTCCAAAATTAAAATAATTCAAACCATCGGTATGTTCCATTTGTAAAAGAGAAGGTCGAATAATGATATTTTCATTAGCATATTCTCCGTCGTAAAAATCATGCATCTCTCTAATGTAACCATCAATTTTCACCTCTTGAGTATTTTGTACCACATATTTCATGTGATCCATCGACATGGTTAAAATCCAATTATCTCGCAAATAATATCCGATTCCAAAATTGGTTTGAGGAACGGTTAGGCTTGTCGGTTTAAAATAAGTTTCGAATGAAAATTTAGATTGCCGATCTTTGGCGACCACATTCGACAATGTAAAATCATAAGTGTCTCCTTTGAAATGAATATCTGAATTAGAATAAAATCCACGATTCCATCCCCAATAAATATAGAAGCGACCTTTGTTAGTTCGCACTTCTTCTGGGACTATTTCATTTTGTGAAAAAGTAGTTTGTGAAAATGAGAGGAGTAAAAAAAAGAGGATAATTTTTTTGGGAAAAGTAAGTTTCATTGTTTTCTTTTTTGTTGAAAAATCATAGGTGTCGGAGAAAATTGGGATACGCTTTTTTTAACACAGAGAAAACAGAAGAGGGACACAGAGGTCTCTGAGTTCTCTGAGTTCTCTGTGTCCTCCCTCTGTTTTCTCTGTGTTAAAAAATAATAAGTTCGAGCACATAGTTGAAAATCATACCTTTTGAATTCTAAGCTAAAGTAAAAAATCTCATTTGAAATAAATCAATTGAGATTTTTTTAACATAAAAATAAATTTTATAACAATGTTTTTACGTTTTTTCGTCACGCAACGCACGTCGTAAAATTTTCCCAACATTCGTCTTCGGAAGTTCCTCTCGGAAGACAATATGTTTTGGTTTTTTATACCCAGTAAATTGCTCCGTGCAATATTCTCGCACTTCTTTTTCAGTCAATGATTTATCTTTTTTTACAATAAAGACTTTAACCGCTTCCGTGGATTTTTCATCAGGAACTCCGATCGCAGCTACTTCCAAAATTTTTGGATGCATTGCCAACACATCTTCAATTTCGTTGGGGTAAACATTAAAACCTGAAACCAAAATCATATCTTTTTTACGATCTACAATTTTGAAAAAACCATCAGCCTGCATCAATCCAATATCGCCAGTTCGCAACCAACCATCAGGCGAAATAGTTTTGCGAGTTTCTTCAGGACGATTATAATATCCTTTCATTATTTGTGGACCTTTGATATGGATTTCACCAACTTGTCCGACCGCAAGTGGTTGATCTTGTTCATTGGCAATTCTCATATCGGTAGAAGGAACAGGGATTCCAATCGTTCCAATTTGTCCAGTATCATCAATCGGATTAGTGGTCGCTACAGGTGATGATTCCGTCAGTCCGTAACCTTCTGTTAAGTTACAACCAGTTACCTCTTTCCATTTTTCAGCGACTACTTTTTGGACAGCCATCCCGCCACCTGCTGTTGCTTTTAATGAACTAAAATCAAGCGAGTCAAAATCTTTATGATTTAACAACGCATTAAATAATGTATTCACCCCAGTCAAAATAGTTACTTTTTCATTTCTAAATTCCTTGATAATTGAGCCGATGTCACGAGCATTTGTTATCAAAATAGTTCGAGTTCCAATACTCATCAAAGCCAATGCATTAACTGAAAAAGCAAAAATATGATACATGGGCAAAGGTGACAAAGCGATCTCTTCTCTTTCTTTTAGGAAAGGTCTGATCATCGCTCGAAACTGCAACATATTGGAAATAAGATTTCGATTAGTCAACATCGCACCCTTGGAAACTCCTGTCGTTCCACCCGTGTATTGCAAAACAATTACATCCTCTGGTTTTCCTTGCAAGTCAGGCAAAGTGAATTTTTTTCCTTGCGACAAAGCTTCTTTAAAAGTCACCGTGTTGGCAATATTATATTTTGGAACCATGCCCTTGACCGTTCGAACAACAAAGTTAGTCAAGGTACCTTTGACTGCTCCGAGCAATTCACCGATACTCGTGACGATGACCGTTTTGATAGAAGTATCGTGAATTATTTTTTCCAAATTACCTGCAAAGTTTTCAGCAATGACAATTGCTTTTGCGCCCGAATCTGAAAACTGATGTTTCATTTCACGAGGCGTGTAAAGTGGATTCGTATTAACGATAACAAGACCTGCACGTAGCGCTCCAAACAAGGCAATTGGATATTGCAAAAGGTTCGGCATCATCAACGCCACTTTATCTCCAGGTTCCAAACCTCTCGATAAAAGATAAGAACCAAACTGCTTTGACATTTTATCCAACTGGTCAAAAGTGATGCTTTTCCCCATGCAGGTAAAGGCAGGTAACTTTCGATATTTCTCAAATGTCTCTTCAAACATTTCCACTAAATTCTGATATTCTTCTGGGTTGATATTGGCAGGAACTCCGCTAGGGTAGTTTTTTAGCCAAGGACGATCTTCACTCATATCTTTAATTTTAATTTCGTTTCAATAATAGAGGCGTAAAATAACTTATTTTTAAAAAGATGCCCAATAAATTATACTTACATCTTAAAAAAATATGTTTGTTTTTAAGACGAATCTATTGCTAATATTCCCTTAAAACGACATTTTCTTAATGTTTTCTAGTGTAAAACACGTAGATAAATAGTGTAAAACACGCATTCATTTCCCTTCCAATCGGCTTTACTTTTGTTTTATACCAAACATCAATTTTAGTCTAACCAAAATATCACTTAAATGAAAACGCACATTATGTTCCTTTTGCTCGCTATGCTTACTTGGCAATGTTTTCAACCTACCGCATCAGCACAAATTCCAAATTCAGGTTTTTCTAAAAAAATAAAAACGATAGAATCCTATCGAGTGAATTCTCCATCGGGAGATAAAATTCACGAGTCGTCAGAGCATTTTGATAAAGATGGGAAGTTGATAAAAAGGTTAACCTACAATTCTTATTTAAGTGGAGGTACAGATGAAATGAATTGTACTTATGATGCTCAAGGAAATTCCAAATGTATCACCAAAGATGAAAGTGGAAAGAAAATTTATTTTTATGAAAATAAATACGAAGGCGAAAATGTAGTGGAAGAAAAATCAACTTACGAAACCATTAAATACTCTTACGATAAAAATGGGAATGTATTGTTACAAGAAAAGTATGATAACGAAGGCAACTTTTCTAATGCTGAAAAATATGAATTGGAATACCTTGATGGAACGACTAATTTGAAAAGTAAAACCACTTTCGAAAAAAGAAAAGATGGTGATTTTAAAATCTATGGCGAGGATAAATATACCTACAACAAAAATGGAAAATTAGCAACAGAACTTGCCCGAACTAATTTTTATGAATATCGCTACACCTATATATATTATCCAAACGGAAACCTAAAAGAAAAAACTACTGAAAATGGCGACTCCGAAAAAATAATTACCAAATATCATGAGAATGGAAAACGCCGAATCGAAGCTATTTTTAGGAGTGAAGGGCCAACCTTTCCAATGGAACTCGACCAAAAAAATAAATGGACTTACGATGAACAAGACAACGAAATCTTAGCGGAACATATTCGCAATGAGAAATTGGTGAGTAAGAGGATTACTGAAAT
>JBGCCY010000251.1:0-33231 GCA_045104975.1 Saprospiraceae bacterium
ATAGAGCAATTGTTTTTGATAATTCCATTCATAAATAGCTTGGTTAGCATCGAGTCCTTCATAGCATTGGAGGCGAATTAAATTGGTATTTAATGCTTTGCTCATCACTTTTGCAATCTCCGTTTTTCCAACTCCTGCTGGCCCTTCGATGAGTAATGGTTTTTTTAAAAACATCGATAGATGGATGGACATCGCTATAGCATCATCAGAGATATAGCTTTGTTCAAGGAGGAGATTTTTTATATTGTTGATGGATTTGTTTTTTTCCATTGTTTAGTTTTTTTCATTTTTTGACTTTAACATCTTCATTAATTCTGCTTTCTCATATTTCATTCTCATTGTTCTTCGGTTACTAATATATCCGTAATCATCCCACATTAATTCTGCTCCATCTTCAATGTCTTCATAAATTGGAACTAATCCTCCTATTCCTACAAATATCCATTCCATCTCTAACTTATCGGAATTTATGAATTTATACTCTGCTTCTTTTCCAATTTTAACTGCCTTATCAAATGCTCTCACAGGTGAGTTTGCTTTTATTAAATGATGATTTCCCCAAGTAATAACTCTTCGTAAATCTTGATTTTCATTTCGATGAACTGGTTCGCATTTTTCAATAATCTCAGCTATATACCAATTTCTTTTCTCGTTTGATATTTTTTCTTGTGGTTTCATTTTCTAAATTTATACAAAAAAATTTAACTTTTTTAGGTCAGCTAAAGCAGCCCCCTACGCGTGAATATGATAAGCCTGTCAACCAAAAAGTTGACAGGCTTATTTATTTTATAACAATATTTTTACATATCGTTTTTACATCAATTTCTTCAACGCACGTTTAACATAAACATGAGCCAAATGCGTTCTGTATTTTTGCGAAGCGTAATGATCGCTCATCACTTCGATTCCTTCGGTAACATTCGTAACGGCTGCTTCGATACTTTCCGCAGTCAATGCTTGGCCAACTAATGCTTTTTCAACATTCATTGCTCGGTACGCAGATTCGCCTACACCTGTCATTCCGATGCGAGCAGATTTAATCACTCCTCCATCCATTTCGATCCCAACAGCAACTCCAACGATGGCAAATCGAGAGGCAGGTTGTTTGAATTTCACATAAGTGGAATGACGATTTGATGCCATTTTTGGAATTCGGACAGCTGTGATAATTTCGCCATCAGCTAAAGCTGTTTCGTAAAAACCTTTGAAAAATTGGTCGATGTCAACTTCTCGTTTTCCATCTTTACCTTGGATGACAACGTTGGCATCACAGGCTAATAATACTGCTGGCCAATCAGCCGCAGGATCTGCATGTGCCATACTTCCACCAATCGTTCCAAAATTCCGAACTTGGATATCTCCAATTTCTTTGGCTGCTTGAGTCATCATTGGTGCATGTTCTGCCAAAGAAGCATCTGCTGCAATTGAAGCATGTGTCGCTCCTCCACCAATAGTGATGGAATTATCATTATCCCGAATCACTTTGAGGCTTTCTATTTTTGAAATATCAACTAAAGTCCCTGGTGCATTTAATCGCAACTTCAAAGTTGGAATTAAACTATGACCGCCTCCCAAAATTTGAGCATCATCACCCAAAAGTGAAATGGCTTCATCCACGGAAGTGGCTTTTTTATATTCAAATGAATTTGGTATCATTTTGAGTTAAATTTTAATTATTTTGAAAAAATAAGTTTTAGGTAGATACCCGTGACACGGATATTTAATTACCCTTGCATTGCGGTCCACACTCGTTCAGGCGTCATCGGCATTTTAATGTCTTTGACTTTGTGTCCACCTTTCCAAAGTGCATCCATTACCGCATTGACAACTGCTGGCGTCGAACCAATACAACCTGCTTCTCCTGCACCTTTTACTCCAAGTGGATTGTGAGGGCAAGGCGTCACGGTCCGATCAATTTCAAAACTCGGAAAATCATCAGCACGAGGCATACAATAATCCATATAACTTCCATTTATTAATTGACCAGTCTCATCATAGATCGCTCCTTCGAGCATCGCTTGCCCAATTCCTTGTGCAAGTCCTCCATGAATTTGTCCATCAACAATCATTGGATTAATAACATTTCCAACATCATCAACTGCAATGAATCTTTTGAGTTTGGTGAAACCCGTTTCTTTATCAATTTCCACAATCGCAACGTGCGCTCCGAATGGATAAGTAAAATTCGCTGGATCATAAAAACTACTAAAATCTAAACCAGGTTCTAAACCTTCTGGATAATTATGTGGCACATAAGCTGTCAATGAAACATCACCAAATCCAACTGATTTGTCCGTTCCTTTTACGGTCCATTTTCCTTCAGCATAATCCAAATCATCGGCTGAAGCTTCGAGCAAATGTGCTGCGATTTTTGCGCCTTTTTCCAAAACTTTATCAATAGATTTCACAATGGCACTTCCTCCTACTGCCAAACTTCTAGATCCATAAGTTCCCATTCCAAATGCCACACTATCAGAATCTCCATGAATAATTTCGACATCCTCCAAAGGAATTCCCATTCGATCTGCTACGACTTGAGCGAAAGTAGTTTCGTGCCCTTGCCCATGCGAATGTGATCCGGTGTAAACACTTACTTTTCCTGTTGGTTGAACTCGAACTTGCGCTGATTCAAAAAGTCCAGCTCTTGCTCCTAGTGCTCCAACTACTGCCGAAGGGGCAATTCCACATGCTTCGATATAAGTAGAAAAACCTATTCCCAAAAGCTTTCCATCGGCTTGATTCTTTTGCTCTTCTCGAAAAGCTTCGTAGCCTACCATTTCCAAAGCCCGATTTAAAACTGGTTCATAATTCCCGCTATCATATTGTAGCGCAACTTGAGTAACATATCCTTCTTGTTCCACTCCATCGAATGCTGGAATGAAATTTTTAAAACGTAATTCCGCTGGATCCATATCCATTTCTAAAGCTGCCAAATCAATCAATCTTTCCAATAGAAAAGTTGCTTCTGGTCGTCCAGCTCCTCGATAAGCATCGACTGCATTCGTATGGGTAAATGTTGCCGTAACATCCACATTAATTTTTGGAGTGGTGTACAACCCTTGGAGCAATGTTCCGTGCAAATAAGTTGGAACTGCTGGTGCAAAAGTGGAAAGGTAAGCTCCCATATTCGCAAAAGTATTCGCTTGAAGTGCGACTATTTTTCCATCTGCATCAAAACCCATTTTGGCATTTGTCACATGATCTCGACCATGGGCATCTGTCAAAAATGCTTCACTTCTATCACTCGTCCATTTGATCGGAAGTTCGATTTGCTTGGAACACCAAATGACTAATGCCTCTTCGATATAATGGAAAATTTTACTTCCAAATCCTCCTCCAACATCTGGTCCAACCACCCGAACTTTATGTTCTGGCAAACCTAAAACAAATGCACACATCAACAATCGAGTCAAGTGTGGATTTTGTGTAGATGTATATAAGGTGTATTTATCGTAAGCCGTATCGTAATGACCAATCGCACTTCGAGGCTCCATGGCATTGGGAACGACTCTTTGATTCACAAAATCCAATTCTGTCACATGCGCTGCTGAAGCAAGTGCTGCTGCAACTTCCTCTTTTGGATTTCCTAACTGCCAATCGAAGGCTGTATTATTTGGAGCATCTTCATGTACTAAAGGTGCACCTTCCTGAGCTGCTGCTTTTGGATCCGTAACTGCATCATGGATATCATAATCAACATCTATTAATTCTGACGCATCTTTTGCATTGGCTCTTGTTGCTGCAATAATTATCGCTACCCCATCTCCTACATGTCTTACTTTTTTTCTAACTAAAAGAGGATGCGGAGGTTCTTTCATGGTATCTCCGTTCTTAAAATCTACTTGCCATCCACATGGTACTCCTGCAATCGCCTCTGGAATATCTGCACCTGTATAAACTGCCACAACTCCTTCTGCATTTTTTGCCGCATCAGTATTTATTGAATTAACCGTCGCATGTGCGTACGGACTTCGGAGAATATATGCATAGACCATTCCTGGCATTTTTATATCATCCGTATATTTTCCTTGACCTGTAATGAATCGTTTATCTTCGACTCGTTTTACAGATTTTCCTATATATTTTGTCATGATTTTTTTATTTAATTGTTTCTATCTTTTGTTTTGGAAAAATTTGATTTGGCCTTTCAATCAAAAAATAAGTATCAATTCATTATTTCAATTGATTTTGCTTTCTTGATTAACTAAACCGCCTCATTCATTTTCTTCGCAGCATACTGAATTGATCTTACTATATTATGATAACCCGTGCATCGACAAAAATTACCTTCAAGTGCTTCCCGAATTTCTTGCTCGCTAGGGTTAGGGTTAGTTTTCAAAAAATCTGTAGCAATCATCATCATTCCTGGTGTGCAAAAACCACATTGTAATCCGTGTTCTTCTTTGAAGCCCTCTTGGATAGGATGTAAATTTCCGTTAGTTGCAAGTCCTTCAACAGTAGTTACTTCACATCCATCTGCTTGAACCGCAAGCATCGTGCATGATTTTACTGCTTTACCATCAAGATGAACAGTACATGATCCACAACTACTAGTGTCGCAACCGATATGTGTACCCGTCAATGATAAATCTTCTCGAAGATAATCGGAAAGCAAGGTCCTAGACTCTACTTCTCCTGAACATTGTTTTCCATTGACTTTGACCGATATTTTATTTGCCATAGTGAAAAAAGTTTTAGAAGTTAAAAAATTGTAATCTTAGTGAATTGTAAATAGTATAAAATGAGACTATCCAATTGGATTAATTTCTGGATCAGTTGAATCTTTTGATTCTGGAGGTTTGATTGTTTCTGTTGGTTGAATTGGTTTCTCAAGGTTAACCGTTTGTCTATTTTCTTCAATGTGTTTTTCCAAGGCTGAAAAAACTTCTCTAGTAATAACGTTTGCTACACCTGATAAAACCCGTTGTCCTGTTCTAGCAATAACTCCTGATAAGTTTGCTTTTCCATCAAAAGCTAACGCAGCAATCCCCCCTTCTTTTTCACCAATATTCATTTGGACCGAAACGTGAGCATTTCCAATTCTGCTCAGTTGTTCCATTTTAATGACAAAAGATGCAGGCTGATTTTTATCTACTACTTTTAATTTTCCGGTAAATGAAGCTTTGACTGGACCTATTTTTATCTCCGAAACAGATTTGAATTTATCTTCTCCAAGTGTTTCTAATCGAGATACTCCAGGTGTTATTTTAGCTAATACAATTGGATCCATCAGGTAGGTCCATAATTGTTCTCTGGATACTTTAAAATCGTGATTTCCTTTTACTTCCATGCTTCTCAGTTGTTTATTTTGTATATGATTGCCAAATAAACAAATTTATCTGCCAATTCCAATTAATCTGATTACATGTTTTGAATAAACTTCTGTCAATAAAATAAAAAAGGGAAAAGGTAAGGTAAGTATCCCTTCATTGTGAAATATTTCTATTTTAGATAGAAAACTGGTTATATATACTTTTTAAAAGACTACTTAAAAAAAGGAGCTGAGCACTCTAGACCTTATTTAAAAACTCGATCCATCTCTTCCCGTTCCATATCAACAATAAACGTAAAGATTTTTTCTTGCTCTACCTTACTTAACTCTTCAAAAAGAGAATCTCCTTTTTCAATAATTTCTTTTCCTATTTCTAATCCTTTAATTTCTGCTGGAGAATAAATTTTGGGTCGTTTTTTCATTTTTTCAATCAAGTGATCCATGATTTTTTTGATCTTCGCTACAAGAGTCCGATCATGTAGTGTATCAAATAAAGTAAGACTACTTTCCATAAAATCATCAATCTCTTGTCTTGACAAAGTCTTAATTAAATCTTCAATTTGGATAATTGAGTAAGGTGGGTTTTGATTTTGGGCAATTGCTTTTTCCATTAAATTTTCTTCAAATCGGCTTGCACTTCGAAATGATTTTAATGCTTTTAAGCCTGCTTTTGCAATCTTGGGAAGATGTCTGCCATATTTAAAAATCAAACTGGTAGAGTCAATTAAAACTCGCATCAATTTGTCAGGATGTTTTATATAATTATCCAAACTATCGAATGCTTCATTCAAAACTTCTCTTTTTTCAGGAGGCGGATAAAGATTGTTTAGAAAGTAAGATTTGAATTTATCTACTCTTTCTTCAGAAAAAGAATCAGGGAAATCTTTTCGATCCTTTAAATTGCTGTATTGATATCTTTCATCGATAACTTTGCGATATCCGATAATGACATTTTCTAAGATTTGGCTTTTTTTCTCTTTCATAAAAAGATTAGTTTGGTCATGTACTTTGAAACTACTGTTTCGAATTATGTAGACTCCCCTCCCCTATTTCTTTCTTCAATTAACTCTTCTAAAATTTCTGCCAAATTTGGTTTTGGAACAAGTCCAGAAAAACGTTCCACCAGTTCATCTTTTTGTAAAAAAAGAAGGGTCGGAATACTTTTGACTTTAAACATCGCAGAAATTTGTGGATTTGTATCTGCACTCACTTTTCCAATCAACGCTCTGCCTTCAAAATCTTCTGCTATCTCATCAATGATTGGACCGATTGTTTTGCAAGGGCCGCACCATGGTGCCCAAATATCGAGGAGCACAGGAACTTTTGCTTGCATCACTAATTCGTTGAAATTTTGATCGGTGATTTCAACGGTTTTGGACGGTTTACTTTTTTTCTTTTTAAAAATTGAAAACATATTTTTTGAAATTAATTTATTAGAAGTTGATTCAGTATATCTATTGAACTTTTTTTCCACTATAAAAGTTTTGAGATATAAATTTAAAATTATGAGAAATTACAAACTAGAAAAACTCCAAAACGGAGAAACTTTCGAAACAAGCGAAAAAGGGAATTCCATGGTTCCTATTCTTTATTCTGGTCAGAAGCATATCTTATCACCTTCTGATTGGAAATCTGTAGAAATTGGAGATGCGGTTTATTGCAAAGTCCATGGCAATTTTTATACTCACTTAGTCAAAGCAAAAAATGAAAAGCGTGGTGTTCAAATTGGAAACAACAAAGGTCATATTAATGGTTGGACCAAACAGGTTTATGGAAAAGTAATAGAGATTTTGTAAAATTTGTTTTTGTTGTAGCGCTCCCCCACTCTTTTTTTTTGAGGAAAATACATTAAACTGCAAAACTGCAAACAGTTTCTACTGCAAATAAATATTATAAATCAACCATTATTTTAATTTTGTCCACTCTCCCTCCCGTCATTATTAATTCTACATTTGGATTTGTACAGTTATTTCTGAAATTTTTCACTTTTACGCTTCGAAGATCACAACAATCGCTATCTCCATATATTTCATATTCTACAACAAATTCGGCAATAGTATAATCACTTCCTATTCTTCTTACAAAAGTCAATTTATCATTCATCCCCTTTTTCTTAGCATTAGATAAATCTAAAACAAGGTCTAAACCTGAACCAGATAACTTTGACGGATTATCTGCTTCGCTAAGGAATAAAAACTCTTGGTTAATACCAGATAGAAGTATCTGCTCTCCAGTATTTTTATCAATTAATGTAATTCCTATTAACTCATGCCCAGATATTGGAGCACAATAAGAACAACAGCCAGTCAAAAAGAATAGAATTGAATAAGAAAGAAATAGAATATTTATGTATTTCATAATTATATATTTTTGCAAAACTGCAAAATGTTTAAACTGCAAAACTGCAATTACTGCTTATTTACCTTCAAATCTTTCTTCGCCAATTCCAAAAAATACTTCTTCATCGTAGTTTCCAATTCAAAAACATGCATTTTGATTTGTTTATGCAAACTGACTGGAATGTCTAATGTCACCCGTTTTGTAGGTTCTTGTGGAACAACTTCTTTTACTTTGACTGGAGTTGCTTCTGGAGTTGCAGATACCACTTCTGGATGGATTTTTTTGATTACCTCATCGCTATCTACTTTTTTAGTTTTAGTTGGCGCTTTTTTAATGGGTCTTTTCTTTCCTAAATTTAAGTTTAGTTTTGAAGTATCTATCTTTTTCTTTGCCATGATATATTCCTTTTGTTTCTTTAAAAATTACAATTTTGCAGTCTTGCAGTTTGCCCGTCTTGCAGTTTTCAATAGAGTTTATTCAATTAAACCTTCTTTTTTAGCCAATTTGAGGACTTCTTGAGTCATTCCAACTGCTTCCGCTTTTGCTTTTTTATCAGAGTATTCATACACCCCCATTCCTTCTACTGCAGTTTCGAGGTAGGAAACTCGTTCTTTAAATGTCGATTTCATGATACCAATTTCGAATTGCTTCAACATTTCTCTGATACTTCGATGAATGATATATTTTTCTGAAAACTGATTAACAAAAAAGTAAGCAGGAATTGAATCTCTAAATTCAAGTGCTTGTTCGTATCGTTCAAAAAATTGTCCCATCGCTCGAACATCATGTGCACTTGGCAAAATCGGTATAATTAAAATATCCGAAACCAAAATAATTCGAGTTGTCATTTCTGATAGGGAGGGAGTTCCATCAATGAGCACAATCTCATTGTCTTGGTGAAGTTTGTCTACGGTCTTGTTGACTGCTTTAGGGTCTGTGACGCCTACTACCAATATTTCCGGGAGGCTTTCATCTCGAGCTCCGCTCCAAGAAACTGAATTTTGATTTTTATCTGTATCGACAATGCACGTTTTGTAGCCCATATGAGCAAAACAAACGGCTAAGTTTTGGGTGAGGGTGGTTTTACCTACTCCTCCTTTTAAATTAGTGATTCCTATTCTCATAATCACAAAGGTAAACAAAAACTGCAAAACGGATAAACTGCAAAACTGCTAAATTAATTGTTTTTTAATTGTAGAATCTAAGTAGTTCCTAGCAAAATAGAATACTCGATTTTAAGCGATTAAAGAGTGGAATTCGACTAAGTGGACATTTATTTGATAAAAGTGGCTGAAACAGCCTTAAAATGACTCCATTTTAAATAATAATTCATTTGCTAAAAGCACAAGTTGAATGTCCTCTCAGAAAATAAAAATAAGTAGATGCATTCAATAAATAGTAAAACTGCAAAACGGTTTGCAGTTTATTAAAAAAATCTAACTGTAAATAATGATTTTATTCCGGAAATTGACTACTTCATGGTTTCCTGAAAATTTATTCAATTAGAAATAATTTCAAAACTATTCCTGCATGCTCTAATTTTATTAATTAGATTTTTTCTTTTGTTTAAAAATCACTTCAGTTAACTTTAGAAATTTAGTTAAAGCTAACAATCAGTTTTGCAGTTTTACCGTTTTGCAGTCTCTTTCTTTGCATTATTAAAACATCACTATGTTACATACTTAATCTTTTTTACTCTATTTGAAAATAAGATTATATTTATTTTTTAATAAAAAATTTTCCTAAACCATATTCAGAAATATCTAACACTTCAAAAGTTTAAGAAAAATTCATTTCTAATTATTTTATCTTCTAAGATTCCTCTAAAATCACATTTACAAACTGCAAGACTGCATTCAGTTTTTCAGTCTTGCAGTTTATTACTTGAATAATCAATTTGACTTACTCAAATTTGAAAAATTAGTATTCGAAAATATTTAATTTTCATATTCTTAAAACTTTATCTTTTTTCATTAAACTACTTCGCAGCAAGCTAACTGAGAATGGAAAAAATTAACTCTGCAGCTTTAGCTTTATTGATTCTCAATAAACCACTAAGGTGTTTTTTACTTTAAAGGCAAATAGAGTACATATGTTTTTATGTGATAGAATTATACTTTGTTGACCATTTTCTATCTATGTGCATCAAACAGCTTTTTTCAACGGTTTTTATTTAAAGTAATCTAGGTAGGGGAAATTCAAATTCCTAGCCTCTGTTAAACAAAAAAGGAATTTAGGCTAAAGCCCTTTTTATTTTACCCTAAAAAAAATTAAACTATGAAATCCTCGGTACTTCTGTTTCCTATAAAATAATTGAGGCGTTTATTGACTGCAAAACTGCAAAACATTTTTACTGCATTTCAATAATTTATCTTAAACTACTAAAGGTCACCTAGTTGGAACTAAGCACTTCTTTTAAACTAAGGAATAAAGGAAGAATGTAGTAAAGGTCACCTACTTGGGACTAAATTATCGTGATTAAACCTTTTTTATTCTAGTTAAAGTCTGATTTAGGTGACCTTTAGAGATAATATAGCTAAAAGTCACCTAATTGGGACTTATTTATTTGATTTTCAGTTAGTTATAAGGAATATCTAGTCCAAAACAGGTGACCTTTAGGTATTTCACTCCTAAAGGTCACCTGTTTGGAACTAATCTTAATCACATTTCCTTCTTCATACTAAAGGTTTAGTCTGATTTAGGTGACCTTTAGCTATATATATAGTTTAAAGGTCACCTACATGGAACTAAGTATTCTTTGAATTTCTATTGACAACACTACATATACCTAGAACTGGAGGAAGTAAAAGATTAAAGGTCACCTGTTTGGGACTGATCTTATTTCCTTTTGTTCCATTGCATCATTTATTGTGCTTAAATTATGGATTTTAGTATACTATATTAGGTAAAGGTCACCTGCTTGGAACTTTGGAATGATAGATTAGTTCCAAACAGGTGACCTTTAAACTATTAAACTTACCTAAAGGTCACCTGCTTGGGACGAGATATATATTTATAGAAAATAAGAAATAAAAAAATTGATTCATCAAAAGCTTAAATTCTTTTTTAGGTCTTTTTATTATTTATTTATTTTAAATATTTTAATAGTATTTAGAGAAGTCGGAAAGCTATTGATATAAAGAGGCACAGCGATTTTGGGTCACCTTCTTGGAACCAAAATAGACATTAAGGTCACCGCTTTGAGAAACTAAAGTCACCAATTTGGGAATCTAAAGTTCCCATAAAAATAACTAAAAGGCATCATTTAAAAATTAAAAAGCACCTCAATGAGAATAGGGATATATCTAGAAAGGTCTCAATGTTAGTAATTCGTTATACTTTTAGTTTTGAATTAAAGTATAAAGGTTTACTTTTGTAGTGACCTTATTTTTTGAGGGAAAATATTCATCCCAAATGCTTTATTTTAAATTCTGCTTAAATGTCTGAAAAAATTCACAATCCAACAGATTTAGTTCGCTTTGATGATCGACTTGTTTATGATGCATCGTACAAACTTTCTGCAAGAGCCATCAAAACGGTTTGCTATATTGCCGCGCACTATGTCAATCCTAAAACGCAAAGTGATTTACCTCGACCAATCTTTGTTCCATTGAGTGAGTTAGCTTCTGCACTTTCAGATGGAAGGAAAGGATTGAAAAGTAGTTCATTGTATGCTAATATTTCTAGCCTTTGTGAGGAATTAGTGAATGCAAAAATTCGATTCAAAACTGATGTCAAAGTAGAAGGAAAAGATTTGGATGGATTTATTAGTTGGTGTTCGGATGCAGTTCCAACGGAGAAAGATGGAGTGAAAGGAATTAGTTTTGGATTTGGAGTTTATATGTCTCAGTTTTTGATTGGATTATCAAGATATGTAGCAGTTTATCGACCAGAGTTGAATCGCTTAAATAAATCGTATTCAATTCGCTTGTTTCAAATTCTAAAAGGAATTTTTAATAAAAGGAAAAAATACAGAAAGGTATTTAAGAAGGTATTTAGTATTGATGAGTTGCGCTACTTGATGGATTTGCGGGATAAGTACAAAGCATTTAAAATGTTTAATGACAAAGTTCTCAAACCAGCAATTGCAGAGATCAATAAGAGTACAAGTATATATGTAGTTTCAGTTGATATGATTCGCCGGTCGGGTCGAAAGATTTCGCATATCGAATTTACTTTTACCGATAATAAAAAGAATGCGGGTAAAGATATGATCACAGATTACACCACATTTGTTGATTATATTCCAACGCCAGAAGAAATTATAAGTTTGACCTTTGCGGAACATCGAGCTTATGATTTGTTGGTTGAATTTCAAGTAAAACCTGGAATAGTGTTTAAACAGATTTTGCCTGATATTAATGGAAGTGAAGTACAAGGATTTGAAGATTATTTTATTGTCGCTGCACTTGATTTTTTCCGAGCATCATCTAGCAATCAACAGTCGAATAAAATTGCTGCAGCAACTTTTGTAAGCTGGTGGACCAAGCTTCGTCTTTTCGATACGACAAGTGATGTATGGGTAAAAATCATGGAGCGAGTTGTAAAAGAGAAAAAAGACTTACAAAAGAAAAATCCTATTGCCTATGATAATCGATTATATGCTCGTGAAATGACTCATCAAGAATTTAAGACTTGGTGGAATGATCAGCAAGGTATCGACCCAAATCAGCCTCAACTTTTTGAAAAAGATGATGAAGGAGTACGAGATGGTTTTGATTCAATTTCGGAAATTTTGAAAAAATATGCATTGGATGAAGTTGATGTGGTAGAGTAGGGGATGGGAATATTGAATATCCAACGCTTTGCTAAGGAATACCGAATGATGAAGTTTGATGACACTTCTCCAATCGATATTCCTCTTGCCTGAGTTTATAATAAGCAATAATTATTTATTCTTCTTCTCCTGGTAACGTCTGTCCATCTACGAGGAATTTAGCTAACTGATTAGCTTCCAAAGTAGAATCAAAAATTTTATTTAAATAAAACTGAGCAGATTTATCTTTGAGTTGAGCCATTTCTCGAAATTTCATAATAAAATAAACATAGAACTCTACATCAAACCAATTAGCGAAATGATAGGCAATATCCTCGTGCGCATAAGTACCACCATATTTCCCCTTTTCTACAATCAAACCATTGGCATTAGTTTCATTAACCCATTGAGAAACTGAAAGTGCAAAACTATTTTCAGTTACCTTAAATCTAAAGTGTACCGCTGGGTCCACTTTAAAATTCTTATTATTCAATTTTTCCCAAATAAATAGAAATTGAAGATTTGTTGGATTTTTGAGATAATTACGAATAAAATCAGCTGCTCTACCTTTTCCTTGTTTTCCTGCTTTTGCAATATCTGTGATGCAGATAAAATCCATTCCGTCTTTTTCAATAATTCTAACTTCTCTATCTTTTATTTTTATCCTCTTTTTACTCATTTTTCTATTTTTTTGGAAGATAATAAATTCTATGATTTTTAATGTACTTGGATTTCAGGACATTAAATTTTTTTATTGTTAAAAGTTAAACAGAGCCAAATGGCAAAGTTTAAAAGTGTGTTTATAAATGAAATCCTATTTTTCTCTTTGCATGTGACTCACCACAAATCTCAATTCCCCATAAGAATATTTATCTTTAAAATGTTCTCTAGCAGCTTTAAAGGAAGTTTCTTTCGTTTCTAAAAAGAATGCCTCAATTTCCTGTGTCTTCGTATTATCCATAACTTGAGAAATATCTAACTCTCCATTTAATATAAAATGGCTCAAATGTGATTCAATGGTTCCCCTTTTCAAACTTCGCTGAATTACAATTTCATCAATAGTTTTTCCAGATTTCAAAAGTTCGAAAGAAAATAATTTAGTGTCCGTGGTTGCTGTTGACTTTTCCTTTTTAGGAGTTTCTGGAAAAGGTAAATTAGTGGAGAGATTTTTTCCTCTACAAAAACTTTCAATAATTTCGACAAGATCAGCTCCATGCTTTTGGACCTTTGATGGACCAATTCCTTTGATTTTGAGTAACGATATAGAATCAGTCGGCAAGTAATTTGTTAACTCGATAATCGCTCGCAACGTAATCACTACATAAGGTGTCACTTCCAATTCGGCAGCAGTCTCATCTCGCCACATTTTGATGCGATTGTAAAGTTCAGGATACGGAGTGGTCAAAGTGTCGATGCTCGGAAGTGATTGACGATCTTTTTTCTTAGTCTTCCTTTTTTGTTTTTCAAAATCCAAATCTGCATTTGCTTTCAATCGTAAATATTGCTGCGATGAAAATTTTTCTTTTGCCATCGCAAAACAGATTTTTTTGACAAATAGCTCTTTAGTCAAAAGAGCTAAATTATCTGTCACTAACTTTTTGATGCTTTTGTTGTCGGTCAGAATTGGAATATTTTCCAATTGAGTTTCTAGCTCAGTTTCTATTTTTTCTGAAAAATAAATACTTGCCTTTTGGATGCGTTCAAGGAGTTCTTGATTTTCTTCAGGCATGTCCGAATGATAAATTAAATATTTTAATTGTTTTTCAAATTTTGGTGCAACCGAAAAAACTTTTTCATGAGCATTATTGATCCATTGTTGCACTTTCTCGGTAGCTGCAATCGTCAATGAATTTTCATTTTCTATAAAATTTCGCAAAACCCGGCTCGCCACTTTTTGAATATATTTAAAGCTAAATAATTCTAATATCAGTTTTTGTTGGAATGCTTTTTTGGATTGCAAAAGATGTGCTTCATCTGGTGCATTTTCTTCTGCATCTTTAGAATAGTTTTTAACTACAACATCTGTTTTTACGCTAGAGTAGGCAATTTGCGATCGCAAAACAATTCCTTCAAAACTAGTGCAACGACTCAAGGCCACATAAACCTGTCCATGAGCAAATGCAGATTGAGCATCAATAATCACTCGTTCAAAAGTTAATCCTTGACTTTTGTGGATGGTGATGGCCCAAGCTAATTTTAATGGGAATTGAGAAAATGTTCCGACCACATCTTCATCTACTTCTTTCGTTCCTTCATTCAAACTATATTTTACATTTTCCCATTCAACAGATGTTACTTTTATTTCATCAATATCGGTTGGGCATTTCACATAAATCTCATCTTTTGTAATTCGAGTGATTTGACCAATTTTTCCATTATAATAATGCTTATCAGGCGAAGCATCATTTTTAATAAAGAGTACTTGAGCACCCACTTTGAATTCTAGTTTTTCTTCAGTTGGAAAAGTGTGTGAGGGGAAGTTTCCAGTTATTTTGGCTTTGAAATTAAAAGGTTTTTCGGGAAGTGAATTCAATTTTTCTTTGTTAATTGAATTCGCTGTACTATTATGTGAAGTCAAAGTGATATAGCCTTCATCATCTGTAGGTTTAAAATTATCAATGAATCGAGAGTTCAACTGTTGCAAAACATCTTGATCCATTTGATTGTCTCGCACTTTATTGAGTAAGTCAATAAAAATAGAATCCGACTGACGATAAATATGTTGTAATTGTATTGTTATTGGATAGGTTTTTTGCAAAGCTTGACTTCCAAAAAAATAGGCAGTAGAGTAGTGGTCTTTCAATAAATGCCATTCTTCGTTTTTGACGACAGGCGGCAATTGATGCAAATCACCAATCATCAAAAGTTGCACTCCGCCAAAGGGTTCCGTCGGATTTTTGTAGCGACGAAGCACATCGTCAATGCCATCGAGCAGGTCAGCACGGACCATACTGATTTCATCAATAATCAGCAAATCTAGACTTTTAATTAAATTTCTTTTGTCTTTGGAAAAACGTCTTTGTTGGCGAGGATCATTTTTATTGCTAGGCAAGTATGGACCAAAAGGTAATTGGAAAAAAGAATGAATCGTCATTCCTTTAGCATTGATGGCTGCGACACCAGTTGGTGCAACTACAACTGCTCTTTTAATACACTCTTTTTTTACTCGATGGAGAAAAGTGGTTTTGCCTGTTCCAGCTTTCCCAGTTAGAAATATATTCTTATTGGTGTATTGAACAAATTGAAAGGCGAGTTCTAATTCTTGGTTGGTTGAAAGAGTCATTTGTTTTTTCATAGATTAATCAATCAAAAAGGCAAAAGTAATGTTTATTCTTCTTCCTGTTTTAAATGCTGTAAATCTGCTAAAATATCAGAAAGATGATGAATCTCCATGGCGTTGTCTTTAATATTTTTGAAATATAAATTCAAGGGTTTTTAACTCGACCTCAGGTTTTGTCTCTTCACTTTTTTGAGTAAAGATCCAAACTTCAAATTTAGGATTTAACCACGCTGCTAATTTCAAGGCTAATCGTTTTTCATACCAAATTCCTCTTAGGTTTGGGTTATTACCACCTCGAACACTCCTAGTAGCTTTTTTCCAAAGGCGAGGATTCTCGCCTTTGGCGGTATTCATTGAGTATTCCAACTCTTTAATGAATTCTTTAGTTTGTTTTAACGCTGCAAAATCACGTAATCGTTTTTCTTCAAATGCTTTTATGATTTCCGTTGCTGAAACCATTTCTTCTCCATCACCAAAATCAAAGGTGATACGTTTTCCTTCATATTCAAAAATTTGAATTGGTTTTTTTTTTTCATATTTGAAATTATAGAGTTAACGTAATTTCAAAACAAAAATACTAAAACAAGAATTTAAAATGGAATGATGAGAGGTGCGTTTGACATATTGTTCTGATAAATATGAAATAACAATCTTGTTGTAAAAATAAACTGCTTTGCCAATTGAACTTCACTTTTGATAAAAAAATTGGAAATTAAAATCAAAAGAAAAACGATATTTGAAGCATGAAGCCCATTAAAAGAATGTGCAAGAATTTCAAATATCTCTTTTGGATTTTGCTTTTGATGTTTTTTCCGAAGTTGTCAAAAGTGGTGTTTGCGCAAAATTATACTTTGTCTAATTGGACTGTTGAAGATGGATTATCTTCGAATGACACCAAGGATTTGGTGCAAGACGCTGATGGATTTATTTGGGTGGCGACAGAGCATGGATTGAATAAGTTCGATGGATATACTTTTCAAATACATCGCTATCATCCAAATGATAGCACTTCGATTGGTGCTAATTTTATCAATAATATTTGCGAAGATGGCGAGGGAAATATTTGGTCAAACCTAGCCGTAGGTATCATTTCAAAATATGATAAACTGTCTTGTAAATTTATCAATTATTTTATTTTAGAAAAAAATACCTTTGTTTACGATATTAGATTTCTTGAAGGAATTGGAATTTGTATTGCTTCCAATCAAGGATTATTTATTATTGATGAAAAGACTCAAAAGCTAAATTTGCTAACTGACAAGGAAGGTGATCATGCAAGGTCCGTTCAAACTGTTCATTCTTTTTCCAACCAAAAAATATATTTAAAAACTAATCAAGGTTTAGAATTATTTGATCTTTCTTCGAAGGAACTCTCTCCTATATTTATTATTAACGAAACGGATACTTCTCAATTTGATCTACCAATTGGTTTATTTTTACAAGATTCAGAAGGAATGTTTTTGATTCAATCTCATGGTATTTTATTAAGGTCTGCAGATGGAATTTATTTTAAAAAAATAAAAACTAGCGAAGTAAAATTAATCAACGATTCGGATGCATTTATTTTTAAGGATGAAAAAGGAGTGCATTGGTTTTTTACAAAAAACAAACTTGACTCCACTTCCATTTTTCCATTGCCAAAAGAAGAAATAGCTACAGCGGTTAAAGATAAAAATGGAATGGTTTGGGTCTTTTCCAAAAATAATAAAGTGCTAAGATGGAACGGAAAAATTTGGGAGACGATTCTTGATTTGAAAGGAAAAATTCAATATTGGGATATCAATGATATTTTATTGGATGAAAAAAATGGGATTTGGTTGAGTACACAAGGAAGAGGAATTTGGCGGATTTATAATCGAAAATGGCCGATCAATAGTTTGGAAAATAGTTTAACGAATGAACTGATAGATTTTGAAATTTCTTCTTTGCTGATTGAAAATGAAGAATTTATGTGGGTCGGAACTTTTGGTAACGTGTATAAATATTTTTTCAAAACAGAAGAATTGATTCCAGTTTTTTCTAAGTTAAAAGATAAAAATCCATTAAGAAAATTTAGTGTAACTGATATTTCAAAAACGGGAAACGGGAAACTTTGTTTGGGGATAAATAGTGGCATTGTACTTACCGATGAGGATGGTAGTTTTTTTCAACACATTAAATCAGGTACAAATGGAGGAGAAGTTTTTTCCATAAATTATACTCGAAAAGTGTGGACAGACCAAAATGATAAAATATGGATTGCTGCTACGAATGGACTTTTCATTTATGATTTAAAAACGGAGAAACTGCATAATCTTCAAGCAAAAGAAAGTCAATTGAATTCCTTGCGAAGTAATAATATTCATTGTTTTTCTCAAGTTGATGAAAACACTTTTTTAATTGGCTACGTCAGAGAAGGAGTTGATTTATTAACTTTTAATCCAAAAGATTTTTCGATTTCTTGTGAAAATATATCTTACAAAAATAAGAGCCAACAGCAATCTGATTTTATGACTGCAAATACTTTTTATAAATCTGATGATGGATATTGGGTTGGAACTTTTAGCAAAGGATTATTAAAATTGAATTTGGAAAATTTAATCATGGAACCAATTACAGCTGATTTTCCAATTATACCAAATGTCCGAGGAATTGAAAAAGGAGTCAAAGGAAATCTATGGATTAGTTCGATTGATGGCATCAGAAGTGTGAATCCTGAGGACAAATCATTTTATCGGTTTACTAAAAGTGCAGGTTTGTTGGGCAATCAATTTAATATGAATTGTTCGGTGCAAGATCACTTGGGAAACCTATATTTTGGAAGTCCAAAAGGATTAAATAAAATTGAACCTTCGAAGTGGAACAATCAAGATACGGTAGCGACTCCAATTTTGACGGAGTTTAAAAAATACGATAAAACAATCACTTTCGATTCTCCTTTGGATCAAATTGATAAAGTAGAATTAAATCATAAAGATGATTTTATCACCTTCAAATTTGTTTCTCCAACTTACGATAATCCAGATGATGTTCAATACGCTTATCAACTCGAAGGCTTCGATCCAAAATGGAGATATTGTGAAACGCAACGATCTGCGACCTATACAAATTTGGAGGCAGGAGAATATATTTTTAAAGTCAGAGCAGGGAACAAAGGCGGATTTTTAAATTCAAAAACGAAGCAAATTCATTTGATCGTCACACCACCATTTTGGAAAACTTGGTGGTTTATTAGTCTTGTAATTGCATTGTTATTTTTTGCGATTTGGCTGGTTTATAAAATTCAATGGCAATTAAAAATGAACCGATTAAAAACAGTTGCAGAGATTCGACAAAAAGCAGCGGATGACTTTCATGATGAGTTGGGTCATCGGTTGACAAAAATTGGACTTTTTGTAGAATCACTTATGTTAGAAAAAAATACCTTCCCAGAAAAGTCTGCTCATATCCTCCGCAAGATTCAAGACAACGCCAATGGATTGTATCATTCTACTAAAGACTTTATTTGGGCTATTAATCCTTCGAAAGATTCAGCCATGGAATTATTTATTTTGCTGCGAGATTTTGGAGATGAATTATATGAAGATACTTCGATTCAATTTTCGGTGGAAGGTTTGAAAGAAGAATGTAAAGATTATATGTTGGACATGGATTTAAAAAGGCAATTGGTTTTGATTTTTAAAGAAGCGATGAATAATGCGTTGAAGCATTCAAATTGTAAAAAAGTAGTCTTTAAAATTGTCGAATGCAAAAAACGACTCATTATCTCTTTGAAAGATGATGGCAATGGATTTATTTTAAATCATGAAAAATTTGGGTATGGTTTGGGGTCGATGATTAGTCGGTCGAAGAAAATAGGAGGACATTTAGACGTTAAAACCATAGAAGGAAAAGGAACTGAAATTTTATTTAAAAAATAGCTTATGATTGACGTAGCGATAATTGAAGACGATAAAGATATACGCGGACATTTAGGTTTGCTTATTCATGACCATGATGATTTTTCATGTACCAAGCAATTTCATAGTGTGGAATCTGCGCTAGAACCTTTGCTCAAAGATCCACCGGATGTATTGATTTTGGATATCACTTTGGTAGATGGAATGAATGGGATTCAAGGTGTTTCTTTATTTGTAGAAAAAAAAGCTCCTTTTGAAATTATCATGTTTTCAGTTCATCAAGATGACGAAAGAGTTTTCCAATCTCTTTGTGCTGGAGCTTGTGGATATTTGACAAAAAATACTCCAATTCCAAAAGTTTTGTCAGCCATAAAAGAAGCTCATAATGGTGGAGCGCCGATGAGTATGCAAGTGGCTCGAATGGTGGTTCAATCATTTCGAGTGCAATTAGAATCAGAATTATCTCCTCGTGAAAGAGAAGTTTTGTCGGAACTTTGCATGGGCAAAAGTTATAAAAAAGTAGGGGAGTCACTTTTCATTAGTCAAGACACCGTTCGATCTCATATCCGAAATATTTATAGAAAATTAGAAGTTAATTCTAAAGCGGAAGCAGTTGCCAAAGCCTTCAAACAAAATCTTCTTTGATTCACATTTCTTAGTTTTTCTTACCTTTTTATTTTCTGCAAGCGGGCAGACAAAGTTTGAGGTATCGCATATTTATGCGATAGGTTAGAGGTGTTTGGTTATTTAACTTTGATTTATTCTTAGGAATGCAAATCTATTTAGTTTTCATTCTTCATCAAACATTAGCAATTCAAAAGCACGTTATGATCTGCCTCTGCAGATCTTTAAAAAAATCAAGTTGGTTCATATTCTTCCAAGTCTACATTTGCTAGACCGATGCGTGCGATATACCAGAATAGTAAATTTAAAATAAAATTTATGAAGAGGATCTTTGCAATTATTCTTATGACTTCGAGTACGTTTTATGGAGCCCATTTTTTGAAAAATTAAAAAGCCCATTTGGCAAAAATGATCTCCTTTGATCTCTTTTGAAATAATTAAAAAATAACATTATGAAAATAAAAATTACCATTTATCTTTTTGCATTGCTTATTGGTATTAATCTAAATGCACAGCAATTTACGCAAGTTTTTACCGGGGCGATTACTACTTCAAATAATTCAAGCGGAGGTTGTAGTTGGATTGATTATAATAATGATGGGCATGTCGATTTGTTTGTTACCAATACAAATACGGATAGTCAATTATTTAAAAATAATGGAGATGGCACTTTTGAAGAAATAACAACTGGTGATATCGTCAATGACAATGGAGTATCTGCCTGTTCGATTTGGGGAGACTATGACAATGATGGAAATATTGATGTTTTTGTTAGTAACAATCCTCCAAATACTTCGCCTGCACAATTAAATTTTTTATATAAAAATGATGGCGCACCTAATTATAGTTTCTCTAAAATATTAGCTCCGCCATCACAAGATGATGCTAATTATACTTGGAGTAGCAGCTGGGTGGATTATGATAATGACGGAGATATTGATTTGCACATGCCAGATAATAAACATTTAAAAACTGATTTTTTCTATGAGAATAATGGAGATGGAACTTTTACTTCTGTGTCCCCATCTTTTGTTACGCCAAATGTTGAAAGTACAGGCGTCGTTTCATGGATTGATTATGACCATGATGGCGATCAAGATTTATTTATGATAAAAAGTGGTCGAACTCATCCCGATGATGGAGAGGATAATCGGATGTATCATAATTTATTGAAGGAAACTGGGAGTCTTGAATTTCAAAGAGTTTATACAGCTGAGATGGTCAATCATTTTGATTTGGACTTTCAAGCGAGTTGGGGAGACTATGATAATGATGGAGATATGGATGTTTACTTAGGTAATTTTGATGCCCAGAATTATTTGTATCGAAATGAAGGAGATAGCATATTTACCCAAATAACAACCGGCCCAGCAGTTACTAATAATACAAGAACACTAGGTTCAACATTTGGAGATTTTGATAATGATGGAGATCTTGATTTATATGTGTTGAACACAAATGGGCAAGTGAGTAGATATTATCAAAATGATGGTGCAGGAAATTTTACTAATTTATTTTTCTCCTCCATTGGAACTCCCGTCACAAATCTTTCGGCCATCCAAGGTTGCGCCAATGCAGATTATAATAATGATGGATATTTAGATTTGTATGTTGCCAATAGTTTTACAAGTGGAAATGCTAAAAACTTTTTGTATAAAAATAATGGTGGAGATAATAAATATTTGCTGTTAACCTGCAAAGGGACTATCTCAAATAGTTCTGCTATCGGTACAAAGATTTGGGTAAAAGCAACGATCAATGGAAACCCACTTTGGCAATTAAGACATATCACAGGAAGTCCAACAGGTAATCGTGCACAAAACGATTTAAGAGTACATTTTGGTTTAGGAGATGCTACGACAATTGACAGTCTTGTCATTGAATGGCCACTTGGACTGAAAGAAGCCTATACTTCAATTTCCAGCAATCAAATTTTAGAAGTCATCGAAGGTGAACCGCTTGGTCTATCAGAATTGGAAAAAGAAAAAATGGCATTAACTGTTTTTCCAAATCCAGCCCAATCGGAAATTAATATCAACTACCAAGTTCTTCATTCCAATCAAAAAATACAAATCAAAATTTTAGATAATTCTTTTCGAGAAGTTAAGACCATTTTCGAAGGAGTGCAGCAAAAAGGATTTCAAGAATTCAATTTAAAAACCAATGATTGGACATCAGGAACTTATTATTTGGCTTTAAAAAGCGAGGGAGCAATCCTTTCTAAAAAAATAATCATCATCAAATAAACTTATGCAGTTTTTTTAAAACTTAAAAAATAATTTTTATGAAAAAGGTAAATACAATAATGCTCATTTTTTCGAGTGTCCTCATATTAGGCTTACTGATTAGTAATTGTAAAAAAGATGAAGATGAAGATGGTGAGACATGTGGAATCACTACTCCAACAACCATTGCTACTGTTTTTAACATTACACCTACGGATATTGCCAATAATGAAAATGGAACAGATTTGCAAGTCAGTTTTTCTAAAATTGCTGATGAATCACAAGTCAAAGAATACCGAGTTTTTGTAGTACATAGTTCAGAGAGTGGAGATTTTGATTTGGAAAAAGCACAGAGCGCATCAATTTATTTGAATGTTGCGAAAACAGGAAGTGATCTTACTATCACATTTTTATCAAGCTCAAAAACAACTTCTGGAGATTTGATTACAAATGATAATCCTTATAAAGTTTTTGTGATGTCGGTGACTAGTAATTCAAATTTGTATACGACCTCGCTAAGTGCAGCAAGTGATGAGATTACGTTAACATCTCAATTTATTGAAGAAAAAGTGAAAGTAACCTACATCGCCAACGATGGAATTATGATTGAATATGAGGATAAAAAAGTAGTCATTGACGCGATTAATCGAACGGTGAATTTAGGTGGATGGGTGGCACCTTCGAGTGCAGAGCTTTTAAAAGTAGAGAATGGTGTAGCGCCTTATGATAATATTGATGTGATCATGATTACTCATAATCATGGGGATCATTATGCCACAAGTGCTGTCACAAATTATTTGAACAATAATCCGAATACGAAATTAATTGTTCCTTCTAGTTTGGAAAGCTCGTTTAGTAGCAACGCAACTCAGATTGTTGATTTTTCCATTAATAAGTTCGAAAGAATAAATGTTATTGAAAATGAGGTAAGCATTGATATTTTGCAAATTGAACATTTTGACCAGTTTGGAAATAATTTTAGTGGAGTAGAAAGTTTCGCTTACATCGTGACGATGAATGATAAAAAATTCTTACACGCAGGAGATATTGATTATGTGGATTCGCAATTGGATGTTTTTAATTTGCTAGATGATGAAATTGATGTGGTCTTTATTCCAACTTTTGGAGACTTGGTAAGCACCACAAATCGAGATGCAGTTATCAATAATGTGGATCCTGAACATATTGTTTGTTTGCATTTTAACACGTCGACTTTGTCTACCAATTTGAGTCAAGTAAATTCTATTTATCCAGGAGCGGAAACTTTTACAACTCCATTTGAGACGCTAGAATATTAATCGGATTTTAAAAAAAACATAAATAATTATGAATAAGAAAATACAAGTTATCATTTTAATATTTTTATCGATTTCATTTTTTGGAAAAACTCAAAATCTTCAAGTAGAAACTATAGTTGATTTAAATGCGAGTGGCGGAGTCACTTTTGGACCTGATGGAAATATTTATGTAAGTGATTTTGGTCCAGCGTTGGGTACAACAAGTGTAAATACTAAAGTTTATAAAGTAGAATATGGAACGTGGGAAGTTTCCGAATTTGCAGCTGGATTCTCAGGCGCATCAGGTGCTCGTTTTGACAGTCAAGGAAATTTTTATCAAGCGAATCCGTCAGGAGGAAGAGTAAGCAAAGTAACACTTGATGGTAATGTAAACCTTAATTGGGCAATCATGAGTGGTGGACCAATCGGTGTAACTTCTGACTCAGATGATAACCTTTATGTATGCATTCACGGAAATAATTCAATTCAAAAAATCACGCCGAGTGGAACCGTAACTACTTTTGCATCAAGCAATTTATTGAATTGCCCTAACGGGATCACGACAGCACCTGATGGTAATTTTTATGTATGCAACTTTAATGATGGAAGTATTTTAAAAATTGATTCAAATGGTTCAGTATCCTTACTTGCAACTATGCCTTTTTTCGCTGCTGGAAATGGGCATATTACCTATTCCAATGGATTCTTATTTGTTGCAACTATTGGAACAGGGCAAATTTGGAAACTTAGTTTAGCTGGAGACTCGGAATTAATAGCAGGAGTTTCTCAAGGATTCTCAAATGATGATGGTGCATCATTACAAGCGACTTTTTCAAAACCTAATGGCATTGCTGCAAGCATTACAGGAGATACACTTTGGGTAAACTGTTCTGTTCCAACCTGGATTTCAAATAATTTAGCGTTGCATCCTGGTCGATTGAGAATGATTACTGGTGTTTGTTCTTTGCCAGATGTTGATTGTGATATTAATACAAAAACGAAGGAGGTAATTGATCCATTTGAAAATGAATTTATTAAACTTTTTTCCCCAACTCCAAATCCTGCAAAATCAGAAGTTAAACTTTCGTATCAAATTCATAGCACTTCTCAGAAGATTACTTTGAAAATCCTTGACGCTTCTCAAAAAGTAATATTGAACCTAAATGAAGGAAGAAAAAATCAAGGAAAATATTCAATTCAAATAGATACCAAGGAATGGAGTTCAGGTATTTATTTTTCTATTTTAAAAACTGAGGATGCTATTCTGACTCAAAGAATTGTTATTGTAAAATAAAATCATAACAATACATTTACAATGTTGTAAAAACAAATACATTTTATTATGAAAAAAGATCTACTACCTAAAATAACACTTTTAATTATTGGAACAGTTGCTAGTATATTTTTTATTCAAAAAATATATACTCCAATAATTCCAGTTTTAAAACAAAATTTACATTTAGAAAATCCCTCAGGAGCTGGTAAAAGTTTGGACATGTGGTACTCCGAAAGAGTTTATCCATTTGATGATTTGCAGGCATTCAAATATGCAGATGCTTTTGATGAACAAAAATTAAAACTAGCGCAACGAACAACTGGTTTGCCGGGCGAGTGGGAAAGTTTAGGCCCTAAAAATATTGGAGGACGAACGCTTTGTTTGGCATTTCATCCACTTGATTCCAATTTGATTTTTGCGGGTTCAGCAAGTGGAGGTTTGTGGAAAACGACGACACAAGGAGTGGGCGAAGATGCTTGGGAACCTGTTCCAACTGGGTTTCCAGTTTTAGGGGTAGCTGCGATAGCGATTGATCCAACTAATCCAAATATCATGTTTATTGGAACGGGTGAAACTTATGGAGTTGATATTGCGGAACCTGGAACAGTTAATCGATACACTCGGGGAACCTACGGAATTGGGATTTTAAAAACAGTTGATGGAGGAGGAACTTGGACACATATTTTGGAATTTGAAATGAAAGAGATCAAAGGCGTACAAGACATTGAAATTTCACCTCTTAATGAATTGGAAATTTATGCGGCGACGACTGACGGTGTTTATCAAACTCTAGATGGCGGAGACAATTGGGAATTAATTTTTGAAAAACCGAATTGTGTTGATGTCGAACTTGATCCAACAAACGAAAACATTATATATGTCAGTAGCGGTAATTTTAATTATAGTTTAGATGCATCTTTATCAGGACTTTTTAAGTCAACGGACAAGGGAATGTCTTTTGAAGAAATGTTAGATCCAGGGTTACTGGCAGCTTGGTCCGGCAATGCAAAACTATTGTTAGATCCAGATGATTCAAATACAATCTTTGCAGATATTCAAGTAGGTTGGTTTAATACTGACCCAACGACTCCAGCTGGAATTTATAAATCAACAGACGCAGGAGACACTTGGATAAAAATTAATAATCAGAATATTGCTCAATTTCAAGGATGGTATGCGCATGATTTGGCGATCAATCCAGAAAATACCAACGAAATGATTTCAATAGGAATTGATGCTTGGAAATCAATTGATGGAGGAACGACTTTTATCAAAAAATCAAATTGGCTAGGCTGGGAATTTGGACAAGTGATGGTTGATACCCCAGAGGGTGATGAAAATTATATCCATGCAGATATCCATGCAGTTTATTATCATCCGCTCATTTCCAATAAAATATTTTTTGCTACAGATGGGGGAGTGTTTTCTTCTTCTGATGGAGGCGAAACTTTTACTACACACAATGGTGGATTGCAGACCACTCAATTTTATCCTAACATGGGAAGTTCTGCCACGAATCCTGATTTTTGTATCGCAGGTGCTCAAGATAATGCTACTTATATTTATAAAGGTGAGCCATCTTGGTGGCGAGTGATTGGTGGAGATGGAATGTCGGCTTCTGTTAATCAAGAAAATGATCAAATTGTTTTTGGTTCATCGCAAGGTTTAGGACTACGAAAATCAACAAATGGAGGCACCTCTTTTGTCAATGCAAAACCAAATTTAGTAACAAATGATTATACCGCATTTCTAGGTCCATTTGAATTGGCACCTTCTGACAATGATATTATGTATGCAGGAGCAACTTATTTATATAAATCTACAGAAGGAGGATCAAATTGGAGTACCACTTCCAATCAATCAGTCGATGGAGGAAATGTAATTACTAATATTGCGATTTCTCATTTTGATCCAGATGTGATTTTTGTGGCAACTTCACCTGATCTTTTTCAAGGATCAAGTGGTGCTAAAGTTTTTAAATCGGAAGATGGAGGACAGAGTTTTACTCAAGCCACAGGTTTGCCAAATCGAGTTTGCAAAGACATAGAATTCGATCCTTCAAATGACAATATTGTCTATGCAGTTTTCTCAGGATTTTTATCAAATCATGTTTACAAATCAACAGATGGGGGAGGAGCTTGGTTTGCGATTGATGCGGACCTGCCAGATGTGCCAACCAATACGATTTTGATTGATCCATTAGTTCCAGATGACGTTTATGTCGGAAATGATTTGGGAGTATACTATTCAGGAGATGGAGGAAATTCATGGGAAATTTTTTGTGAAGAATTACCAGAAGCAACTTTAGTGATGGACCTAGATTATTCTCCTTCGAATCGGAAAGTGCGAATGGCGACACATGGTCATGGAATTTATCAAAGAGATATGGTAACAGAGGAGATGGTTGATATTCCACATGTCTTATTGACCAATTCTAATTTTAAAATTTTCCCAAATCCAGTATCAAGCGTAGTGAATATTAACCTTGAGATGGAAGAAGTTGTTGATTATATAACAATAGAATTACATAATTCTTTAGGACAAAAAGTAGTTTCCATTTTTGAAGGAAAATTAAATAAAGGTTTTAATCAATTTTCGTGGAATATACCTAAAAAACTTAGCCCAGGAAATTATTATATCCATTCCATTTCAGATGGAAAATCATTTTCGAAAAAAATAGTCATGATAAATTAGGATGTGAATTATTTTATTTTGTTCGGTTATTTAAATTTCTTTTTTGTTAGAAGTTTAGATCAAGTCGTCCAGTCATTAGATTGGGCGGCTTTTTTTGGTAAAAATTTATTAGTACAATTTTTACAAATTATAGCACTAAATCAACATATTCAAATTTTTTTAGCAACTAATTTTTATATTTAATGTCTGTTTGGATAGAATTAATAAAAATTATTTATTCAAAATTAAAAAAACCAAAATGAAAATATCCTCACCAACATTGTTGGCAACTATCTTTTGTTGCTCATTTCTTTTTTCTTTGAATTCTTTTGCTCAAAAACAAATTTCTGGAATTGTAGAAGATGCCAATGGTGCACTTTCATATGCCAATGTTTTATTGCTTCAACCATCTGATAGTTCTTTAGTTACAGGAAATTTGACAGATGAAAAAGGTGTTTTTTTGTTGGATAAAATTGAAGCAGGAACATACATTTTACAAGTCAATATGGTTGGCTACCAAAATCAATATTCAGATGTCTTTTCTCTCCAAGATAAATCAGGTGTTTTTGATTTTCCAAAAATTACTCTTTTAGAATCTACCTCAGAGCTTAATGAAGTTGAAGTCGTAGCCAAACGTGCATTGATTGAACAGAAGATTGATCGTATGGTCGTCAACGTTTCCAATAGTGTGACGTCGGCAGGAAATACTGCGTTGGAAATATTAAGACGTTCTCCAGGCGTTGTTGTTAGCCCTCAAACTAACTCTATTTCAATGAGTGGAAAAGATGGGGTAGTGGTAATGATTAATGGAAAGATTTCAAGAATTCCGATGGATGCTTTGATGCAAATGTTGGATGGAATGAGTTCGGATAACATTGATAAAATAGAATTGATTCATACACCACCCGCTAATTATGAGGCGGAAGGAAATGCTGGATTTATTAATATAGTTTTGAAAAAAAATCAAAATGAAGGTTTCAATGGAGGTTACTCTCTAAATGTAGGTTATGGAAAAAGAGAAAAAATAGGTGGAGGTATAAATTTAAATTATCGAAAAAATAAAGTCAATATTTTTGGAGATTACTCTTGGAATTATAACAATAATCCACAGCTATTTACTAATTATCGGAGTTTTATGTTTGAAGGAAATAGGATTGAAAATTTCGGAAGTGGAGATAGAGATCCCACCAAAACTCATGTTAACAATGCACAACTTGGTTTGGATGTTCAGTTGAGTGAAAAAACAGTTTTGGGTGTTTTAGCTTCTTGGATGGATCGAAATTGGGATATGGATGCATTGAATCAAGTTGATATAAAAGAGAACGGAACATTGATTAACAGATTAAATATTCCGAATGAGGAACAAAATCATTCGTACAGAATCCTTGGAAATATCAATCTCCAGCATCAAATAGATAAAACTCAGAAGGTTAATTTAGATTTTGACTATGCTTATTTTTATAATGATAATCCTTCTTATTATCGTAGTGAAGAATTTGATGGAAATAATAATTTACTGAATGAAAATGAGTTTCGAGTTTCGAAAATAACTCCAATGAATATCATTGTAGGAAAGTTTGATTACTCCAAATCATTTGGTAAAAAAGTTGATTTGGATGTAGGAATTAAGGAAACGTTAACCGTATTTGACAATGATGTATTGGTAGAAGATAAAATAGGAACAGCATGGATACGAGCGCCATTCTTTTCTTCAGAAGCAAATATGAGGGAAAATATTGCAGCTGCTTACACGAGTTTATCCTGGAATATATCTGATAAGTTAAACTTAAAAACTGGTCTCCGGTATGAATATACTGATGTGAATCTGAGTAGTGATGAACAACCCGATTTGGTTGATCGGAAATATGGACGATTTTTTCCAAGCCTTTTTATTTCTAATAAAATTAATGAAACTAATACCGCTCAATTTTCCTACAGTCGTAGAATTGATCGACCTAGCTTTTTACAATTAGCTCCTTGGTTTTATTTTCAAGATCCTAATACGGTGAATACGGGAAATCCACTTTTACAGCCATCGTTTACAGATGCATTGCGTGTTACTTACATCTGGAAAACGTTTACTTTGAGCGCAGAGTATGCTTTTACGGATGAGGCTATCGGTCGATTTCAACCAGCGGTAGATCAAGAGACTAATACACAGATAAATGGAGCAAAGAATTTCATCAATGCGCAAAATGCCTCAGCTACAATTTCTATTCCTTTGACGATAAAAAATTGGTGGAATCTGCGAACAAATTGGACTGCTCAATGGAATGAGTTTACGGATGAAATTGACAATCAAGAAGCTAGTTTTCAGCAAAATAGTTGGTACGTAAATGGTTCGTCAACTTTTACTTTGCCAAAACAATTTTCTATTGAAGTTTCTGGGACTTATTTTTCTCCTCAGTTATTGGGCTCAGTAATTTGGGAATCTTTCAATACTGTAAATGTGGGAGTACAAAAAGAATTTTCTAATGGTTCTCGAATAGGAATTTCTGCCAATGATATCTTTCTTGGAGGAAACTGGAGGGGGCGACTAGAAGATCAAAGTGTTGACTTTATCTATGAAGGATATTATGGATTTTCTGAAAGAGTGTTTCGATTGACTTATTCTCATCGTTTTGGAAATAGTAAAGTCAAAGCGGCTAGAAAGCGAGCAACTGGTTCGGCGGAAGAAATTCGACGAACGAATTAAAAATAAATTCTTTTAATTAAATAAGGAAAGAGGTTTTATGTTTTGCATAAAACTTCTTTTTTTCAAGAAAACCCTGAATTGCACCTTTTAGTAAAATCCATTGTATACCACGTGGATTCTCTAAAAAATGCAAAAAATGAAACCCAAATTTCATACAAAAATTAACAAAATCAAGCTTTTCTTATTGATTTGTTTCTTTCCTTTTTTTTTAATTAATCATTCTTTTGGTCAGAATGTAATACCCAAATTCGGTAAAGATGATCGTTCGTTAAAAATCAATGGAGGAATCCGATTGATGAGCGATATTTATGCGTACTCTGGAATTGCTCCTCGTCGAGATGGATTTCAATTTAGGGCACAAGCTCGATTGAATTTAAGTCTCTTGGGAATAGATGCACCCTTTGCGTTTAATTTTTCCGAAGGCAATAAAAACTTCAAACTACCTTCTTATACTTTCGCTGGAATAAGTCTGAGATATAAAATTGCGACCCTTCATGTAGGTGATCGCTCTATGTTTTTTTCAAAGTATACTTTGGGAAATATTACTTTTAGAGGAGTTGGTCTAGATCTTAATCCAGGTAAATTTTATGTAGGAGGAATGTACGGAAGATTGCGACGAGCGGTGGCGGAAGATTTGGACGGACGACAAAATCTAGATCCATCCTACAGGAGAATGGGCTATGCATTCAAAGCAGGATATGCTGGAGAAAAATCAAAGATAGGCTTGATCCTTTTTGGAGCGAATGATGATGAAAATTCGATTGTGGCACCAACGACTATGATTATTGCTCCTAATTCCAACATGGTTGCAAGTGTCCAAGCGTATCAGAAAATATCTAATAGAGTTAGTGTCAATTTAGATTGGGCGCATAGTTTATTTAATCAAGATACTCGAGCCGTTTCCCTTTCAGATGAGGGTGGATTTAGTCAAACTTATGGTGGAATGTTTTCACCAAATGCTTCTTTTCAAGCAGGCGATGCTTTTAATACAAGACTTAATTATTCGGGAAAAAACTACGGAATCAATTTTGGTTACGAAAGAATCACGAGAGGTTTTCGAACATTAGGAGCTATCTTTTTCAATAATGATTTGGAAAGGCGGAACAGCACCTTATCAATATCAATGGGATGATATCTCTGCTCAAAGTACAGATACCGCAACTGCTTTAATTGCAGGGAATTACAATGTAACGATCACAGATTTTAATGGCTGCTCGGCCATAGCTGATGTTGAAGTTGTTCAGCCAACAGACTTAGTCATCACCAATGCTATTTTACAAAAACCTACTTGCGTAGGAAGCGAAGATGGAGTCATTGAAGTATTGGTAGAAGGAGGAACACCTGATTATGAATACATTTTGAATGGGGGAGGAGCAATAAATAACAATACATTTGCAAATGTTAAAAATGGAATGTATACTGTTGAAGTTGTCGACAATAATGGTTGTTCCATTTCTGAAATTTTTGAATTGGAAGATCCTGATTCAATCTTATTGGTGACAGAAATATTGACATCCGTTTCATGTGATGGCACACCAAATGGAAAAATTGAAATTTTAGCCGAAGGTGGAGATCAAAATTTAATTTATAATTGGTCAGATGGACAAAGTGGAAATGTGATTGAAAATCTTCCTGCTGCAAATTATGAAGTAAGTATTACTGATGGATTGGGCTGTGAAGTAATTGAAAATTTTGAAATCGAATCTATTGATATTGCACCACTTGATTTAGAAGAGTCAGACACTTTACTTTGTAACAATGGCGTACTGTATTACGATTTTTCCAATACAGATTATGTTGAATTTATTTGGGGAAATGTGACGGAAGGAGAGTTGAGTAATACAGCTGAGTTTACGACTTTTGGTGAAGATATTTATTACTTGCATGCGTTGAGAAATGATGGTTGTTTAGTGAAAGACTCAATTCAAGTTCGATATACGGGGGCTAATTTGGATGCATTTTTTATTACTCCTACTGATATTGTGGTAGGTGATACAATCATCGCATTAGAATTGACCTTGCCAATTCCAAGTGGAGTGTCGTGGGAATATGATGCATCGAATATTGAGTTGGTAGAGCAAAGAGACAATCAATATTTATTTTATTTTTCAGCAGTAGGAGAGTATGATTTAAAATTGATTTCTACTTTGGGAGGTTGTCAAAGCGATATTTCTAAAACAATATTTGTCTATGCTGACTCTACACAAATTCCATTTTTCAATGCGACGGTTCCGATAATAACGAATTTAAAATTATTTCCAAATCCGAATGATGGTATCTTTACAGTCAATGTAGAGTTGGCAAACATCAATGATATGGTTATCGATATATTCAATGATGAGAGTATATTAGTTGATCGAAAATTATTTACAGGAAAAAACATTTATGCTGAAAATTATGAACTTGATTTATCGACAGGCATATATTATATCATCGTACAAGTTGCTGGAGCAAGGCAGAGTTTGATTTTTGTAATTGACTAAAAAAAAGTAAGACGCTTGAATGAAAATTTTATTCAAGCGTCTTGCTTTAGGGACAATAATTTTACTTTTATTCAGTATAATACGTCGATTGTTTGCTTATGATTAACATAATGTAATTTATCGGGTCGATTGTATCGTCCTAAAACGAGTTGACATTTAACTCATAAATAAATGATAGTCAAGTAGTTACGTTTAACTTCGGGAAATTCAAAAAATTCATTAATCAATCCGAAATCTAAAAAAAGTACGCTAAAAATTTTTAAAAACGGGTTGTGCAGTATTATCTTTCAGGAGTCTATGATTTGAAAACCATCAAATCAAAATTCCATATTTCTTCTAAATTAGTATCTAAATGGCGAATATGGTATGATCACTTTTTTGAAAAATCCGATCACTAAAATGAAGAAAACTCCACAAAATCCTCAGCAACGTATCGAGTAATTAGAGAAAGA
>JBGCCY010000252.1:0-4971 GCA_045104975.1 Saprospiraceae bacterium
GGGTATGGCGCTGCGCAAGTAAAAGATGTAATTTTAAACTATCAAACGAACGAAGAAATAGTCATCTTGAAAAGTTTGAAAATAGCTTAGGAAAAAGAAATCTTACACTTACACTTTTTTAAATCAAGGCAAAAAACAAACACTTACTTTAAACACTTTTCAACAAACATTCTAAGCACACACTTAAAACTCCTCCCATTTTTTTTCTCATCAACATTACATTTACAAAATCTTGATTCACAAGATTTTCAAGATATTAAATTGGTTTTAATTGTTTCAATATTCGGTATTTGGGATAGACCTCTTCAATTTTGTTGGAGAGGTTTTTTTTTGTAAACCGACTCTCCAAGCCGTTAACCATATCAATTGAAATCCAAATTTTATAACAGGAGAATGCTCCTTTTTATATAACTAATTTTTTGAAATGTGAAAAATACCGATTCACAGGTATGGCGTTGAGTAAGTTTAAAATGTAATTTTGAAGCATAGATAAAAACAAACAAATACATTAAACCCAACATTTAAAAGAATAGGAAAAATTTACTTACAACCTTTCTGCCAAGAGGTAGATTCTTTTAAAAATCAAAACTTACAAACACTATAAGCAAAACACTTTACACAATTCAAAAACACTTTGAGGATCCCTCTTCAATGAACCAGCACTTAGTTTTTTTCCCTCCAATTAAAAATATTTTCTCTCATCATTGATTTCCTTTTAATAGCTAGGAGCAATTTTCCTTATCTCTCTGACTCTTGTAGGCTATTAATTTTTTACCTGTCGTAAAGTTTTTTTAGGTTTTATAGTTGATGTAAATGTCTTGTTATGTATAGGCTAAGGAATACACCTTTTTCGATATAGAGCAAAGATTATTTTGACAAAATCCTAAATCCGTTTTACCAAAAACCGTCAAATTCCATGACAAAAAACATTGTTCACGCGATCAAAAAATTCCTAAGAATAGGGGTAGTGGTAGTAACTGTTACAACAGGTACTATCAATTCTTCAGCACAAGGGAGTATTCCTGGTTTATGTTCGGCAAGTTGTAATAGTCAATTAAATACGTCGCTCGATGGAAGTGGATATGCTTTGATTGATCCGGCCATAGTTTGGGAAGAAGGATATAATGGAGTTTGTTTTCCACTATTGGATCAGATTGTAGTGGAGGTGGTAGGAAGTAGTTTAGTCAACCTTGATGTGACTCAAAATGGGCACACGGTTGCGACCACTTCAGCACTTTTAGATTGTTCATTTATTGGTCAAAATATAGAATATAATTTAGTGAAATATTATTCAGACGGAACGGTAAATAGTTGTTGGGGAAATATCTTGATCGAAGATAAAATGAAACCTAGTATAAACTGTTCAGATTTGACGATCAATTGTACAGAGAATATTGATCCTTATCAATTGGCTAATACATATAATAATTCCATTCCAACTACCACAGATAACTGTGGAATTCCAACCTTAACTTTTCAAGATTCAACCGAAGATTATAATTGTTTGAATCCAGATTTTTTGAAAAAAATAACTAGAATTTGGACAGCAACAGATGGAAGTGGAAATCAACAAACTTGCACTCAAAATATTTTTATAGAAAAAGCAATTGGTACAAATATTCAATTTCCAACTCACTTAAATAATATTACCGCACCTGCTTTGAATTGTCCAGATGCAGATTTAGAACCAACCAATACAGGTTATCCAACTTTGTATGGTGTAAATATTGGCGATCAGGATGTGTGCAATTTTTCAAGTTATTATCAAGATCAAATGATCAATACTTGCGGAGGCAGTTTTAAAATCCTTCGTAATTGGACAGTTGTTGATTGGTGTACAAATGAAATTTTTCTCCAACCACAAATCATAAAAGTCTTGGATGAAGTGGCTCCAACGATCACTTGTCCAACGATTCCAACCATTGGAACAGTTTCCAATTCGTGTACTGGGAATATGTTTTTGCCAGAGGCGATAATCTCAGATGCTTGTTCTAATTTTTCGGTTACAACTGAAACACCACTTGGTATTATCAATGGCAACGGAGGTTCGGTGATTGGTTTGGAACTAGGAACTCATACCATTATTTATAGAGCAGAAGATGAGTGTGGAAATATTAGTTCATGTGAAACGACAGTTACCGTGATCGATAATATTGCACCTACTACGATTTGTGATGAGCATACGACTATTTCTCTTATCAATGATGGAACTGCTCTTGCCTATGCTAATATTTTCGATGATGGTAGTTTTGATAATTGTGAAATAGCCAACTTAGAAGTTCGAAGAATGGACAATCCAAATTGTCCAGGAGATGATGCAAGTTCATTTGGTGAGTATGTTGAATTTAGTTGTTGCGATATGGGATCAACAGTTATGGTTGAATTGCGAGTGACAGATGTGGCGGGAAATTCAAATTATTGTATGATCGATGTACAGGTTCAAGACAAATTAGATCCTGTAATTTTTTGCCCACCTGCAAAAATAATTGAATGCCAAGAAGATTTTACTGACTTAAGTTTAACTGGAGAAGCTACTGCGACAGATAATTGCGCGGGCGTTTTAGTAACCTATAATGATATTGTAATTGACATCAATCAATGTGGAGTAGGAGAGGTGACGAGAGTTTGGACAGCAACAGATGCAGAAGGAAGAACTTCTTCTTGTATTCAAAAAATATATTTGATTAATGAAAATCCATTCGAAGAAAACGATATAATTTTTCCTTTGAATTATGATACAGATGTATGTGGTGGCGGAAATTTATTACCTGAGAATTTACCTAGTGTTTATGGAGTGCCAATGATCAATGATGATGCTTGCGATGTGATCGGATTAAATTACGAAGATCAAGTGTTGCAAATCTCTTCACCTGCGTGCTATAAAATTTTAAGAAAATGGACGGTGATTGACTGGTGTGCTTTCGATCCTAATTATGCAGGAACTGGTCAAATCCCAGGTCAATGGACTCATGTACAAGTAATCAAAGTGACCGATAATGTTGCGCCAGTTTTTACAAGTTGTCCAACTGATAAAATAATTGACAACTACGATGCTGACTGTGGAACAACTTATGTTTCCTTACAAGTGGAAGCAACGGACTGTTCTAATAACATCGACTACTTCTACGAAATAGATAAAGACAATGATGGAAGTATTGAAATAACTGGCAATGGAAATGATGCAAGTGGCGCATTTGACAATGGAAATTATACGATAACTTTTGCCGTAACTGATGGTTGTGGAAATACAAATTACTGTTCTTTTTTATTCACAGTAAAGGATGCGAAAAAACCAACTCCTGTTTGCATCAATGGTTTGTCAACTGATTTGATGGTGAGTTCAGGAATGGTTCAAATTTGGGCTAGTGATTTTGAAACGGGAAGTAGTTTTGATAATTGTACCGCTTATGATGATTTAAAATTTTCATTTTCAAGTGATGTCAATGATACTTATCGAGCATTTGATTGTGATAATTTAGGAACTCAGACTATAGAGTTTTGGGTGACAGATTTGGAAGGAAATCAAGATTACTGTTCGACTAATATTGTCATCCAAGATAATAATGGCGTTTGTCCAAATCCAACTGGGACAGCAACCATCGAAGGAATTATTCAAGATGAAATGGGCGAAGTAGTCGAAAATGTTACGATTGAAGTTTCAGGAAGCAATGCATTGCCAAGCGTGACAGGAACTAATGGGAATTTTATTTTTCCCAGTTTACCTGCAGGAAATGCTTATTCTGTTTCGCCAAAAAAGGATATGAATCACTCGAATGGAGTGACGACTTATGATTTAGTTTTGATCTCAAAACATATTCTAGGTACTCAATTATTGAATTCTCCATACAAAGCAATTGCTGCTGATGCGAATAAATCTGGTTCAATTTCCACTTTGGATATTGTTCAGCTGAGAAAAATGATTTTGCATATTGATGATCAATTGCAATACAATACATCATGGAGATTTGTCGCAGCTGATTTTGTTTTTACTTATCCTAACAATCCTTTTGCGGATAATTTTCCAGAAGTAAAAGACATTGCAAATTTGTCGAATGACGAAGCAATTAATTTCATAGGAATAAAAATAGGTGATGTCAACAACACCGCTATGGCAAATAATATCCTTGGAACAGAAATTCGAAATGAAGTAGGAATATTAAAATTGGAAATAGGAAATGCTAATGTAAAAGCGAATGAATTAATTCAAATTGATTTTAAAGCAAAGGATTTTAAGCAAATGATTGGCTTCCAATTTACGCTAAATTTTGATACAGAGAAGATGGATTTCGAAGAGGTGAAATCAAAAATGGTAGGATTAAATGAAAGTAACTTTGGACTAACATTCTTACAGGAAGGAAAAATAACGGTCAGTTGGGATCAAGCAGATGGCTTGACTTTGGAAGACGAAACGATTTTGTTCAGTTTAGTTTTTTATGGGAAAAGTAAAACGACCTTGGCGGAATCAATTCATATTTCTTCTTCCAAAACTACTGCTGAAGCATACTCCCAAAATAATCCTTCTGGTCAAGGAGGAACTGATGTGATGAATGTAGAATTATTTTTTAATGGTTATTCAAACACCACGACTTGGAATAAATTATTTCAAAATCAACCTAACCCCGCAACGACTTCTACGACCATTCCATTCGAATTAGTTTTAAGTGAGACAGTTATTTTAAAAGTAAGTGATCTCAATGGAAGAGTTATTAAAGTAATCAAAGGTGATTTTGAAAAAGGATATAACGAGATCAATTTGATCAACTTAACTGGTAATGGAATTTTTTATTACCAACTAGAAACAAGTAAAAAAACGCTGATTAAGAAAATGATCTTAGTCAATAAATAATTCGTAGCGGGACTCTCCAGAGTCCCGAAAATACTAGAGAATGTTCAGGATTCGGGAGAATCTCGCTACGAGAAAAAATATTACTCAGTAACCGGTTTTTGGGATTTGCCTCTTCTCGGTAAAAA
>JBGCCY010000253.1:0-33450 GCA_045104975.1 Saprospiraceae bacterium
GGACTTTTAAAGTCGTCATGCCAAAACCAGTTTTTTTCTAAAACAGATTCTAAGACTAAATCTCGATGTGATTCTGCTTTTGGTTTCGCATTTCCAAAAGTTTGATCGACTAATAATTTGGCGAATTTCTGATAGCCTAAATCGTTGAGTTGAAAACCGTCAATGGTTAATTGTTCGCCGCTTGCAAACCATTTTTGAGTAGGAGAAAAAACATCGAGGAAAGGGATTTTATTTTTTGCTGCTATTTTTTGGATGGCATCAGCGTACATTTTTAAGTTGACATTTTCTTTTTTTCCATCAGGCAAATCATATTTGTCCGTCAAACCTTGAAAGGCGATGGCGATACTAAAATTAATTGTGGTGTGGATTTTCCATTGTATTCTTGAGCAAAAGTATGTTGGATAAATGCTTCCAACTCACCTTCGAAATTAGGCAAACCTTCCGTTCCTTCGAATGATTCATTGTAGCCAAAAAAAGCAAAAATCATATCTGTCTCCAATCGAGTGAGCCATTGATCTGGTGTTTCGAAATGTCCTTGGCTATGAGAAAAATTAGCTAGCTCATCTTGAAATTTTTCAGCACCTAAAAATGCCCAAGGAGAAAATCGTCCTGAGTGTGGACGAAATCCTGGCGTATTTCCACCGTCGCACATGTTGCGAATAAAGAGTTCGTGATCGGGATATCGTAGATGAAGTTCTGTTTCGAAATGCCCAAAGTTGAGCATGCGAGAGCAGAGGTTATTTCCGATCAATGCGATGTGTTGGTTTTTGGAAATGGGGAGGTTGTGTGATTCTACCTGTTGTTCTGAAGTGCAACTCGCTAGAGAAAAGAGTATGAGAATAGCGAGGAGTAGGTTGTGGTTGAGTTGGGTTTTTCTTTTCAATTTTGGTATGTTTTTATGAATGGGGAAGATAGGAAATTGAAATGGAATTTTAAAAAGAGATAAGGGAATGGGAGGATATTATTTTGCAGAAACTAGGAGTTTCTTAAATGCTATACACGAGCCAAGAGGCTCTGCGCGAGCGGGAAAAATTTGATTTTCTACTTTGGTTTATTGTGAAATGCCCTATAACTATTATATTATTTTAATCATATATTTTTATTATATTTGATTTGTTCGAAATTTATTTGATTCCACTTAATTTATTTTATTCAAATAAAAATATTAAAATGAACTCTCTCAAATTATTATTCACTTTTTCACTCCTATTCTGCTTATTTCAAATTCAATCTCAAACTACAGAAGTAACGATTACTAAAGGAACCAGTTTTAAGTCGGAAGGAAATTCTTCTTCAAAAACTATATCAAGGTTGTCCCCAAATGACAAAGTTATTTTCCTTAATGATTGTAATGTTTATTATTGTAAAGTAGAATTAAATGGAAAAATAGGATGGGTGAAAAAGCAATTAATTGAAAAAATTCCATCCGCTGAAGATTTTCCACAAAAAGAAGAAAAAGACGCTGGTAATCTAAAACAATCTGATAATAATGAAGATACGATTCAGTCTTCCTCGGAAAATGGAGAAGAAATTGGAAATACAAAATTTTCTAATAGTTCCTCAGGATTTCCTTATGGAATTATATTCATTGGAAGCCTCCTAATTTTAGGATTAAGTTATTTGAGTTATAATTTATTTTTAAAAAATAAAAATTCTAAAAGAATAAATAATGAACTGAATTTAAAATATCAAGGGATAATAGATGTTGATGAAGAAGTGAATAATAAGAAAAACGAGGTTAGTGAATTAGAAAAACAACGAAATGAATTAAGGTCTAAATATCATTCAGCAAAAGAAGTTTATGAGAAACTAATGCATGAAAATAACTTACTTAAAGATGACTTAGGAATTGCTGAATTTGGGATTTATGAACCTCAATTTGATTATGAGACTTCTGCAATTTTTAAATTGAAGATTAAGGAAATTCGGGATAAGCAAAAGAAGATGATAACAAATAAAGAAGCTTTTTTAGGTGGAGAAGGTTGGACGGTTAATGGTAGTGCTTCTAAAGGAAGAGTTATGGTTAACAAACAAAAGAAATTAATGTTGAGGGCATTTAATGGAGAGTGCGATAATTTTATCAATGGAGTAAAATGGAATAATGAAACTCGAATGGAAGAACGAATATTAAAGTCAGTAGAGACGATTAATAAAATGGGGGAATCTCAAGGCATAGAAATTTCGAGTGATTATTCCTCTTTAAAATTGTTAGAACTTAGATTGACTCATGAGTATGAAATAAAAAAATATGAGGAAAAAGAAATTCAAAGAGAAATAAGAGAAAAAATAAGAGATGAGGAAAAAGCAAGAAAGGAATATGAAAAAGCGCAGAGAGATGCAAAAAAAGAAGAAAAATTATTACACGATGCAATGGAAAAAGCTAAAGCACAATTAGCAAAAGCATCAGCAGAAGAAAAAGCAATTTATGAAAGTAAATTAGTGGAACTTGAAGGGAAACTAAAAATTGCAGAAGAAAACAATCAACGTGCAATTTCAATGGCTCAGCAAACAAAAGCAGGGCATGTTTATGTGATTTCAAACATTGGTTCTTTTGGAGAAAATATATTTAAAATAGGAATGACAAGAAGATTAGAACCAATGGATAGAGTTACTGAATTAGGAGATGCATCTGTTCCTTTTAGATTTGATGTTCATGCAATGATTTACTCTGAAAATGCACCTGATTTGGAAAATCAACTTCATAAAGAATTTGATAAATATAGACTGAATCACATTAATAGAAGACGTGAATATTTTAATGTTTCTTTAGAAGAAATCGAAAAAGTTGTAAAAGAGAATTACGGAGAAATTGAGTTCATTATTGAACCTGAAGCAAAAGAATATAGAGAAAGTGTAGTAATTAGAGAAAAATCTTTATCGATTAAAAAATCGGTAAAAAAAGTGAACAAGGAATTGTTTCCAGACGATTTATTTTAGACAGGAATTAGTAGTATTGAATAGCCGCTGGCGCTACCTCTCCGAGGTAGTGCTAAGTATTACGGAGCCTCTGGCTTCATTTGAATCTTCACAATCCTTTAATTTTTCATCCAGAATAATTCTGTAAAAAAATATTTTTTAGTTAGATTTTAGGCAGAGCCAAATTGAATGCTTGGCACTACCTCGGAGAGGTATCGCCAGCTTTGTAGCTTTGCGGTGTGTTAGAGAGGGAAGAATTTTTCATGAGAGATTTTTTATTTACGATTTAAGTTTTTATCTTTTCAAAACAAACAAACGCATCTTTCTATGAGTAACAAATACAAAATCCGCGACCAACGTGGATTAAATTTTCTGACACTTACCGTAGTCGGTTGGATTGATATTTTTTCCAGAAAAAAATATAGAGATTTAATGATCGACAGTTTGAAATTTTGCCAAAAAAAGAAAGGGTTAAATATTTATGGATATGTAATCATGACTAATCATATTCATTTGATTGCAAGTGCTGAAGGTGAACAAACGCTTTCGGAAGTTTTGGGAAATTTTAAATCATTTACTGCAACGAGTATTATGAAAGATTTACCTGAGTCCAATGAAAGTCGTCGAGAATGGATGATGTATTTATTTGGATATTTTGCCAAGAAAAATAAAAGGAGAACAGAACATCAATTTTGGCAAACTAAAAATCATCCTATAGATTTATATTCGGTAAAAGCCATTCGTCAAAAATTAAATTATATCCATCAAAATCCGGTGAGAGCTGGTTGGGTCGAATATCCTCAACATTATATTTATAGTAGTGCATCGAATTATTTAGAAGAAGGAAAAGGGATTTTAGAGGTGGTGATTTTGGAATCGTTTTATGATTTTTTGAAATAGTTTTTATCCGCTGTTTTGACCACAAGTGAAATTTTTATTTTCAAATTTTCCCCGCTCGCCTCACCTTGTAATATATAAACATCGTCGCTAGCGCTGATCCTCTGGATCGTGTTTACTTTTAAGCGATAATACTAAAACTAACAATATAATCCCTTAAAAGTAAACACAGTCCAGAGCGCCAACGAGAGATTTAAATTCCGGTTAAAAGTTAGTAATCTCTATTTTGTAAATGTACTGTTATTAAATTACCAGATAAGCTAAAATTTAATAATAATAATTTAGGTGGAACTAGTATATCAATTTTATCAATTATTATGACTCACTTGATAAATTGAATTTTTGCTCATACTTCCTCCCGTCAATTTTTCGTATAAGTGAAGATACTTTTGATGAGTCGCTTTATCCTGTTTTATTCCATTCACTTTAAATTTATTTTGGGATAAATAAATTGTATAATCTTGCTCCTCCTCAATCAATTCGTCTTCTATTAATGCTTGAACAATGGCTTCACTTGTGGAATGGCTTTTTTCAATTTCAATTTGAGCTTCCGCAATTTGCTGATGAGCTTTTTCAATTTGCTGGTGAGCTTCTTTGATTTCTTCCTGCGCTCTTTCCACTTCTGCCATCGCTATGCTGCTTGGTGGAGTTGGTGGAATGGGAGGTGTAGGAGCATTTTTAGAACTTCTTAATTCCGTAATTAAATCATTATAGTTTTTATACTCACTCTTTGGAATTTTCCTCCCATTGATTTTTAGTTTCTTGATTTCTCCATCTTCGATTGTTAGGTAAATTTTTTGATTATCGGAATTACTCCGATACGTTTCCTTATTTTTTGAATGATGTGGAGTCGTATCTTGGTGGATTTTTTCTGTGTTATCCAAAAATGTAAATGTATTGTTTTTAGAATTCACAGGACTGGAGATGTTAAAAGAATTCATTGCAAAAAATACAATTAACACAGAGTAGGTTAAGCTATAAATGAAGTTAGTAGTCATGATTTTAATTTTTAAAAATGAAAAAATTGAATGAATACTATTCATTATTTCAACCGAAGTGCCAAAAAGTAAAACCTTGACTATCAGTAATTTATAAAATTACATTAAGTTAATATTGTTCGGTATCAAACACTTTTGTTCGAAACTGTTAATTTATTACCGCTTGCCTGCTCGCTCCAATTTTGTAGTATGTAGATATCGTTGCTAGCGATTCCTTGGGACGTGTTTACTCTTAGTCGATTTCTATAACAATATAATTACAAAAAAGTAAACACTACCCAGAGAACCAACCCTAGCGACGATAGTTATTTTATCAATAATAGAAAAATAGGTTTTAAACTACTTAATTTTTTGTAGTTGATACCGTTTCCTTTTTAGGAATATAAGTTAAGTCAGCTCTGAATTCACCAGTAACAGTATCGACTTCCTTTAATAAGGCTAATGTTTTATTCCATAATTTTTGACCTTCTTCACCCAGTAACTTGCCAGCTTCAGCCTCCCGTTTAGCAAGGTCCTCCGCATTTTTTGCAAAATCCAAAGTCACTACGGTATTTTCATCTACCCCTATACTTGAAAAATACATCTGATAAATCAATTTAAGTAGTGCGCATTGATTAATTGGGTAATTTTAGAGCTAAGATTTTTTAACTACTTAAGTGTGAATTTAAATTTGAATGCGAAGTTTCCTGCTTGCTCTCCGCTAGTGAGGTTTGTTTGCTGGATGAGTTTTTTTGGTAAATAAAATTGGAAGTTTGGTAAAGAGTAAACACGGTTCAGAGAACCAAATGACAATAATCGTTTCCTCAAAAACCTCCTTCCTCATCAATACTAAAATCAGAGATACTAATTTGCTTAATTGGTTTAATTTCAAATAAGACCTCCGCATCTTGATCATCATAAATATTATCAATAGTTTCTACATGATATTTTAAAAACCAATCATTATGTTTTTCATTAAATTCAAATATGGTACTAGTAGCAGTTCTTGTGGACATCCCAGCATAATGTGAAATAGTTAAGCTATAATTTTCAATTTCAATACCTGAATAAAAATTACTTCCTGCATACGGTCCTTCCAGTAATCCATAAATCAAATGATCACTTTGAACTTTTTTTGATAGCTGAGAAGAATCCTTACCAATCAAAATAATTAAAGGTCTTGCATATCCTTCGCTTTCAAAATCATCAGGATCTTCATTTTTACTTTTTAAAACTAAGACAAAATCTTTGAGCATATCCTTATTTAAATATCCACTTGTCCAATCTAGAATTTCGAATTCGGTTGGAATAAATTTTTCAAACTTAATTTGAGTTAAGGAATCGATGTTTTGACCAAAAGATAAATTTTGAAAGAGTAAAAAACTAAAGATTAGAATTAAGCGGTTCAGCTTCATGTACTATGTTTTTTTGAAATCAATTTATACCGATGATTAGCAGAGAGAATAAAAAAAGAACAATTTGAATATTTGAAATTACTAAATGTAAAATTAAAAATGCTGATTTATTTAATCATTGCTCGTCCAAAATTTGAAAGGGTATAGAGATAGTCCTCTGAAGTGTGTTTACTCTTGAGCAGTTCTCGCTTGTAAGAATTCACGTTGTTAGCATCTTAATAATAAGTTAAACTCCGTCTATGATTATTATTTAAGATTTAAAATTTCGATTTTTAGAAAGCGATTTTTTAAATTCTTAAAAAAATATAAACAATGAAATCTTCCTTTACCATTTTAGCTTTTCTTTTGATAGGATTTTTTATGAATGGGCAAGTTCATTCAACTATAGTCAATTCTGATGGATCTATTTCTACCATAATTAAGAATGGTAATATTTCTACGATAGTAAATTCCGACGGGTCCATTTCTACTGTAGTCAGTCATGGCAATATTTCAACGGTAGCAAATTCTGATGGGTCAAGTTCTACTATATTTAAAAATGGCAATATTTCTTCCATAGCGAATTCCGATGGGTCAAGTTCTACTATAGTTGAAAATGGCAATATTTCCACCATAATGAATTCCGATGGATCAACTTCCTCTATCATTAAGAATGGCCATGTTTCAACGATAGCAAATTCTGATGGATCAAGTTCCTTAGTTGTCAACCATGGCAATATTGTGACTATATTAAACTCTGATGGATCAAATTCAACCCTAATTAATCAAGGAAATATTTCAACTGTTATGGATTCTGATGGTGAGACTTTAAATATGATTTTCCCTAAATTTATATCTGTGTGCGTGAGAATTTTACTGTTGACAAGTGGAATTTAATTCCGTATTTATGCTAAATTTTTATGTAGTATAATCGCTAAAGGTAAAGACAGGCCAGAAACACCTAATGACTTAAAAATTAAAAATCTTTAAAAATTAATTCAATGGTTACGATTTCAACAGAAGAAAATAATTTTCATTTTAAGGTAGAAGGACTCCATAAATTATGGGCTTTAAAAAGTCAGTTAACTATTCCTATTCAAAATGTAGTTCGAGCTTACCAAGATCGAGAAGCATTGAATGGATGGTGGAAAGGAATCAGAATGCCTGGAACACATGTACCGGGACTAATTACGGCGGGAACATTTTATCAATCAGGTGAAAAAATATTTTGGGATGTGGTCAATAAAGACAATGCAATCATTATTGACTTAGAAGATGAGGATTATAAAAAACTAATAATCCAAGTCGAAAATCCATCGGAAGCAATTGATTTTATAAATGATGCATTGGAATTTGTTTAGATGAAAAATTTCTACTCGCTCCAAGTCTATAAAACAAAACGATCAATCTCGCTAGCAGCGAGGTTGATCGTTTTGTTCATCCTGATTTTCGGGACAAAATTATTTATTCAGAATTAAGACTCCTCAAGGTTTAGAATAATTGCTTAGGTCATTGAAAGTTCAGTAGAATGTTCTTCAACCTTTGATTCTACGTCTTCAATATCTGTTTTTAATTGAACTCTGAAATCAGCAATAAGAATATTTAAATTTTCTGTATCAACTCCCATCTTAACCTCTTGGCTAATTTTTGTTAGATAACTATAAGTATCTCTTAATCCAATGGTATGAACGGTGGATTTAAACTTATATATCTCGTACTGAAGAGCGTCTATATTTTCGACCTTTATATTTTGACTAAATAAAGCATTTATATTTCTAGCTTGGATTAAAAATATTCCCATAAATTCTTTGATGAAATGATCTCGGCCATTAAGGTGATAGCTTAATACTTCATACCAAGTCCAAGTATTTTTTGCATCAAGAACGACTTTGATCGATCTTTTGGATGATTTTTTAGGATTAAAAATTTGTTGTAATCCATCTCTCAATAGTTTGAGTGAAAAAGGTTTACTAAAATAATATTGGACATTTGCTTCCTGTGCCATTTTTGCGCCACTCTTACTAGCATTTGCTGTAAGGATTATTACAGGAGTATTTTGATTTACTGCTTGTTCATTAATTCTCAATTCATAGATATGACCCAATCCATTTCCATCGGGTAGCACTACGTCAGATAATATACAATCATACTTTTCTTGCAATTTTTCCTTAGCTTCCTGAAGAGAAGTAACGACATCCAAGTGTAACCCCCATAATTTAAATATGCATTTAAATAAAATAATATCGGCACGGTTGTCCTCAATCATCAAGAATTTGAATGTTTTCCAATGATCAGGAAAGGCTTCTTCTTCTTTCTGAATATTAGTGACTGATTGAGCGATTTTTTTACTAGTGGTTACATTACAATTGTCATGAATCTCTATCTCTTTAGTATTGAGATGACTCAAGTTTAGATTAGTTAAAATATCTTCGGTGGAACGCTGAATGGTGTTGATATATTTTTTTTGTAGATCATTTAAGTTGCTATTTTTTAAAAAACAACTCATCCTGAATATGACGTCTATAAGCGTTTTTAATTCGTGGCTATCTTGTAATTTTTTCTTATTGAATTTGTTATCCAATTCCTGAATATTATCCTGAGAAATATTACTATCCTTTTTAAGCGTTTTTATCGTTTGATTTAAAACATTTATTTCTTCTTCTTTATTTTTCAATTTCAATTCAGATATAATTGCTTGTTTTTCAATCTCCTGAAATTCTTTTAATAATTGCTCTTTTAAATCCTGAGGTAGGTCAGCTATCAGGATTAAGTTTTTATGTGTATTATTTTTTGTTTGCATGATGAAGTCAGGATTGGTTAAAAATTTAATTTTAAAGTAAGCAATAGATAAAAGTATTTAAAAGGACTGGGTGAGATTGTTAGTATGTCTAAAGCGTTATCGCAAATTTTCTATAGAGGATAATGCAAAAGTTAAACAATGCATCATTGCTTTATTCCGTATCAATAAAGTAATCAAAATTCGTTCCCAAAAACCGTTCATCTTAATCCTATAAATCAATAAATTCGTAACTCACTTCCGCTCGCCTCTAGCCTGTAAGTATTTACATATAAGGGTTAGCGAAAAATACGGTAATCATTTTTTTTAAAGAGGGAAGCAAATTTCCAACTAAACTTCCCATTTGATCCTATTCAAATTATTGACAAGCAGAAAGTCCAGAAAAATCTCTTAGATTTACAAACACTAATTATTCTGTTTATAAAGCAAAAAAATAATATGAAAAATCTTTCCATCCTAATCTTAAGTCTTGTTTTCTTCACTCCAATTTACTCTGCTCACATCGTCGGAGGCAACATGTCTTATGAATGTTTAGGTAATGGAGATTATCGAATTATTTTTAAAATATATCGAGATTGCTAAGGGAATGGAGCTGGATTTGATGGGGCAGCAAATGGGAGAATTTCAATTTACCTTGGATCTTCAACAGTTGAGTTTAGTAAGATTATTATGCCTGATCCAGTCATAAATACTATTGATCAAGGAACAGCAAATCCATGCTTAATTTTGCCAAATGAAGTTTGTATAGAGGAAGGAGTTTATGATTTTAATTTAAGTGATATAAATATTGGAGCTATAAATCTCCCGCTTAGTAACGAAAGTTATTTTTTAGTTTATCAAAGATGTTGTAGAAATAATATCATTTCAAATTTAATTAATCCAAGTGAAACTGGTGCTACCTATTTTATTGAAATTACTGGCGAGGCTCAATCAGTATGCAATAGTACACCAACTTTTGATACTCCTCCTACATTATCAATTTGTGTAAATGAAGAATTTAATTTCAGTCAAGGAACTACAGATATAGATGGTGATGTTTTAGTTTATAAATTATGTAGTCCGCTGACGGGGGGAGGTACTTCTGGTTGGCAGACTCCAGGGAACCCGAGTGACCCCAATGGCACTAACCCAGATCCTGATACACCACCTCCATATGCGTCAGTTACTTTTATACCTCCAACTTATTCCCCTTTAAATCCAATGGGAAGTGATTCAGGTTTAAGTATTGATTCTGCTACAGGTGATTTGACTGGACTCCCAAATACAATTGGCCGTTTTGAAATTGGAATTTGTGTAGAGGAATATCGAAATGGTATCTTGTTAAGTGAAACTAAAAGAGAAATTCAATTTAATGTAACGGAGTGTAATAATCTAGATATTGAGGCTTCTTTTTCTCCTATGCCTGATGGGAATAGTTATTTATTTGAAAATACCTCAATTGGAGCCCAATCGTATTCTTGGGATTTAGGAGATGGAACTACGTCTAATGAAATAAATCCTGTTCATGTTTTTACGCAACAAGGAAGCTATGATATCACTTTGTATGCTTACAATGATTTTTGTATTTTAGTGGATTCCACGACTCAAACAATTGATGTAATTGTGGATCACACCGATGATATCTCGAATAAGATTTTTTCAGTTTTTCCAAATCCATCGAATGGAGATTTTTATGTACACTTAGAAAATTCTTCCAGTTCAAATTATCAGATCGAAGTATGGAATGCTAATGGAAATTTAATCAATCATTTCCCTAATGAAATCTTTGATCAAAAACAGGTTGAATTTAAAGATTTGCCAAAAGGAATTTATTTTATCAAAATTATGTCTGGAAAATATTCGGAAGTAAAACGTATAGTTGTTTATTAATGAAATTGTTTTAAAACGAAAAGTGAAGCTAGAAGACATTTTTAGAGACCAGTAAAACATTTTAAAACAACTTCAATAATAAAATTGAACTCCTGCTAGCGAAGATTGTCCTAATTAGCGGGATTCTAAAAATAGAAAAAGCCCTGAGCAATCAGGGCTTTTTCATCAAAATATCTATAATTTATGAAGCTTTAAAAGCTTATAAATATTAATATCTTCTACCGCCGCCGCCGCCATATCCGCCGCCACCACCATATCCACCACCGCCGCCGCGATTATCTCTTCCACCACCGCCGCCGCCACGACCTCCACGGTCTTCAGCAACTTTTACTACGATAGTTCGTCCGTCTAATTCTTGGTCGTTCAAACCGTCAATAGCAGCTTGTCCTTCCTCATCGTTAGCCATTTCCACAAATCCAAAACCTTTAGATTTTGAAGTGAATTTGTCCATAATGATTTTTGCGGAATCAACAGTTCCGTATGCTTCAAAAGCACTTTGTAAATCCGACTCACGTGTGTCGAAGTTCAACTTAGCAACAAAAATATTCATAATAAAAATTTAGTTCCGTTAAAAAACGGATGAAAAAAAAGATGAGTATAAATTTATACTCAAATAAAATTTAATAAAAAACTAAGGAAAGGGTAAGAGGAAATCATAAAATAATCAACAATTAACCCAATGACTTAATTAATTCTGCGCAAAGATACACCTAATTTACTTGAAGTTTTTTTATCATTTAAAATAGCCGCTCGCGTTACTGTTAATATCAATCAAAATATAGAATCATAACAGTATTTACTTTTGGCAAACTTACATTTGGTAGTTTCATATGTCTCTAGAATTACATATCTTTAACGATCTCTATAGAATAGAATTTTCTCTCAAAATTTTTTCTATACCTCAAAAAGCCAAACCATATGAAAAATACACCATTCCTAAACCTACGATGTAGATTTTATCCATCGGTATTTACGATTTCTACGATATTACTCCTTTGTTTTTTTTCTTGTCAAAATGCCGAAGAAATATCTGATAAGCCTATCATTCAATTTAGCCAATTCATCAATGAAGAGCCGCTCGAAATTACGATCACGACGAATCTGGAATCTTTATTTGAGAAAAAAGAAAATCCTGTAGAAAATGAATTAGAGAATTTTCAAAAAGCAAAATGTGAGATTCTAATCGGAGGGGAACTATTTTTTGATGGAAAAATAAAAGTGAAGAAACGGGGGATCACTCGAAAAAAAATATGCGCGATACCTCCAGTGATGATGAAATTTGGTAAAAAAGAAAAAGCATTTAGAATTAAATTGGTTACGCCTTGTAAGGAAGATGAAAATGCTCAACAACTCGTTTACAAAGAATATTTGGCTTATCAAATGTATAGCGACCTGACTCCCCATAGTTTCAAAACGCAGTTGGTGAATATCACTTATCGCGATAAAAAAGATAAAATACCTCCGATTGAGGCAACTGGTTTTTTAATTGAAGAAGTCCACGAGGCTGCCGAAAGAATGACCGCTAAATTGCTCCACCGTCATGAAAAGATAAAATACCTTAATCAAAACTGTTACCGGTTGTTTACGATGTTTCAATATTGTATAGGCAACACGGATTGGAATTTGAGTAAACGGCATAACATCAAATTGATTCGCAAACACAACTCGAATAGTCCGATTCCCGTGCCTTACGATTTTGATTATGCAGGCTTGGTAGATGCACCTTACGCGATCCCTCATCCGCAGTTGCCTATTGACAATGTGCGGGAACGGCACTTTATGTGGCGAGGAAAAAACTACGATGGGTTTGAGGAGGTCGTTGAATTGTTTGTAGAAATGAAACCAAAAATGCTAGAAAAAATCGAGAGTTTTGATTTACTAGAGAAGGAAGAAAAAGAAGAAATGATAAATTATATTGAAAGCTTCTTTTTAGAGTTGAATGAAAATGATGATTTTCTGAGTTGATTTTTTTTAGTATTAACCCTAGAGCAATTTCATTAAGTTAAGAAAACGAATATCCAATGTCAGAAAACCGAGGCTTCTTTTTTATTATGGAATATTTAAAAATCCTTAACCTAATGAAATTGAATACTAGCGTCAGCTTTGTATCGAAAAACAATCTGTAATTTTTTATTTAAAAGACATAACCAACTTTTAAAATACCATAGCCAGGAGTTTCAACAGAAAGTCCGACTAAGAATCGCTTAATATCAACAAAGAATCCTGTGGAAAGACCAAAGATATATTCGTCATAATCACTCTCTCTATTTAGTGTTCCTCCTAATAAAAGATTAAAATAAGGTCTTATCCTTTTCTCATCTGACCGCACATATAAACGACCTCCAATTAGTGCATTAAAATTTTCTTGAAAACCTTCTTCTCCAGAAATAAACTGACCATCAATATTAGCATAGGCATAGGATAATTGAGCTTCGATGGAGAAACGAGATAATACAGCATAAGCAGGATTGACGCCAAAATGAAGTCCTGATCCATTATCTAGAATTGGAATATTTAAACCAATGGTTGGTGATAAACTGAAATTTCTTTTTTGGGCAAGGGTGGTCGAATAAAGTGATAAAAAAAATAAAGTGAGCGACAATAATTTGATACAATTTTTCATGAAATGTTTTTGTTTAAAATAATTATTTTTATTTAGGATGGTTTGGTTTGATCACATATCCCGTTTGCCTCAAGCTTATAAATATAAAAATCGTTGCAGGGGTTAGTAGAGTGGAATTAATATTTTTTAAGTTTTGTCAATGTATTGTTATGTTTTGGAGTAGCAATATAATGTAGTAACATAAAGCATCAAGATTTGTTGAGAGTAATGCTCGCCCAAGTTTGAAAATCTATAAATATCATTGCTAGTGCTGGTTCTCCATAACGTGTCGATTAAATTAACAATATAACGACTAAGCTCAAAGAAACAGTCCTTGCGAGTAAGATATTTTAGAATCCAACAATCACTTAAATTCAAAACCATAATTAGTTTGATTTTTATTCACAAAAGAATACTTTTACAAAAACACATCTCTTACATTCAACCTCATCAATTGTAATCAAGAAAGTATGCAAATAAGCTAGCTTCTAACGAATATGATAACTTTGAACCAATGATAAACCCACAAGATATAGATCGTTATTTTGATGTTTTTTTCACCTATGTTCGGATATTAGTTGATATCCCCGAAGTCGATCAAGAAATATGTCGTCAATATTTTAAGCCTATTTTTGTAAAAAAAGATACGATAATAGCAGGAGAAGGAACGATACATAACACCCACAATTTTATTGTTTCTGGTTATATGCGTAAATATCATGTCAATCAAGAAGGGCAAGAAATTACGACTGATATTAATGATGGCCCAAGATTTTTCACCTCTTACGATCATTTCGCACATAGAACAATTTCTAATGAAAATCTATGTTGTATCACAGATTGCGAGTTGCTACAAATAAAACGAGATGATGTAGATACCACCGCTCAACTGGGGATCACTCAAATGGATTATAGTATGCAAATACTACAACAGCAACTAGAAAAAAATAAGCAACGCATTATTGATTTAACGACACTCTCCGCTGAACAGCGCTATCTAAAATTAATGAAAAACCATCCTGCGATACTTCAAAATATTCCACTAAAATATATTGCTTCCTACTTGGGGATTAATCCAGGTAGCTTGAGCAGAATAAGAAAAGAGATAAGGTAGAATTAATCAGACTACCTCAATGAGCAAAGTGACTTCTTTTTTTTTGCCTAAGCTACATTTCTTCACATTTGTGAATTTCATTCACTAATATTTCTACATAGATTTGTTTTATGAAAAAAACAGATACTATGTCATCACGATCAATCACCCATTCAAAGTCAATTAATTTCCTTAAAACATCGGTCAATATTTGGTTTGCTGTAGTTGTCATCGGACAAGTTATTTTTGCCTTATATATTTTAGGAGTATATGGTGTAAGTGGTATCGCTGGAGATTTTGAAAGATGGAATTCCGTATCTAGTCACGGCTATGTTCAAAGAGATTTTCTCGGAAATACCTTTTTTGGAATGCATGTAATATTAGCCGCGATCATTACCATAGGCGGGCCATTGCAATTGATGAAAGGAGTGCGTAAAAAATTTCCTAAATTCCATCAAATCAATGGACGCATTTATATTTATTCCGCTTTTTTAATAAGTATGGCAGGCTTTTATTTAGCCTGGATTAGAGGTAGTGTTGGTGGACTAATAGGAGCTATTTTTATTAGCATCAATGGAACATTGATTTTGATTTGTGCTTTTTATACAATAAGAAAAGCGATGGCTCGTCAATTATTAGAACATCGAAAATGGGCGATTAGATTATTTTTGGCCATGAGTGGAGTTTGGTTTTTTAGAGTTTTTCTCATGCTCTGGTTGACGATTCATCAAGGGCCAGTTGGTTTTGATATGGAAGCATTTCAAGGACCTGCGCTAAATATGTTGTATACCTTTAGTTATGTGTTGCCGATTGTTTTTGCGGAGTTTTATTTCAGAGCAAAAGAATCTAAGCAGGTAATAGGAATGTGGGGAATATCCATTTTCATTTTATTTCTGAGTTGCGCTATAGCACTTGGTACTTTTTCAGCAACGATGGGTTTATGGTTGCCTAAACTTTAAATTTCACTAGGGTTAGTTCTTTACTTATTTTCGATTTTATGCATTTGTAAATGTATTGTTATTTTTTTGGAGAAGAAACATTATGTAGTAAAAATAAAGCATCAAAATTTTTGGAGAGGATCAAACTATTCGAATTACTTAAATCAATAAAAGTATCATTTATGATAATTGATTTTCGCATCCACTCATCTCCTACAATTGGTTTTTCAAGGATAGGGATAAAAGATATTTCATTGCCTAATGCTTTAACAATATGTTTTATATCTAGGTTAGAATTGTCAGGTTCGATCAATTCATTTTCTCTTCCATAGTTATCTAAGTATTTTCCAGATTGAGCAAATATACCTATCGCATACATTTCCTTTTCAAATCTTCTTTTTAAAAACTCTCCCATGACTTCTTCTTTTTCATTATGTTTTGAGATATGAAAATTATGTCCAACGATGATTATCTTTTTATTTCGATAGATATTATTGACTAACCATTCCACATTATTCGCCATTGAAGAATCTCTGGCAGCCCATCTTTTATTCCAATCATTATCAATTTTAAATTGAAGCATATACTTTAAATAATTAACTCGATTTTCAATTGCTTTAAGAGTAAACCAACTTTTTTTAAAAGGAAGTAGCTCACTAGAGTCTAGTATTTTAGCATAAAGAATTTCATAATCATGCAGGAGGTCCTCTATGTTGAATTGAAGAGAATCACTAAATTTTATTTTTCGATAAGTTAATTCCTTTTTCAGCATTCCATATTCTTTTTCTAGGTGATGATAATGTATGGAGTCAATATTTGCAATCGTGGAAAGTTCTGAGAGATTTCGACTGAATGATCCACCTGTTCTTTGAACATCAAATCCAGCAATGGAAATCTTTTCAGATTTAACATATTTCATTAATTCTCTAAATTCGCTGGTTCTCCAACCTGAAAAAAATCCATAGGTCATTTGCTTTGAAGAAAGCGTTTCTTTTTCCATTTCAATAGTAATTAATTCGCCCAATCCAGCTTCGAATAGGATCACATCAAAATCATGTTCTTCATGTAAATATTTAATCATTTCATTTCTTAATAGAAAAACTTCTCTAGAACCATGATTAAATTCTCCCAAAAGAATCAACCTTTTTCCTTTTAAATTATGCCCTATCTTTTCCCAATTTTGATTTGATGATTGATTATTTAAAGAGATAGGAATAGCGTTTTTATTTAAAAAATCAATTTGAGTTGGTGTAATAAATTGGCCATTCATTAAGATTGAGATAAAAAATAATAGAGATGAAAAGCAAATTCTAATAATGTTATTAGTCATGATCTTACAAGTTTTTTAATTAACTCTTTAGACAAGTTTTAGGCGAAATCTAAAACAAAGAGTTATTAAAAGTTGGAATAGTTGTAAGGATTCTAATGGAGCACATTTTTCTGCTTGCAAACCTGTGAGCAATTACATCAATATCAAAAACGGATTTTACCTTTCAGAGTGAAACAAATCTCCAACTGACCTGCTCATTTTTCTTGAATTCTTCAAAGTATAGCCAAGTAATCTCTGGTTTTATTTAAATTTTTTAATTTTTTCTTCGGTAATAGTTGTTAAAGTAAAAATAATTGTGTTACATTGCAGCATGATAGCAATGCTATTATTTTTAATACCTTTATAAAAAGATCAAAAAATGAAAAAAGCAGACAATTCATCTAGTTTAGTTAAGTTATTAAAAACGATATTCAAACCAATGAAACCTTCTCAAAAGAAGGATGGTCCACGAAAACGGGAGCGTTGGATGTATCGGAATGAATAAATGACTTTGATGCACGATAACCTTTTGGTAGTTAATCTCTCAACGATTGCTTAAACATCAAAACGGATTTTATTCATCATTTTACAACGAAATACTAGGAGACCATCAAAACATATGATTTGATGGTCTCCTAGTACTTACACCAAGAAGCTGCTAATGTAAAATTAGCAGCTTCTTGTATTTTGTAAATGTATTGTTGTAGAAATGGAGCAAAACTGTGGGTTACCTTCCTTTGGCAATTAATCGATTTTGTTAATGAATTTTAAAAGAGTTGTTAACGACTTTAAATACTGCGATTACTAAAGAGATAATAGATATTTTTAGTGGAGACAAATTCAAAAGCATAATTATTGAATAGTTTATTTGTTATTTGAAATCAAAAAAAATATGTTACCCATGAAGTCTAAAATCGTTTTATTGATTAGTTTTTTTTTATGCAATTTATCTTTTAGCCAAGTTTCCGTTCATCGAAATTTTAATCTTGAATTAGCAGAAAAAGACAACATGAAGTCTTTAAATATTGAAAATTCATTGAATGCTTTTTTGATCGAAGCACAGAATAATAAATATACCAATGAGTATGTTGACTCTACGCATTTGAAAAAATATAAATTCTTTTTTAATAAATTATCAGGGATCGGAAAAAACTCAACCACCTTTAATCGCCCACTTGTGCTGAAATCTTATCCTGTTGAAGATGGAAATTATCGCCTTACCATAGCATTTACTGGGGAGCGTGAAGGGAATCCATTTGTGTATCAAGTAACAGAACTTAAAGCAATACCTTATAATAATCACTATCGATTTTATTGCCCATTTCAAGATAATACGGCATCATTTCAATCAAAAAAAATTGATAATGTTACGTATCATTTTAGCAAGGCTATTAATGAAAGTAAGGCCAACGAGTTTGTAACATTTGTTAATGAATTTGCTACGCAGACTGGTTTTTCTAAACCTGAACTTGATTACTATTCATTTCAAAACTTAGATGAATTATTAAAATCTTACGGTTTTTTATATAGTGCCAGACAATGTAATTTCTTATGTTATGATTTAGGTTTTACAGATAATGAAGGCCAGGTATATATCACAGGGACAGATAATGAGAATTATGTTTTTGGATATATTGGAGATTATTTAAAATATAATTCACCTAAAAAGAATGAAATTTATGGACCATTTGTCAGAGGTATCTCGACCTATTATGGTGGATATGGATTGAGTTATGAAAATATGGAAGAACTCAAACAACAATTTCGGGAAGAGCTAAAACAAAGGCCTGAGATCAATTTTTTGGATGAGTTTAAGAAGGGGAGAAAGTCAAGTGTCAACCGGCATTTCTCCTATTATGTTATGAGTGCTTTTTTATTTGAAGAAGCCTTGGAAAAACGAGATTTCGATACCGCTTTTCAATTGGTTTACTCAGGGAGTGATGGTAATTTGTTTTTTGAAAATCTAGAAGATTCTCTAAATATTGATGAAAGTAATTTCCATGAAACAATTTTACGGTTAATAAAAAAAGATAATTAAACTGATAAAATGATGTGTACCTAAACGTACCTAATTTGTAAAAACAGAAAGTATCATCGTTAGCGATGGTACTTTTTTTTATCAAAAAAGTGAAATAACTTTTAACTAAATTTCTTTCCTCATTTCATTTACCATTATTGTTTTTTTTACATAAATCATTATATTGATCAATTAAGAAATATAAATTCAATTCACATTTTAAAAAAATAGACTTTGAAAATCTTTACTCTCCTGACTTCTTTTTTTCTATTAGTAAATATTAGTTACGCTCAATTTGCACCACCTGTAATCATTACCGACCAAGGCGCGCCAAGTGATATTACATCTGCTGATTTCAATCAAGACGGATGGATAGATTTAGCTTATGTTCAAGATGAATTTAATGTTGATACACCTAGGATTTATATTGTATTAAATGATGGCGAGGGGAATTTTCTGCCCCCATCATATTATATTCAGGATATTAAACAAGGATTTTCTGTAGGTGCTGGAGACTTAAATGGTGATGGAATTCCTGACCTTGCGACTCAAGGAGAGACAGAACTCGAATTTAATTGGTATGCTGGAAATGGAGATGGTACTTTTTCTACACCTAATATAATTCAGGCTTCATTAGGAGGGAATTATATTGCTAGAACTGCAATCTTTGATTTGGATGCCAATGGCCATAATGATATCGTCATTGTCAATAGAGGGACTCCTGGCAGTTTTGGTTTTGTTGGTTGGTTCAAAAATAACGGAGGTGGTAATATAGATACTTTGGCTACTATTTTTGATGAGCTGCAAACTCCTTTTGGTTTTGACTTTGGAGATCTGGATGGTGACATTTATCCTGATGTTGTAATTGGACAAGAAACATCTGGAGAAGCAGTTATTATTTTTGATTATGATGGCTCGGGAGGTTTTACTTATGAAGCATTAGATACAGATATGGATCACGCGATAGAAGTTTTGATAGCTGATCTTAACTTGGATGGTGTCAATGAAATTCTTGCATCTGACAATACTGATGATGGAATATTTTTCTGGGAAAGAGTACCTTTCTTGGGGGATATATGGAGCGCCCAAAATGACCTACTCAACAATTTTACGAATATCGTAAGTGGAATGGATTATAGAGATTTAGATGGTGATGGCAAACCTGATTTTGTTTATAGCGTCCTAACAGGTGAAGTAGGGTATTGTCTAAATGAGACGATTAATGAGAGTATCAACTTCGGTAGTATGGTAGAACTTTTTACTGCCCCTAGTCTTAGTGTTACTAACGAATTGGAAGTGATAGATAGCGATAATGATATTGACTTTGACATTGTAGTTATTTCTCGTGCGATTTCTACTTCTACTCCAGTCAATCAAGTGACCCATCTTCGTAATCTGCTGAATGATGAGAGCATCAACGGTCAGGTATTTTGGGATGAAAATGAAAATGGCATCTTAGATAATAATGAAAACTTGTTACCTAATTTTCCTATCCAGTTATCACCTAGTTCATTGGCCGTATTTACTAATACGGAAGGAAGTTTTCAGATTTTTGCAGATGCAGGAAACTATGAATTGATTCCCAATTTTGGAGATTGTTGGGCGTCGACAACAGGAGGAAATGTGATGGTAAATTTTGATGGAGTGAACACGATTGAAGATATTTTAGTTGGAGTCAAACAAATATCTACTGCCGAAAATGTTCAAGTGAGTTTGACGAGTAGCGCTACTCGATGTGGATTTACGGTTCCTTTTTGGATGAATTATACGAACACGGGATGCGAAGTAATTTCGGGAAAAATTAAGATGTTGCCAAGTGATTTGACTACACTCATTTCCTTTGGAACTCCTCCCGACCAAACGGTCAATGATACTTTAATTTGGAATTTTGAAAATCTAATTCCTGGAGAAAATCGCCAAGTTGATTTGGCATTTGAAATAGCAGGCGTGCAAAACTTAGGTGATACAATTGCGATTCCTTTGCAGTTTGTCAAAGAAAATATCGGTGGAAATTTTACGACAATTGATTCTTCTGTTTTTACTTCGATTATCAATTGTGCCTATGATCCTAATGATAAACAAACTTATCCACGTCGAAGTGAGATTGCACCTTACGATCAAAATTATACTTTGATGGAAGAACGAATTGATTATACGGTGCGCTTTCAAAATACAGGAACTGATACTGCATTTACGGTGGTGATTAGAGATACATTGTCATCAGATCTGGATTGGAGTACTTTCCAACCTTTGAGTGCAAGTCATCCTTTTGAAACTGTATTTCATGACAATGGAGCGATAGAATTCTTTTTTAAAAATATTCTTTTGGTGGATAGTTTTACTAATGAACCCATGAGTCATGGTTATGTTCAGTTTAATATTTTTGCCAATGATAATTTACCAGACGAGACTTTTATTTTGAATTCGGCGAGTATTTATTTTGATTTTAATCCTCCTATTTTGACCAATACGGTAGAAAATCTAATGGTGGATATGTTGCCAGTTTATACTTCTACTAATGAAATTTCAAACCTTAAAGGAATCCAATTTTTTCCAAATCCCATTGCGATAGGAGAAACTTTAAATCTCAAGGATTTACCTGATGGAGAAAAACAAATTTCTGTATTTAATAACTTGGGGCAGCTGATGTTTTTTGAAAAAACTCATGCAAAGGAATATTTTATTCAAAGTGAAAAATGGAGAGCGGGCGTTTATTTTGTTTTGATTGAAAATGAAAATGAAAGAATGTTTGGGAAGGTGGTGGTGAATTGAGAGTTTTTTTTTGACTAAAATTTTATTCTACCTTTTCTTATCTTGATGGTCAAAAGAATATATTGTTTTCATCAACAAAGAATTAATCCATGAAAAACTATCTAAGCATTTGGCTCATTTTCTTTTTTTCTATAGTAAACTTAACTGCACAAAATTGCGAGATTTCACCAATACTTTTAGATGAATATGAAAAAGATGTAAAACATCTTACCCTTATTCAAATGGAACAATTCAATGCCCAAGAATTGAATAATATTGAAATTCCACAGAATTGGCAAGACACCATATGGGAGGGTTTGGCTGCCATTTTTAATTCCACTTCTCCCTATCGAGATGAAATATTCGATGAATATTGTGTTCATCATAATTCTTGGACAGTCTCAGATTATATGAGAATTTCAAATTCAATAAATATTCGTCCAGAAACAAACGTTTCTTGGTTTCAAAATTGGGAAAGTGGAAATATTATTACTGGAGATCCATACATCGATTCCCTTACTCAAAAATATGGTTTTGTAGATATTTATCTTCCATTTCCGAGTCTAGGAATTTTTAATATGACTACTGAACAAAATCTGAATTTAAACGCATTAACTGATTCACTTTTACTCTCTTCTCATATTACTCTTGCTGAGCCAAAAAATTTTGCTGGTGGGGCAGATTTAGTTCGGTATCAAAATATTGATGGGCAACGATATTATTATTTCAGTATTGGATGGGGTGATTGCCAATCTGGATGTATTTATTATCTGACTTGGACTTTCCAAGTTGATGAAGATTGTAATGTATCGTTTTTAGGTTATACAGGGGAAACCAATAATCTTCCCGATCCAAAAAATTGCGATATTTCCACCGTCTCCTCAACTACTGAATTACTGGAATCTTCCACTTTTAATATCTTTCCTAATCCAGCCAATAACTTTATTAATATTTATTCAGAAGAAAGAAATTCAAGAAAATTTAAATACTCTATTTACGATTTTACAGGAAAAGAATTAATAGCAGGTTCTTTTCAAAATAATATTGAAATAGATATTTCTATATTGACAAAAGGAATTTATGTTATTTCAATTGATGATAATAATTGGAAAAAAGAAAAATATAAATTTGTAAAAAAATGAGATTGACATTTATGAACAGCTCAGGATGATAGTTTTTTTATCAAATAGAGTGAAGCAAACTTTAATGTTTTTTAAAGCAAAATCATTTTGATGCCTAACACAAAAACCGTTTAAATCATGAGAATCTTCTTTACCCTCTTTTTTATTATTTCTAGTCTCAATCTTCAAGCCCAACTTAGCGAAGCATGTAAACTTCAATTTGGAACCAACTTGAGTGGACTGGTTGATTATGGTACCGAACTCCCATTTGTTGACCTGATGCACAACGCACGGCAATGGTATACAAAAGGTATAGGAAATCCTGCTGATCCTTTTGATTCAGGTCATGCCGATCATTTGACCTATCGACCTGATGGATACCCAACACATGTTCCACAAGAAATTGATAGTTCAATTTATGACCAACGAGTGGTTACCATTTGGGCAATTACCGATGGGTGGCCTGCGGGTGGATATACCGTTTTGTGGGAAGGAACAGGAGAACTAAGTTTTTGGGGAGGTTACCAAAACTTGGAACAAATTAATCCAAATCGCATTATTTTTGATTTTCTAAATCCAATAAACAACGTCCTCGAAATGACCATTGTATCATCTGATATCAATGATCCAATTCATAATATTCGAGTACTGATGCCCGGTACAGAAATGACTTATGAAACAGAACCTTTTCATTCCCTTTGGTTAGAAAAATTATCTATTTTTCCATCTGTTCGTTTTATGGATTGGGGGCAGACTAATAGTTGGGGACAATCAGACAATTGGACATGGGATGATCCTTCGCTTTTTGATTGGGAGGATCGGGCGCAAATGGATCATTACACTTGGGCAACTGAAAAAGGAATCCCATATGAAATGATGATTAGATTGTTAAATGATTTTGACCTCGATGGTTGGGTCTGTGTCCCTCACCGAGCAAGTGATGATTATATCGAAAGCATGGCAGAATTGTTTAGAGATAATCTTGAAGCAGAACGACACTTGACCGTTGAATATAGTAATGAAATTTGGAATTGGATTTTTGGACAAACGCATTGGTTAAATAAATATGGCTGTGAGTTACAAAATACTTCTTGGCCTGAAGGCATTGTACCCTATGTTCAGAACTGTTTGGATATTTGGTCAAATATATTTGAAAATGAATTGGAAAGAATTACACGTGTTGCAGGTGTACAAATCTCTTGGCAAGATGTCAGTAATCGAATAGTGAATAATTTAACTCCAGGTAGTTTTGATGCGATTACTCCAACTTTTTATTTTGGATTAACAGACGATGGCGATACCGCCTTGGATAATTTGGGTGGAAATGCAACGGTGACAGATGTTGCTTTTTATGCTCGACAAGGAATGGCGAATACGAAAGTTTGGTTGGAAGAACAAAAAAATGAATTAGCCGATCCGTTAGGTGTACCCATGATTTTTTATGAAGGAGGGCAACATATCACACCGCACCCATTTGGAGAAGAACCTACTTATGCTCAAGCATTATTAGATATACAAAGAGATACGGCAATGTACAATATGTATAATGAATGGTTTGATTATTTACGCACTTTACAAGAGGGAGATGAACCGTTACAATTAATGAATTTTTCTTTTGTGGCAGGGCGTAGTGCAAGGTACGGAAGCTGGGGAATCTTGGAAACGATGGATCAAGATACGGCAGCAATACCTGCACCTAAATATGCTGCGATTCTAGCAGCTATTGAAGCTTGTGATTTGGAAGTTGGGACAGAAGAAGCGATTGGTTTTTTAGAAAAGTATAAAGTGTTTCCTAATCCAACGAATAATTTTATAACGATTTCCGGAGATTTGAGGAAATGTGAAATTATTGTTATTAATAATATAGGACAAGTTGTTTTGTCTCAAAAAGTGGATGCTCAAAGTGTTGTTCTAAATGTTGGGAAATTGGCTAGAGGAACTTATCTGATTCAAATTAGGAATGGAAAAACGCAAGAAGTTAAAAAAATAATAGTGAAATAAATAGTAAACTAAATTTTCCATTTTTCAAGTTAATCTTTTCTCAAGGTACCTGTTATAAACCTGTTAACCATTTCCTGAAAAATGTATCACCATCATTTTTTAGCTAGCTTTGGTCGGTCACTCTAAAGAAAGCATCACTTCAAAAGATTTAAGAACTAAAGTTATGTCGAGGAGTTCGCTTCCCTTGTTCTACTTTTTTTTTCATCAAAGGAAAAAAATTAGGAAGCTAGAAATTAACTCTTGTTGCGAAACAAGAGTTAATAATCCACAAGCTAAAATCATTACTCAAAATAAAACCATTAGATGAAGCTTACTTTTTATTTGCTACTAACAATCATCTGTATTGCTTGTGACAATCCATATTATACTGAGAAGCCGATAGTGAATCATACAGGATTAATTGAAACTAAAGTTTTGCGTGGAGGTTTGGTTTGGTCATTAGACTGGAGTCCAGATGATCAATTTATTGCATGCGGAAACGCAATGGGATTACTTAGAATATACAACGTTAATGATTTAAGTTTGGTTAAGATTCTAACTGGTTTTAATGCTACGATAAATAGTATTCATTGGAGTCCAGATGGAAAAAAAATTATTGCTTCTGGAGGCAACGAGGATCCTAGAATTATTTTATGGAATCTTGAAAATAAATCAAATGTAATCATAGGCGATCACGATAGACAAGTTCGAGCCGTTAGGTGGAGTCCAAAAGGAAATTACTTTGCTTCAAGTAGCCATGATGGTACCATAAGAATTTGGACACCAGAAGGGGAGTTTGTAAAAATGTTTACGGGTGCTGATGGGGGATGCGTAGGGATTGATTGGTTGGATGAAGATAAAATTGCAGCTTCTTGTTGGGATAACACCATTAGAGCCTATTCCATATCTGGCAAAGATAGTTTAGTTATTGAAAATGGGAATCATAGAAGGAAGGCAGTACTTTCCGTTGATTGGCATCCTAATGGGAAATATTTGGCAACAGGTGATTATGGTAATGAGGGCGATCCGATTCACGCAGTAAAAATATGGAATCGTAGTGGTCAACTAATTACAGAAATGAATTCACATGAGAAAGAGATCAGAAGTTTATCTTGGAATAAGGATGGAAGTATTCTGGCATCGGGCGGAGAAACCATAAGAACATGGGATAAGGAAGGAAAGCTCTTGAAAATATTTGAAAAAAATAGGAGTCCAGTATGGTCTTTAGATTGGAATAAGAATGGTGACAAATTAGTTTCTGGACATAATGATGGAAAGATTATTTTTTGGAATAAAGAAGGGGAGATTTTAAAGTTATTAAATGGTCACTCTAGCAGGACAAGTTCAATTTCATTTGCTGAGGATAGCACTCAATTGTTGATGGGTTTTGGAGATGGAAGGTTACGTTTTTTTAATTTAAAAAATCTGACTTCAAATACTATAAAAGCACATAACCGATCAGTCCTTAATATTACCTGGAGTCCTAACCAAAAGCATGTTGCACTTAGCAGTAACGATGGGAGAGCGTCTATTTGGAAAATCGAAAATGAGACTCTCCTAAACAATCCGGTGTATTTTGGAAAAGATATATATGCAAAAGAGATAGCTTGGAGTACAGATAATAGTTCGGTCGCTTACTTAGACCATAATAATGTTATTTCAGTCTATTCAATTGATGGGAAACTTCAATATACCAAAGCCACTAATAATGAAAATGATAATTCAATTATTTGGAAAGATGGAAAAATTGCAGGAATTAAAATAGAAAAAAGTGCATCCAAATTGGAGGATAAGGTTCGGGTAAATGTAGAAAATAAAGTCCATTCTCTTATTCCTTTAGCGGATAATGAGTTTGCATTAATAGATAAAGATGAGAATGAAATTTTCTACGGGAATAAAAAAGATTTTATTGAGATCATCAAAGAAGAAAATGGGTTTACAACTTTAAAACCTATAAAATAAAATACCCCTTATAAGCCTAGTTAACTAGCCATTTTTCCAAAAAATAGATCAATATCATTCTCTAGAAAATAAGTATCTTTTTGACCAGAAATAAAAACTTAAATCTTATTTGGCAAATAAAGCAGCGGTCTGGCTTTATAACATGATATTTGCGGATTATCAATTTTTATAAAAAAGTAAAAGTATGAAGCAAATAACAATTGTTGCAATCGCACTATTGATGGCCAATCTCTCGTTTGGTCAAGCAGATATTGGATTAAAGATCGGTTACACCAATTCAGGACTAACTAATTCATTAGATACCGAATTCGCTACTTCCAAAAGAATTAGTGGTTTACACTTTGGGGTGATTGGGCAAATTGGATTAAGTGAAAATACCGCCATCGTCGTAGAAGTAGATTTCCAACAAAGAGGAGTAGAACAAGAAATTACCATTGGAATGGCAGCATCTAAAACTAAATCTGTGATTAATTATCTGGAAGTTCCTTTACTTTTTAGATTTAGCAAAGGAGGCGAGACTAAGGTTTTTGGTAACGTGGGGCCGTTTATAGGATATGCTTTGGGTGGGAAAATAAAAGGCGAATCTACCTTGAATGGTGAAACGACTGCAGCTGATGGTAAGATAAAATTTGAAGATGAACCTGATAATTATATGGGTGATGATTTCTACGCAAAGGATGTTTATAATCGAATAGACATTGGTATTTATATCGGTGCGGGAATTATCAGAGAATTTGGAATTGGCTCATTTATTTTGGATGCTAGATTTGGGATTGGATTTACAGATTATAATGATACAGATAATATTTATCCAAATGGAAAACCAGATGATTATAAGTCTAATCGATTTAATGACATTATAGTTTCGGTAGGATATTTATTTCCGCTCGGAAGCTAGTTATTGGCAAAAAATAAAAAGAAAAAATCCTACAAGTCGATTGATTTGTAGGATTTTTTTTATAAAACATTCATCATAAGTAGTGAAAAAAAATAACTAAGCTTCCCTTATTTTAAATTTCTCTTCCTTGAAGATACCTGTTATAAACCTGTTAACTATTTCCCCAAAAATGCATCCTCCTCATTTTTTATTTAGCTTTGGTTAATCAATTTAAAAATGAGTTAGCCATCTGACTAAGGCAACAATAACATAAAAAATAATGAAAAATATTTCAACAATCATTCTACTCTTTTTTTGCTCTACTTTTTTAATCGGTCAAGTCCAAGAGCATTTATTCTTTTTAGAAACAGATTCTACTTGGAGAAAAGAACTGTTTATTTTCCCTATCAATTTTGCATCAGATATTGATTATAAAGGAGAGGAAGATGCGAGATTTCCAGAAGGTTGGGAAGATCAAAAAAGCCCTGAATTTTGGTCCTATGTTTTTGCATGGAATATAGAACATGATGGAGATATTCCAGTAACCAAATTGGAGGATGATTTACAAAAGTATTTTAGTGGCTTGATGAGAGGGAAAGAAACAAGTGTGCAAATTTCCAAAAAAGCTACCACAAATAATCGAACTCAATACACCGGTGCAATCAAAACGATTGACAATTTTTTCACAAAAAAGCCGATGACTTTAAATGTGATGATAGACCAAATATATTGTAAAGAAAAAAAGAAATCTATTATCATTTTTAAGTTTTCCCCAAAGGAATTAGGACATCAAGTTTGGAAAAAATTGGAAGAACCAAAACTCCCTGCGGAGATGCTTGCTTGTGAAGATACCAAACAGAAAAAGATTTATGATCTCGTAAATGCTTGTGCTGAATATGGACAATTCAATGGCTCGGTGCTCGTCGCAGAAAAGGGAAAGGTTATTTATAAAAATGGTTTTGGAGAAGCTAATAAAGAGTGGAATATTCCAAATAAAGCAGATACTAAACATCGATTAGCTTCCATCTCCAAACAATTTACCGCAATGGCAATTGTTCAATTAGCTGCCGAAAATAAATTAAAACTAGATGCCCCTATCACTAATTATTTGCCCGATTATCCAAAAGCAAATGGAAATATAATCACGATTCATCACTTGCTCACGCACACTTCAGGACTCCCAAATTATACGTCATTTCCCAATTATAGAGAGATGATGGTGAAGCATCACAACCCTATGGATCTTGTGAAATCGTTTGCTGACTTACCCTTAGATTTTAAACCAGGAGCAGAATATGCGTACAGTAATTCAGGTTATGCTTTACTAGGTGTCATCATAGAAAAAGTTTCGGGAAAAACTTATGAACAAGTTTTGCAAGACCAAATATTTTCACCACTTAAAATGAATAATACAGGTTATGATAATAACAGCACCGTTTTAAAAAATAGAGCATCAGGTTATTATAAAAATGTAAATTCTTTTGTGAATGCTGGCTACATTAATATGACTGCGGCCTATGCTGCTGGAGCTTTGTATTCAACTGTTGAAGATCTTTATCTCTGGGATCAAGCTTTATATACAGAACAGTTAGCGGCCAAAAAGTATATGGATTTATTGTTTGAAAAACATACTCCCGCTAGAGGAGGACATTATGGCTATGGTTGGGAAATGGGTAATATGCGAATTGGAAATACGAAGGAAGAATCAAAAACGATTGCTCATAGTGGAGGCATAAATGGTTTTAATACTAAAATTACTCGTTTTCCATCTGACCAGTCAGTAGTTATATTATTGAACAATACGAGTGATGCACCGCTGTATGATATGACGACTGCCATCAATGGAATTCTTCATGGCAAACCATATATTTCTCCTAAAAGATCGTTGGCGAATACATTGTTAGATACAATAGAAATAAATGGAATTGCCAAAGGAATTTTATTATATGAAAAAATAAAAACGTCCGATGATTATCACCTCAATGAGAGAGAAATGAATGAGTCAGGCTACAAATTATTACAAGCAGGTAAAGCAAAAGCTGCTGCTGCTGTTTTTAAAATAAACGTTGAAGCATTTCCTAATTCATTCAATACTTATGATAGTTATGGTGAAGCGCTTTTGGAATTGGGGAATAAGGCTCAGGCTATTGAGAATTATAAAAAATCGGTGAAATTGAATCCTGATAATGAAGGTGGGATTAAAATCTTAAATGGGCTAGGAGTAGATACCAATTCATTAATTACAAAAGTTCCAGTAGAGCATTTGAAATTATTGGCAGGAGAATACCAGGCAGCTGATCAAAGCAGACCTTGGAAAATTGTGATAGAGGAAGTGAATGGAAAATTGTTTGGCAATGATGGTGGTTATCGATATAAATTAAACCCGGTTGGTGACGATAAATTTATCAATCCAGATGATGGTGCGACTTTAGTTTTTGATGCTAAAAATAAAAAGGCGATTACTTTTGTGATTTTTGGGAAAGTGACTTTTGAGAAGGTGAAATGATAAAAGAGATCTTGTGTTAAATTTCCTAAGTTGATCAATATAACTAAAAGCTGCTAACTGAATAGTTAGTAGCTTTTCTGTTTTGTAAACGTTTTGTTATGAAATTTGATTACCGTATATTTTTTTGAGAATTAATTTTTCAATGAAAAACTGAGCTTTAAGAAACCTTACATTTGCGCTAAAGCCAACTCGTAGGTTTCGCAAAGCTGACTCTTTCTAAGATTTTTTATAAACTAAGTTTTCTATTGTTTGACCATTCCCCAATTTTATTAATGAATTTTTATTGACCAAAAAGTTTTAGATTTGACGCTTAAAAATTAAAAACTCATGTTCAAAAGAATCTATTTAGAGATCTCAAATATTTGTAATGTCCAATGTTCTTTTTGTCCTGTCGTAGAAAAGGATAAAAAGCTAATGGACTTAGTTGAATTTGAGTACATTTTAGAGCAAGTAGCTCCGTTGACTAAAATAGTTTGTTTGCATTTAATGGGAGAACCATTGGCACATCCTAAGTTTTTGCAGATACTAAAGATTTGTGAAAAATATAATACTCAAATCGATTTGACGACCAACGGAATTTTAATCAAGAAATATACAGATGCTATCATCCATTCCAAATGTGTGAGACAAGTAAACTTTTCTTTACAAGCCTTTAAAGATAATTTTCCTAATCGAGATATTGCTCCTTATCTAAGTCCAATTTTCGAATTTATTAGATTAGGAAATGAGGTGAAACCTGCGCTTTATACCAATTTAAGATTGTGGAATCAGGATAGTAACGATTCCGATAATGAGGAAATATTTCTCCACATTGAAAAATACTTCGATGTAGTTATCAATAGAAATGTCGAGGTGGGCGCCATAAAATCTAAAAATATTTGGAACAGATTATACCTTCACTTTGATTCTCGATTTGAATGGCCTTCCTTACTACTTCCTTTTCAAGGAGTACAAGGTCGTTGCAATGGGATGGTGGATCATATTGGTATCCATGCTGATGGTTCGGTAGTTCCTTGTTGTTTGGATAAAAATGCCGCCATTAATTTGGGAAATGCCAAACAACAATCTTTAACCGAAATAATAAATAGTGATCGATTTCAAACGATGCGGTCGGGATTTTTAAACGGTGTTTTAGTGGAAAAACTTTGTCAGCATTGTAGTTTTATCAATCGATTTAAAAAAGGAATTAAAAAAGCGGAACAATCAAATTTGGTGGAATAATTTTTTTGATAGTGTTTTAAAATAACCTCAAAAAAAATAGTAAAAACGCTAAATCTATTTAGTTGGCATGTTTTAAGGAAGCCCACAAAATACTTACTTTTGTTCCATCAAAAATAAACGGTATAAAACTCATGATTGGCAAGGATATTAAGCAAGCAATTGAAATTTTAAAAAAAGAAGAATTAGTCGGAATACCTACAGAGACAGTCTATGGGCTTGGTGGAAATGCACTAAGTAGTAAAGCAGTTGCAGAAATATTTAGAGTGAAAAATAGACCTAGTTTTGACCCACTTATTATTCATACTGATACGCTCGAAAAGGTGAAAAAGTATGTAGCGTTCATTCCTGATCAGGCAATGTTTTTGGCTCGAGAATTTATGCCCGGTTCCCTCACATTGTTGCTTCCTAAAAATAATAATATTCCTGATTTAGTTACCTCTGGCTCTTCCTTGGTAGCAGTTCGATTGCCTAATCATTCGATGACTTTAGAGTTGTTGAGTGAATTAGATTTTCCGCTTGCCGCACCAAGTGCAAATCCATTTGGATATATTAGTCCGACAACTGCTCAACATGTTAATAATCAGTTAGGAGAAAAAATCCCCTACATTCTGGATGGCGGCCCTTGTGAGGTTGGTTTAGAATCTACCATTGTCGGTTTTGAAGGAGATGAGACGATAATTTTTCGGAAAGGAGGATTGGCGGTGGAAGCAATTGAAGAATTAATTGGTTCTGTAAAAATACTCAATCATTCGACTTCTAATCCTCAAACTCCTGGTCAACTAAAAAGTCATTATGCACCGAAGACTGATTTTGAAATTGGCGATCCAGCTATGCTTATTGATCAGCATCAAGGAAAAAAAATTGGAATCATTTCATTTTCAAAAAGTTATGAACAAGTTCCTATCGAAAATCAAATTATACTTTCCAAAGTTGGAGACTTCTCAGAGGCTGCCAGAAATCTTTTTGCAGGGATGCGTCATTTAGATAGCTTAGGTTTAGATTTAATTATTGCAGCCTTGCTTCCAGAAAAAGATTTAGGACGGGCGATTAATGATCGTTTAAAAAGAGCGGCAGCCTAACTTATTTCTAAATGAAATAAAATGATGTGATCACTTGCAACGATTTTATTAGGTGATATTTTCTTGTAAATGTATTGTTATAGAGTTAGGGCTAAAATGAAGTTTTGAAAATAACAACTTGTTCACACCTTCCATTTAAATTTATCAATACTTTTGACATTCCTAAATAACTTTACCAAAATCAACAAAAAGAAATGTCATTAAATACCCTAAAATCAATTCTACTACTAAGTGTATTGATTACCTTTTTATCTTGTAAAGGACAAATCAAAACAGAAAATACAACTACTCAGATTGCCACTGATTCGACGGTGAAATTGGATAAAAGTATTTGGAGAATTTACCAAGACAAAAAAAATAACTACTGGTTTGGAAGTAATGGCAATGGCATACTTCATTACGATGGCAGGAATCTAAAAAGGTACACTAGCCAAGATGGTTTAGTTAATAATACGATTCGTGGCATCCAAGAAGATCACTTAGGAAATGTTTTTATCCATACACCTCGTGGCGTTAGTAAGTATGATGGAAAAACATTTACGACTCTCCAGCCAATTATTTCTACCTCTAACCAATGGAAGTTGGAACCAAATGATTTATGGTTTAATTTTAGTGAAGGAGACCCTAATGATATATATCGGTATGATGGATCATCTCTTTTTCAATTAACCATGCCGAGACAGGATTTAAATAAAGCGTTTGGTACAGAAGTAAAAGGACTACCTTTTAAAAATATGAATAGTAGCCCTTATTCTGTTTTTGGAATCGATAAAGATAAAGCTGGGAATCTGTGGCTTGGAACTGTGGTGGCAGGTGCCTTTCGATTCGATGGAGAATCATTTTTATGGTTTCCAGAAAAAGAATTGTCCACACTTCCTGATGGTCGAGTACCCGGTGTGCGTTCGATGCTTGAAGATAAAGATGGATATTTTTGGTTGAGTAATTTTATCAGCAAGTATAAGGTTATCGATCAAGATGGTACAGTCAAATATGAAAAATTAAAAGGTATTGATCCTTCTAATGCTGCATTTCAAAATCGAATTGGATATTTTAATGCAGGAGTTTCAGATAATAATGGTGACCTTTGGATGACTACTTACGGAGGAGGTGTTTGGAAATATGATGGAAAAGAATTGATTAATTT
>JBGCCY010000254.1:0-57634 GCA_045104975.1 Saprospiraceae bacterium
GGCTTCATGTTTTTCCCAAAACTAAAATTTAAGATCAAATATTGGGGATTACAAAAAGCCCCTGACTCCTGACCGAGAGCATAGCGACCAACCTCACTCCTGACTCCTCTTTTTTTCCTAACTTTACATTTTTATTTTCAAAAAATAAACATTGAAGAACTTACTTCCCATTTCAATTATCCTTTTCATTTTAGTCAGTATCTTTCCGACTAGTTGCGTCGACGATTCCACCGAGATGGATATTGTTTTCAAAAATTCTGTCGATACACTTTTTCATCGAGGCATCAAACAATTTAACCAAGACCTTGATAGTATTTGCGCCATGCAAAAAGACAGTTTGATTTTATACAAAATGGATTCCATCAAAAAAATTCGTTTAAAGGAAATTGAAAAATTGATACGAAAATGAAAAAAACAATTTTACCTATTGTCATTTTGAGTTTGATGTTTTTCATTATGCTTTCTTTTGGTTGCGAGGAAAAGAAAAAAGAAACACCTGAAGAAAGATTGGAACGAATAGAAATAGCTGTTACCGAAAAATTTGCCAACCGACGTGCCGAGCGCATGAAATTATGTCATGAAACAGCCACTAAAATAGCAGAACAACGAGTCGATTCCATTCTTATCGCTCAAGCAAAATTAACATCTATTGACACTACAGGTAGACCGATTAAACCAATCAAACCCGACCTTCCTGAAATTTCACTACCAAAAGATTCTACTGATGTAAAACCTTTATTTGAAGAAGTTCCAGATACAATTCAGTAGAAATCAAAATCAAAAATTCAATCCGTATCAATATGTTCCCGCTATGGTTTTAACCAAGAGATTTTTTTGATTTTGATTGACATTTTTATTTTGATTAAATATTTGATTTACCTCGTTTGTTAAAAATCAGTTAAACCATTTTTCTTCCTAGTAATCCATTACGTTTTTTCCAAAAAAATCACCATTTTTGAGCGCTTTTTCAAAATAACTAAGAATTAAAACCACATAAAAGAATGCATACTTCCGTTGACATCGAAGCACTTAATCAACAAATCTATATTGAAAGTGCTTTTGTAGAAAAATTGAATGCTGAAACTTCCAAAGTCATCGTTGGCCAAGACCACATGATCGAACGATTATTGCTCGGGTTATTGACCAAAGGACATATCCTTTTGGAAGGGTTACCTGGATTGGCCAAAACTTTAGCCATCAAAACTTTGGCTTCAGCGATTGATGCAGACTTCAGTCGAATTCAATTCACGCCCGACCTTTTGCCTGCCGACATCATTGGAACGATGATTTACAATCCAAACAAAAATGAATTCAATGTGCGAAAGGGGCCAGTCTTCGCCAATTTCGTTTTGGCAGATGAGATCAATCGTGCACCGGCAAAAGTGCAAAGTGCTTTGCTGGAATCAATGCAGGAACGACAAGTGACGATTGGCAATGACACCTTTAAGTTGGAAGAACCATTCCTAGTTTTGGCGACACAAAATCCAATCGATCAAGAAGGAACTTATCCTTTGCCAGAGGCGCAAGTCGATCGTTTTATGTTGAAAGTGTTGGTGGATTATCCAAACAAAGAAGAAGAACGAGAAATCATTCGACGGAATTTGCAAGCAGGTGGTTTTCCAAAAATTCAAAAAGTCGTTTCCATCGAAACTATTTTGAAAGCTCGAGAAGTGGTGAAAAAAGTGTACATGGATGAAAAAATCGAACAATATATTTTGGACATCGTTTTCGCTACTCGAACTCCTGAGGAATATGGTTTGGCAAAATTAAAACCACTCATCAATTTTGGAGGCTCGCCACGGGCAAGTATCAATATTGCATTGGCTGCGAAAGCACATGCATTTTTGCAACGAAGAGGTTTTGTGATTCCTGAAGATGTGCGAAGTATTTGTCATGATGTGTTGCGTCATAGAATTGGATTGACTTATGAAGCGGAAGCGGAAAATATTTCGCAAGTGGATATTATTAATGATATTTTAAATTCGGTGGAGGTACCGTAGAATGGGAATATCGAATAACGATTTAAGAACAAGGATTTGAGAAGATGCAAGCAGCTATCGTCAAACTTCTCAAATCCTTGTTCTTAAATCGTTATTCGATATTCAAAAAAATAGTCGTTCACACCAATGCTCAAGCATTGGTGTATCTATCAGAAAGCCTCTGGCTTTTTCAAAAAAATAAATATGACAAAACTCCAAACAATTTTCCTAATCCTCCTCTCCCCTATTTTTTGTCTCGCACAAAAAATGGACGCAAAGGATTATGTCAAAACATTGTTTGAAAATCAAGTAGAAATCCAATGGATCAAACATTACAAAGGTCGAATTGATGATCTAAATGATGTAGCGATAACTTTGGGTTTTGATGGAATAGATTGCAAAGGTCGCTTAACTTATTTGCGGAGTAATACTGATTTTAATTTAAATGGATATATCGAAGAAGGAACTTTGTTTTTGCAAGAGTTAGATCAGCAAAATAAAGTGTCTGGGATCTTGTCTGGAAAAATCGCAGGAAGTACGATCAATGGAAACTGGACAAACTTCGATGGCTCAAGAGGAGGAAATCTAACTCTAACTGAAACTGAAAAAATTGTCAAATTTCCGTCCTACTGCGGCGACAATAAATGGATTAGAAAATACCAAGGAAAAATCGCCAACGATAATTATGAGATTCTTTTGCAAAAAGAAAGTAGCGACCAACTCACCGGTTTAATTTTTCACAAAAAGAAGAACACCTCCTACTCACTTAAAGGTAATCTAGATATCAATGATAATTTCACTATAAAAGCCAAGAATCAAAAGGGGCAAATCATCGAAACTTTTGTCGGACATCTAGAAAAAGATCAATTGACAATTGGAGTCAACAAATCAAAAAGAATCACCTTGCTTCCATTTGAAGGTTTGACCGTCGGATGCGTAGAGTATGCAGATTATGCCACAGGATATGATATCACTTTTCCAAAAACTACCAATGCCGCTTTCAATAAACAAATGGATGAAGAAACCAACGCTTGGATCAAAGCATGTCGAAAGCATTTGTTGAAAGTAAAAAAACAAAACGCTTCTACTAATCCAAAAATGCGTGCGAAAGAACGAGGTTTTGCCTGGGGAGAAGTTGAATATTTTTCCAAAAATTTGATTAGTGGTTTTATGACTTTTAGTAATACTTGGACACCCGGACAAAAACTAATCGCGTTTAATTTCGATATGAAGAATGATCGAATGTTGTACTTGGAAGACCTTTTTAGAGATAAAAAAGACTACCAAAAGTACATTCGAAATTATATCAAAAAAGAAATTAAAACCCATCAATTATATGATGATCCAGATTTTAAAAAATGGATTAAGAAAAATGAATTTTCCTATTTCACCATTCGAAAAGATGGAATTTGTTTCAGTACAAAATTTAGTATGCTATATGGTCGGCAAAGTGTAACAATTCCATTTCGTCAGTTGCAACCTTTTTTTAAAAAGGACTTCATTACGATGATGAAAGAATAATTTTTTGACACTAATTATTATGTCTTTCTCTATTTATGAAACTTTCCTTTGGAAAATTAAAAACATAAAAAGTCATTATAAGTCAGCGTCAAAAAAAAATCTATTTCAATAAAAAACATGAATAAATTATTTATCCTTCTTAGCATAAATTTCATTTTTGCAGCAAACCTTTTTTCACAAAAAGAACCTGAAGCAACGGAAGTTTGGAATCCTGAAGCTCGAGTAATAACTCCTGGGGAAAACAATTTACCACCTTCGGATGCGATTGTTTTATTTGATGGAAAAAACTTAGAAGAATGGGGTTCAATGAAAGATAATGTTGCCGCAGAATGGAAAGTAGCAGATAATTGTATGACCGTCGTAAAAGGAAAAGGTAGTATCAAAACCAAAAGAAAATTTGGCGATATTCAATTGCATCTCCAATGGCGAACACCTCCGGTCATCGAAGGCAAAGGACAAGATAGAGGAAATAGTGGTGTATTTTTCCAAGAAAGATATGAAGTGCAGGTACTCGACAATTTCGAAAATAAAACATATTCCAATGGTCAAGCTGGCTCGATTTACAAGCAACATATTCCATTGGTCAATGCATGCAAGAAACCAGGCGAGTGGCAAACATATGATATCATTTTTACCGCTCCAAAATTTAATAAAGATGGCATCAAAGTAAGTTCTGCTTATTTGACGCTCATCCACAATGGAGTCTTGGTACAAAATCATGTGGAAATAAAAGGGACGACTGAAAACGTCGGTCAACCTAAAAATGTGGCGCATGGAAAAGCGTCAATCATGTTGCAAGATCATAGCAACCCGGTGAGCTATCGAAACATCTGGGTTCGTGAATTATAAATACAAAGTAGTAACAATACAAACACGTGGAGGTCTGCTTTAGCTGACCTAAAAAATAAACACAGCGATTTTTTGTCAAAAAAAAACTTTGATCAAAAACAAAAAATTAGCGATTTAACTTGGTTAAAAAAATCGCTTCGCTCTTTATTTTTACGGTCAGCTAAAGCAGATCTCCACGTTTCAATCATAAAAGATGGATACAACCGAACTCTTAAAAAAAGTACGAAAGATTGAAATCAAGACCAAAGGCTTGAGTAAGCAAATCTTTTCAGGCGAGTACCATAGTGCTTTCAAGGGGCGAGGTATGTCATTTAGCGAAGTGCGAGATTATCAATATGGCGATGATGTCCGAAATATCGATTGGAATGTAACTGCAAGAACTGGGTCTCCACATGTAAAAGTTTTTGAAGAGGAGCGAGAATTGACGGTGATGTTATTAATTGATGTCAGTAAATCTTCCTTTTTCGGTTCCGTCAAACAAACTAAAAATGAAATTAATGCTGAGATTGCAGCTGTGCTTGCTTTCTCCGCTTTGAATAATAATGACAAAGTTGGTGTGTTATTTTTTTCTAATAAAATTGAAAAATATCTTCCTCCTAAAAAAGGAAAACAACATGTCCTCCGCATCATTCGAGAATTGATTAATCTTGAACCAGAAGAAAACGGAACCAATCTCGGAATGGCTTTGGAGTACTTAAATAATTTGATTAAAAAAAGATGCATCTGTTTCGTCTTGTCTGATTTTTTGGCAAAAGGTTATGAAGCTCCTTTAAAAATTGCGAAGCGACGACATGATGTTGTAGGTATTCATATCATAGACCCAAGAGAAGAAACTTTACCCAACGTTGGATTGATCCGAGCAGTAGATTCCGAAACAGGTGACACCCGATGGATTGATTCAAGCAGCAAGTCAGTTCGAGAAAATTATTCCAAATGGTTTAATTCTCACATGGACTATTTCAAAAAAACGTTTTTAAAAACAGGGGCAGATTCGGTAACGATTCGAACCAATGAGTCTTACGTAAATAGATTGTTAGAATTTTTTAAACGAAGATCAAAATAATGATGAATTGTGAATGGTTAATCCCTAGTAGTATTAACCATTAAGCATTAACAATTAATATCAATGCGAATATTTTATTTTTTGTTTTTTATTTTTTCGGTGCAAATTAGTTCAGCTCAAGTTGTATTTACAATTGAAGTGATGAATGATACTATGCAAATAGGTGACGTGAATTTTTACCGTCTGAAAGTTTCGCATCCTGAAAATATTACGATTCGATCTATTGATTTAAAACCACTTCAAACAGATCCGTTGACGACCACTCGTTTTTACCAAGATACTTCCTTCACCAATGACCCTCAAAAAATGGCTCAATTGGATGCGTACTTTATAGAACAAGGATTCAGTAGAGAGGTGATGGAAATCCAAAAATATGGTAATTGGAATGCACCTGATGAGTCGATGATGTTGATCGGAAGTGAAGCCAATTGGACTACTCAAAAAAATGGTAATCAAGTTTTAAAAGAAAATGATATTCAATTTACTTTTTGGGAAGAAGGCATTCATAAAATTCTCCCACCTAAAATTGAGTATGAACAAAACGGAACCTTGCGAACAGTTTCTACCAATGAAATTGAAATCCAAGTAGGTTCTCCACTTGCTCAAGAATCTACTCCAATTGATTCGATGACCGTCGAACCCATCAAGAATGTTCGAGAAGAACCGATGGATTTCGTCCAAGACTTTTTGATTCCCGCCGGTTTATTTATTCTTGGATTTTTAGTTCTAGGAGGAATCATTTATTTCTTTGTCAAAAGAATGAATGGCCCAAAAGTGGAGATTCCAAAACCAACAGAATTTGTGCCAGCCAATGTCATTGCTATTAATCAACTTGATGAATTAAAAGGAAAACAACTTTGGCAAAAAGGTGATATTAAAACTTATCAAAGTGAGTTGACGCATATTATTCGAGCCTATTTAGAAAATCGATATGAAATAAATGCGTTGGAAAATACGACGAATCAAATTGGTTTGGATTTGAAAAAACTAAACTTAGATGAATCGTTGCGAACGGATTTACAAAATATTTTGCAAGTAGCTGATTTAGTAAAATTTGCTAAAGCTGAACCGACCAATGATATTCACGAGCAATTTATGAACAAGTCAATTGAGTTTATAAAAGCAACAAAAAAAGAGGAAGCTGAAATTCAAGTGGAGAAAGAAAGACTTGAGACAGAGTATCAAAAACTGGTAGAATCATTGCAAAATCCACAGAAAAATAAATCTCAAAAAAAATCATAACAATATAAATGCATTTTTTATTTTTTGAAAATATCACATTTGTAAATCCATATTGGTTTTTGGGCCTGTTGCTAATTCCAGCGATGGGCGTATGGTATTTTTCCCAAAGAGAAAAAAGGTATGCGAATTTAAATTTACCAAGTTTAGAAGCATTTGGGAAAAGTAGTTTACGTGGGCGATTGAGAATTTTATTACCGATTTTGAGAGCATTGACGGTGGCAACTTTATTCATTGCGATGGCACGTCCGCAACTGACTTTGCAAGAAGAAGAAATCACCGCTGATGGAGTTGATATTATGATGGTGATGGATTTGTCGAGTAGTATGTTGGCACAAGATGTTACGCCTGACCGTTTGGAAGTGAGTAAAGATGTGGCAGCCGACTTTATTGACAAGCGAAAATATGACCGAATTGGACTTGCCGTTTTTTCAGGAGAAGCATTCACTCAATGCCCTTTGACTACCGATCATCGAATCCTCAAGGAGTTTTTAGATGGACTGCAATGTGGAATTTTGGAAGATGGAACTGCCATTGGAATGGGACTTTCCACCGCAGTCAATCGATTAAAAGATAGTGAAGCCAAAAGTAAAATTGTCATCTTACTCACCGATGGAGACAACAATGCAGGTTATATCAAACCGCTCACCGCTGGAGAAATTGCGAGAGAGTTGGATGTAAAAGTTTACACTATCGGAATCGGTTCGAAAGGTGCAGCAAGAACTCCGATTCGTCGTCGAAGCAATGGAGAATATGTATATGGAATGTCGCAAGTCAATTTTGATGAAGACTTGTTACGTGAATTATCAAAAATGACTGGAGGACAATATTTTCGAGCAGTCTCCAAAGAAGGTTTGGAAGAAATTTACCAGATCATCGACCAATTAGAAAAAACAAAAATTGAAGTCACTACGATTAAAAGATACAGCGAAGAGTTTTACTTTTTCGCATTGCTAGGAATTATATTTTTAGTCTTGGAAATTCTGTTGCGATATACAATTTTCCGAACGATACCGTAGCTGGACTCTCCAGAGTCCAGTAGTAATTTTTTTCACAACAATGCTTTCTGGACTTGAGAAAAATTAGCTTCGATTTAATGGTGTAAGAATATCTAACTTTGATTTACTGGACTCAGGAGAGTCCAGCTACGGGTAAAAAAAAGACAAATGTTTCGCTACGAGCACTTCGAAAATTTATTAGCCTTAGGAGTCATCCCCATTTTGATTGGGGCATTTCTGTGGATGTGGTATGCCCGCAAACAAGCAATGGCAAAGTTTGCAGACCTCAGTTTGATGGAACAGTTAGCTCCACAAACCAGCAAATATAAGCACTTTATCAAATTTGTAATTCTATTGTTAGGATTAATCGTTTTGATCATCGGATATGCCAATCCGCAATGGGGAGCCAAGCGAGAAAAAGCCAAACGAAAAAGTGTTGACGTATTTATTGCATTAGATATTTCAACGAGTATGTTGGCGACAGATATTTCTCCTAATCGATTGGAACGAGCGAAACGCTTTAGTCAACAACTGGTCGAAGAATTAAAAGGAGAGAGAATTGGTACCATCATTTTTGCTGGCAATGCTTATTTGCAAATGCCATTGACGACAGATTATGCGGCGGCTCAACTTTTTTTACGAAGTGCTAATACGAGTATGGCACCAACTCAAGGAACTGCGATCAGCGAAGCAATTGATTTAGCGGAACAATCTTTTGAGGAAAATAATAAACAACATAAAGCGCTCATCATTATTTCTGATGGAGAAAATCACGACGACGAAGCGATTGCTCGAGCAGGCGATGCGTACGAAAACGGGTTAATGATTTTTACAGTTGGAGTTGGTACCCAGCAAGGTGGATTGATTCCAATCGAAGTACAAGGTCAGCCAAGTTATAAAAAAGACAAAGAAGGAAATACCATCAAAACAACCATCAATGAACAAATGCTTTCAGACTTAGCCACCGCTGGAGCTGGAGCTTATTTTAATATTTCGGACGGAGACCAAATTATTACCGCACTCCAATCAGGAATTGAAAAAATTGAAAAACAAGAATTTGAAACTCGCTCCTTCACCGAGTATGCCAGTTATTTCCAATGGTTCATTGCACTAGCTTTACTCTTTATTTTATCTGAATTTTTCATTTCCTATCGAAAAAATAAATATTTGAAAGGGAAAGATCTGTTTAATTAAATATGAGCGGAGTCAATTATCATTTGCAACGTTCTTCTCAATTTTACGAATTAGATCGATTCGAAAATTGTTACCAAGAAGCTACCGAAGCGCTAAAATATGATGCGGAAAATGAAGAAGCATTTTTTCTAATACTCCTTGCCTTAATTCATTTAAAAAAATACGACCAAGCAGAACAAATTGGCAATACCGCCATTGGAGCAAATCCTGATTCCGATCAACTTTTTTATGCCATGGGCGTTTTGTACAATCGGAAAGAAGAGTTTGGAAAAGCCAAAGATTTCCTTGAAGCAGCTATTCGAATCCAACCTACAGAAAGTCAATACTTCGTTCAATTAGCCAAATCACATTTGCACTTTAATCAAGTCAAACAAGCTCAAGCTTTACTCAATCATAGTTTAAAGCTTAATCCTAATAATGAAGCAGCTTTGCAACTCAAAAGTTTATTAGAGCAACAAACTGGTACTAGTCAACAAGCTCAAATTTTAGCAGACAAAGCCTTGAATTTAGCTCCTGAAGATATTAATGCTCATTTGGTCAAAGCAACACTTTTTTGGAAAAATAAAAACTTCAAAGCGGCAGAATCTCATTTATCAACTGCGGTTCAACTTCAGCCTCACAATCAAGATCTCTTAGCACTATGGCTAGAATCTCGTACTCGAAACATTCCAAAATGGAAAATACCTATTAATTTATTTGCTGGAAATAGTCAAGGGTTACTTCGTCCAAGTTTGATTTCAGGCAGCCTGACATTTCTTGTAAATGTATTGTTATCAAACCAAGTGCAATTTGGAATCGTTATATGGATAGGAGTTATTTTATTTTTGATTCCGGCTTTTATTTTCTGGTTTGGTCGTCCATTTTTGAAATTTAGTTTTTTAAAGAAAAAATTCAAATGGGTATTTTTTGAAATGGCCAATCCATCGTTACCAATCGAAATATTAAATGGATTAAATTTAATTTCATCTATCATTTTTTGGATTTCAGGAAATGGATTATTTTTTGGAATTTCATTTTTGAGTACTTTGGTTGGAACAGGAATGGCAGCTTTAAAAAATACAGATTCTTATTTTCCTATTTTTAAAAATCCAATTAGGACAGGTGGTTTTTTTTTTATTGCTACGATTTTAGCAGCATTAGTTTTATTCTTTTTAAATGAATTGGGAAAATAAATTTGTTGATCTTTCTCTTAGGTTTAATACCTAAATATTTAGAAAACCACAAAGTGGTCTTTTTAGTAATTTTTAACGTTAAAACTATTGCCTATAATATTACAATTTCCGAAATTCGTATTAGACTTTTTTATCACGATTTTAACTCGGAATGAATTTACCTATAAATCAAAAATGTTATTAAGGAATCGTGAAAGAATAACTCAATAACCTTGTAACTCATTAACCATATAAACCATCATTTTTTACTATTTTTAACCTATGAAAAAAATCATATTTGTTTTAATCCTTAGTTTCCTTTCGCAATGGACGTTTTCACAAACGACTCATAAACTTTTGCGAGAAGGAAACAAAGCCTACAAAGAAGATAATTTCACCAAAGCTGCTGAAGACTACTACAAAGCTTTGGCAAAGGATCCTTCCAACATCAAAGGAAAATTTAACTTAGGAAATGCGACCTATAAAAATGATGGTTTTGATGAAGCTATACAACATTTTTCTTCTGCTGCCGAATTAGCTAAGGATGAACAAACCAAGGCTGATGCATATTATAATTTAGGCAATTCACTTTTCAAAAAGGCTCAAGCAGAAGAGGGAAAAGGTTTGGAAAAAAGTGTAGAGGCCTATAAAAACTCTCTACGACTTAATCCAAATGATATGGATACTAAGAAAAATTTGGCGCTCACTCAACGGTTGATTCAAATGCAACAGCAAGAACAACAGCAACAGCAGCAACAACAAGATCAAGAGCAAGAAGAACAGGAGGAACAAAAACAAGAAGAACAACAAAACGAACAACAGCAGCAAGAGCAACAACAGCAACAGAAAAAAGAAGAAGAGAAAAAGCCACAAGAGCAACCTAAAGATTTGAACAAAGAGGAAGCGATGGAGCTTTTGAAAATCATGGATGACGAAGAGAAAAAGGTTCAAGAGAAAATGAGAAAGGCGAAAGGGGATGGAAAAAAACCAGATAAAGATTGGTGATTTGGATTATGGATTATGGATTATGGATTATGGATTATGGAAATTTTAAATAAATAAAAAATGAAAAAATTAGTCAACTTAAGTTGTTTTTTAATGCTTCTTACTTTTCAAGTAAGTGCGGAGAGCATCGAAACAGAACCTCGGTTTTCTATTGAGGTGAGTAATACTGAGGTACTTTTAGGAAATTATATTGAAGTCAAATTCACTTTAAAAAATGCTAAAGGACAAAAATTTGAAGCACCGAATTTTAAAGATTTTGACATCGTTGGTGGCCCCAATCAGTCGAGTAGTTTTAGCATGGTGAATGGAGAGACGACGCAAAGTATTTCTTATACTTATTATTTGCAACCGAAGACAGCCGGTAATTTTTATCTCGAACCTGCTTTTATTGAAGCGGATGGTGTTACGATGGAAACTCAACCGATTGAAATTTTAGTTATGGAAAATCCAGATGGTATTATCGAAAAACCTAAACAACAATCATCTCCTCAAATGGATATGTTTAATTTTCCATCAGATGATTTTTTTAATTTCCCAATGGATGATCTTTTCCAACTTCGTGAGATGCCAAAGTTAGAAATGCCAAAACAAGATGGAGAGCAAAAGGAAAAAGATAAGAAGGGCAAAAAGAAATCAAAGAAAAAAGGAAAGGTTTATAAAATATAAATTTAGCTGTTCTTGAAGAAAAAGGTATCGGATTCCTTGAAGGAATCCGATACCTAATCACACCTTTTAAATACTTAGCTTTCAATAGTATTTTCCAAAATAAAATTATGAATATATTTTCCTCTAACGGTTGTGCTAATACAATGACATTTCAAAAAATAGGTTCTCTTTCTGTTTTTAACCTTAGAAAAAATATATCTAAACATTTCTTTTTTCTGTTCATCTTCCTTTTCCCATTTTTTTATTCCGCTAAAAGTCAGGTAACTTTCACCGCTGAAGCTGATGCCAAAAGAATTGTGGAAGGACAATATTTCTCTGTTACTTTTACCCTGACCAATGGTAGCTGGACACAATTTAAACCTCCAGTTTGGCGAGGATTTAATCAAGTTGGGAATCCTTCCCAACGACAATCTTCTACTCTCGAAGATGGAAAAGGAACTACCTCCTACTCGGTTATTTATAATGTAAAAGCAAAAAAACCTGGTCAGTATACGATCGGTTCAGCAACGGCAGTAGTCAATGGAAAAGAAATAAAAACTAAACCATTTCCAATTGAAGTGGTCAAAGGGAAAAAATTAGCTCCTGGAGAAGTCGATACTCAAAACGACTTTTTTGTATTAGTCGAACCAAGCACGACGGTCGCTCGAATTGGTCAACAAATCACCGTCGATTATAAATTATACACTAAAGTAAATATCGAAAGTTACGACATGGGAGAAGATCCTGAGTACAATGGATTTTTTGCTCAAGACATTCGTCGATTTAGTTATCGAACCATGCAAGAAGAAATTGATGGAGAAATGTATGCGACTAAAGTATTCAAGCGGGTAGCTTTATTTCCACAACAAGCAGGTCTATTGACGATTGAACCGATGAATATTCGATTAGGAAAATCAGAACCAGGTCGACGAAAAAGTTTCTTTTTTAATGAAGTGAAATATATTCCTTATCAAGTTGATTCTCTCAATATAAATGTCATTCCATTTCCGAATGACAGTATTCCTCCTAATTTTAGTGGAGCAGTAGGAACTTATGCCATGAAGGCTTCCGTCAATAATCGAAACCTCACAACTGATGATGCTGTAGTTATTACGATGTCGATTGAAGGTAATGGTGATTTGAAAAGAATTATTTCTCCCACGATGGATTTAGGAGAAAATTTTGAAGTGTACGATCCACGGATTTTGGAAGAAACTACTTTTGAAAAAAGAGGGGAAATCTATGGTCGGAAAATTTTAGAATATCAAGCATTGCCTTTAAAACCAGGTAATTATTCCGTTCAACCTCGCTTCACTTATTATGATACGGATAGTTTAGATTTTATTACGTTGGGAGTAAATCCTCTCAACGTGACTGTGAAAAAAGGTAGAAAAAAACAAACTTCCAACATCGCAAAAACAGAAACTGACAAAGTTGAATTGCTTCCTATCAAAACTGAAACAACCTTTTCTGAAAAGGGGAGTTTCTTTTTCGGATCACCACTCTTTTGGATTTTAGTCATGTTGCCTTTTTTATTTTTAGGAGGTGCGTTAGTTTATCGTCAAAAATTAATTCGAGAAGGATCAATTGATTTTGAATTATTAAAAATGCAACGAGCACAAAAAGTGGCGGTGCAAAAACTTTCGCAAGCAGAGCAACTAATGACCAACCAAAACTCTAAAGGATTCTATGACGAAGTGTCGAGGGCTTCCTTTGGATATGTTTGCGATAAATTAAAAATCCCGATGTCGGAATTATCAAAAGCTAATATTCAAGATAAATTACAATCACTAAATGTTTCTCAAAATCACATTGACAGTTTTATAAAAATTATTAAGACTTGCGAAATGGCACTTTTTGCAGGCATGGATAATTCAGCTGCGATGCAAGAAACTTATGATAATGCAAAAGAAGTGATTATAAAAATTGAAGAAGAGTTGAGTTAAACTAACTAGCGACTGGCTTCGAGCAAGTCCATGATAACGAAAGCCGAATTTGCAATCATGCAAACTCGGCTTTTGTAATTATATTGTTATTGTATTCAAAAAATGCTTTATCCTATTTTCCCTTTTTCTCTAATTTAAACTGAACAGGAAAAGTATATTGAACAGGAACAGCTTTTCCTCTTTGCTTTCCTGGAATCCACTTTGGCATTTTTTGGATTACATTTACCGCTGCTTGTCCACATCCACCTCCTGGATCACGAAGCACTTTTATGTCGCTAATTGAACCGTTAGGATTAACGACCCATTGTAATATTGCACGACCTTCGATTCCATTCTCTCTTGCTACCTTCGGATATTCAAGGTTTCCATAAACAAATTTCAATAATTCTTCCTCCGAACATTTTCTCAATTCTTTTCTATTTAAACCTTTATCCTCACAACCTGGGTATCTTGGCATATCTTCTACTACCTTGAAGATAGCTTCTTGTTCAGGTTCTACTGGCATCGGCATAAACATTGGCTCTTCATCAAGAGTGGTCTCTTCCCCTTTCGACAATTTAAATGAAACAGGTAAAGTATATTGAACATTGACAGGCCTACCTCGTTGCTTTCCTGGAATCCATTTCGGCATAGAATTAACCACTCGAATGGCTTCTTTCCCACAACCTCCACCAATGTCTCGGAGGACTTGAGCATTTTTAATCTTACCTGATCTACCTACCACAAATTGAACAATGACTCTTCCTTCAAGTCCATTTTCTTTAGCAATCTCAGGATACTTTACATTTTCTCCAACAAATTTCAACATCTCATCTTGTGAACATTTTTTTAATTCAGTTCTTCCAATTCCTTTCTGCTCACATCCTGGAAACCTTGGCATCTCTTCCACTACTTTAAATATTTCCTCTTGTGGAGCAGGTGGTGGTGGCGGAGGTTCTTCCATTACTCTATTTCGATTCCTTGGCGGTTCGACTTCAATCGCTTCATCAATTTCAAATGCTTCGTCAGGAATATAAATTCCTTCTTCAGTAACTACCTCATCTCTATCTTGATTTCGAGAATCATTTGCACTATAATATGGATTGCAAGTCTGAGCTAAAAAAACTATCAAACCGTACAACCAACCTCTGTTTACCATAATATTTTATTTTTTGTTAAAAGATTAGATTTATAAATTATGTTTTCTTTTTGAAAAAAGTAAATACTTATTTTAATATTCCTTGAACTCTAAAAATTATATTTTTTTCACTCAAACAAAATAGACACAGAAGTTTCAAAAGCAATATTCCTTTTTACTTTCCCTGGAATCCACTTTGGCATCATCTTAATTACTCTTATAGCTTCTGCACCACATCCACCGCCTGGCTCAAGCACTAATTTTGGTTCTCTGATATTTCCATCAGCTTCAATAAAAAAGTGAAGAATAACTTCTCCACTTATTCCTTTATCTTTTGCCTCAGGCGGGTATCTTAAATGTTTCTGAATAAACGCATACATTTTTTCCTTAGAACATGAAATTCTTTCTTCTTCGGTCAGCCTATCTTCACAACCAGGAAATCGAGGTTTAATTATTTTTATTTTAAATGTAGGTCCTTCTCTGCGAGGTTTAGGCTTGATTTTTTCATTTTCAGGAATTGAAAACTTCACAGGAAGTATATACTGAACACTCTCTATTTCCCCCATACTTTTCGCTGCGGAGCTCATTTTCCACTTAGGCATTTCATTGACAACTCGATATATTTCCTCACCACATCCACCTCCAATATCTTGAACGATTTGGGGTTGGCTTACTGCTCCATCTTTGCTCAATAAAAATTGAATAATTACTTCTCCTTCAATCTCATTTTTTTTTGCCATTTCAGGATAAACAAAATTTTGATAAATGTACTCTTGCAATTTTTCCTCAGCGCATATCTTTTTAGTTTCATTTGTTTTCTCTAATTCGCAACCAAGTGGAACAGGAAAATCCTCTACTACTCTAAATATCTTTTCCTCTTCTATGGGGTCAGAAATAGTTTCTTCTTTGTTTTGATTGGAATTACTACTATAATATGGATTACACGTCTGAGCTAAAAAAATAATCAAACCATACAACCACCCTCTTCGTACCATAAGATATCTTATTATTGTTAAAAAATAATCTCTTCCTAAGAACTAAACTAAATCATCTTTATCAAAAGTCTTGGTTGGTGCATTTGGATCATTTTTAAAAAAGATATTCCCTTTTTCCTTTAATAAAAATCCTGCTGCCACTCCAAAAACAAAACCTCCAATGTGCGCCCACCATGCTGTCCCTCCACTAGCTGCTTGTCCCATTTCTGAGAAACCACTAAACACTTGCATCGCAATCCACATCCCTAAAAAGATAAAAGCGGATAACTTAAATGATCTGAAAAAAACTAAGACTAAAACTTTTACTTGCGACTTGGGAAACATCACTAGGTAAGCTCCTAAAACTGCCGAAATCGCTCCACTTGCTCCAACTGTTGGTATGGAACCAGAACACATATTAACCATATTGCCGGCACATTTGATTCCTTGAACATTGCCACAAGGATAGCAACAACCGATTTGCTCCGTTCCTGCTCCTAAATAAATATGAGCAACAGATGCAGCAATTCCTCCCAAAATATAAAAAATGATAAATTTAAAACTCCCGACAGTCGCCTCTATATTATCTGCAAAAACCCAAAGGAAAAGCATATTTCCAATAAGGTGCATCGGTCCTCCATGCATAAACATACTGGTCAGTAAGGTAAAGTAATTTCGTCCAGCCAAAATATCACTTGGGATGGAACCATATTCACAAATTAATAGATTAGGGTCTTGCATTTGTAGAACATATGCAATTACATTTAATGCAATAAATCCATATGCAAATAGTGGAAAATGCCCTCCTTTAACTTGATCATCACCGATTGGAAATAACATAATTGTGTTGTTTTATTTGAGGTGAAAAGTAGGATTTTTTTTCGAGAAATTTAAACCAATGTTTTGACCAACAAGTGATAATTAATCTCAGGACTTTTTCTTATTTTGCAATCGATTAACCTGAAATCAAATTTAAATTTTTAAAAAAAGTGATTACACGAACTCTTTTGCTTCTTAATAGTTGCTTGCTTCTTCTATCTTTCGGCAAGTCTTCTTTTTTCTCTCAACAAGACATTTACAACAATCAAGACATTGAAGAGAACTCCTTTTCAATAGTAAGTCCTGATGATTTTTGCGATGGAACTTTAGGAGAAAATATCTTTACTGATGGTGACTTTGGTTCAGGTGCTGCGAATGTATTACCAAATGATTTAAATGGTTATGCTCCCAGTTATGCTTATCAGCCCAATCCTCCACCCGATGATGGATTTTACACTATTACCAATAATACGACAACTTGGGGAAGTTTTGCGGCAGCGGCATGGATAAATATTGGAGACAATAGCTCTGATCCTGAAGGCTATATGATGGTAATTAATGCGAGTTTTGATCCAGGATTTTTTTATGAAAAAACGGTAGATAATCTTTGTGAAAATACATTTTATCAATTTTCAGCAGATGTTATTAGTCTATTAAATCTCAATAGTAATGAGATCAAACCAAATCTCGATTTTTTGATTGATGGCGTAGTTCAATATTCTACTGGAGCAGTACCCAATAATACGCAATGGAATACCTATGGATTTACATTTACTTCTGACCCCGGAACTACTTCTTTGACTTTAGCTATTCGAAATAATGCTCCAGGTGGTTTAGGTAATGATTTAGCAATTGATAATATTGAATTTAGGGCATGTGGTCCAGAGATTGATGCAAGTGCCGAAAGTCCATTCTTTTGTTCTGGTCAACCTGCAACGGTAAATGCGATTGTTTTTGGGACGCAATATCCTAATCCATATTTCCAATGGCAAATTAGTACTGACAATGGAGTAACCTGGAATGATTTGATTGGGGAAAATAGTAATTCCATTTTCGTGGCCAATCCTGTTGATGGACATTTATATCGAACCTTAGTGTCCAATTCAATTGGAACAATTGGTAATTCAAAATGTCGAGTCATTTCTAATCAGGTAGAAATGATAGAATCGCCAAGTGACTTTATTCAATATGATACGCTTTGCCAAGGATTAGAATTACAAGTTGGCAACTCAGTTTATAATTCAACTGGTATGTATGTCGATAGTTTGATAGCGTCCAATAATTGTGATAGTATCATAATTACATTTTTGGAAATAGTTCCTGATTTGGGAATTACCGCAGATTTAGAAATTACTCCTCCTGGATGTCTAGGGGAAAATAATGGCGCTATTATTATTTCAAATATTCAAAATGGTTTTGAACCTTACACTTTTTCCATCAATGGAGCACCTGCTCAAACTAACCCAAATATCGAAAATTTATCAGCAGGAAGTTATGCGATAAACATCATGGATAACTTCCAATGTGAAACAACTTTGGAAGCAGTGTTAGTTGATCCTTCGGCTCTACAAATTGATTTAGGAGAAGATGTTACAATAAAACTAGGGGAGTCATATAATCTTCAAGTTCAATCAAATTTATCTATCGAATCTTTCCTTTGGTTAGAAATGGAAGGATTAAATTGCTCTACAGATTGCCTTAATCCAAATCTTAGTCCTTTCCAAACCACAACTTATACTCTGGTCGCAACAGATGAAGCAGGCTGTTCCACGGTTGATTCCATTACGATCTTTGTTGACAATACTCGAAACATTTTTATTCCAAATGCTTTCTCTCCGAATGGCGATGGAGCCAATGATTACTTTACAGTTTATGGAGGAATTGATGTAGAAGAAGTCGTGAATTTTCAAGTTTTTAATCGTTGGGGCGGTGTTGTTTTTTCTAATAAAAACTTTCAACCGAATGATGATTTGATTGGTTGGAATGGATTTTTTAAAGGGAAAAATGTCAATACAGGTGTTTATATTTTTTCGGCAGAGGTTCTTTTTAAAGATGGATTGATTGAAAGATATTCGGGGGATGTTACGGTTACGGAATGACCCCTGTCCTCTGAAGGGGAACGATTTAGGAAAGTTAATTTTTAAAATCTAAGGATATTCCAAAAAAAAATCCTTTGCCGAAATGAATCGACAAAGGATGGAAATTTAACTCGGATGTTGTAGAATAGTTTTAGTTAAATAGCTGCTGTCAGTTTATTTTTTTTCGATAAAAAGAGTGAAGGTATAATCACTTAGTTCTATAACTTCATCAATTTGATTATCGGGTGTTACTTGAATTATGGAATAAATGTAATCGCCGAATTCTAAGATCAATTCTTTTCCTTCTTGATAAATAATTTCTCTAGTTGAAGTGACTTGGTTAGCTGTAATTTCAAATTCTAATTTTATTTGTCCTGCCCAAGTACACATAGCTAACTCAGGACATCGTGAATCTTCCAAAACATCTTTCACTTTTATACTCAAACTTCTTTCGGGGATCGTAGCTAACTCATCTATTTTTAGTTCAAACGCTTCTTCCAATTTCACATCAAGATCTTGAACAAAGTCTTCTTCTTTTGAGCAACTTCCAATCGATATTAGGCTGATGAGCAAAACGGTTAATATTTTTAAATTTTTCATAGGCTGTAGATTTTAATTAGGTTTAGTTTGCTTTATATCTTTTGTCGTTATATTAGTGAAGACTGGTTAAAATGAAGATTGGTTGGGGAGAGAAATGATTTTAAGATTTCTTTAACCCCCGTCCCTAAAGAGGAACCTTTTTCTTTGCCTTTCGTCAGGGTAAAAAGTTAAACATGATTTGCTTTATTATATATGAATAAAAAATGGACCTTGAGTTTAAACCCAAAGTCCATTTTAATTTTATAAAATAGCAATCGTCAATCAAATCATATTTAACTTTTTCGATTGCCAAAAGCATAATCGAAAAAGGCTCCCCTGTAGGGGCTGGGGATTTAATACGCACTCAAAAACAAACACTCCTCCACCGCTTCTTCATAAAATTCAGTATCCGAAAATTCGTTTTTAAACCTCAAATAATAGTTATTATATTTTTCTGGTAAAACAGGAATCAAGTTATCATAGGGATGATATTCCGTAGCTGGATCTATGTAAAAATCATTTAAATCACACTTCGCCAACATGAAGCAAGCACGTGCAGCCAACTCTTTATTTCTAGCTAGTTCCATGGCAGTTTCATAATATTTCCGAGCTTGATCCATTTTTTTATTTTCGGTATTTCCTAGTTCTGAACCATACACCAAATAACGATTCTCGTTATTCACATACCCCCAGTTTCCACCACTTCGAAAAAGGTCAGTCACATGCCATGAATCTCCATAATAAGTCATGTTGTAATAAGCATTTCCCAATTGATAAAAAGAGGATGCGCCACTCTCCAAATGCGCACGACCTTGGTACTCCAATTTCAACAATTCTTCAATCACCCCTACACGATCAAACAAAGTCGTATCAGCAATCGGGCAATGTACACAATCAATTATATGTTCATGAAATGGGTTAAATTTTGGTTCTAAATCTCGAACCGTTCGAGGAATTTTTCGAAAAGTCTCTGCTGCCGCTTCGATTTTATCATCATTAAAAAACATGATTCCTTTCAGTAAAAGCAAGTCATTTTTGATTGTTGAGAAGCCATCTTTTTTGACTAAGACTTCCTCCAAATTACTTTTATCTTCCTTATCACAAATTCTCAAAAGATCATTGATCATTTCGATATCAGGATTCATTTTCAAAGCATCTAGCGTATGATGCAATCGAAATGCTTTTCCCTTTTCACCAGACTTATTATACATGTCTACCAACTTGTCGTTGATATAATCTGGGAAATCTTTGTACTCCCAATAGTTAGGATTATTACGAATAATATTTCCAATTTCGTTTTCATCTTGGAGAGTGATTGGAGGATTATATTGAGCAATTTTCAAAGCTAATTGTGCTGCATCTAATTGATTCACTATCGCTTCATTTTCACTTCCAATAGAATTTTTAAGTCTAGTGAATATTTCATCTGCTGCTCCATAATCACCTCCTAAAAAAGTCAAGTACCCTTCTGCAATTCTCCATAAATCCAAATCAATTACTTTCTTTTCTTGGACACATTTACTAACAAATTCTTGGGTCCGTTTTAAATACTTTTCCGCATCTTTTCGAGGAATTTTAAAATAGGTTTTATTGCGTTTTTTATTATCATTAAAATCTTTTCCTAAAAAATCTTTTTCCAATTTGATAATTTCTTTGACTAACAATAATTCTAAATTTTCACTCCTCGGATCAAATTCATAAATTTTTTCCATCTCAAAAATCACTCGACTATCATCATGGTTTGCTCGAATCGTGTACAACATAGCACGCTCTTCATCACTCTTACATTTCAAAACTAACTGATCCCATTCTTCATTATTTTTTATGGAAAAACTTTGATACGCAGACTGTCGTTTACTCGAACAGTTAGCAAAAATTAGCGAGTATAAATATGCCGCTTCCACTCGATCTCCCAACCTCCACAATGCCCCAGCTTTGTGTCCCATGATCCAATAATCCAACAAACTTGGGTTGGCATGAACCTTTGGCATCAACTCATCATGCAAATTCAAAACCTCTTTGTACGCCTTTGCATAATGTGCTAATCGAATGATTTGGTAAGCATATCTCAAGCGCACATAATGTGATTCAGTTTTCATAAATGCCCGTTTGCCACGTTCGATCATTTTTTGCATTTCGACCACATCTCGCTTGGGCGTTCTCCATCCCTCACCTACAGTAGCATGTCTTTCACATTGTTTGGCATAAATCAAATAGTCTATGACTTCGCTACATTTTTCATCTCGCAAATGGTGGGCAAAATTATTGTTTCTTAATCGTTTGGGAAGTTTTGATTTTTTAGCATTGGAAGCATTTCGCAATTGCTTCATGTCATTTATCGTTGCTTTGTAAATGACGTATTGGATATCTTTTATTGGATATAAATTACAAAATCGCTCGTTCCATTCTTGCAAATTTTCATCTTGCTGAATATGTTCCAAGGAGTCAGGTGAATTGTATAAATCATTGAATCGTAAAAAATACGGTGCATAGGTTGCTTTTGTATTTACAATATTAGGATTCATAAATGTATAACCTTCGAAGGTTAAATGGTAAGGACCGCAACCTAAGGAAATTTGGAAAGGAAGGATGAGAAAGAAAATGAATATCGAATATCTTGCCCATGACCGTAGAGACAAGGCATGCCTTGTCTCTACACACAAGACAAAACCATTACTCAAAAACATCAATAATTTTTTTAAGATTTCCATAGGGATAATGTTTAATCGTAGTCGTATCCAAATGATAGAAACTAATCGTCACATTTGGGTTTTCAATTTTAGATTTTAAAAGTTCAGCAGACATTTTCAATGTTTCGAAAGGAACTGTTTCTAGTCGAATAATATCTCCTTCATACAAATATCTCCCGTGAAGATAAGTACTTTTTATCACCTCAAAATGTGTTTCATCAGTTGGTAAAAAAAACAAATCATCAGCCATATCTTCCGCTCGAAGATTATTAATCAATTTCATCATTCCACCACCTCGATATAAAACGCCCCAAGAAAAAATCGGTAATGCCACATCTAATTCCAACGGATAATTTTCAAAATTAAAAAAGTATTGTTTCGCTACCTCTAGATCGAGAATGGAATTTTTAGTTTTATAATCTTTTACATCATCGACATTGTAAAACATCAACATGCCTCGATCCACGGGCGGCACTCCTGTTCGTTTAAAGTATTTGATTTGATGTAATCGAATCGTTGCACTTAGTTGAATGTTTTTTATTTGAATTTCTTTTTTGAAAAAACGCAATAATCGAAAATATTTTTCCTCCGTAGTTTCTGTCCAATCGCAATCAATTTGAATTTCTTGCACGTCTTTTTTTATAGAAAAAATTTTCTCCAAAATGTTTTCCCCCAACAATTCCATTTTATTCAACGGGTAATTTTTCAAACTTCGATTGGTTATAAAAATCGTGGGAATGATTTCGATATTTTTCAAATCGATAGTATCTAAAATCACTTCTGCAACTGGCAATGGTTCTTGCATTTTCCCACTCCAATCTACATCGAAAAATTTGACGTAAAGTTTTTTAATGGAAAAACCTTGGAGGTAATCTTTTTCAGATTGGGTGAGGGAAAAGTTAGTTTGCCAATGGTAGAATGCGGGGGTGATTTCTTTTTTGCTTGGAGTGCAAGAAGTTATGAAAAAAACAAGAAATGTAATTTTTACCAAGGCGATTGAAAAGAGTTTGTTTTTTCGTAAAACCATTGTTACAAAACTGCTCTCGTTGCTAGCGCTGGGCCTCTGGTCCGTGTTTACTTTTAAGCACATCGTATTGTCTGTGGTTTTTTGATATTTTCTTTGTTATCTGCAACGCTTAAAAGTAAACACGGGCCAGAGGCCCAGCGCTAGCGACGATCACTATTTTTACTTTTTGTAAAACCATTGTTATATTAAATTCATATCGAAGGACTAATCCCTGGATCTGTCCAATTCTTTAAATTTAATGCTTTCTTTATTTTTTCATGTCTTGTCGAAATGTAAACCTGTTTTTTCTTTTTTTGAAAAAAAGTTAAAATTCGAATGATACTTTTCTTCCCTTCTTCATTTCGTCCTACAACAAGTATTAATCGATTTTTTTTTATGTTATTACTTTTCGACTTATATCCATCTTTGAAATAACAATACATAAATGATGAACTTGGAATACTAGAGCTATAACTTTTTCCAAAATCATCTTCATATCGAACTTGGTCAATATCCTCTAAATCAATTATGTCCTTTTCCAAAGGATACCTTTTATTAAAAAATTCAATTCTATCGTTATAAATTTTGTAGGATGGTTTACTTCTTCGCTCACTCTTTAACATCCTATAAAAAAATAATAAACTGAAAATGATACATAAAATTCGAAATACCCAAATCTGGAATTCCAAAAAAAATAACAAAACTATTGTTATCCCTAATGCGAATGAAATACCAATTCCAACACTTAAAATTAGATTGATTATGTAATGAAAACCTATCCACATAAGCTTTCCTCCTTCATGACAATAAATTACTTCCTCTAATTTATCTTTTTCATCCATAATCATTTCTCTTTTTCAAACCAACCCCTCACGCAACAAATCATGCAAATGAATCACTCCCAAATATTTCTCCCCATCCGCCACAATCAATTGAGTAATACTTTTCGAACGCATCACTTCAAGTGCCTTGATCGCCATTTCATCTTGATCGATAGTTTGTGGATTTTTTGACATGATGTCTTTCGCTTGAAGATGTTCCACTTCATTTTTGCTTTGTAACATTCGACGTAAATCACCATCGGTGATGATGCCTTTTACCTTTTTATTTTCATCAACAACGACAGCAACACCCAATCGTTTGGAAGTCATTTCGATAATCGTATTTCGGATATTTTCATTTTCCAAAACAAAAGGTTTTTCATTATTCGGAAAAATATCATGTACTCGCAAATACAATTGTTTTCCTAATGCACCACCTGGATGATATTGTGCAAAATCATTTGGCGTAAATCCACGCAGTGCCAAAAGTGAAGTCGCCAACGCATCACCCATCGCCATTTGCGAAGCAGTACTTGCAGTCGGTGCTAAGTTATTAGGATCAGCTTCTTGATCGCAAGGAGTGTACAAAATGTAATCTGCTTTTTTTGCCAAAAAAGAATCAATGTTGCTCGCCATCCCAATCATCAAACTTCCGAGTTTTTTCACCAAAGGAACAAGGACTTTTATTTCAGACGTTTCACCACTTTTGGAAATACACAAAACAATATCATCTGCTTGAACCATTCCCAAGTCACCATGAATCGCATCAGCTGCATGCATAAAAACAGCAGGTGTTCCTGTCGAATTAAAAGTAGCCACCATCTTCTGAGCGATAATTGCACTCTTCCCAATTCCAGTAACAATCAATCTACCTTTTGATTCAAAAATCGCTTCCACACATTCGCAAAACTTTTGATCTACACTTGCTTCCAGGGCGTTGATCGCAGCAGCTTCTATTCGAATAGTTTTTATAGCGGTTGTTGAAATTAATTTTTGTCTATTCATAATATTTATCACGTGATAATTACCCTTTTTTATTAAACCAAGATTATTGGTTAGGTCTTATATTTTAAGTATTTTTGACGGCTTTTAGAAAAAACATGAGAAAATACTCCCCTTAAACTGAATTAATTTTTCGAATGAAAAATTGACTTCTACCGTTTTCTTAAAAAATTGTACGTACCATAATTTATGTAAGAAAGATTGCGTTAATTCTCCGAATTAAACGAAATATTTTCTTATATTTACTAATACTACTTCAATAAATTAAAAGGACATTCTTGGCAAATGTAATTAGGTTTTTCCAAAACTTAATATTCCATTCTTGTTAATGTGCTTTCATATTTTAAAACATTCGGTAAGAGTCTCCCTAGGAACGGTGCAAAAAGTAAATTACCATTCTTAACTGCTTCTTTTGTTTTTAATTTTTATTTTGAAATAAATTATTTACCCAAACAAACTCCTTTTTTCAAAATAAAAATTAGAGGAAAATAAACAGTTTAAAAATGTCTATTTATTTGGTTCACATTCCTAACCTAAATACATTTTTAATAAATCATAAAAAGAAACAATGTTACAATCAGAAATGGTAGCAACAAACGAGAACCTACACGAAGCACTTCAACACTACTTCGGTTTTGATAAATTTAAAGGGAACCAAGAAGCGATTATAAAAAGCATTTTAAACGGAAATGATACTTTCGTTATCATGCCTACAGGTGGTGGAAAATCACTCTGTTACCAACTTCCAGCAATGATGATGGAAGGTACCGCTTTGATTATTTCTCCTCTAATTGCCTTGATGAAAAATCAAGTGGATTCCATTCGAAGTTATAGTTCGAATGATGATGTTGCGCACTTCCTCAATTCTTCCTTGACTAAGGTTCAAATGAAAAAAGTAAAAGGTGATATCCGATCGGGTGTTACTAAAATTCTTTTCGTTGCTCCTGAGACTTTGACTAAAGAAGAAAATATTGAGTTTTTCAAAAACACAAATATTTCTTTCGTAGGTGTCGATGAGGCACATTGTATTTCAGAGTGGGGGCACGACTTCCGACCTGAGTATCGACGAATCAAAGAGATGTTAAAATTAATCGGTAACAATATTCCAGTTATCGCCTTGACTGCTACAGCTACGCCAAAAGTTCAGTTAGACATTGTCAAAAATCTGAACATGTCAGGCGAAAATAGTTTTGTTTCTTCCTTTAATCGAGATAATCTTTACTATGAAGTTCGTCCAAAAGGAAAGAAAGAAAATACCATCAAAAATATTATTCAAGTCATCAAAACGATGCCGGGCGAGTCAGGAATAATCTATGTACAAAGTAGAAAATCAACTGAGGAAATTGCTAAAGTTTTGAATGTCAACGATATCAAAGCTGCACCTTATCATGCAGGTCTGGATGCAAAAACTCGATCGAAAACTCAAGATGATTTCTTGATGGAAGAGAAAGATGTGATTGTCGCAACTATCGCCTTCGGAATGGGAATTGATAAACCAGATGTGCGTTTTGTCATCCATTACGATATTCCAAAAAGTATCGAAAATTATTATCAAGAAACTGGTCGGGCAGGTCGAGATGGATTGGACGGTCGATGTATCGCTTATTATAACTATAAAGATATTCAACGATTAGAAAAATTCTTGCGAGATAAACCTGTGGCAGAACGTGAAATGACTGCTCAACTGATGCAAGAAATTATGGCTTATGCAGAAACTACTGCTTGCCGAAGAAAATTTTTATTACATTATTTTGGTGAACAATATAATGACGATAGATGTAATAAAATGTGCGATAACTGTCGTCATCCAAAAGAAAAAATTGAAGTTCAAACTGAGATGCAACAGGCGTTAACTGCGGTAGAAAGTCTGAATGAAAATTATGGTATCAAGCAATTGATTGAATTTATCATGGGGAAAAACACCAAAGATATGGTTGATTTTAAACATGATCAGTTACCATTGTTTGGAGCAGGAAGTGAAAAAGATGATAATTTTTGGAGTTCCGTTTTTAGGCAAGGTTTGTTGAATAATTTAGTGTACAAAGACATTGAAAATTACGGTTTATTTAGATTGACTGACGCAGGTAAAGATTTTATTAAAAATCCAAAACCTATTCAAATTACACTAAACCATAATTACGATAAAGTAACACAAGAATTTGATGCAGCAGCATCAAACTCTGGCAAGTCTGCTGTCTTAGACAAAGTCTTGATGAACATGCTGAAAGACTTGCGTAGAAGAATTGCGAAGCAAAAAAATGTTCCTCCGTTTGTTGTTTTCCAAGATCCTTCGCTGGAGGATATGGCTACACAATATCCAATTTCAATGGCTGACATGGCGCATATTTCTGGCGTAAGTTCTGGAAAAGCAAGTCGCTACGGGAAACCTTTCGTTGAGATGATCAGTCAGTATGTGGAAGAAAATGAAATTGAAAGACCAACTGAAATTGTGGTCAAACAAGTAGCCAACAAATCAAGAGTCAAAGTAAATATTATTCAAAGTATTGATCGAAAAATTCCTTTGGGAGATATTGCTGCTTCGAATGATTTGAGCATGGAAGATTTATTGCATGAGTTAGACGCAATTGTTGTTTCAGGAACAAAAGTAAATATTGATTATTATTTGGAAGATAATGTAGATGAATATTCAAGAGAGGATATTTACGAATATTTTATGGAAGCTGATACCGATAGTCCTGAAGACGCATTTAAAGAATTGCAAGAGGACGATGTGACGATGGAAGAGATTCAGTTGATGCGAATTAAGTTTCTTTCTGAAATGGCGAATTAAATTTTCTTAAAAAATATAATTCTAAAAAATATAAACGATTCGAAGATTTATTTCTTCGAATCGTTTTTTTTACCCCGTAGATTTTTACAGAATTTTATTTCTTCATTTTTTATAAAAATATGTGAAAATCTGCGTAATCTGTGGTGAAATAAAATCCAATTAAAAATGAAAAAATCTATTTTCCTTTTATTTATTCTTGCAATACTATCTTTTTCCTGCAATCAACCTAATTCCTCCAATCAACATTCAGCTGATATTGATTGCTCCAACTTAAAAGATATTTTACAAAAAACATATGATTCTCATCAAAGCTATAAACAAGATAAAAGTTCTAAGACTGAAGCAGGTGATCTTGAAAATTTAAATATGGTCATCAGTATAATTGAAAATTGTGGAATGCCAACGTTGAATGATGTGAGTAAAAATCAATTGGAAACAATTTGGCTAGTCATCCAAAACGCTCCAAATAAGTACATGGAAAAATATGTCGATATATTTATAGCGTCTGCTAAACAAGGTGACTTTCAACATACTGAACTTGCCATGATAAAAGATCGTATGCTAAGGGCTGAGGGTAAAGCTCAGGTTTATGGAACGCAAGTTTCTATGAATAAAAGAACTAACAAATGGGAATTTTATAATTTAGCGAATCCTGAATATGTAAATCAACGACGAAAAGAAATTGGTTTAATACCTCTCGAAAAATACTTAACCCATTTTAAACTTACCTTTGATGTTCCACAAAAAGAAAAATAAATAGATGAAAAAAATCCTCCTACTCAATGGTCCAAATTTAAATCTTTTGGGAAAACGACAACCTGAAATTTACGGCAGTCAATCCTTTGAAGATTATTTTGATCTTTTGGAAAAACAATTTGAAGAGGAAGACTTGCAACTCTATTATTTTCAAAGTAACCATGAAGGTACCTTGATTGACAAATTACATGAGGTTGGATTTTTGTGGGATGGAATTATTTTTAATGCAGGTGGTTATACACATACTTCGATCGCATTAGCAGATGCTGTAGCTTCAATTGCTACGCCTGTGGTGGAAGTTCATATCTCAAATATTTATGAACGAGAAGAATTTCGACATCATTCCTTTTTGAAAAATGTGTGTGTAGAAAGTATTGTTGGAAAAGGGCTGAAAGGATACGAAGAGGCCATTAATTTTATACTTAATAAAATATAGATTACACTATTTTCTATTAAACATTGGCTTGGCTTGAAACCTGATTATTAACATTAACATTAGAATTTTTTATAGTACTCTCTGTTTTTGAACTTTTAGGTAAAGAAAAAACAAATATAGTCCCTTTCCCATATTCCGATTCTACCCATATTCGACCTCCAATATTATCAATTATTTTTTTACAAATAGAAAGACCTAAACCTGTCCCTTCATAATCAGAAGCACCATTCAATCTCTGAAATGCTCCAAAAATATTAGCTTTATCTTTGTTCTCTATACCTATCCCATTATCTTCAATAGAAATAATATATTCTGATTCTTTCTCATTGCAAATAATTTTAACAATTGGATCAACCTCTTTCTTTTTAAACTTAATCGCATTTCCCATTAAATTCTGAAATAGTTGCAATACCTCATGAGACCTTCCATACACAACAGGAAGGTCTTCAATAATGATGGTAGCCCTATTTTCTTGAATCAATCCACCGAGGTTATTTTTTACAACTGGAATCAATTCATTTAAATCAATTCTATCTTCCAATTCTAATTTTAATCCTAATCGAGCATGAAACAAAAGATTCTCAATTAACAAATGCATATTCTGAGCACCATTGGTGATAAAACTAAGATAGTCCAATATCTTTTCATCACCACCCGATTTTTTTAATTCCCTGCCTATCAATTGGGCAAAGGAATTAATTGTTCGGATAGGTGCTTTAAGATCATGTGATACTTTAGAAACAAATAGCTCTAACTCTTCATTTTGCTCAGCAAGATTTTTATGAGAGTTACGCAACTCCTCAGAACTTACCTCCATCGCCCTTTCGATTAGCCGCCTATCTCGTTCATAGTGCTCATAGGACTGATTAATCATTTTTAAAAGTTTGATAAAATCATCAGAGAGCTCCGCATCTTGAGCAAATACACGTTTTACTTGACGAGATAATAATTTATTTGTAATTAAATCTAACTTCTTCATACTTCTGAGAGAGTTGTAATAGTCATCGTTTGATTATGCAATTCACATCTAGATAAATTATTAAATGGAGCAATTTCGCCATAAGAATAAAATCCTGTTAAGATAGTTTTATCCCCAAACTGGCCTCGAATTACTTCTATTTCCTCATCTATATTTTGGCCTAAAACTATTCTCCTTCCTACACAACTAATCAATATCGCAAGTTCTGGTTCTTTATCTTCAGCCTTTATGCAATTTTCAGCCGCTTGTTCTGCTCCACCAATTAATCGATCTGCATTATGTTTCATCATTTGTGCCATAGTCCCTTCTGGCATATTACCTGCAAAGGTCATACTCTTTGTTTCTTCACAAATAGATAGAATTGTTCGAACCAAAAGTTCCTCTGTCCCTTCTGCTTTAATGGATAGTGGAAAAAATAGAGCTGAACTAGGTAATTCATTAGCAGCTTCTCCCAAATATTTTTTATACAGATCTAAAGCATTTTGATTATCTAATTCATATAAAACATTTCCTTTGGACTTTGTAATTAATCTTTCTGGACCAAATGAATCCCATCCTCCTTTAGAACCAAAGCCAACTTTAAGTCGATCTCCATAAAAACCTATTGCTACTATATTACCTTTTGACGGAACATTATTTAAACCAACTAGTGTTTCATTGAATTCATATTCATCTCCAGCTAAACCTCCAGTCGTTAACACCTTTTTATCTTTAAATTGATTTAACCCATTAACCAATTCACTTCCATTAATAAGTTGGCCATCTGCAACAATAAAAACGTGATTTAATTCTTTCTGACAAAGAGTGGATACGATCTGCGTCGCTGCTGCATAACTATTATCAAAATCACTAATATTTACTTGACATGTGGTCAACTGAGTATGCTCAAATTCAATTATTGTAGCAACAATAGAATTATCAGTAAACCCTGTATTAACGATTTCCCCTGCAGTAGAACTAATAATAATATCTGCATTTGGGTATTTACTTTTTAGATCATTATAGATTAGATCATGGCTGACGATTTCTCGATTTCCGAAAACGAGAACAAGCTGTGGGTTTGTAACACTTCCATTTTGAAATACATTTTTCCACCCAGAATCCTTTGTAAAAATTTCTTGTACAATTTTCATTTTTTTCAATTTTAATTTTTATTCCGGGCGTTGGATGATATTTCAAACAACAATGAAGATGTTTTAAAATATGTTAGTTTTGAATTATATGTACAACAAAAAGAATGCTAACTTTTAAAGTTGTATAAAAAAATATAAACCTTTATCATACACGCATTACAATAGATGGTATCGAAAACGACCAGAAAAGGTATTATTTTAAAGTTGACTTTACTTTTAAACAAACATTAGTACATGCTAAGATTTGTCCTAAAAACTTATTCTCTTTCAGGAAAAAATCTAATTAATTTCTGTAGTTGGACTTAAACAACAGGAAGGGATATTTTATTAAAAATAGAATATCTAAGTTTCATAAAAACTGTGAAGATTTATTTTAAGTAAGGAGTTTGACAAAATCATCAAAAATCTACTTTAGAAGTTGTTTTAATGACTTTTCGTCCTACCTCCATCCACCACCAAATTGGTTCCAGTTATATATGATGCAGCAGGCGACGCCAAAAATGCAACCGCCATTCCTAATTCTTTTGGTTCTGCAAACCTTTGGAGTGGAACTGTTTTTTTCATTTTTTCATGCATCTTCTCTTCTGAAATATTATTTTTCTTAGCACGAATTTTTAAGATATCCGATAACCGTTCTGTATCTGTAAATCCAGGTAAAACATTATTTACCGTTATGCCAAATTCGCCTAACTCGTTAGCTAGCGTTTTCGCCCAATTAGCGACTGCTGCCCGAGTCGTATTACTTACTCCAAGTCCATCTAATGGTTCTTTTACCGAAGTTGAAATAATATTTATGATTCTTCCATAACCTGATTTTTTCATTCCATTCACAAACAGTTTGACGAGCATATGATTGCAAATTAAATGATTTCTAAAAGCTTCTAAAAACTCATCCATTCCTGTTTCTAACATTCCTCCTGGAGCAGGTCCTCCAGTATTATTTACTAGAATATGAATATCTTTTTTCAAAGCTAAAGCATGTGCTCTCTTTTTTAAATTTTCAATATCTTTAAAATCGGCCACTAAAAAATCATGCCGCTGCCCTTGTGAATTATCCAATTCATGGACGATATCAATCATTTTATCAGCACTTCGAGAAACGAGAGTAATATTTGCCCCTAGTTTTGCTAATTCAATAGCCGTTGCTTTACCGATTCCTCGACTACTTCCTCCTACAAATGCATTTTTTCCCTTTAAGTTAATATCCATTTTAGTTTTATCTTTCTCAAAAAATTAATTTTAGCTAAATTTAGCAAAAATTACGAATTTCTAAAATCATAACAAATGGCGATACGCAAACCTTTTAACCTCAATGCTTGGATCGATGAACACCGACACCTTCTCAAACCACCAATTGGAAATAAACAAGTTTATCTCGAAAATGAAGATTATATCGTCATGATCGTTGGTGGTCCGAATGGTCGAAAAGATTACCACTACGAAGATGGAGAAGAATTATTTTACCAAATCGAAGGTGATATTACCTTAAAAATAATTCACGACGATGGAACTCCAGAAGATATTGAAATTAAAGAAGGAGACATGTATTTATTACCTCCTCGAATTCCTCATTCTCCACAGCGTCCTGCCAACACCATTGGTTTAGTGATCGAAAGATATCGTCGAGATGGAGAGGAAGATAAATTGATGTGGTTTTGCGAAAATTGCAATCACAAATTACATGAAGCCACTTTCGAAATGAGCGACATTGTGAATCAGTTGCCTCCGGTGATGAATAACTTTATGAATTCTAAAGAACTTCGAACTTGCAATAAATGCGGGACGGAAATGGAGAAAGTTTAGTAGACTGACTCTCTGAGTCAGATATTCAACCTTCTTTTTAATTTAGGGACTCGAGAGAGCTCCTCTACGGAAAACATCAATGCAAGGAAAAAAAATATACTTCGCATCAGATTTTCATTTGGGAATCAATGCAAAATTAACGAGCCAAGAACGAGAGAAGAAAATAGTCCGATGGTTAGACTTTATCAAACATGATGCGCACGAAATTTATTTAGTGGGGGATGTTTTTGATTTTTGGTTTGAATATCGAAATGTTGTTCCTAAGGGATATGTTCGTCTTTTTGGAAAATTAGCAGAACTTCGCGACCAAGGAATTCCTATTTTCTTTTTTATTGGGAATCATGACATGTGGATGTTTCGGTATTTCGAAACTGAATTTGATATTCCAATTATTCGAGAACCTATCGTCAAAGAATGGAATGGCAAAAAGTTTTTTATTGGCCATGGAGATGGTTTAGGACCAGGAGATCATGGTTATAAATTTCTCAAAAAAATCTTTGCTAACCCAATCTGTCAATTCTTATTCGGTTCGATTCATCCTACTTGGGGCATGGGTTTAGCTAATTTTTGGTCCCAAAAAAGTCGAGCATTCAATCCTGCTGAAATAAAATTTTTAAAAGAAGAAAAAGAATGGCTGTTGCAATTTTGTAACGAAAAAATTAAGGAATTGCATGTTGATTTTTTCATCTTTGGACATCGACATTTACCTATCGACTACACGCTAAAAAATGGTACTAGTCGTTATATCAATATCGGCGAATGGATGCATGCTTGTTCTTATGCAGTTTTTGACGGAAATGATATGAAGATTCATTTCTTCGAAAATGAGGAAGGAAATGTTTACAAAAATGAAATTTAAAAAAATGAATGATCAAGGGAATATCGAATATCGAACAAGGAACAAGGATTTGAGAAGTACTCTGTGGAAAGTTTCGTCAAACTTCTCAAATCCTTGTTCCTTGTTCGATATTCGATATTCAATCCTATTCCTATTTTTCTCATTCATCATTTTCCCCTCCTGCTCCGCAAAAACTACTCCCCCACCCTCCGATACTTCTGCCTATAAATTAATCAAAAAAATTGACGTCAAAGCCAAATGGATAGCTACTGATAAATTACAACAACTTTATATTATTACTACCGAAAACGAAGTCATTAAATATAGCCCTGAAGGCAATGAGTTGTTTCGTTTTTCCAATAATACTTTAGGAGATTTGACACATATTGACATCACTAATCCATTTAGTGTTTTGCTATACTATCCTGAATTCTTGACGATTTATACTTTGGATCGAACCTTAAATAAAACTGGGGAATTTAATTTATTAGATTTGAATTTGACAGATGTGGAGACAGTTGGAATGTCCAATGACAATAATGTTTGGCTCTATGATTTTGTTTTTTATAGAATAAAAAAAGTAAACCGTAATGGAGAAGTACTGCGGGAAAGTATCATAAATTTAAGCAACGAATTTGAAAAACCATTACAACCAAACTTCATTTTAGAGAGAGAAAATTGGTTATATGTCAATGATCCTAATTTAGGGATTTTAGTTTTTGACATCTATGCTCAATACCAAAAAACGATTGATCTTAAAAATTTAACTTCTTTTCAGATCATTGATAATCAACTGATTTATAAAGAAAAAGAACAATTAAAATCTTTCCATTTAAAATCTCTTTCTACCCAAATCATTGACCTCCCCAAAGGAATTTCCCTTGAGAATCAAATTGCTATTCAGAAAAGTAAATTGTTTGTGAGAAAAAAGGATGGAGTGGAAGTGTATAGTTTTTAATCCGTTTTCAATTTACAGTATGCAGTTAGCCAAGTGCCAACTGCATACTGAAAAACTGCCAACTGCTAAACAGTCATAATATCTTTTTCTTTTGCAGCTACAAGCGCATTAATTTTTTCGCCATAGTTGTTAACCGTTTTTTGAACATTATCTTCTTCTCGTTTTCCAGCATCTTCAGGAAACCCTTCTTTCACCTCCGCTTTGATAACTTCTAAAATTTTGTGTCGAGAATTTCTTATACTTACTTTTGCATCCTCGCCTAAAGCTTTTGCTTGTTTCACAAATTCTCTTCTTCTTTCCTCGGTCAATGGTGGAATATTAATGATAATCATTTCTCCATTATTTTGAGGAGTTAAACCTAAGTTAGCTTCGAAAATTGCTTTTTCGATGGCTCCCATAATGGATTTCTCCCAAGGTTGAATGGTTAAAGTTTTTCCATCAGAGGCACCTACATTAGCCACTTGGGTTAAAGGAGTTGGCGCGCCATAATAATCCACCTTAAGCCCTTTTAACATTCCAGGAGAAGCTTTCCCTGTTCTAATTTTTGATAATTCAGAGGCTAAATGTTCAACAGCGTGATCCATACTTTCCTTCGCTATTTCTAAGCCCATTTCTATTGAGTCTGACATAATATTTTGATATTTTAATTTTAATGCGGTCAAATAAAATGTTTTTTCTTAGAAAAAACAAGAATCCCTATGTCTTTATTTTTAGACCGCTGCGCTGACAGAAAACAGATTGGCCGCTGTACTCTCTGACAGAGGACAGACTGACGGTACTAAAATACCTGATAATTCACCAACTGATTAATAAAGTGTAAGTAGATAAATGTTTTAACAAAATGAATAGTTTCCAAATATTAGATTACTACTAAAATTGAGATTTTTTTCAATTATATGGTAGGGTGAAAATTGTTTTTATCAGTAGGCTTATTAATATCGTCAGTCTGTCCTCTGTCAGTAAGCGAAGCGCACGATCTGTCTTCTGTCAGCGCAGCGGTCTAAAAATGATAAGCTACTAAACTTCCTTTTACTTCAATCTCATTATTGAATTCCATCATTTCAATGATCTCCTCTACACTTAATTTTCCACGTTCTACTAACTCTTGATTATTGATATGAATATAATCCCGAAGGGAAGTCAAATTATATGGACGAGTAGCGACCAACTTTAATCGATCTTTTGTTTCACGATAAGCCACTAAAGAATCTTGTTGTTCTTCAATCGGTACCCATTCTTTTTTCTCATCTAAATTGGCACGCTCGCCTTCATAAATTGGGCGTTGATTAGGTTTCTGGATAATGACCTTCCGACGCACTTTTTTCTTAGGAGCACCAGTTTTTACTCGCCTACATTTTCTGTCATTCTTGTTAATATAATTGATAATAGATTTAAAAGAATCTTCGTCTGAAAGGATAGCAAACTCAGTCGAAAGATTGATTTTAGAATGCATCTTTCCCATTAAGTAGCAAATATGATAATTGAGGGTAAGGTTTTTATTTTTTTCTACGGGAATCCACTTGACAGCTTTTCCTAGTTTTTGGAGGTTTCTGACTAAAGAAAAAGGAATAAATTTATCGGAAGTATTAATTAAAATAAAGATTTTATCGCATACGCGTTCCAATTTTTTAAACTTGACTTTTTGAATATTGTCGAAGTCTGTAAATATGTACCTTTTTGATGGTGTGTTCATAGGTGGTTTAAAAATAAAATAAGTAGTATCAGTAATTATAAAGTAATTTCCTTTTTCAATAGAATTGTTTTAGATAAAAGTTTACAAAAAACACTTTTCCATTTCACATTTAATGGCAATTCTAAAATCCAGTTTTTCACATATATAACTGCAAAGTTAAAAATATAAAAAAAAATACATTTATTTTATTTTTAATATTTAAAATGTTCTTTTTCAATGAGAATTGTCTCGTTTTTAATGAGAAAACGGCTAATCCTACGAGAAATAGGATTAGCCGTTTTGTTTTTTCAGACAAATAAAATTGGATTACCTTCGTCGCCCAGCATATTGATAGATTAAATACAATAACATCAATATGGAAGATAAAGCTGCAGCAACATAAGTCATTGCTGCCCATTTTAGAGCATCCTTTGAGCCTTCATATTCTGCCCCTTGAGCTACTCCAGTTTCATCCAACCAATTCAACGCTCTTCGACTCGCATCAAATTCTACTGGCAAGGTGACTAAACTAAAAAGAGAAGTTACTGCAAAAGCTACAATCGTCAATAACATTAATTGAGGAAAAGCATCCAACAACATAAATGCCACCATCATTAAAACAGATAATGCTTTGGAAGCCATATTTACAAATGGTACTAGTTGTGACCGCACCTGCAACATTGGGTAATCAATATCATGCTGTACCGCATGTCCACATTCATGCGAAGCTACTGCTGCTGCTGAAACATTTCTACCATTATAAACATCTGGACTTAGAGAAACCGTTTTGGTTTTAGGATTATAATGATCCGTCAAAACACCTTGCCCCTGAACTATTCTCACATCATGAATATTATAATATTTAAGCATATCCTCAGCAACTTCTTTCCCTGTCAATCCACTTCTAAGTCCAACTTGCTGATATTTTGCAAATTTGCTTTTCAAAGTATTCGAGACATATCCGCCGATCATTGAGCCTGCACCGACGATTGCCATATAAATCATATAGTTAGTATCCACTTCTTTTTTTTTTAAATGAAAAAATAGTTTCCTAATAATTTGACTTGTTTTTTGAATGAGGTCACCTGCGAGTTAATTATTTTTTTTGAAAAATAAAATATTTTAGGTGTATCTCTTTTCCTTATCTATAGTAAAGACTGAGATTGAGACATAAAAAAATCCCGAATCTTCCTATAGAAAACTCGGGATCATATTTTTGTTCAATCGAAATTTATTTAATCATCTCAAATTTCGTATAAGCTTGTAATGCCTTTGGAATTTTAATCCCTTCGGCAGTTTGATTATTTTCAAGCAAAGCTGCTACGATTCTTGCCAAAGCCAAAGCACTCCCATTTAAAGAGTGTGCTAATTGAGTTTTTCCATTTTCATCTTTGAATCTCAATTTCAATCGATTAGTTTGGAAGGTCTCAAAGTTAGAAACAGAACTCACTTCCAACCATCTTTTTTGCGCAGCTGAATAAACTTCAAAATCAAAAGTCAAGGCAGAAGTAAAACCTAAATCACCTCCACATAGTCGCAAAATTCGATATGGTAGTTCTAGTTTTTCCAAAATACTTTCCACATGTTTTAGCATTCCTTCCAAAGCTTCATAAGATTTATCAGGATGCTCAATTCTTACAATTTCCACTTTATCAAACTGATGAACTCGATTCAACCCTCTTACATGTGCGCCATAAGATCCTGCCTCTCTTCTAAAACAAGGCGTATAGCCTGTTAATTTTATAGGAAAATCTTTCTCTGTAATAATCATATCTCGATACATATTTGTAATCGGAACCTCTGCAGTTGGAATTAAATAAAGGTCATCTTTAGTGGCATGATACATTTGACCTTCTTTGTCAGGCAATTGCCCTGTACCTCTTGCACTTGCTTCATTCACCAAATGAGGTGGAATGATTTCTTCATACCCAGCTGTATCTGCTTCATCCAAAAAGAAATTGATCAATGCTCTTTGCAATTTTGCTCCTTTCCCTCGATAAAGTGGAAAACCAGCACCTGTGATTTTTACTCCCAATTCCATATCGAACAAATCATATTTTTTGGCCAATTCCCAATGTGGTAATGCTTCCTCTTCCATTTCTGGCAAAGCAGCTTCCCAAGCTTTATAAACTTCATTATCTGTTTCTAATTTTCCAGCAGGAACAGAAGGATGAGGAATATTTGGAATATTTAATAACTCCGTTTCCAATTCGTCTTGAGCTTCATTTAACTTCTGACTCAAATCTTTTTGAAGCGTTTTGAGTGTAGAAACTTGATCTTTCAAAACATCCGCTTCCTCTCTTTTTCCTTGTTTGAATAAATTTCCAATTTCTTTAGAGATTCGATTCGATTCAGCCAAGGAATTATCCAATTCGGTTTGGGTACTTCTGCGAGTTTCATCAATCGCAACTACCTTATCAACAATCGCCAAATCCTCATCGGCAAAATTTCTAATTTTAAGACCCTCAATTACTCGGTCTTTGTGCTCTCTAATAAAATTGATTTGTAACATTTACTGTTTATATATTTATTAATAAAAAAGAAAAATTAAGTTAGAAAGAGATACGAAAATCGAAAAAAAAAAGTTCTAAATAAGAAATGAATTTTATCATTTTTGAAAAAAACGTATCAATTTCCCCAAAACCATCGTACATTGTGGAAAACTTTTTAATATTTTTGCAAAGATAGTATTTGAATCTAAAAATAAAATGTATTTTTGCGCTATCAGAATTAATGCACATCTATAGGTTTATTATCTTAAGCATACAACATTTTCTCAAAACACCCTGTTAATAAACCAACTACTCGTCTATCTTAAATTACCTCTTCAAAAGTTGAAAAATTCATTTAGATAGTGAAAGTGTTTTAGGTCGTTGCACCAAATTATTCCCGATATACAAGTCTGTATTTTTACCATCATAAAATTTGATCTTGTCTGAGCTATTTCACCACTACAATTGTATTAATCATTTTTATCATATTTACAATAAAATATTAGGTTTCAAAAAATCTATCTATGAAGTACGACATATTGCAATTAAATGACATGTTAGTTCCAGCGCTGAAAGATCTTGCAAAAGAAAAAGGAATTAAGAACCTTAATAAGCTAAATAAACAAGAATTAATTTATAAAATTCTCGACGAGCAAGCAGTTAGCGAAAATGATGATTCTCCCTCCTCTAAGAATTCCTCACAAAATGATTCAGAAATGTCAAAAAACGAAGAAGAAAAGACTAAAAAACGTCCTCGCAAAAAAGTAAGTGTTGCGGATAGGACGCCTCCAATGTTTAAAAAATCTGAACCTAAAGAAGAAGTTCAAGAGATGGAAGAGGAAGAAATGGAAGAAGAAGAGATGGAAGAAGAAGAGATGGAAGTTCAAGAGGAGGTAGAAGAAACTGTAGATGTTGTAGAACAAGAAGCTCCTAGAAATGACCGGAAAGATGACTCTAGAAATGATCGACGAGATGACTCTAGAAACGATCGACGAGATGACTCTAGAAACGATCGACGAGATGATTCTAGAAATGATCGACGAGGTGATTCTAGAAATAATGATCGAAATGATGATAAACGAGGAAATGACCGAGCTAAAAGCCCTGTATTTAATATCGAATTAGATGGAATTATTGAAGGAGAAGGTATCCTTGAAATGATGCCTGACGGATATGGATTCCTTCGATCTGCTGATTATAACTATTTGACTTCACCAGATGATATATATGTTTCTCCTTCTCAAATCAAATTATTTGGTTTGCGTACTGGTGATACTGTTTGTGGAGCAATTCGACCTCCAAAGGAAGGGGAGAAATACTTCGCCCTACTTCGAGTTTCTCGAATTAATGGATTAGATCCAATGGATATTCGGAATCGAGTTCCATTTGATTACTTAACACCACTTTTTCCAAGAGAAAAATTCACCTTAATTAATCCAACAGCTGGCGGTAAAGATTATGGTAATCGAATGATTGACCTCTTTACTCCAATTGGAAAAGGACAACGTGGATTGATCGTAGCACAACCTAAAACGGGTAAGACATTTTTATTAAAAGATGTTGCCAATGCAATTGCTTCTAATCACCCTGAGTGTTATATCATCGTTCTTTTGATTGATGAACGACCTGAGGAGGTAACAGATATGAAACGAAATGTAAAAGCAGAAGTAGTTGCTTCTACATTTGATGAGCCTGCTGATAATCATGTTCGAGTAGCTAATATTGTTTTGGAAAAAGCGAAACGATTGGTAGAATCAGGTCATGATGTAGTAGTTTTACTAGATTCAATTACTCGTTTGGCTAGAGCATACAATACTGTTGCTCCTGCAAGTGGAAAAGTACTTTCAGGTGGTGTGGAAGCAAATGCACTTCACAAACCTAAAAAATTCTTTGGAGCAGCTCGTAATATCGAACATGGTGGATCTATGACTATTATTGCAACTGCTTTGGTAGATACAGGGTCTAAAATGGATTTAGTCATCTTTGAAGAGTTCAAAGGTACTGGTAACATGGAATTACAATTGGATCGAGGTTTGGCTAACAAACGAATGTATCCAGCTATTGATTTAACTAAATCTAGTACTCGACGGGAAGATTTATTGATGGATAGAGACTCTTTACAACGAATGTTTGTTTTGAGAAAACACTTATCTGATATGAAACCAGAGGAAGCAATGGATTTCTTAAGAAAGAATATGATGCATACTCACAGTAATGATGAATTTTTAGCATCAATGAATGGATAAAATGAGTTTGAAACTATGGTTCTTGAGATTATTGGATTTCCCAATACTCAATAACCATAGTCTCGATACCTTTTTTAATAAAATAATTGTCAATTACAAAAAATAAATTTACCTTTGCCCCCGCTTAACTCGAAAGCGGAAATTTTATAGGTAAAAAAATAAATTAATTATGCCAAAAAGAACATTTCAGCCATCTAGAAGAAAACGTGCAAACAAACATGGATTCAGATCAAGAATGGCTAGTAAAAACGGAAAAAAAGTATTGGCACGTCGTCGAGCAAAAGGTCGATTAAAATTGACTGTTTCTGACGAAAATTCTGCTAAATAACTATAATGAATAGTCAATATTGAAAAATGAATGATTGCTATTCTATGTAATCATTCATTTTTCACTATTCATTGTTATATGTTTACTTTCCAAAAAGGAGAAAGACTTAAGAGCCGAAAAACTATCGGCAAACTCTTCACCGAAGGCAAATCCTTCATCTCATATCCTATTAGATTTGTTTGGGTTAAAATGGAATCACCTCTAAGTGATTTTCCATTACAAATGGCATTAACTGTCCCTAAACGTGCATTTCCTAAAGCTGTAGATCGTAATCGTCTCCGACGTAAGATTAGAGAAGCTTACCGACTGAATAAACATTCCATTTATCAAAAATTAGATTTTCCTGAAGAACAATATGGAGTCATGCTTATTTATGTCGCAAGAGAAACCTTGAATTTTCACCAAATTGAAGAGGGTGTAAAAAAGGGACTTCGAAAATTACCTCATCGTTTATAATCGTTAATGATTAACTATTAAATTCCCAACCACTTTTTTCTTAATTTCGTTTTTCCATAAAAACAAAATTAGATTTATGAAAATATCCTACTTATTGCTTTGCTTTTTCGTTTTATCAGTCTTACCTGCTCATGCTCAAAAGGTATTACAAATGGAAAAAAGAGGTAAAGTCAAAACAAAAAAATATTTCCTCGGCGAAGAATTAACCTTCCAATTAAAAGGTAGTTCTGATTGGTACACAGATGTCATGGTTGATATAAAGGTGGAGGATGAAATTATTGTTTTCTCAGAACGGTTTGTAAAAGTTGGAGATATCAAAACTATTAAATCTTATAAAAATGCTCGTTTTGCTAATCGAACCGAAAAGAGTTTGTACTCTTTTGGAGCAGCTTGGTTGCTATTTTCATTAGGAGGAACACTTGCCGGTGAGCCATTAAATGATTTGGCTTGGAAAGTTCCAGCGGCATCAGTTGGTCTTGGATTTTTGATCAAAAAACTTTTTTACACTAGAAAATATAGAATTGGAAAAAGGAAAAGATTAAGAGTTTTAGATATAAGCTTTAATAAAGACATGCAACTAGGTTATTAACTAACAGTTAGCTGTGAACGGTTAATGATTAACATTTTTAGTATTAAATATTAACCGTTCGACATTAACCGCTAATTTCGATTGTTATGTTTTTTACGAGCGATATTTTTACTGGCTTTCGTTTGTTTAGTTTTAATTATCGCTTTTTCTTTTCGAGTAACAACGCCATCAGCTGCAGCTTTTCTTTTGGTACGCTGAATATTTGCTTGTTGTTTTTGTAATCGAATCTTCTCTCCTTTCGTCAATTCTCCATTTTTGACACCATGATTAATTCGTTTCTGCTGTTTAACTTGAGTTTTTACTACGTTCTTTTTAATAGTTTGAGCTTGGGTGGAAAAAGTAAATCCAACTAAAAACATTCCGATAATTACTAATTTGATTTTCATAATTTAAGCTTTTTAATCGTTGATAAAATATGATTTTAAATAATAGCCAATAATCAAAATGGCTAATTTGCAGTCTTTGACTTTTAAGTTTTCAGCAGATTTAATAAGAAATCACTTCTTAATATTTTTTTAACTTATCTAAATTTCTTCTCACCTATTCCATTCAAAAATTTAGCTTTGCATAGTTTTTTACAAAAAAAATATGTCATGAAAAAAATCGAACACATCGGAATCGCAGTTAAAAACCTTGAAAGTGGAAACGATATTTATAAAAATTTACTCGGCAAGGCTCACTATAAAATCGAAGAAGTCAAATCTGAAAATGTCAAGACTTCCTTTTTTCAAGTAGGTCCAAATAAAATCGAATTGCTCGAAGCTACTTCACCCGACAGCCCGATTGCAAAATTTATTGAAAAACGAGGGGAAGGAATTCATCATATCGCTTTCGCAGTAAAAGACATTCGAAAAGAAATGGAACGATTAGAAAAAGAAGGTTTTATCCTGTTAAATAAAGAACCCAAAAAAGGTGCTGACAATAAATTAGTTTGTTTTGTTCATCCTAAAACTGCTAATGGGGTACTCATCGAACTCTGTCAAGAAATAGAAAAATAGTTCTGAGTGAATAAGTGATAAATATCATTTGTCAAAACTCATCACTAAAAATCACTCTCATGGAATTAGAATTCTACCATTATCTCATCATCATCATAGGTTCAGCAACTGCAGGATTTATCAATACTTTGGCTGGAAATGGCTCGGCAATCACGCTGACCATTCTAACAGAAATATTGCAACTTCCTGGAAACATCGCCAATGCCACCAATCGTGTAGGCATTGTTTTTCAATCTAGCGCAAGCACTTATGCTTTTTATACAAATGGAAAACTGGATGTCAAAAAGAGTTGGAAGCCTATATTATTCATTTCAATTGGAGCAGTCGCAGGAATCTTTTTAGCTATCTGGGTGAGCAATGAACAATTTAAGCAAGTCTTTAAATTCATGTTAGTCGCCATGCTTTTTGCAATTCTTGTTAAGCCTAAAAGATGGTTACAAAATACTCCGGAAAAGAAAAGAATCTCTCAAGAGGATATTTTAGATGAACCTTTAGATACTTTAAATAAATCTTTGAATTCTACTTCCAATAAGAAAATGCCAGATTGGATCGCCATCCCTTTATTTTTAGCACTCGGATTTTATGGTGGATTTATTCAAATGGGAATGGGTGTAATGTTTTTAGTAATTATGGTTTTAGTGGCTAAAAATAATATCATAGATGCAAATGTTTTAAAATCATTTGTGGTCGCACTTTACACGATTGTTGCTATTGCAATATTCCATTGGCAAGGATTAATTGATTGGAAAATCGGAGGATTGATGGCAATTGGTCAAACTGCAGGGGGTTGGTGGACAGCTCAGTTCGCCTCAAAATATCCCGCAGCTGATGTTTGGGCATATCGAGTTTTGGTGGTTGTAGTGATTGGAGCTATTTTAAATATGTTTGGACTTTTCAGATGGATTGCCCAACTATTTTGATTGTCGTACCCCCAACCTTATTTTTCATTTTATTTTCGGAACTTTAAATAATCTAAATTTAATTTAAAGGTGAATACTCATTAAATTCGAAAACTTAGAAATCATTCTCAACATATTCACTTGGTGACTATTTCAGTTCTTAACGAAAAATAAAATGTATCGAATCATTTTTTTACTCTTTTTCACACTAAATCTTCAAGCTCAATTTTCGATTGAGCCAAGTCCATCTGAAGGTTCTTCCAATGCTTCAGTTGCTTTTTTTAATGCTGATAGTGAAATTCATAACAATACAGATTCAACTTTAAATTTTGTTTGGAAACGGATTACAAATGAATTACCCATTGGTTGGACATCAGGAATTTGTACTAATTTAGGTTGCTTGCCTCCTGAAGTTGATGAAGGTACTTTCTTTTTAGAAAGTGGTTATTCCGTAGATTTTAGTTGTTCTTTTTTTCCAAATGATATCGCTGGAAATGCAATAGTTATAGTCAATATTTGGACAGAAGAGGACTCCTCTCAAGTTATTCAACAAACTTATTTTGGAAATACCGATCCAACGAATATTGTTGAGACAGATATTAAAGATTTAATTACTATTTTTCCTAATCCAATTCAAGAATCATTTTCTATCACTCAAAACGAGGATATCCACAAGTTAGAAATCTATAATTCTTTAGGTCAAATAATAAAAACTTATCCATTTCAATCTACTTATGATTTTCGATTATTCCCTGCCGATTTATATTTCATAACAGTTTTTGATAAACAAAATGAAATTCTGACAGTTCTAAAGTTGATAAAAGGATAATTCTTTATAAGTTAAAGTTTTAGGGGAATCCTGAAATAAAGTGGTTTGGATTAATTTTTGAACATTAGGTAATGAATCTTTCCACAAAATTATTATCCAAATACTGTTAATTTTTATTTAAGAAAATAGAGCTTACTTGAATTTCCAAAAAGTTTAGCCTATTTTACATCATCACTCACAAAACCAGCGGTATGAAGAAAATTATACTTTTTACTTTTTTATTTTTTATTGCTTTTGGAGTCTCGGCTCAATTGGCTGATAATTCCTCGGAGACTCCTTCATTCCGTACCTACAAGCAAACTTTAAAAGTCTTTCCAAATCCAGCTACTGAATATTTTCAGTTAACTGATAAAAATGACGCTGTCAACCAAATCAATATATATAATATTGTTGGAAAAAAAATGAAGACATTTGATGTGGAAGATGATAAAAAATATTACCTCAACCAATTTCCAAAAGGAATGTATTTAGTACAGTTGGTTGGTCATAACAATAAAGTAATTTCTACCCAAAGATTAAATATCAAGAAACCTTAATCTTTGTCTTTTATAAAATTTTAATTAAAAGCGGCTTCTTTTCATCTGAAAAGAAGCCGCTTTTTTATTAGCACGAACATGCATAAAATAAAAAAAGCGACTTCTTTCAGGGGAGAAAGGAAGTCGCTTTTAATTGGTTTTAAATGGCATGAAAAGAATAGTTTTTTTCATAACCTAATTGTTCGGTCGTTAAGCTTTTGTAATACAATTGCAAGATACATTGACACATTCGATAAAACAATAATAGGAATGACAAGATACTGTCAAAATCTTATATTGCAAATACACAAGTTTGTTACTTTTTTGTTGCTTCTCGTTAGGAAATCGTAATTTTATTTTATTTTTTACATCAAAAAATTATATCATGAAAAAAATACTCCGCTTTCCTAAAGCGAAAAATTTTTCCTACCTGTTATTTTCCGCTTTATTTTTATTAACTGTTTTTGCATTTTCCAAAGCATTGAAAACCACTCCAACCGTGAGTGTAGCTGCTGACAAAATGAATTTATTCTATATAGGCATCGACAATCCAATTACCGTTGCAATGGCCGGTGTTCCTGCGGAAAAAGTAAAAGTAAGTTGTGAAAATGGAGAAATTGAAGACCTTGGAAATGGGCATTATAATGTTCGAATTAAAACTGTAGGTAATAAAATTATTAAAGTTGAAGCTGATGGAATTGCTTCAAAAGAAATTGAATATCGAGTAAAAAGGATTCCTGATCCAACGTCAATGATTGGTTTTTTATCGGGTGGAGCAGTTAGTATTGGTTATTTTGAACACCAAAAGAAGATTACTGCTCAGTTGATGGGTTGGCCTATAGAAGAGAAATGCGTAGTCCAAGGTTTTGTGATGACGATACAAAGTAAAAGTGCCGATCCAGTAGAAGTAACAAATAAAGGGGAATATTTTAATGCTACGTCATTGAGTTTATTGGATGTAATTCAATCTGGAGATGTTGTATATTTTGATAATATTAAATGTAAATGTCCTGGTGACCCTACCTCTCGAAAAATTAATGCGATGGTTTTTAAAATGAGATAAATTGGCAAAACAATAAGCCGAGGCACGTTTTTCAAAATGTGCTTCGGCTATTTATTATTTTGGTCTAATCTAAAATCAAATTATCATAAACAATTACTTCCTTCCACAAATCTTTAAAATCTTCAATAAACTTTAAATGAATTGGATCAATTTGATAAGCATCTTGATCTTCTTTATTTTTAAAATGACAGATCAACGCAAAGTCATAACTATTGTCTACAACTTCTCTTGGTGTTTTTGCAGGTGGTCCAAAATAACTTTTATAAATAGAGGAAACTTTAACTAACTCGCCTAATCCATTTTTAGTAAAATTATTTTTTTGTTCATCTGTTACATTTTCATTCATCCAAAAAAAGACGGTATGGATAAATCCTGTTTCATCTTTGACTGGAGTTGTTGCAACTTTTTCCATAGCAGCAATCTTTTCTTTGAGTTCTTTCACTTCATTTTCCATGGTAGTATCGACTTGCCCACAACTAAAGAAAAAGAGTAAAGTTAAGAGTAAAAGGTTTTTCATTAATTTTAATTTTTTCTAAAGTTACGGAGGAATTTGATTTTTTGCGGAATAGTCCGAAAATAAAGTTTCATTATATTTTTTAATAAGTCATATCATTCATCCATCCTTCCAAAAGACCTATCCAGTCAATCAATCATTTTTTGTTTTATTTTTTCAATAGTTTCAAATCGTATAACAAAAACTCACTTGGTTTTTTAAATAAATCTGTGGGTTAATTTTTGAACAAAAATATAAAAAAACAAAGATCATGAAAAAAACATTTCAACTTTTTAGCGTTTCTATTTTACTACTATGTTTATTATCACTCACTTCTTGTAGGCAAGAACAAGTCAATGAAGAATTTGATTTTGAAACTTACAAAAAAGAAATTCAGCAAAACCAAGATTATATCGATTACATGAATATAGGTAATCAACTCTTTCAACAATTGGCTGGAAAGGAGATTGCCATTTTTGATATTCACAATAAGTTAATTTCTAAAGGTACTGAAATTAGTTACTGTAATATTGACATTGATCAAATAAAAGAATTTAAAGGTGCTCAAAAATTAGTAAATGGATTTTGTGAACTTGCTACAGGTTTTACTAAAATGAATCAATACAAAAACCTATTTGCTAAGATGACAGAGCAACAGCTCAACGAATTATTTACATTTACTTATAGTACTTCTTCTCCTAATTCAAACCAAGCTACCACGCGTATCAATTGTATAACTCAGTTTAATATATCTGTAAACAATACCCTAAACATATGTTCACAAGCAATAACTGCTGGTAGTTACACCGACTGTGTAGACCTAGGTCTTTCAATAGATGTTCAAACTTATGATATGTGCTGTTCATTAGGTGGTGATGGTTGTCCTTAACATCCTTAATTAAATGTGATTAAAAAAATCTGTTAGTGAATTTTTGAACAAAAAAAATAAAAATCATGAAAAAATCATTTCAATCTTTTAGTCTTTCAATTTTACTATTATGTTTATTATTTCTCACTTCATGCAAGCAAGAACAAATTAACAATGAAGAATTTGATTTTGAGAATTACAAAAAAGAAATTCAACAAAACCAAGATTATATCGATTACATCAATACAGGTAGTCTTCTCTTTCAACAATTAGCTGATAAACAGATTGCTATTTTTGATATTCACAATGAACTAAGTTCCAAAGGTGACCATGTAAATTATTGTAATGTTGATATGGCATTGATAAAAAGATATAGAGGAGCTCAAAAATTAGTAGATGGATTCTGTAACTTAAAAACAGCTAAAATTAAATTACTAACAAATCAAGATTTACAACTTGAATTGACTGAAGAACAAAATAAAGAATTATATAATTTTAATTATACAACTCCTTCACTTGATAATCAGGCTACCTTACGGGTTCAAGATTGTTTGGCAGGATTTCAAAATGTTATTGCCTTTTATGATCAGATTTGTGATGGTGCTTTAGATCCCCAAAATTGTACTGACAATGGGATAAATTATGCTATCATGTCATACGATTTATGTTGTAGTCAAGGTGGTACAGGCTGTCCTCCTGGTCAAATAATAAATACGGGTTCTAACTAAGAAGGAATCTAAAAAGCACTACCACTCTTCAAAAGTGGTAGTGTTTTTACAATTTTAGTTAATTCCGTACATCACTAAATATATATCTTGAAATTTGTCCGCTAAAACTAAAAGAACTTTGTCTTCACTTATTTTTTTACAACCTCTTGGATAGATGAATTGATTCTTAGCTTTTCTTTCAGGAAAAAATGGATTCTTTATTAATTTTCCTTCACCATTTATTTTGGACATAATTATCTGTCTCTTCACAAAAGGACTTTTCGCTTTTTTTGATTCCGTAATTTTAAGATTGATTGGATGATCGATATAAAACAGGTAGGAATTCTCTTTGTAATCATGCATAAAAAATCTTGACAAAATCTCACTCGTACTATAATCGTATTTTGGAATTTTATATTCCCAGACTATTTCTCCGTCCATCTTAATCTCCGAAGTTAAAATATTCCTATAATAGAAAGTTGAACTTACAGAAGGTTCACCATCTACCAAATCTGAAATCGATAATTGATCCCCAACAATAACAAAGTTTCCATTCTCTTTTTTATTGATCGATACTAATGAATATTTTGACATTAAATCTTTATCTCTATCTTTCTCATAAGATGGAATAAGTTGTTTTGAAAACTTTTTAAAAGAGGTCTTAGAATCTTCAATTTGGTTTTCACTATTCAGAATAATTTTAACAATTCCTTCCGTGGCTTCGGGAAATTCATCAGAATAAAATCCAAGAATAGATAATTGCCCCTCAGCTTCAACAAAAATTCCCAAGTCAGAAATCTCTTTATTTTTATCATCTATATTTTGAACTGTCTTTTTTTCTCCATTTTCGAGGTAGGAATATAATTCAAAATTTACGGCGAGAAAATTACTCCTTATTATTATTCCTTTTGGAGTATCGTAGTTTTTTAATAACCCAAAAACATTCCCTCTATTATCTACTACCATTTGACTCCAATCCAAACCATCATGCTTCCCTTTTTCTATCTCCTCTTTCTTTTGCCAAATTGAATTCATCTCACTATCAAACACACTCAACATCGTTCTAAATTTTCCGTTTTTTAAATTTTCATTTTGATAAATTAAAACCTTTGACTCATCAGGTGAAATCGAAAATTCAAAAATTCCATTTTTCTCTAGTTTCCCCAAAAAATCTAATTCCTGAATTTTCTCTAATGAACCAAATTCCAAAGTAGACGGATTGACCACTTGATAATAAAGTTGTTTTTGATTTTTTTTAGCTGAAGAGAAAAGGAATAATTGTCCTTTTAGTGAAACGAAATATTCAAATTTTCTTTTCTTAATACCTTCGTTAAGTTTAATTTTCTGGGAGGATTTTTTGTTAAGATTCTCATCAAAGTGATAAATTTTCAAATCATCCTTAATAAGTCCTATTTGGCTATTTACTTTTTTGGAAATTAAATAATAGCCATTTTCATTAACTTGAATTTCAGAATTAAGTATTTCTTTTTTTCCTAGTTTTATTTTCTCGCCTTTTTTTATCTCATTGAATTGATAATCGTCTTGACAAAATGAAATCGTTTGAAATAAAAGAAATGCAAATAATAGAAATGATGGTTTGTAGTTTTTCATAGAAATCATTTTTATTTTTTTGTTAAATTTAATTTTTCCAAAAATACAAAAAGCAACTAACCTTTAATAAAAAATCCCCATATCAGAATTCCAGTTTTAACTCTAATAGTAACTTCCCTAATAAAAAAATCCTCCATTTTCCTATTTCCTTTTCTATTAAAATGTTTACCTTTCTTTTTTGAATTCTAACTAAAAAAAGAAAAAGAAAACATGAGCGATTTAACCAAATTGATTTTCCAAAAAGCGCTTTTAATTATTCTCTTCTGTTGTTCCACACAATTAGTTTTTTCCCAAAGTTTAAAATCTCCTGATGAGTTTTTGACGCATAAAATTGGAGAAGAATTTACCCCTCACCACATGCTCGTCGATTACTTTAAGTATGTCGCTGAAAATAGTGAGCAAGTAACTTTAACACAATATGGATTGACCAATGAAGATCGTCCGATGCTCCTAGCTTTTGTTTCTACCAAAGAAAATTTAGCGAAGCTAGAAGAAATTAGAAATGATAATTTGATTCGAGCAGGTGTCAAAGAAGGAACACCTAAAAATAATATTGCCATCGTTTGGCTCAGTTATTCCGTGCATGGAAATGAAGCCGCGGGATCAGAAAGTTCGATGCCAGTACTTCACAGTTTAGTTGCTGGACAAAACTTACAAGCACAGTCTTGGTTAAAAAACACTTTGGTCATCATGGATCCAAGTGTCAACCCTGATGGATATTCTCGCTACACACATTGGGTGCGTCGAGTGAGTAATACCAAGATGACTTCGAACATGGACTCTTGGGAACACAACGAACCTCACCCAGGTGGACGGATGAATCATTATATGTTTGACTTGAATCGAGATTGGGCATGGCAAACGCAAATTGAATCGCAACAACGAATGGCAGTTTACAATAATTGGTTGCCACAAGTGCATGCTGACCTTCATGAAATGTATAAAGATGATCCATATTATTTTGCACCAGCGGCTCAACCTTATCACCAATATTTGACGAAATGGCAATCAGAATTTCAACATTCTATTGGAAAAAATCACGCAAAGTATTTTGATAAAAATGGTTGGTTATATTACACCAAGGAAATTTTCGATTTATTTTACCCAAGTTATGGAGATACTTATCCGATGTTCAATGGAGCAATTGGAATGACTTATGAACAAGGTGGAAGTGGTTCTGCAAGTAGAGAAGCTGATATGAATAATGGCGAAACGGTTTCGCTAAAAGACCGAGTGAACCATCATTTCACAACTTCTCTTTCGACTATTGAAGTGTCTTCAAAAAATGCAAAAGAATTGTTAGAAAAATATGTAAGTTACTTTAAATCACATTCTACTAACCCGATTGGGAAGTATAAAAGTTTTGTTATCAAACATGATAATGCAGAAGGAAAGAAAGAAGCCTTGCTAGATTTATTAGATAAAAATAAAATTAATTATGGTTTGACCAAGGCTACTTCTTCCTATTCTGGATATGATTATGCAACTGGAAAAACGACTTCTTTTAAAACCAATAAGGATGACATCATCATTAATGCTTACCAACCAAAATCAGTTTTGGTACAAGTACTTTTTGAACCGCAATCTTACTTGGTGGATTCGTTGACCTATGATATTACTGCTTGGTCTTTGCCTCATGCTTATGGTTTGAAAGCTTATGCAACGGAAACTAGAATCCCTATGGATTCAAAATATGTTTCCCCTGAAAACAAGTTTGCACCTAGTAAAAATGCTTATGGATATTTAGCCAAATGGCAATCATTAAAAGATGCAAAATTTATTGCTCAGCTCATGGATCAAGGAGTGACTGCCCGAACTGCCAAAGGCAAATTCACCATCGAAGGAAAAGAATTTCCTGCGGGAACTTTAATTATCACGCGTGGTGATAATCGAAAATTGGAAGGCGATTTTGAAAAAATAATTATCGAAACAGCTGCGAAGTTAAACTACGAAAATTTGACTGCCGTCTCAACTGGTTTTGCAGATAGCGGTGCTGACCTTGGTTCGGAAAGTTTGATTTTATTAAAAAAACCTAAAGTGGCAGTTCTTGCTGGAGACAAAACTTCGCCTTATTCGTTCGGTCAAATTTGGCACTTTTTCGAAACAGATTTAGATTATCCTTTAACTACCGTCCCCGTAGAGAATTTTAAATATTTGAATTTGGAAAATGACTCTTTAGTTATTTTACCAGAAGGTTGGTACAGTTTGAGTGATGATACTTTGGATAAATTAAAAACTTGGGTTCGCTCAGGTGGACGAGTTATTGCTGTTGGAAATGCGGTTTCAAAGTTGGAAGGAAAACCAGGTTTTAATCTTGAAAAATATGCAGAGGAAGGTGATAAAAGTGCAGCCACCCGTGCTTACGAAAAAGAAACTTTGGATAGTCGATTGGAACCTCACTCTCACCGAGTTCGTAGTTCTGTAAAAAATAATATGCCCGGTGCAATCTTTAAATTGAATTGGGATAACACACATCCACTTGGTTTTGGAATGTCTGATTATTATTTTTCTTTGAAAACCAGTTCTCGTCATTACCAATATTTGAAGAATACTTCGAATGTGGGTTACATTGGAAAAGATCCTTTGGTGCTTGGTTTCGCTGGTTCGAAAGCGAAGAAGACTCAGGAAGAAACTACCGTTTTTGCAGTACAAAGAATGGGCCGAGGAAATGTGACTTACATGGTGGATAATCCATTGTTCCGAGCATTTTGGTATCAAGGAAAAATGGTTTTTGCGAATGCGGTTTTTTTGAATCAGTAACCTTTTCTTGCCCCTGACTTAGATTGACTGTTATGATTTTTTAAGACTGCCTCGTTTAAGTGTTTACTCCTTTGGGAAAGTCATAACAGTCAGTCTAAGTCAGTAGCAAAAATTTTAAACCATAAATATCTTTTCACATGAAAGCACAACCTTTTCATTTAGCATTTCCAGTTAAGAATCTAGAAAAAACTCGCGAATTTTATGAAGGATTACTCGGTTGCGAAGTTGGTCGAACTTCTGAGCGATGGATTGATTTTAATTTTTGGGGAAATCAGATGTCAGCTCATTTGACCGAAGAAGCAATTGTTGAACCTGCAGCAAACCCTGTGGATGGGAAACAAGTTCCGATTAAACACTTTGGAGCGATTCTCAAAATGAATGAGTGGAAAGCACTCGCTGAAAAATTAAAAGCTAACGACATCGAATTTATCATCGAACCTTATGTTCGATTTGAAGGGGAGGTTGGCGAACAAGCGACGATGTTTTTCATGGATCCAAGTGGTAATGCTTTGGAGTTTAAATCGTTTGCCGATTTTGATCAGATTTTTGCGAGCTAATTTTTTTTTTTCCGCTGACTTAAGCTGACTTCTATATGACTCTCACAGACATTTTTTCGCCAAAATAATTTGATCTGCGAAAAATCATAATGAGTCAGTCTAAGTCTGCGGCAAAAAAATTAAGATTTGATCACAATCAACTTTCCATTGGCCACATCATTTTCTTTCCTAAATCGGATCAAATAAAATCCTTCAGAAAATCCACTCAAGTCAATTTGCATTTCTCCTACTGCCACATTTTCAAATCGTCGAACTACTTTCCCATCAGCCTGAATAATCAATATTTCAGAAATTGCTTCTTGTAATTGTAATGTTACACTTGTCGTTGCTGGGTTTGGAAAATATTTCACTTTGTTTAAAATGGATTTGTCTTCCTTAATGACTGTTGTCGTAAAATTGGTATTCTGGTTATTATTGGCAAAAAGAACTTCGTTGTTTTGTTCCTCTTCTTCCTTTTCCACTTCTTCACAAGATGTTCGATCAGTATATTTTCCAATTAATCGAACTAACAAATCATTTAACTTCTCGACTTCATAATCTTTAGTTTTTGGTTTCAAATGTGAGTTACCAATTCCGCTATCATCGGTGATAAATACATAAGTACCCGTTGTCGCCAAAGCCATCGTCTTCATCAAATATTCCGTCGAACGATTTATCCCACTAGCAGTAACTGGAATAATTTTGATCCCTTTTTCGGCAGCTATCCGAATAGATTTTTGCAAAGAATTAATGTTTTCCTGTTGCATGTGAGGAGGTGCATCGAGCACCAAAAATACAATCCTCGCCACAGCATCTTTACTCCAATTCTGTTTTTGAATCGTCTCTTCCAATGCTACATCTACTGCTTCTGGAAAATCTCCCCCTCCTCCTGCACTTTGTTTTTTGATAAAACTAACGGTCTTTGAAATATCAGGATCCAAAGGAGTTGATTGCGTCAAATAAGCATCCCGAACATCTCGATAAAAAACAGACCCCAATCGAATATCCAAATCATCATCTGATTGTTGCACTCGCTCGATGACATTTTGCAACTCTGATTTCAGGTAATTAATTTCATCGCCCATCGAACCAGTTGCATCTACAGCAAACATAATATCTACTCGATTCGATAAATTGCAATCAGTTTTTATTTTTATTTTATTGACTTTCTTGAACGACTTCGCTTTTCGGATAGTGTGCTTTTTTCCATTGTAGGTAGCAATGATTTTTAAATTCCTAGCGTCCTCTCTCCTATCAAAAATACCTGCCCACAAATCTGCTTTCCCTTCGTTGTCTGTTCGAGTTTTCCAAAGAACATTTCTTTTAGCATTAACCAATTCCACTTCTACATCTACCAATGGTTGCCCTTGTTTATTTTCTACTAAAACAGCATATCGGTTAGTCAAATAAAATTTCCAATCACTTTTTGCCTGTTTATAATCTTTATCTTTTTGTTGTGTTTTCCAAACTTTCCAATGATCCGCATCTCGCCATTCCGCAGCGGTGAGTTGACCAGCTTTGGGAGGAGTGATTATATTTTTTTTCAAAACAATAATTTTCGTCGGGTCTAATTCGACCATCGGAAAATTATTTTTAAGATCAATTTTATCTCTTAAAATATAATCGGTGGATTCGAAAAATTTATTATTTGAAATTAAAATTCTTGCATCTCCAATCAAATATTCGTCTTCTATTGCAGTCTCTGTTTTAATTAGTTTAACTTTTGAATCTTTTAACATTTCCTTTCCTTTTACTCTTTTACCATCAACATAGTAATCAGTTGCGGAGCTACGAGAACCTTTAACTGAAACACCTCCATCCTTATCACCTGGAAAACAACGAACCGTTGCAGCTGCGACGGAATTAATATTTCTAGTTGGAAGGTTACGAATATGTTCAGCGGTTACAGTACTTCCTGTTGAAGTTGCGTCCATTTTAATCAAAGGAACTTTATATGCTTTCACCACTACTTCTTCTAACACCGCTTCACTTGCACCTAACTGAACATCTACTTTTGTTGCTTGTCCTGCATTTGCAATAACGCTTCTAACTAAATGATCAACATAACCAGTATAGCTCACCCTCACATCATAAGTACCAGGATCAATTCGAATGCTATAATTACCATCAATATCTGTCGTTTCGCCAGCAACAAAAACACCTGCGTTGCTGACTATAATATTAGCAGCAATCATTTCTTCGCCAGTATCTATATCTGTAATTTTTCCAGTTATAGATGTTTGGGAATGTATTGTTATATTTTGAAAAAGGAGGAAACAAATTACCCAAGGAATCACATAGAAATTTTTCATAGATTTATTTTTTTAGTTTAAAAACTTGCTTTCCCTTATCGACGAGAGGTCTATTTAAATTGGTTGTAATTTTTCTTAAAATAAAATTCAACTTATTGACTAAATGATACTCCTGGAGTCATGGATGGTATTTCATTAATATTCCTAGTTGGGAGGTTCCTAATTTTATCGGATGATATTGTTATTCCTGTAGAAATTTCATCTTGCTTAATAAGTGGGATTTTGTAACCAATAAGAATTGGACAATATGTAATCATCATTCTACCTATTTCTAATTTAGCATCAACAACTTTAATCTCAGCTTCTTCAACTACCACATCTTTTATTTTCTTAGTTGGATATCCTGTGTATGAAAATTCCAAATCATATGTTCCAGCATCAACTCCGATAGAATAATCCCCATCAATATCTGAAGTTACACCTTGAATAAGATTTCCATTTTTCGAGACCATAATATTAGCAGCGATCATTTCTTCACCCGTATTTTTATCCGTAACTTTTCCAGATATCATCGAATTAGGTGCTCCTGCTGTTGCTGCCGCAACTGCATTAATATTTCTAGTTGGAAGATTTCGAATTTGATATTTTGTACCATGATATCCTCCTGGACTAGGTTCTTCTGACAATGGAACTCTATATTCCAAAGTCATTAGATCTTCTAATTTATCTCCACTCACACCTATTTCTACATCTACTTTTGTTGCTTGTCCTGCATTGGCAATAACGCCTCTAACTAAATGATCAACATAACCAGTATAACTCACCCTCACATCATAAGTACCAGGATCAAATCGCATACTATAATTACCATCAATATCTGTCGTCTCGCCTTGGATGAAGTTTCCATTTTTGGTAACAACGACATTAGCAGCAATCATATCTTCACCAGAATCTTTATCTGTAACTTTCCCAGTTATGGAAGTTTGGGAATGTATTGTTATGTTTTGAAAAAAGAGGAAACAAATGACCCAAGGAATTGCATAAAACTTTTTCATAGATTATAATTTTTTAATTTAAAAACTTGCTTTCCCTTATCGACGAGAGGTAGGTTGGAAATGGTTGTATTTTTTTGCACAGATTGGGCTGATTATAATCTGTGCAAAAAAAAGCCGCATCTTACGATGCAGCTCAAGCTCAAACATTAGCTGTACAATGCAAATTGGAGCCTGATTGTACAGCATGAAAAAGCACGTTATTCAATTATTCACATAAACTTTACGATTCATTTTGTGAGGGATAATCCTGGGGTTATGGTTATGATTTCATTGATATTTCGGATTGGGAGGTATCTGATTTGTTCGGAGGTCGTTTCAAATTTACTTGGGTTCTCATCTTGACGAATGAGAGGAATTACCCATCCCCAATGTAAACATCCTTCTCCCCAACCATAATCATCATATCCTCCCGAACTTAACTTCACATTTACTTTTGTTATATATCCTTGCGTCACAAGAACTCCTGTTTTTTTCTTAGTGGAATATCCTGTATATGAAACTTCCATAACATAACTTCCTTCATTAAGTCTAATATTATAATTCCCATCGATATCTGTCGTCTCGCCTTGGATAAAAACTCCATTCTTAGTGACTACAATATTTGCAGCAATAATTTCTTCACCTGTTTCTTCGTCGGTAACTTTCCCTGTTATTCCAGTTTGTGCAATTCCATTTTTTCCAAAAAGAAGGATCATAAAAACAAAAAGATATCCAGATGTAATTGTATTGTTATACAAAATGTTCATTTTATTTTATTTATAATATTATTGACTGAAGGTTACCCCTGGTGTCATCATAATCGTTTCGCGTATTTCTCTATTAGGTTTTCCTTTAAAAGTATCTTCTACATAAGCTTGACCTGACTCCAACTTTTCTCTCCTTACTAATTGAATTC
>JBGCCY010000255.1:0-31234 GCA_045104975.1 Saprospiraceae bacterium
TAACAATGGAACATCTTGGCAAGATGCTTTCAACGATTTGAGTGAAGCGATTGACAGCAGTAATGTGAATGATGAAATCTGGGTAGCTGCAGGAACTTACATACCTGCGAATCCTAGCCTCTGGTCAGATACGATCAAGCGAACATTTTACCTCCATCAAGATATTTCTCTTTATGGTGGATTCAACGGTACCGAAACGACACTCGACCAGCGTGACCCTGTTGCCAATGTGACCATTCTGTCTGGCGATGTTAATGGAGATGATGTAGTCGATGATTTTGATAGCAACAAGGATGACAATGTCATCAATGTGATTTATGTTGAAGCTACTGTTTCTACTGCTTCGACAATTGATGGCTTTACCATACAAGGCGGTCATGCAGATGTTGATGATGGTGGTTGGACAAATAAGCGTGGAGGAGGAATTTTTAGTTATGGGGCAGTTCAGATTAGTAACTGTTACTTTACCCAAAATTACACCATCTGGCATGCTGGCGGACTTTATTATTTTGAAGCAGGTGCTGAAGGAGGGAAAATAGAAGATTGTATTTTCGAAAAAAATAAATGCCTCAAAAGTGGTGGAGGTATGACGGTTGCCGAAATCTCTGGACAGGGAGTGACCGTAGAAAATTGTCAATTTCTTAGTAATGAGGCAGAAAATGGTGGTGGATTTTATAATTTTAAAGCGACAGTAACTTTAGAGGAATGTCAGTTTTTTGAGAACAACAGCACTTTTATAGGAGGAGGAATGATTACAAGTTATAGTGAAAATGGAGATAGTCTCAATACGACAATAAACAATTGTTCCTTTGATGGAAATAGATCTGCAAATGGTGGAGGACTCTACTTTCTATCTGATAGTGGCAATGATAATGAAATAATAATTCAATCTACTAATTTTACAAACAATGAAGCCTCCCAAACAGCATTAGATAATTTTGCCGAAGCCGGAGCTATTGCAATTGATCTCCAAGGCGGCCTACAAAATTGTAATATTCAGATAATAGATTGCCTAATAGAAAACAATTCAGCCGAGTCTGAAGTAGGAGGAATTGGTATGTATAATTTTTCTGGGTATAATAACCACTTGGAAGTAACTAATTGTCAAATTTTTAATAATACGACTAATGGAACAATAGGTGGAATGTCGATTTATGAAGTTGGGAATTCAGCGACTTCTGCCAAAATTTCTAATACGCATTTTAAAGGAAATTCGGGCTCAGTAGTTCCTGGTTTTATCCTTAATCATTTTATTAATTACAATACTCCAACAAGTCGAAATGTAGAACTAATCAATTGTCTATTCTCAGAACATCATACGAATAATGTAACATCAGCAGTCGTAGGAAATGCGGAGAGCGAACTTACATTGACGAATTGTACGATAGCAAATAATGAAATGCCTTCCATTGGTAATTATTTATCAGGCAAAACTACTTTACAAAATACTATTCTACAAAGCAATGGCTACCCAAATCTTGCGCAAGGTGGTTCTTTTGTTCCTGGGGATATAGTTAGCCTTGGTGGGAATCTGATTAGTGATGATGCACTAAATGCTTCCACGAATAATGCTGACCAAATTAGTGCCGACCCACTTTTTGAAACGGGTACTTTCCAACTTTCTCAAAATAGTCCCGCCATCGACGCGGGTACTTTACTTGACGATATTTCTGAATTTGATCTTGCTGGAGATGCAAGACTTCAAGGAGGATGTTTGGATATTGGTGCATATGAAAGTTCGTATGATGCTGGTTTAGATTGCGTAACTATTACAAATGTAAAAGAATTGTTATTAGATGCTGATCTTTTGGAAATTTTTCCCAATCCAGTTACTGACCAATTCCAAATTACTATAGAAAATGAATGGCGAGGAGAATTGACAGTTCAAATAGTTAACTCACTTGGACAACCAATACGGACTATCTCTTATGAGAAATTTGAAACAAAAAATACTTATGACTTAGATATAAAAAACTTGCCTAATGGAATCTATCGACTGTTGGTTTCTGATGGGACAGAAATGGTGGTAGAATCATTTGTGAAGTTGTAATATTATGAAAAGGGATCGGATTCCTGCAAGGAATTCGATCCCTAATTTATCTCAAAAATGGAGATTTTAAAAATTGTTTATTCTAGATTTTAAATCAACTCGCAAATTCTGATATTCTTTTAACGCCACTTCCAAACAATCCATCGCCTGATTCAAGTCATCACAATTCAAAACATACGCAATTCGAATTTCCTGTTTTCCTAAACCTTCCGTCGCATAGAAACCTGCACCTGGAGAAAGCATTACTGTTTGATTTTCGTGCGTGAATTTTTCCAACAACCATTGGCAAAATTTATCACTATCATCAATCGGAAATTTTGCAAAAATATAAAATGCACCGCCTGGTTTATTGCAAGTGACTCCTTCCATTTTACTTAATCTTTCAAAAAGTAATTCTCTTCGAAGATCATATTCGGCAAGTGCTTCGGTCAAATAATTTCCATCATTTTCCAAAATAGCTTCTGCTACAATTTGTCCAAGCATTGGAGCACACAATCTAAATTGCCCCAATTTTGTAATTGCATTGATGAGTTCTTCATTTCGAGAAATGATTGCGCCAATTCTTGCTCCACAAGCAGAATATCTTTTAGAAATAGAATCTACAACAGCAACGTTTTTTTCCAAACCTTCCAAATTTAAAACAGAAAAGAAATCCAAACCGTCATAGCAAAATTCTCGATACACTTCATCGACAAAAAGAAAGAGATTATGTTTTTTGACCAATGCACCTAGCTCTTGTAATGCTTCTTTTGAATACAAACATCCTGTAGGATTATTTGGATTGCAAATTAATATTGCTTTGGTTTTTGGTGTAATTATTTTTTCAAAATCGGCCGCGCTTGGCAATGCAAACCCAGTTTCGATATTCGAAGTAATTGGCTTAATCGCCACATCTCCGATTTCAGCAAAACCGATATAGTTGGCATAAAATGGTTCTGGAATAATCACTTCATCCCCCATGTCCATGCAACTCAATACCAAAAATAAAATGGCCTCTGAAGCTCCTGTCGTCACTAAAATATCTTCCGCCGAAACTTCAACCTCAAATCTTTGATAGTAGTTGACTAATTTTTTTCGATAGGAAAGAACTCCTTGCGATGCACCATATTTTATAATTTTTAAATCAGTATTCTTAATTTTTTCAAAAGCTGCTGGAGGTGTTTCCAAATCAGGTTGACCGATATTGAGGTGAAATACTTTTTTTCCATTTGCTTTTGCTTGATCTGCAAAAGGGGTTAATTTTCTAATCGGAGAGGAGTAAGCTTGAGCAACTCTTTTTGATATTTCAGGCATAATTTATTATTTAAAAATTGGGATTTTATATTAATCGAATTGGAACTTCTGTTTTGATATTTTAGTTCTATTGGTTTTAAAAGTGCAAAACTATAAGTTTTTGTAATGATAATAAACGGAATAAAGGAGATTTTGCTTCAAAATAACCAGTTTTCTCCTACATTGTTTAAAAGTTTTTTTTCAAAAATCAATGAATTAATCTTTCCTATTTTTATCAAAAAAGCATATCTTTGCACCTCGAAATTTGAAACTGATATATTTTCAAGCATTATGAATCATTTAAGGCAATTTACTATACCAATACAAGGTCTTAAAATAGGGATTCACGAATATGATTTTTTAATCGGCGATGAGTTCTTTACACATTTTGAAGACTCTCCGATTAAGCAAGGAACTTTTAAAGTTAAGTTCTTGATTGATATTCGAGAAGATATGTTGGTCTTGACTTTTGATCTTGACGGAAGTATCAAAACGGACTGTGATCGATGTTTGGCAGCTATCAATTTGCCAATAGAAAGTCAAGAAGATTTGATTATAAAATTTGCGGAAGAAGCAGATGACGAAGTTGACATTGTATATATTGAAAGAGGAGCGGCGGAATTAAATGTAGCGACTTACCTGTATGAATATATCTGTTTGGCGATGCCAGTAGCAAATATCTATAATTGTGAGGACGAAGAGGAAAATGTATGCGATCTGAAAATGTTGGATTATTTAGATAATAAAGCAACAGAGGAATCAGGAAAAAAAGAAGAAGATAACTCTTCCAGTTCTCCTTGGGATGAATTGAAGGATTTTAATAAAAATTAATTTTGAATAATAACTTGTCGATTGATTCGGCAGAAACTAAATAAATAAATTATGGCACATCCAAAGAGTCGTATCTCCAAAATGCGTAAGCATAAAAGAAGAACTCACTTAGGCGCAGCAATGCCAACTATTGCTACTGATAAAACTACAGGCGAAGCACACATTTATCACCGTGCTCATTGGGTAGATGGAAACATGTACTACAAAGGGAAACTTGTAATTAAAGCGGCTGACGAAGAGTAGCATTTTGTGCACTTAATGAAAAGTTACAAAGCTCCCATCCCATTTTTTCGGGATTGGGGGCTTTGCTGTTTAAATACTTTTGAATAACGAATATCGAACAAGGATTTATGATTTGAGATGTTTGACGATATTTATCATCGAAAAAACTAACATCGTCAAACTTCTCAAATCATAAACCCTTAGCGAAGCGTTCTTAAATCGATATTCAACATTCCCTTTTCCTTATTTCCAAAAATAAAATAAAATGAAAAAGATCCACAACTCAACCAACGCACCATCTCCAGTAGGACCATATAATCATTCAACTATTCATAACGGAGTGATGTATATGAGTGGTCAAATTGCACTTGATCCTGCAACAGGTGAATTAGTACAAGATTCGATTGAAGCGGAAACGCATCAAGTGATGAAAAATATCAAAGCGATTTTGACGGATGCAGGGTTGACTTTTGAAAATATTTTAAAGGCAAGTGTCTTTGTTGCTGATATGAATATGTACTCACGAATCAATACAGTTTATGCAGAGTATTTTGATGAAGCTACAGCACCTGCAAGAGAGTTAGTGGAAGTGGCTAACTTGCCAAAATTTGTAAATATTGAAATTTCAGTAATTGTAGCAGTTTCGTAATGTGTTAATGTTAATATGTTTTTAAGTATATATGCTTTCCCAAAAAGTGTATCACCATAGGAAAACATATACACCTAAACACATATACACTTAAACACGCAAAAAGAACATTATGGAAAATAAAAAAAGAATTCTCTCTTGCATTCAGCCGACAGGTGATATGCATTTTGGTAACTATTTTGGTGCGGTTAAAAACTGGGTAGATCAGCAAGAAGATTATGATTGCTTTTATGGTGTGGTAGATTATCATGCGATGACGATGCCCTACGATCCTAAGAAATTACGAAATGCAACATGGGAATTGATTTTTAATTTGATGGCTACTGGTGTGAAAGCGGATAATCTTTTTATACAATCTCTAGTGCCAGAGCATGCGGAATTATGTTGGATTTTTAATTGCTTCACTTCCTATGGAATGTTGCAACGAATGACTCAATTCAAAGATAAGAGTAAGCAGAGTAAGGAGAAAGCTGACGAATTTATTTCAGCAGGGTTATTGGATTATCCAGTGTTGCAAGCAGCAGATATTTTGATTTATCGGGCTGATTATGTGCCGATTGGAAAAGACCAAGTTCAGCATTTAGAGTTGACTCGGAATATTGCCCAACGATTTAATCATCAGATGGGGAAAGAATATTTCGTGATGCCTGAACCTTTGTTTACAGAAGTTCCCAAAGTACAATCAACTGCTGATCCTTCTCGAAAAATGAGTAAAAGTGCGGGAGAAAAACATTTTATTAATGTCTTCGGAGAAGAGGCTAGAATTAGAAAGCAAATAAAATCAGCAGTAACTGATACGGGGGAAGTGAAAGATGGAGAAATGAGTGCGGGAGTTGTAAATTTATTTAGTTTGCTAAAAGCAAGTGGACGAATTGAAGCGCACACTTCTTTGATGGATGATTATAATTCGGGCGCTTTAAAATATTCTGATTTGAAAGAATCAGTTGCTGATGGTTTGGTAGAAATTAGTAAAGAGTTTAGAGAGCGAAAAGCGGAAATTGTTTCGGACAGAAAAGAGATGAAAAATAAGATTAAGCAATCTTCTTTTGAAATTAGAAAGATAGCGCAACAGACAGTTAAGGATGTGAAGGAGTTGGCGGGATTGTCGAATGTTAGATTTTAGCCCTCGACCCCTAAAGGGGAGTTTTGGGTTTCCTTTCAATTTTAGATTTGACTTTCATTGATTTAGAGTTTAGGTCTAATTTGATTTTGTAGATTTTTTTTAACTAAACTAAATTAAACCAAAGATTATCTAAAAAGAGAGTTTTGGTTTTTTCTTTAAGATTGATTTTACCTTCATTGATTTTGAATTTCTTCTTTTTGAAAAATGTAATTGTTCTTCCCCTCAGAATAATTCCACCAATTAAAATTGAAAGAAAAATCTAAATCAATGAAAGTAATTTCTTAATTAAAGGAAACCCAAAACTCCCCTTTAGGGGTCGGGGGCATACTATGAAAATAATTTGCATCGGTAGAAATTATAGCGACCACGCCAAGGAATTGAATAATCCAGTTCCAACCAAACCACTTATTTTTATGAAGCCACCTTCGGCTTTGTTGGTGAAAAATAAACCAATGTACATTCCAGATTTTACAAAAGATCTTCACTACGAAGCGGAGATAGTTATAAAGATTTGTAAAAATGGGAAACATGTTCAACCTGCGTTTGCTAAAAAATACTACAAAGAAATTGCTTTTGGGATTGACTTCACCGCGCGTGATTTGCAAGACCAATGCAAAGCAAAAGGCCATCCTTGGGAGATCGCGAAAGCATTTGATAATTCAGCAGCGTTGAGTGAATTTATCTCTTTGGAAAAAGTAAATAAAGAAGAAGGGATTAAATTTCAAATGAAAAAAAATGGGGAAGTCGTACAAGATGGAAATACGAAAGATTTGATTTTCGATTTTGATTTTTTGATTTGTTATGTTTCGAAATTTTTCAAATTACAAATGGGAGATTACATTTATACTGGCACACCTGCTGGAGTTGGCCCAGTTCAAATAGGAGATAAATTAGAAGGATTTATCGAAGGAGAAAAATTGATGGATTGCGAAATTCGTTAAACTAAATTTTTAATTTTTTCACTTCTGTTTTTATTAAAAAAGTATTCCTATTTTTGCACCTGATTTTGAAAAACCACGTTTCAAGATATTGAAGAAACTAAAGCCCTGTGACAGAAGGGTATTTTTATAAAACACAATTTAAATTTTAACTATGCCATATTTATTTACGTCTGAATCTGTTTCTGAAGGACATCCAGATAAAGTTGCAGATCAAATCTCAGATGCTTTAGTCGATCACTTTATTGCATTTGATCCTTCGTCAAAAATTGCTTGCGAAACATTAGTTACAACTGGACAAGTTGTATTAGCTGGTGAGGTAAAAACGAAAACATACCTTGACGTTCAACAAATTGCAAGAGACGTAATCAAAAGAATTGGTTACACTAAATCTGAATATATGTTCGAAGCAAACTCTTGTGGAGTTTTCTCTTCGATTCACGAACAATCTCCTGACATCAACCAAGGAGTAGAAAGGAAAAAAGCAGAAGACCAAGGTGCTGGAGATCAAGGAATGATGTTCGGTTATGCGACTTCTGAAACTGATAATTATATGCCTTTGGCGTTGGATTTATCTCATAAAATTTTGCAAGTTTTGGCTGACATCAGAAAAGGTGGAAAGCAAATGAAATACTTGCGTCCTGATTCTAAGTCACAAGTAACGATCGAATATTCTGACGATAACCAACCGATCAGAATTGATTCAATTGTTGTTTCAACTCAACATGATGATTTTGCAGCTGATGCTAAAATGTTAGCGCAAATCAAAAGTGATGTAATCAAAATTGTGATTCCTAAAGTGAAAGCACAATGTAATGCAGGCACTAAAAAATTATTCAATAATAAAATTACTTACCACGTTAATCCAACTGGAAAATTTGTAATCGGAGGACCACACGGAGATACTGGTTTGACTGGAAGAAAAATTATCGTAGATACTTACGGAGGAAAAGGTGCTCACGGTGGTGGTGCATTTTCAGGAAAAGATCCTTCAAAAGTAGATCGTTCAGCTGCTTATGCTACTCGACACATTGCTAAGAATTTAGTCGCAGCAGGTGTTGCGGATGAAATTTTAGTTCAAGTATCTTATGCAATTGGTGTGGCAAAACCAACTAACATTTATGTTAACACGAATGGTTCTGCAAAAGTAGACATGTCTGATAGTAAGATTGCGAAGGTAATCGAATCAATATTTGATATGCGTCCTTACCACATCGAAAAACGATTGAAATTAAGAACCCCAATTTATTCTGAAAGTGCTGCCTATGGTCATATGGGAAGAACTCCTGAGAAGAAAAAAGTAACATTTACAGATGGTTCTGGAAAGACTAAAACTTGGAATGTAGAAACTTTTACTTGGGAAAAATTGGATTACGTGAAGAAAGTTAAAAAAGCATTTGGCTTGAAATAAGCGGATTGTTTTTTACAATTTTATAAAAAATTAGGAGCTAACCATTTGATTGGTTAGCTCCTTTTTTGTTGAAAATAAAATTAATTAAATGTAGAAAATAGTTTTATTTTACAACGCTTAGTTTTTTTGTAACAATACCTTCCCGTGTCTGAATTTCAATAAAATAAATTCCATTCGGCAATTCTTTTGTAGAAAATTCTAAGTTGTTTTTAGTTTTAGTTTTCACAGATTTTAACTCACCTGTTGCAGAAAAAATACGCACTCGCTCAATGTCTATATTTTGCGAAGCGATAAAAAAGACATCATTAGCAGGATTTGGGAAAACAGTAATTAGTTCATTTAATTCTATAAAACTAAGGCTCGTTGTTTCTCCAATTGGAGCCGTTGTCGTTGTCCCTTGAACAATAATTTCTTCTTGAGAAAAATTAATCAAGCGATAATTAGTCACGGTAAAATCTGCGGTCACATCAGTCGAGGTTCCATTAAAATTATTCGAATTGGAGTTGGGATCCCAAAGCAAAATATCATCTTCCAAAGTGATAATTAAATCTCCAAAAAGTCCATAGCCATCCATTTCTACGCCATCGATTCGAGTGATCGCTGCATCGATTCTTCCAGGATTAGGAAAATCAAATTGAACTGAAATCGCATCCGCATTTACATCACCTAACCAACAATCATCAAAGTTGATCGAAGCACTTCCAGGCACCACCACCGAACTATCATACTCAATCGAAAATCCAATTCCATACAATCCAGTTACTACATTACTTACATCTCCCAAAATAAGATTCAAGGCAATTGTTTCTCCTTCAATCAATGTATCAGGTTCGACATAAAAAGGAGTGACTACAGTAAATCCATCAGATGGAGGAAGATCAGTAAACTGATCTAAAATATCAGGGTCAGAAAAATTATGAGTCAATCCAAAATTTTGCGTAATCGCAACTGTGTCTGCGGCTTCGATAATTCCATTTCCATCAGCGTCAATATGTTTGTAATTGACATTGGAAGTGGGGGTAGTTTGAGACCAATCAAAAGAAGGCTGTCCAAACCAATCGAAAGAAGCATTCTCCCGAGTCGTTCCAACGGAATCGTATGCCAAGCCAATATTTAATAAATCAAAATGATTGACAACCATATTCGTATCCGTATCTCCTGGCCATACACAATCATCATCAATAAATACATCCACATCGGCTGAAGCAGTACATCCAAAATCATCGGTAATTGTCAAACTATAATTTCCTGATTCCAATTCAGTCACAGTATTGATTGTTGGATTCATACTAGTTGAAACATATCCATTTGGTCCAGTCCAAACAAAAATAGTTCCCAGATTTCCATATAGTTCTAAAGTGTCACCATCACAAAGTGGCGCATTGGAAAAATCTAACAACCCAAAGTCGAGATAACTTTGCACAGTTACAGTTGGTCCCTCACCACTAAAAATAATCATACCACTTCCATTCGTAATGGTCAAAAAGTAGGTGGTCGTTTCTGTAGGTGAAGCAATAGGATTACTAATAGTTGGATCATTTAAACTTGTAGCAGGAGACCATGAATAATTCCATCCGGTTATAGGTAAATCATTTGATAACGAAACTATTCCTCCCATGCAAATTGTAGTGTCATTAGCAAAATCAAAACAAGCATTTTGGAAAATCTCATACTCAGGAGAAAGGAGAGTACAACCATTGGAGTCTGTGATTGTAACAGTATATATACCAACAACCAAATTTGATTGGTTAGGTAAAGTAGATGCATTCGACCAAGCAAATGCATAAGGAAGTGTTCCTCCTTCAACAACAATATCAATACTTCCATCATCGGTTCCTGTACAAGAAACATTGGTAATTTGTACATCTGTAATCACTAATTCACTTGAACTTGATACTTCAAAATTTTCTACTAATTCACAACCATTAGCATCAACAATAGTAACAGTATAAATCCCTTGATCTAAATTAAACTGATCTTCAGCTGTGCTACCATTTGACCATGAGTAAGTATAGCTTGGACTTCCTCCTATAACTTCAATTTCTATTGCTCCATCATTTATTCCAAAACAAGAAACATCAGTTATGTCTGTTTGAGAAATAACTATCGGATTAGGAGTTGCAATCGAAAAGCTCTCAAAGTTTTGGCAGCCAGTACTTAAGTCCGTAAGTGTTATTTGAAAAGGCCCATCAGTTGGATTAACGGTACATAAAAACCCGGTACAAGGTTGATTACATACAACATTGCCCATTGCATCGACAACTTCTACTTGACAGTTAATGTAAGTAACGGAAAAGCTAAGTGTTGAAACTCCCCCAGTACAAACTACCGATGTAGTTTCAAGGGCTATATTCGGAGGTGCGACAGTAACTAATACATCATCAGAAGCAGTACATCCATTATTGGTATCTACTATAGTTAATGTGTAAATACCAGGTTGAGACACAACAGGATTAATTGTGGTCGAAATAACGACACCATTAAATGACCACTCATAAGTCAGAGGGTCTCCTGTACTAGTATTTGAGCCAGTACCATCCAATGTAACTGAACCATTAACTGAACAATTTAAAACTTGGTCAGGCCCAGCATCTGCAATTGGTGGAGTGATGTTCTCAATTATAATAATTGTAACAGAGGCTGTAGAATAGCAAAGGTTTACAATATCTGTTACTGTGAGGGTGTATGTTCCTACGTCGTTTGCACCAAAAATTAAATCATTACTAATCAAATTATTATCAGAGTCCCTCCATTCATAAATATAATCTGGACCAGTCGAAGAACCAGTTCCATCTAAATAATAGGGCGAAATACTAACAGTTGAACAAATAATAGTATAAGTAGTTTGAGTGGCGCTCACATTTGCAATTGGAATATTAGTATCGCTAGTTACTTGTATACTTGTACTTGAACTACATCCATTTGTTGTATTAGTGACCTCTAAAGTGTACAATCCTTCTGTATCCACAATTGCATTCAAAGTGGTGCTCCCAGAAACAATATTCCCATTCATGGTACTCCAACTATAATTAAAATTTGGCCCTGAACTTGATAATCCTCCGTTAAGAGTAACTGTTGTATTGGCACAACTTAGGATAGGAATGTTAACATCAATAACACAAATAGGGGCAGAGTTAATTATTATAAAATCTGTTTTGCAATGCATATCATTACCACCTAAATCGTCTTCAATAGTTAAGCAAATTGTATAGTTTCCCGTAGTAATAAAATTTACTGTAGGATTCTGTTCAGACGAGGTATTTCCATTGTCAAAATCCCAAAACCAACTCGTAATGTTTCCATTGGAAGTTGACTGATCTAAAAAGTCAATTGTTGTGTCTCCACAACCAGTTGTCGTTGAAGCAGTAAACTCAGCAGTAATTTGCGCTTGCAGGTTTCCAAAAAATAAAACCAATAAGATGAGAAGAGGTAGCTTTTTCATATACTATTTTGTTTTAAGCACAGGATTAAATTAAGAACTAAAATAAAATTGTTCATGTCCCACATAACAAATGTAATTCCTTCCTTGTCGAATAAAAAGTACATTTTTAAGCATTTATAGATTTTGTAAATGGATGAATATTGTTAATGGTATTGTTATTGTTGAGTTTTTGAATTTTTTTATCCAATTTTATAGAAAAAAAATAATCATTGTTGAATCAAGTTTTGTTAAAAACAAGCGTGTTTTGACTAATAATTTTCTTTTATGAAAAATACAAAACTCATCGCCCTGCTTAAAAAACTATCCTCGACGGAAATACGTAGATTTCAAGAATACGTCATATCGCCTTTTTTTAATAAAAATAAAAAGGTGCAACACCTTATAAATATATTGGTAGAAAATGCGCCAGACTTCGATTCGGAGGTTTTGGAAAAGAAAAAGGTTTTTGAAAGTATATATATGAATCAACAATATAATGAATTACAAATCAACAATGTCATTTCCGATTCGCTACAATTATTATATGACTTCTTAGCGCAGCTTCAATTTTCTCAACAGCCACTTTTGCAAAAAAAATATGCACTAAAAGAATTATTCCAAAAAGACGCTCCGCAACATTTTGAGAAAACCATTCGAAGATATCGGCAATTGGAAACTAAAAAAGAGGAACGTAGTTTTGATTATTTTTTAGAGAAAAAAGATTTTTACAGTCAACTTGATCAATTCGTTCAAACCAAAATCAAACGACAATACGATGAAAACCTCCAACTCGAAAGTGACTCACTCGACCTCAGTTATTTTATCAATAAGTTGCACATCGCTTGCAACATGATTTCTCGAAACATTGTCATCAATGCAAATTACCATTGCGACTTCCTCGATGAGATTTTAGTTTTTTGTAAAAAAAATAACCATTTCGAAAACCATCCTGCGTTGCAAGTTTATTTTAAAACTATTCAAATGCTCGAAGGAAAAGGGGAGGAGTCTTTCTATTTTGAGTTGAAGAAATCACTAGTCGAGCATTATCGAATTTTTCCCAAAGAAGAATTATTTACCCTCTACACTTACACTTTAAATTTTTGTATCAAAAAAATAAACAGCGGACAAGATGCTTTTTATCAAGAGATTCTTGAACTATACAAAGTGTTGCTTGATCGGAAGATCATCTTCCTCGACGGGCACCTTTCGCAATGGACATATAAAAATATTGTCACTACGGCTATCCGTCTCAAAGAATTTGAATGGACGGAAAATTTTATTTACAAATATCAAGATTCGCTGGTAGTCAATGAACGTAACAATGCTCTTGCATATAATTTGGCAACACTTTTTCATGCGCAAGGCGATTTCCGAAATACGTTATTTCAATTGCAAAATGTAGAATTTACTGACACTAGTTATCATTTGGGTGCAAAGATTTTACAGTTGAAAAGTTATTATGAATTGAATGAAGGAGAAGCTTTTTTTGTATTCTTCGAAGCATTTAAGAAATATATTTTACGAAGCAAAGACTTAAGTGACTATCGAAAAAAAGCAAATGCTAATTTTATAAAACTAGCTAAAAAGATTTTTCAAATAAAAGGAAGGAGTGGAAAAACGGTAGAGCAAAAACGAATAAAAATAAAAGAAGATTTAAAAACCTTAGATCCTATTGCTAATAAAAGTTGGCTAGAAATAACGGTTAACAAATAACGGTGAACGGTTAACACCTAACAAGACATTAACCGTTCACCATTAATCATTCATCGTTAAAATTATTCTGTTTTTCGAATATAAATATCGCCGTTATAATTTTCCATAGTGATTTCTGCACCGCCGCCGTTGACCTTTCCTACGACCCATTTTCCAAGTTGGATTTTATAACTTTGCTTGGTTTCTTTCTTCTCGATTTTCTGTTTTTCCATCGTCATATCGAAGCCAGTATAAACATCTCCTTGCTTATTGCTGATCTTAAAAGTAGCTTTGATATCTGCTGGAAAGGTCAAATCCAATCCATGGTTATAATTGATGAAAGCCATCGGTTCATCGGCCTGTACTTTATCAAAAGTGGCGGTAATTTTCCCATTGTAAGTATCGGCAACGATAGAGCCTGAGATATGTGTAGCGGTGATCGAACCATTGTACGAAGTCAACTCCAAAGAACCAATGATGTTATCTATTTCGAGGTCGCCATGATTATACGATTCTACTTTTAGATCAATAGTTTTAGGAACTTCGATTTCGAGAATTAGGCCTTGGTTCCAAGAGTCGGAATTAATCTTTACCCGATTATCATGTTCCGAAATTTCTAAATCAATGGATGCGCTAGTGAGCTTTTTTAAACCATTTTTATTTTTGACGATATCCTTATTTCTATCTTTGTTCTTGGCTTTATCTTTAGATTTTCCCATGGCAGCATATCGCACCAAGATGTCTTTTCGATCAGTCCCCTTTATGGTGATTGGGCCTTTGTGAATTTCTACTTTTAAAAACCCTTTTTCGGCAGGATTGCTTAGAGGTAATTTAATTTCTTCAAAGTCTTGTGCAAAAGTTGTTGCAGCACTTGAGATTAATAGCAATGTAATTGCAAAAATATTTATGAGTTTCATTTCTTGTGATTTTTAATTTAATTATTTGATTGTCAGTTGATTATATAGATTGTTATTCATTATAGCTCTTTGACGTAAACATTTCCGTTAAAGGTCTCAAAATCTAAAAGAACATTTCCACTTCCGATTTGCATATTTGATTTCCCTCCTACTTTGTATTTGATTCCACTTCCTTTTGCCTTTTTTTGAACTAAGGTTGGCATCATTTCTATCTCGTCAATATTGGTGAAAAATTCTCCATTGAATGACTCAAAAGTAAGTTTAGCAGAAAGTCCTTTTTGGAAGTAAGCATTGATGTCGCCATTCAAAGAATAGTACTTGGAATCCTTTCCAGGGTTTTTGGAATACTCAATATCGACATCTCCGTTGATGGTATGTGCATGAGTTTTTCCTGCAATCTTTTTAAGCGCAATACTTCCATTAATATTATTAGCCTTGACTTCGCCTGAAATATTTTCAACAACAACATCACCATCATTGATCGTCGAGATATCGATGTTTAAGTCGTAAGGAATTTTGACAATTATATCAAGATTAAAATGAATTCCGCTACCCCAATTGCAATTGTTTTTCCATGTTCGCCATTGCCAAGAATCGTCATCAGATTTTTCATATCTGACATCAGAACAAGGTGTTTTGGTGTACACTATCATTCCATCATCTTCTTCGTGAATACCCAATTCTACTTCCTTTTTTCCTTTTTCCAATTTGGCTTGAGTTTTACCTGTAATTGTTTTTTTGACTTCTAACAGAATCGTTTTGCCACTGTAACCTTCGACGGAAATATGACCATTTACATTGTTGATCGTCAATACATTATTGGAACTGACTTTGGAAAACTGTAACTCCTTTTTGATAACTTCAGTATGCTCTTGAGCAAAAGTTGAAAAACTGCATAATGCTAGTGCTATAATTATAAAATGTAAATTCTTCATGTTCTGATTTTTTAATGGTAAAAAAAAAATCGGTGGAAATCTGCTTTTGCTTTGCTTAATAATTGACAAGTCGTCCACCGTCTAGTGTCTATTATCAAGCGTAGCAATTAATCTTATATATGACCTGTAGTGTAGCTATGATTAGGAGCTATGTACAATAAGTATATTTATTCAGTTTTAAATTTTGGCGTTTTAATTTCTTTAAGACAATCTGGATTTGGTTTCAAATTTGGATTATTGAAGAAATCATTGGCTGCTTTCATGGCACATTGGTTACCCCAATTTGTTGTTGGTGTATGTTTCCAACCTTTGAATATAAGGTGAAAGCTATTGGTCAAATTATCGTTCATTTTATTTGCCCATTTAGAAGGAGTGACCTCGTCATATTCTCCACTAATTAATAATACCGGCACATCGCTTTTAATTGATAAATTTTCAATAGCGGATACTTTCTTTACACCCCAAGCATCGCAAATAGTACTCTCAAATGTTGCAGGGGATAAACCTTTAATTTCTGGATATCTATAAGTTTCCTTTTTAATAATTTCTTTGGAATTGAATGGATGCTCCTCTGCACACCAAACCGAAAGTCGCATTCCTATTCCTGCACCTTGATTAGGTTCTTTGAAAAAATAAGACAATTGTTTTTTTACAGAACTTAAATCATTATTTAAAATTTTGTTTATTTCAAATGGAATATTAGGTACATCGCTGGTTGAGGCAGAAGTGAATACATTAATCAAATCTTCGCCTTTTAAATAGAAAGATTCCATTTTTTTATTCTTAGGATTAAGCACCTCCACAACCAAAGGATGAATTGTTTTATCTCTTAGGTATTTGAAAAATCTTTGTTTCAAATTTGGATAAGCTGCATTACAACCTTCGTCTTTTTCACAATTAGTTAGCAAGTCTTCCAGAGCATAAAATAAATTTCCTGCACTTTCCTCATCGTAGCTTGCTTCCAATGGTAAAGGGGAATCCATTACTACACTTCTTATACCATTTGGAAAATCTCTGAGTAAAACTTGAGCAACCTTAGTGCTATAAGAAATAGTCAGTAAATTATATTCTTTAATCTCTAATGCATTGATCAGGTCATTTATATCTGCGGCTATTTCGTTAGTGTTATATCCATTCAAGTCTATACCTTTTTTTGTCAATCTATCTTTGCATGATTTGGCCGCTTCGATAAAGAGGTTATCATATAGATTTGCATTGAAATTGGGAAGGTTTGACTGATATATCGCCTTCGACCATTCAGGACAATCTAAGTGTGGAGTAGCATAATAATTTCCCCGTTGTTCAATCAGGATAAAATCTCTATCATCCAAATATTTATAATACTTCATGTATTGAGCAGAAGGCATAGTCGTTGAACCAGGGCCACCAACTGTATAAATTATAGGATCCGCTTTTGGATTTTTACTTCTACTTTTGAAAATATATACTGGGATTTCTATGGTTTTACTATTCGAGTTGCTTCTATTTTCCAAAACCTTCAGGTAACCGAAAGTATACTCCTGTTGCGCTGAAATTTTGTGGGTTGTTTCTTTTGATTTTTGAAAAGAAGGAACAAAATTTTGATCATCTTGGCACATACACAGTGTCGCTATTGAGATCCAAATTAATGTAATGATTGATTTTTTCATTCTTTATAATTACCCGTAATTTTTTACAAAAGCACTTTTATCTTTTCTTCCAATTGGTTTTTAACTTCCCTTGGAATATCTTTTTTCTTCATTAAGTTTTTGAACTCCTTGACTGATTTTTTGTCTTGTAAAAAAACCATGAGTTCAGCCAATGTCAACTGCACCATCGGTGAGTCTTGATATTGGATTGCGTCGATCAATCCTTTTCGCACTTTTGGATTTTGGGAAAAATCTGCCAACGCTTCAATGGCTGCCAACCGCACATTTACATTTTCATCATTGTTCAAAGTTCGCAATAATGCCTCGACAACTGGACCACTTACATCGGTCATTTTATTACTGATTTTGACGGCTTTTAATCTGTCGCGAGAAGACTCTTTTTCCAAAAGTGTCATCATCATCGTCTCCTGTGTTTTTTGTAATTGAGCAGCAAGCTCATCAATTCGTCCATTAGACTCTGATTTGAAAACATTTCCTAACAATAAACCTAGAAGCAAAGTCATCATTCCAAACCCCCAATTTATTTTCGCAAAATTTTGAGGAAAAAGTGAATTCCACCAATTCGTTTTGGGGGCAGCAATATTTGCTAAGACACTTTTTTCTTGTTCTAAATTTTGATGAAAAACTGTTTGCATTTCTTTCGATGGAATATCAGTCTTCTCCAAAATTAAATTATCATGAATTACTTTTAAGTCTTCTAATTCCTCTAATTCGATCCATCCATTTTCAATATATGTTTCCAATAATTCATGGTCAGAATCGGTCAAACCTCCTTCTTGAAATTTCTGAATTAATATTTTAGCCGTTTCTTTATTCATCTTGGGTTATTTTTTTCTAGTTCAAAATATTGGGTGCGCAGTCCTTTCAATGCTCGGAATACTCTCACTTTTACGGCACCTTCTGAGCAGTTAAGCACCTGACCAATTTCTTTATAGTTTAGTCCTTCGAGTTTACTCATGACGATGATTTCTCTTTTTTCTTCATCGAGATTTTTGAGCGCAATTCGTAATTTTAAAATTTCTTCTTTCTCTTCTCCTAAACTCAAATCCATGTTGGAAGTAAACTTAAATGCTTGACTCTCAATGTTTTCTGTTCGAGTGCGTTTTTGTTTTTTGAAAAAATCCATATTCACATTCCTTGCAATTCGGAACATCCATGTTTTAAATTCACCTTCATTTTCATTGAATTGAATTCGATATTTTAGAATACGGAGAAAAACTGTTTGCACTAAATCTTGACACTCTGCTCGTTGATGATAGTTTTGAAAAAAACGATACAACAAACGATGATAGCGTTCGAAGAGTAACCCGAGTTGGTCGAGATTACCTTCTTTGACTTTGCACATTAAAGTATTGTCGGAAAAAGTGTTCAAGTTTTGTTGGTCTTTAAAAATGCTTATTTAAAATTGTTTTCAGAGAGGATAACTTTTGGTTTATTGGATGGTTACAAGTTACGAGATTTTTTTTTTGCTACAGACTTGGACTGACTTTTATGACTCTCCCACGATAGGTTTCTATAAACGAGATTTACACTTTGAGAGAGTCATAAAAAGTCATAATAGTCAGTCCAAGTCTGTAGCAAAAAAGACAAAAAAAACCTTGCAGAAAAAATCCACAAGGTTTTCAAGTCATCTATTTTCGAGAAAATTTAATTCACCATTATTCTTCCAGAATTAATCGCATTTCCATTTTCGGAAATTGTGTAAAAATAAATTCCAGTATTTAGATCATTTCGTTTTAGTTCAAATTCATGGCCGCTAATTTTTTGTTGGCAAGCCAATTTTCCCAATTGATCAAATAATTTAATCTCCCCGTTTTCTATCGCAGTTCTTAATTTTAATGTGGTAAAATCTCTAAAATTATTTTGCTGAGATAGCAACTTATTTTCTTCTTTATTTGGACGTTGAGTTAGGATAGACAAAAAATTAGATTCGTTCCATTCTTCCAATTCTATTTCCTCAAGGTCGTGATAATTTGCAATCGAAGTTTCATCATTAATTAAAAGTATTGCATCTTCAAAAACCGAACAATTGGCGAGTTGAGGAATTTCACCATTTAAAATATCTCCATCAGAATTATCATTGTTGAGATTAAAATCTTGATTCCAAAAATGATTTCCAAATATTAATGGAGTAAATGCCAATAGGATAAAAGAAGTAGAAATTATTATTTTTTTCATTTTATAACTTTTTGATTTGATGTATTAATGAGAACAAATATTTAATTTTTTTGTAAGGTTTGCAATGACACATTAATTGATTTGTGGAAATAAAATGATTAATTTTAGGATTAAAATTTTGTAATCGTTAGTTTAAATTTATTTTTTGTGGAAATAAAAAGTGCAAAATGAACAAAGCCGAAAACTATAAACTCTACGAAACCATCCAAACCTTGGACAAAAAAGAAATTCGTCAAATCAAACGAGTTTTACAATCTCCGTTTTTCGTTTTGAGAAATGATGTGGGCAACCTGTTTTCGGTTTTGGTAAAATATCATTTAAAAGGAAAACGATTCCCTAAAAAGGAAGTAGTTTTCCAAAAGGCATTTCCCAAAAAAGAATATGATTATGCATTGTTGCGAGGAACGATGAGTGATTTGTTCGAACTCATCGAAGAGTATTTTTTATTAAAAAAAAGGAGAGCAGGAAAACTCAAAACTCGCCATCTGCTAGCTGAAATTTATCGAGAAAGAAAACTCTCCAAAGCATATCAAGCTGTGGTGAAAAAGACGGCGACGATTTTGGAAAATCAACCTTTGCGTAATGAATTTTACTATCAACAATTGCTGGATTTCCAATTAGAGGAAATGACTTTTAAAATAAAAGATCAACGAACTAAAGATTTTAATTTAGGAGCAATTTCAGAGACGATTGATATTGTTTTTTTAGTCCAAAAATTAAAATTCGCTTGTTCCCAAATGTCGCATCAGCAAGTTTTTAAAGCAGAATATGATTTTGGTTTGCTCACTCATTTATTGCCAATTGTCGAGCAAGAGAAATATTTAAAAATACCTGCGATTGGGATATATTATTATTGCTATCGTTTTTTGACCGAGGAAAAAGGGGATGAGTTTTTTGAAAAATTTAAAACGATACTTTTTCAAAACAAAGCATTATTTGATGCTTTGGAGATGAAAGAATTGTATTTGTTTGCCATCAATTTTTGTATTCGAAAACTGAATCAGGGAGGCAAAAAATTTAGCCAAGAGATTTTAGATTTGTACAAAGATGGATTGCAGGCGAATTATTTTTTGGAAAATGGAATGTTGTCGAGATTCACATTTAATAATATTGTGGCTGCTGGAATTTTTACAAAAGAGTTTGATTGGTTAGAAAAATTTATTGAAACCTATTCTGAAAAATTGGAAAAAGAATATCGAGATTCGACGGTTAGTTTTAATTTAGCACGGCTAGAGTATACTCGAAAAAATTATGGAAAAGCGATGCTGCATTTGCAAAAGGTAGAATCCAAAGATTTGGTCAATAGCTTAATTTCGAAAACACTTTTGATGAGGATTTATTATGAGTTGGATGAGCATGATTCGTTATTTTCGCATTTGGATAGTTTTCAGATTTTTATTCGAAGGCGAGAGGTGAGTGATTTTCATCGGAAGAATTATATGAATGCAATTCGCTTGGTGAAGAAGTTGGTGGCGTTGCCTGAGTTGGATAAAAAAGCTCGGAAGGCTTTGCGAGAAGAAATTGAAGGAGAGGAAGTTTTGACAGAGCGAGAATGGTTATTGGGGAAATTAAAATAAAAACACCTTGTAAAATTTTTCCTACAAGGTGTTCTTATCTTAGGTTTTAATTCACCACTAGTTTTCCAGAATTAATCGCATATCCATTTTCGGAAATTTTATAAAAATAAATTCCAGGAGTTAAATTATTTCGTTGTAGTTCAAATTGCTTTCCATCAAACTTCTGTTGCCAAGCCTGTTTTCCACTCACATCATATAGTTCAAAAAGCCCATCTCGAATTTCTTTTTCCAATTCAAAAATCGCATAATCTTGCATTGGATTTGGTCGGACTAATATTCGATCTTTCTCCGAAATAGGATTTTGTAAGGATACTGTTATAAAATTCAAACCAAGCGTATGGAAAGTTTCATTGGTGAAAATCGGAGGATTATAATCGAAATAAATAGCTGCCTGATTTTCTATAATTGTTCCTAGAGGAAGATCATTTTTTTGTGAGATTTTAAATTCTACAAATCCATGTGAAGCCGCTTCATTGACATTACTATCAGGCAACATAATATTAGAGAAAGTAAATTCTAACACATTTCCACTTACTATTTTTAAATTATAATCATGACTTCCTACGCCTTGTCGCAAAGTCGTAATATCGAGAAGATCTGAAATGGTATCTTTTAAGACAACGGTAAAAGCAGTATCTGTTCCTGTATTTTGGAAACGAATTAAATATTCCAAATCTGTATTTGGTTCTATAAAATGTTCATCACCAAAGCCTTTTGGGAAACCTTGTTTATCATTTGGATCGAAAGCTGCAGTTGCTACTGTACAATCAATGTCAATGAAAGGATCATCATCACCTAGAGGAAATTGATTGACAAAACTAGTACTAAATCCACCTGAACCATTTACGCCACATCCTTCAAGCATTGCTATTGGATAAGGATTTACTGGAGCAAAAGGTTCTTGAGTTGCAAATAATGTATAGGTAGAACCATTGGCTGGAAAATAGATTGGACTAGATTGTCCACTCTGCAAATCAAAATTATCCATCATGATTAAAACAGCATCTTCTACGATAATATAGTTGCCTGGCTGAGTCATATTTCCCAATCCAGAATTTTCTATTTGGAAGTTAACTACAGAATCTTGACAAACGCCACTTACTTCTACCAAGGCTCCATTCCATGAAGAAGAAGGAGGAATACAAAGTGTGTCAGGATAGATATGAGTTTCTACGCAATAAGTTGTTCCAAGGGGTGCATCGCAGTCCAGCATTAATTTCATCGAGAAGTTTCCACACTCGTTAGGCAGAATATTTCCTAAATCAAAAATTAAAGTATCACCATTTTGAATACTCCAAGGCAACGTGCTAGAGATTGGTGTAATGGCTGAATCAAGTACAACTTCGAGATAAGCATTCTCGGCAACTGTTGTACCGATATTGCACCATGATACATGATAAGGTGAATTTTCGAAGCATGGACGCAAGACAGGAAGACTACTATTGACTTCTAAAAACGGGCAATCAATTGCTGCTTGGATAGAAAAATTGACAGTATCGTTGTTATCAATGCTGGTGTAATCAATAGTAATATTATTTTCACAAACAGACCAAAGAGCATTAGGAGGTGTAACCGTTACTTCAAATATTCCAGTATCAACGGCTAAAAAATAATTTCCATTTTCATCAGATAACGTTGAAAAAGTTTTGCCTGGCCTGGTGACAGAAATTATCCAGTTCTCAAAAGCAAACTCACTTGTATCAATTAAACAGTCTTCATTTTCATCCCATGTAATCGCTCCACTAAATTCATTGTCATAAACATTTCCGAGACTATCAGTTTTTAAAACAAAAGCATCAGAAAATGGATTGCCTAAATTACCACCAATGACAAAACCACCATCGGATGTTTGAATTATATCCCATGCGTAATAAGGTCCTACTTGGTATTTATGTGTTTTTTGCCATAAAATATTTCCTTCGTAATCATATTTGGTCATACGTAACCCACTTTTTAAAGAAATAAATCCATCATCTAAAAATTTAACTTTATTCGTGTTAAACGAAAAAGAGAGAAAATTTTCAGTCATGATATTTCCTTGATCATCCAATAATTTATGATAACCATATACAGCCAAGTGAATAGTTCCATCTGGATTTTCAGAGAACTGAATCGAGCCTAATAATGATTGATACTCTTGAGTCCAAATAATATTTCCAGAAGGATCGGTTTTAGTTATACCGACTTGATCACCAGATGGAGATTGAAAAAGGAAACCTCCCAACAATATATCATGTTGTGCAGTTTCTACAATTGTCTCTGCAACCCCTTGAATATTGTAAGATTGATACCACAATAAATTTCCATTAGCATCTACTTTTGCTAAGTAATGATAAAAGTCCGCGTCGCCAGTAAAAAGAAATCCACCATCGGAATATTCTAAAATATCATTAATATTTATACCCTGGGTGGTTGATAATGTATGGGTTACATTCCATTCAATATTTCCAAGAGAGTCGGTTTTTGTCAATGCTATTTCGTTATCAGCGAGCGTAGAATCGATAGTCTCGAAAATAAATCCACCATCGCCGGTTAGTTTCATCTCTTCATATCTATAGTTAGTAGGCATGAGTTTACTCCAAATTATATTAGAGTTATTGTCCATCTTGATAAGGACATTTCTCGGTTCCCCAGTTCCTAAATTACCATCAGGACTAAAAATATTTACTACGATATGACCATCATGGCTAATGACGATATCAGAAAAATCATGATCATAATCGAGACTGTTACTAGTAAAAATTTTTTCCCATCCGCTTTGTGCTGAGAGGTTTCCGATTGCAAAACAAAGTGCAATTAATAAAATTAAGATTTCTTTCCCCCAAACGTGTTTAATTTTTTTCATGATGTATTTTTTTTGTTGATACAAATCTTGGCTTTTTTTTGAAAAAATACAATGACAAATAAATCAATTTGTGGAAGGGGATTGTCGTTTAATGGAGTTAAAATATTATTTTTAGTAGTTTTTTACAATAAAAAGTGGAAGTGAATTTATTAAAATGATGAAGACAAATTACAAATTATATCATTTAATTGAGGTTTTGAGCAAGTCAGAGATTCGACAAGTTAGAAAAATGACGGTCTCTCCTTTTTTTTTAGAGAGAACAGATGTAGGTCGATTGTTTAATTTTATAGTTGGCGAATGGTTAGAAAAGAAAGAGATGCCTGAAAAAGAAATTGTTTTTAAGCATACTTTTCCTAAAAGAAAATTCAATGACCTTCAACTTCGAGGAACAATGAGTGACCTAGTGGAACTGATTGAAGAATTCCTTCTTATCCAAAATCGGAGAAATGATAAAATTGCTACAAAACTACAACTCGCTAAAATTTATAGAACTCGAAAATTAGAAAAGAGTTATTCTAGTACTATAAAAAAAACAGAAAAACTAATTGTCAATCATGCGAAACGAAATGCAGCTTACTATCAAAATTTACTAGATTTTCAATTAGAGCAAATGGAATTTAAGATTGCCACTAACAGAACTGCTGGCTTGCAATTTCAAGAAATTTCTGATACCTGGGATGTGCTTTATTTGATTGAAAAGCTAAGACATGTTTGTGCTCAACTTTCGCATCAATCTATTTTTAAGCAAGATTATAATTTTGGATTGCTTTCGGATATAGTAGAAATCGTCGAGCAAAAAAAATATATAGAAGTACCTGCGATTGCCATGTATTATTATTGTTATCGTTTTTTGAAAGAAGAATTTAGTTTTGAATTTTTTCAAAAATTTAGAGAACAACTGACTAATTATCGACATCATTTTTCCCAAAGAGAATTGCAGGACCCTTACCGCTTGGCGATTAATTTTTGTATTCGAAAATTAAATACTGGGGAGAAATTTTTCATCGAAGAAGGATTGAAGCTGTATAAAGAAGGATTGGCAGAAGGGATACTTTTAGAGAATGATTTCCTTCCAAGGTTTTCATATAATAATATGGTTGCCATGGCGATTCGATTAGAAGAATTTAAGTGGGTGGAAAATTTTATTCAAACTTCTTCAGGATTACTTGACCCTAAATATCGAAAACCTACGATTAGTTTTAATTTGGCTCGGCTGGAGTATGCTCGAAAAAATTACGGAGAAGCAATGTTGCATTTGCAAAATGCGGAGTACAAAGACTTAGTGAATAACTTGATCAGTAAGTCTATTTTGATGAAAATTTATTATGAGTTGGATGAGTTTGATTCTTTGTTTTCTCATTTAGATAGTTTCCAAATTTTTATTCGAAGAAGAGAGGTGAGTGATTTTCATCGGAAGAATTATATGAATGCGATTCGCTTGGTGAAGAAGTTGGTGGCATTGCCTGAGTTGGATAAGAAAGCGAGGAAGACATTGCGAGAAGAAATAGAATCAGAAGAAGTTTTGACGGAGCGGGAATGGTTGTTGGGTAAATTAGAAAAATAGGTTTATTCAATTGTTAAAACAAATTCAAATGATCTACCAAAGAGTTGACTTTTTTCTTTAAAAAAATTTCTAACTGCATCTTTTTCTAAAGTAACAGAACCTCCACCTTCGTATGTGTATTTTACTTTTTCAAAACTACATTGACCTGAACCTAAAAATTCATAGTAAATCAAGATGTTCTCACTTGGTTCAAGTGTGAATTGGCAAATGAAGGTACTGTCACTACAACTTTCCTCTTCAATGTATTTCATTTTCTCTTTTCCAGGTTTTGAAACCCACATATTATATTCAGGCTTTGTGTAAGGTGGTGGAGTGATAGTAATATTTACATTTTGTTCAGAGCGATTTACTATGTGATAGCTACAACCATGATCGCAACTGGACATAAGTATCACGACTAAAAGTACTGTCAATATTTGATGGAAAATTCTCATAGTTTTCATTTTTCAAATAATCGAAGATCATAGTTTGACAATCTTTTTCACCATCGACTTCTTTCTATATCGAATTTTTAAGAAATAAACTCCATGTGCTAAAGGACAGAGGTCGATTGGATAATTATATTGAACAATGTTATTCAGGTATGCGTATGCCCTTTTTACACAATAATATTTAACTTATAACAAGTCTTAAATGCGAGTGGTAGTCAGTAAAATGAGGATCAGTTCAATGATGAATAGGTTCTTCCTATTATGTAGGTAGAACCTATTTATCAAAACTGATATTCCAGCTCTACAGAAATAGGAAAATCTAAACCGAAGGTACTTTGTAAAAGTATCTCGCTTTGATATGGTTTTTTGGCTGGCTTAAATTCAAAAGTACCTATGGTTTGCTCTGTACCATTTGAATCTACATCATTAATGTAAAAATAAAAAGTAGTATCTACATTATCTGATAATTCAATTTGATAGGAAAAATTAATATCAAAAACTTGGGGATTATTGGGATTAGCGTCTTCAATTTTTTCAGTTGCAAAAAGACCATCATTTATATTTTCTGAATAATTTAAACGTAATCTAAGATCAGCATTACCATCGTCATCCCATGGTTGATCATTTAGATCAGTAGCAGGGAATCCTTCCATTGACACCTTTCTTACCCAGAACCTTTTAGCAGTTTGCTCAATACTGCAATCTTCTCCCATAAAACCCAAGGGGCAATTACATTGATTACTACCATTAAGTTCTCCGCCATTTAAACAATTAAGATCATCATTTTGGCAACTGAACAACAAAGTCAAAAATAAAAAAGAAAGGAATGCTAAATTATATTTCATTGTATTATGTTTTAGTTTTCGCAATATACATAAAATAGCTCCCTAAGTCTATTGACTAATGTAAATATCAGGGCAATCGGTTTTAAATATTTAAAACCTGTTGTCTGGAACTCTGATTCCAAACAGCTTTCATTCTTTGGCGATGTATCAGATGTAAGCGAAAGAAATCATATTTCCATAAGCGTTATAAACATTAAGTTTTTACCAAACAGTTTAATGACTCAGCCTTACTTCTGACACACCGCCTGAATTTTAAGTTATTCGTCAGACTATTGACCGAATCATAAATACCTTCCCAAAAATCCAAGCATCGCATTATACACTTCAAAGCGATTTTCTTCATTATGGAATCCATGCCCTTCATCATATTTTACCATGTACGGCACATCAATATTTCGACTTCGGAGTGATCGCACAATTTGATCACTCTCGTCAATATTCACTCTTGGATCATTCGCTCCTTGAATCACAAAAAGCGGTGTCGTAATTTTATCCACATGCAAAGCAGGTGAAGCAGCAGTCATATGTTCCTTGTCTTTTTCAGGATGTCCAACCATTTCGTGCATCATGTCAAGGTAAGGTTTCCAGTAGGGGGGAATCGTATGAAGGAAAGTAAATAGATTCGAAACACCGACATAATCAATCGCACAAGCATACAAATCAGGCGTAAAAGTTACGCCAGCCAAAGTTGCGTAGCCACCATAACTTCCGCCGTAGATCGCTACTTTTTTAGGATCAGCAATTCCTTTTTGAATTAACCAAGCAACACTATCAGAGATATCGTCTTGCATGGTTTTTCCCCATTGCTTAAAACTCATTTCCCAAAAATCTCGACCGTAACCTGTACTTCCTCGGTAGTTCATTTGCAAAACAGCATAGCCTCGACTTGCCAATAATTGCACTTCAGGATTGTATCCCCAACTATCTCGAACCCATGGGCCGCCGTGTGGATTGATGACGACAGGAAGGTTTTTCGCTTCTACATTTTTTGGCAAAGTCAAATATGCATTGATAATTAAATTATCACGTGTTGGATAAACGACGGGCAGCATTTCTGCCATATCATTTTCATCAATCCATGGACTGACTTCCGTTATTTTTTCTAAATGTTTGGTCTCTACATCAAAGAAGTAGTAGGCGCCCAACGATCGATCAGAATAAGTTCTGATAATCATTTTGTCTTCCGCTCTATTTTTGCTGCTGACTGAAATTTCGTAATCACCTAGTTTTGATTCTAAAAATTCCCGAGTTGCTTTTGTTTTTTCATCAAGGAAATGATATTGTGTTTTGGCAGTTGTGTAAGAAACAGCGGTGAGTACTTTTCGAGTTCGAGAATAACTCAAACTCGTCACATCAACAGACTCATGTGAAAAAATTGGTTCACCGACTTCTTTCCCTTCTGCCATGTCAAATTTGATGACCACACTTTTATCTCGATCCAAATTAGATGCGACATAAACTTTACTTCCATTATCAAATTCAAAGAACAAAGGCGAAACCGATACACGGAAATCAGTTGTAATTACTTCTCTAAAATCTTCTTCTTCGTTGTCTCGGTAAAGAATGGTGGTATTGGTTCCAATTACTTTTGTCGCAATTCTAAGTTTGCCTTCGTGGTCGGTCATCCAACCATCAAGCGGATTGGTCGGATCAATATTATCGGCCAAGCGATTCATTTCACCGGTGTCAACATTCAATCGGTAAGGTTCGAAAAGTTGCGGATTTCGATTATTTAATCCGATGATAATATGATCGTCATCTTCTTTTAAATCGTCGATCACCGAGATTCTAATATTTTCAAAAGGAGTGAGGTCTTTTGGATTTTCTCCATTTTTATCGACAGCGAGCAAAGTGAAATTTTCATCACCGCCATTGTCTTTGATAAAAATAATTCGGTTGCTATTCACCCAACCAAAACCGCCGATGTCTCGACTCGTTTCGGAAGTAATTCGAGTTGCCTCAGTCTCTCCGATTTTTTGCACATAAATATTTTTACGACGTTCGTACGGACTCATAAATGCGAAGTGCGTGCCATCGGGAGACAACTGATAATTCGATTTTTCAGGTGTTCGAAAAAAGTCCTCGACAGAATATTTGTGTTCGCCTTGGTTGGCATCAATGAGTTGTTGCAATTCTTCTGGCGTGGAAGGCAAAGTTGTGTCGCCAGGAAGTTCTACGGTTTTTAATTCATCCATTTTTAACAATTGTTTTATGTAGCGAGACTCTCCAGAGTCCCGTCCAAATTTTTTACAAAAATAAAATAATGAATGGAATAAGTGGTGAAATTGAAAAATTAAAATGCAAGTAGCAGGACGCTCCTGAGTCCTGTCCATTTTTTTCAAAAGAAAATAAAGGATAGAATTAAAATGTAAGCGGTACGGTTAATTGTTTTGTTGGATTCCTTGGCGGATGAGTTGAGTGGCTTTTTTAGTATTGATTAATTCCAAAGTTGGTTGTGCTCTTTTCTCTCTAGTTCTGAAATCAAAAGTTTGGAAAGGAATCAATTTTGGGTTTTTTACAGAAAGGAAAATTGTTCCGATGAGATCTTCTTTTTCCATATCTTCAAAGTCAGCATAAGGATCGAAATCTACCACTTGGATATTGTCAATTTCTGAAAATGGAATGGAATGTATTTCTTTTTTGCCTAGTTTTTTAAATTGAAAAAGTATTTGTTTTTGAGTGATGAAATACTGAGTGCGTTTTCTTTTTAGTTGTTTTGAATAATTGATAGAAAGTATTATTACCAATAAGATGATTAGACCAATTATTGGTAAATAAAGAATATTAATCAACTGTTCAAAAAAACCGATAGCGTAACTATATAATAAGATGAAACCAATAGGGAAAGAGAAAAACAAAAAGACCAAAAAAAAAGAACTTTTCAATGAATCAAGATTTGGGGTGCCTTTCCATAAAATTGTTTCTTCTTTTTCTAAAAGGTCGACAATCTCTTGTTTGATTGGTTCGTCTAAAATTTGATTTTTCATGATAGTTTATTTCCATTTTTAATTCCTTCTCGTAGTAGTTGAGCAACTATTTTATGATCCTCAATAAGTTCTAAAGTTGGTTGATGTCGGCGATCATTATCTTTAAAATTGTAGGTAGTAAATGAAATAGATTTTGGATTTTTTACGGCTAAAAAAAAGGTCTTGGACTTGTTGTTTATTCTATTTTGATTAATAATAAAGTTATTGAGTTCTTGGAATTCAATGGTATGAAAAGAAGTTTCTTTTCGTTCCGTAAAAGAAAAAAATATCCGCTTTTGACTGATGGCATAAAGTGTTTCTTTCTTTTTTTTATTCTTAAAAACTACCCATGAATGTTGAAAAATTAGAAAAAGAGAAAAGATGACAAATCCACCAAATATGCCAAAAAAATCCATGAAATAGAAAGTAAGAAAAGTCAAAATAATGATGACTCCGAAAAAATGTTTTTGAATATCATTGGTGATGACATCAAAAATTGAATTGTTTAATTGAGGAGTTCCTCGCCATAAAATCGATTCTCCTTTTTCTAAATAATCAGCAAAGGAATCGCGGCTCAGTTCATCTAGGATTTGGTTTTTCATAGTTCCTCTTTTGAGTTTTCAATTCCTTCTCGAATCAATTTAATCACTTCATATGGATGCTCTATGAGTTCCATCGTAATTTGGTATCGTTCTCCTCCATAGCGAATATTGCGAGTGGTAAAAGGTTTATTGTTTGGATTTTTTAAATAAAAAAAGATGGCGCCGATATCTTCTAAATCACCTTCCATGGCAACGTCTACTTTTGAAATATCACCATAAGAGATGGCATGAAAAGCTGTTTTCGTAGAACCTTTTTTTGTGAATTTAAAAAAAACCTTTTTTTGAGTCAAGATGTATTCAATGTTTCGGGAGGTACCTTTATAAATATATTCGTATATGATTACTGTGGCAGCTGTTCCGATGACAAAAATTAAACCTGCAATTGGATAATCTTCCAGTAGGATTAAGGCTAAAACAATGAATACACACAATAGTGTAAACATCAAACGAGATAGAATATCATCAAGAGAATAACCTAAGTATAATTTTTCGTTTCTGTTTCGATTAGGAAAAAGTTGTGGTTCACCTTGCCATATGATTTCTTCTTTGATTTCTAAAAAATCAAAAATAGAATCACGAAACGGTATGTCGAGAATTTCTTTTTTCATGATGATAAATTTGATTGTCTAATACCTTCCTGAATCAATTTTGCCACAGCTTGAGGATCTTCAATATTTTCTAAAGTTGGTTGATGTCGTTTTTCGAATTCGTTATTATCTCTGATCGTAAATGTTTCGAATGTGATTCTTTCTGGATCCTTAAAAGCTAAAAAAATAGTTCCCCGACCAGATTTTCTTTCTTCGACGATGCAATTATTGAGTTGGGAAAAAGGGACATCCAAGATCAATCTATTTTTAGAATGATTGGACTTTATTAATATACGTTTGGTTGATATCGCAAATTCAGCGACATCATTTTTGTGGTGGTGTTTGTGAAGTGCGTTTAAAAGAAGAAGTGCAGCAATGACCAAAAATGAAGTTCCCGAGGAAGCTAATTCATCATGGAAAATAATATAAATACCTAAAAGAATCGCAGCTAAAATAATAAGCAAGATTTTGTTTCTATTGAAATCAAATCGATTCCTTTTGGCTGGGATTACTGCATATCTTGGATCGA
>JBGCCY010000256.1:0-46567 GCA_045104975.1 Saprospiraceae bacterium
GCATCCATATTTATCGTCGCTCCAATTGGACAAACAAAACTAGCAATTTCATCTTCCACCTCTAAATTATCTACTACACATTCCATCGTCACTGGTAAAGTTGCCATGCTCGAACTAGTTGATAATGCGACCAATTGAGCAGGAAGAATTCCTTTGACAAATTTCATAAACGGCATCCCAGTTAAGAGTTGTGCCAACAAAGGATACATCACAAGCAAAATAAGCATCCCTAATAAAAGTACCGCGGAATATTTTATCAAAGCAATAAAAATAGCAGGATCTTTAATCTCCACAAACAAGGATGCCATTAATGCAAAAACTGCGTAAGGAGAAAATGAAATAATCATATCTACTATTTTAAGCATCACTTTATTGAGTGATTCGATTAATTTGACGACTGGAGATTGATCTTTTTCAGGAATCATCAATAAGGCAACACTAAACAAAACAGTAAAAAAGATTACTTGCAAAAGTCGCCCATTATCACTCAATGCTGAAAAAATATTGTCAGGTACCATTCGTACAAAAAAGTCTAAAGGACTTTTTCCCTTCGTTGAAGGCGCATCGAAATTGACTGCATCTTTTGACAACCCTTGCAAGGCTTCAATGTCCAAACCAACTCCTGGTTGAAAAACATTGACTAAAAACAAACCCAATAACACCGCACCCACCGTCGTCATCATATACCATAAAACAGTTTTCCCACCAAGTTTAGATAGTTTCCCTAAATCCTTTAACTCCGTGATTCCTTTCGCTAGCGAAACAAAAACCAAAGGGACTGCGATTAATTTTAAGGCTTTGATAAAGATGACTCCAAACGGTTTGACATAACCTAAGATCAAAGTTTCGCCTAGGTCAAAAAAACTAGCGACGTAGCCAACCAATAATCCTAAAACAACTCCAATAAGAACTTTCCAATGTATTGCCATAGTAATTAAGATTCAGTTTAGTATTAAATTTTATTTAAAGTCTTTATACCATTTAAAGTGTTCTTTGATAATATTTTCTTTTTCGTTTTTAATATATTCCATGTACGCAGATGCAATAGGAGAAAGTTTTTTACTCTTTAACCAGATTAATCGCCAATGAGTAATGATGGGCAGTTTCTTCGCAGGAACAATATGAAGTTGCTTATTAATTAATTCATTTTTAATTCCAATAACAGGAATGATAGAATATCCAAGACCTGCAATAACTGCTTGTTTTACAGCCTCGTTGGAGGTGAGTTCAATACTTTTTCGGTTGTCTTGATTACTAAAATATTTATCCATTGCACCACGGGTAGCGGAACCTTCTTCTCGATAAATCAATGGCAAAGTCTTAGCAATTTTTTTGAGACTACTGACTTGGTATAATTTATTTTCTAATAATATTTCTTCATCTATTTCTATTTTTTCAGGCAAAACCGAAACTAGTGCAAAGTCAATTTCATTACTTTGTAAACTCTTGATCACGGTAGCTTTATTCGACACATCTAACTTGAAATCAATCCCTGGATATTTATGTATGAATTGGCTCAGAAAATATGGGATAACATATTTACCAGTTGAAGCAGAGGAAATCCTAAGCTTGCCAGTTAGGAGGCCTTTGTAATCCTTTGTTTTATACTTTAAAGCATCCGCTTCTTTCAGAATATTTCTTGCAATGGAGGCAATAGATTTTCCAAAATCAGTTAGGTAAAGCTTCTTTCCAATTTTCTCGGTGAGTGGAATTTCAAATTGCATTTGAAAATTTTTGAGTTGAATAGAGAGGGCCGGTTGTGTCATGAACATCTCCTCCGCAGCTCTAGTAATATTTTGGTGGCGAGCTACTTCAAGAAAGATATGCAATTGGTGTAAGGTGAAATTCATAAAATATTTTGGTCTGATTAGCTATAAAAATTAAAAAAAGATAAAATATATTTTTGTAAAATTATTAGAGATTATTCTAAATAGAATTCTATGATCTTTTCGGGAATGTCATGCATCGAGCGTTCAATGTCAATCTTTCCTCAACTCCAATCTTGAAATCACTCATTGGTAGAATAATTTTTCTCCTCTTTTTTATTTTTTAATAAAGTCAATGATTTCAATACTTTCAGCTTGTTTCGGTTTTATATATTAAATAATTATTTCGAATAAAAATATCGTTTTATACCTGCTATCATTTTTTTATCCCCCTCTTACTTAAGCATTGATTTTCAAACTTAAATGTATGCATTAAAATCTAACTATAAAAATATTTTATGGATGATATAAGAATTATGTATTTTTATTTATGGCTGGAGTGCCCCATATTTGCAAATAAAAAAAGAACAATGATAAAAAACATCAACAAATTCCAAGTGGGTTCAAAAGCGAACCAAAGACAATTTTCCAGCTTAAATGAAATGCAACCTCAGACTATGAAAAAGAGGAATGTAAAACAGAAAATACTTTCTGTTAGTATTTTATTATTCCTAGTTGGATGGATAAGTTTAAGTATTAATCATAATAATTTTTTACTGGACAGAGTCCTAGTATGTTCCTTCATTATAGTTTGTTTATTGTTTGTAGAACATCTAAGTAGAAAGTAGAATTTTAAGAATAGAAATAGCTAATAAAATTTTTAAATAATAAAATCAAATCGATATGTACACATCAGAATTAATGGAAAAAGTTCAAGTTCTAAACGGCACCTTCAAACCTTCAGAGGCGAGGGACATTATTTCAAAAATGATTGATGACCAAATCAACTTTTGCAAGTTGCAGAACCTGAGTCATTGGATACAAGATTGTAATACTAGTCAGAATTTATTAGATGAAAAGATTGCAAAATTACAGCACAGAAAGCAGGAGCTAAATGAGATGATAAAAGAGGCACAAGTGACAGGAGGAAAGGTAATACTTAACAACTATTTTGACTTATCAATTGCAAAATAATCAGAACCATATTTATAAAAATAATTAATAAAAAATAAAAATGAGTAGTAACACTAAATTACAACAATCTTCAGAAATTAATAATCATCAAGCAACAAAAGTGGCAGTAGCTTATGGTGATGGTATTGGGCCAGAAATCATGAAAGCTACTTTGCGAATACTTGATGCAGCAGGAGCTAAAATCCAACCCGAATTTATTGAACTTGGAGAAAAAGCATATCTAAATGGAAGTACGGCGGGTATTGAAAAAGAAGCATGGGATGTCATTAAGCGCAGTAACATTATTTTAAAAGCACCAATCACAACTCCTCAAGGGAAAGGATATAAAAGTCTAAATGTAACCCTACGAAAATCTCTCGGTTTGTTCGCCAATGTCAGACCAGTATCTGCGATGGATCCTTTTGTTGAGACTGGTCATCCAAAAATGGATGTAGTGGTCGTCAGAGAAAATGAGGAAGATCTTTATGCTGGAATCGAACATCGACAAACTCAGGATGTGGTACAATGTTTAAAATTAATAACTCGTCCAGGATCTGAAAAAATTATTCGGTATGCTTTTGAATATGCAAGAATCTATGGTAGAAAAAAAGTAACCTGCATGGTGAAAGATAATATCATGAAATTAACGGATGGTTTATTTCATCAAGTATTCAAAGAAATTTCAGCAGAGTATCCTGACATCAAGAGTGAATCTCAAATTATTGATATAGGGGCAGCAAGATTGGCAGCACGCCCTGAGCAGTATGATGTAATTGTAACGTCTAACTTATACGGAGATATTATTTCTGATATCGTGGCAGAAATTGCTGGATCAGTAGGATTGGCGGGATCAGCTAATATTGGAAAAGAGGTGGCAATGTTTGAAGCTATCCATGGATCAGCTCCAGATATTTCAGGACAAAATATTGCTAATCCTTCAGGATTAATTAATGCTTCAGTTATGATGTTAGCACATATTGGTCAAACTAAAGTTGCGGATAAAGTTAAAAATGCTTGGTTAGCGACTATTGAGGATGGAATGCATACCGCTGACATTTATAAAGAAGGATGGAGTAAAAAGAGAGTTTCTACTGATGAGTTTGCTGATGCGATCATCGAAAGATTAGGAAATGAACCAAAGTCATTAGCCGTGAGTAAGTTGGCAACAGGGAAAGGAAAAATCAATATTCCTGAGTATCAAAGAGTTCAAGAGAAAAAGGAATTAGTTGGGGTAGATGTATTTTTAGATTGGCAAGGTAGTGATCCAGAAATCATCGGAAATCAATTGATGGAACTTGGTGCGAAAGGAATGAAACTCAAAATGATCACCAACCGAGGGGTAAAAGTTTTTCCTGGAGGATTGAAGCAAACTTATTGTACGGATCATTGGAGATGTCGCTTTGTGGCAGAAGAAGCGAATATTTCAATGTCTCCTCCAAATTATGAGCCGATTACTTTCGAACGTTTACTGGCTTTATTAAGCACATTAAATCAAAAAGGTTTTGATGTAATCAAAACGGAAAACTTATACGAATTTGATGGTAAGCGAGGCTTCTCTCTAGGTCAGGGTGAATAGTTTTTATAAATTCATTTTATATTATTAAAAAAAAATCACACCATTTTTATGGTGTATTCATAACAAATAAAATATTAAAATCATGGTAATATCAGTTTCAGATACATTCGAGCACAAAGCTATTTGTGAGAAAAAAGTAGACCTTAATCAAGAAAAACTTCAAAAAATTGTTCTTAAATCAATTAAGAAAAATGGATTAAAATCAAGTGACATCACTTTAAATGAAGATGGTCACTTAGAGTTAAAGGATGCGAATAGTCTAAAGTTACATTCGTTAATGTTGCAAATGGAAGAGTTAGGTTTAGATTTAAGTGTAACTAAACAGACTATTATAAAAATAGCTTAAGGAAGATTTAAGGAATTAAATATACACATGTTTCCGATTTTACAAGTAAGCCACTTACAGTTTTATGTAAGTGGCTTCTTTTTGTAAATGTATTGTTAAGTTTTTAGTTGTCGTTTTTTTATCAATTCAATTTGCGCAAGTTGTCAACTCGATTTTTATCCGAACGAGTTCCAAATGGATCAATGGAAATGTAAGTTGGAATCTCATTAACGATGATTTTAAATTCCATTTTCTCCTGATCAATTTGATGATCTTCCAAATATAAAATTGAATTTCTATCAACTATATTTTTAGGATGTTTTGAAAAAACACCAACTTGAATAGGTTCATTAATTTCAATCGGAATAGCTTCTCCATTTTTCTGTGCTTCCAACCTTTTGGCAAAAACAGCAACAGTTATTTCATATTTGTCCTCACTTAATTTTTGAATATTTGCGTCTTCAATTTTCAAATCATATGTAATCACTCGCTTCATCCAATCATCAATCAGGATATGATATTCTGAAGGAGTTACTAAATATAATTCATTGATGAATTCGACTGAAGTTGCTGTAGACTCTCTTTCGTTTCGATGTTTTGCGACCATTTTTTTCAAAACACTATTGACCTTTTTTTTCCCAATTAATTCTTTGATGGCGAGCATCACCGTATAGTTTTTTCCGTAGGATAAGTAATCTTCGCCATCAGCAAAATACAAAGGCGGTTCATCCTCAGAAGCAAAAGATCGTCCTGAAAAATATCTTCGATTAGCCGATTCACTTAATTGCCAAATAGCCCCTTTCCCATATTCTTTTTCCATCACCACCGCTTCTGTATATTTTGCTAAACCTTCAATTAAAATACTTCCCCCTTCAATAATTTTAGCTCTTAAAATCAATCCCCACCATTGATGAGCGACTTCATGAATCGTACGTTTTGCTACCAAGTCAAAACCTTCAGGATCGGAATTGTCTATCAAATAAAAACGATCTTCCACCATGCTAATCGTGCCTGCCATCGCTTGTCCGCCAAAAGGCCAATGCCCTGGAATCTCTGCTATTCGAAGATGATTAAAAGAGTAGGCTGCAAAGTTTTCGATACAATAATCTAATGTTAATTTTATATTGTCTTCTGTATTTTGAATATTGTATTCATGCCCGAGATGAAAATATTGTTCGATCGAAATGCCTTGATGATTGATTTTTTTCGTTTCATATTCTGCTGAAAAATAATTGATCAATGCAATAATTTTTTCAGAAGTTTTGTAGTGAAAAAAACGTCGATCATCTTTTTTCCATTCCTTAATTAAATCTCCTGGAGCAATGGCAATTTGGTCTTGATGAGTTGAAATGATGGTTTCAAAATGAATAGGTAAAAATCTATGGTGTTGATGATTTTGAATATGATTGGCAGAAGCTTTGTCCTCTTTTCTTTTTTCCAAACCTTGTTTTTCTCTTTCAAAATTATCTTGTAGTTCGAGACTTCTTCGGTAACCAAAGACTGGCATAAAATCATTTTGAGAAATATACGACCCATTACTCACCAAGCTTCGACTCGTTTTAAATCCATTATTTTTTTCTAATAATTTATAGGAAAAATGCAATTGTTGATTGGGCAAAACAGGTGATTCCAATTCAAAAAGATGAGTATCAAAAATGGAATCATACTCGATAAGTTTGGCATTTTCTAAAGTCAAAGATTGGAGCGGTATTCTTTCTGAAATCAGTACTCTCTTAATTGGAGTCTCACTTAAGTTTTCCAAAATACCTTCTGCCGCCACTTTGTATTTTTCCTTTTTTGGAAAAATATCAACGTTGGTTTTTACTTCAGCTAACGTTAATTTTTCTAAAGATTCGTATTGCTTATACTTTTTTTCATAACTGATTTTAAAATTTATATTCTCCTCAATTGTAGTGTATTCATTAATGATATTGGTGTTGTGAAAAATGGCTGACCCTGATCCAAAAAAGAGCAGGACTAAAATACCTAAACTGATTTGTTCCCATCTTTTCCAATTTTTAAAAAGTTGTTTTAACCTAAAATTCAATTGAAAAATATTACCTCTTTGCCAAAGTTTAAATGCGAAAAGTGCTAGAATTAATCCCAATGAATTCCAATACAAAACATAAAAGTGAAAAGATTTTGCAGCGCCTGCATAGCCTGACATATCCGTATGTTTTACAAATGGTAATCTACCTAATTGCAACATTGGATGTTCGATTCCAATGTAACTCGAAAACTGAGAGGATAAAAAAACTATCGCCAGACCAGTTATTCCCATGCCTAAATATTTGTTGGAAACTAACGATTGAAAGAATAAAGAAAGGAGCACAAAAAAGAAAAATTCCATTCCTCCAAAATAAAAAGAGGTGAGGTATTGCCCGATCTCAAAATGGAAGTATCCTTTCGAAACTTGAAAACCAATCGAAATAATTATAGCGGTAGAAATTAAAATGATTGGCAATAAAACGAGTGTTACCATTTTTGAAAAAAAGAAAACACGATTGGAAGCAGGCGTAGCATCAATGATTCCATCGAACTTCAATTCTCGCACTCTCCAAACTAATTCTCTACTAAAAAAGACAATCAACAATAAACTCAAAATTGGATCATGCGTTAGTTCAATCAAAAGACTTGTGGTAGGGTAGCGGCTATCATTATAACTTCCACCGCTATTTATTTCTTCATAAATATTGGTAAAAACAATGACGATCCAAATGAGCATGATAGCCAAAAATGGAAGACTTTTAAAAACGTTGGTTAATTCAATTTTTAATAAAGATTTAAAACTTACCCATTGTGATGTTGCATTGAAAAATATATTTTGAGCAGGTTGGTAAATTTTATTTTTAAAATTTTGCTCTTCCTGTTTTTCGACTTTTTTTATTTTCTGATTTGATTTTTTAAAAGAAAAGAAATGATACGTCAAGAGTAGAATCAAACTTGAAATTGATATCCAAATCACTCTGTTCCACATAAAAAAACCTGAAAACGAAAGGGACGAATTATTTTTTTCGAAGGGTGTCCAATATTGCGTTTGCTCAAAAAAAGCAGCCAAACCAAAGGGATCAATGAGTGCGGCATAAATCATATTTTCAGGGGAAGGAGGAACTGCCTGCGCTAAAATCGGAGAGTTAAAATAAAGCGAACCAACCATGTAAAATGTATAAATTAGGATTGCACTCACATAGGTAGCAATATTATTTTTTGTCAATATCGCAACTGAAAAAATAATTGAAGTGCAGATAAAAACGTTCGGCAAAACAATCATAATCCAAGTGCCAAAATATACCCCTAAATTAAAAGGAGCAATTCGTTCAGGATCTAAACTAGGCAGCAATGTTCCAATGGCAAAACCTACTAGGATCATTGAAAATGCTAGCAAACTAAAAGTAAACACCCCTAAAAGTCGGCTTCCATAAAAATGTTTTTTAGTGATTGGAGTACTAAAAATAATGGAATCCATTTGGTGTTTTTTGTCGCGTAAGATTCCACTAACGGCAAAAAACATAATGACAAATTCACAACCCAAAGTCGTAATACCAATGTTGAAATTAATTTGATATGGTGAATTAAAATCAACCAATGCAGTTGCAAAACCTTGACTACCTTGCATCATTCCAAAAGTAAAAAAAAGCAAACTAAAAATTAAAAATGCTTTTTGTTGTAGTTGGTATTTTAATTCGAATTGAAGTAATTGTGGGAACATAATTTAGTTGCGATTTTGGTTTTGGAAAAGAGTAGAAAAGTATAAACTTTCAAGATCAGGAGTAATTGATTCGAAACCATTTTCGGGTTTTGAATGGGCTAAAACTTGAATTTGAGTTTTTCCAGAATGTAGTCTTGTGGAAATAACTTCGAATCGGTTTTTATAATTTTCGAGTTCCCTTTTGCTGATGATTTTTCTCCAAATTTTCCCTTCTAGTTTTGCGATTAATTCAATTGGATTTCCTTTGGCAATAATTTTTCCGCCTCCAAGAATTGCCATGTTGGAACATAAATCTCGTACGTCCTCAACTATGTGTGTCGAAAGGATCACGATTACATTTTCGCCAATTTCACTCAATAAATTTAGGAATCGATTTCTTTCTTCGGGATCTAGTCCTGCAGTTGGTTCGTCAACAATAATGAGTTGTGGATTTCCCAAAAGTGCTTGAGCAATTCCAAATCTCTGACGCATTCCTCCTGAAAAAGTATGGACTGCTTTTTTTCGATGTTGGTACAAATTGGTTTGTTGGAGCAGCGCATCGACTTGATTTTTTCGCTCAGACTTATCGACGATTCCTTTTAGTACCGCAATATGATTTAGCAAATTTTGGGTGCTGATTTTTGGATAGACTCCAAACTCTTGTGGCAAATAACCGAGTTGTTTTCGGATCTCCTGTGGATGATTGATGATATCTTTTTCATTGAAAGAAATGGTTCCTGAAGACGGTTCTTGTAAGGAAGCAATCGTTCTCATCAAAGAAGATTTTCCTGCTCCATTTGGACCAAGCAATCCAAACATTCCATTAGAAATGGTAAGCGAAACATTATCTAACGATTTCACTCCGTTGGGATAAGTTTTGGATAAATTTTCGATTATTAATTTATTCATCATTATGATTTTATTTGCTTCAAATATAGAATCACATTTTATCAAGGACTAATAATATTGATGAAGTGGAGGGAAAGTTGAACACACTATCTTTAAAAATAATCCAACTTCATTCAGGTAAAAAAAGATAGTGTTCGACTCAAAAGGAAGGTTGTTGGTCAAATTAATTGTGAGTCATTTAGAGGAATCTTATTTTTGTAGTATGATAGATTTTATAAAAAATAATTACTCGATTTTTATCAAGGGATTTTTGGTTAACTTAGTTTTGCTAATTTTATTTAGTAAAATTGGGATTATTAGAATTGAGCCAACTGCGGTAATGGAGAATGTTTTCATCTTTACTTTTTGGTGGATGTTCTTTTCATTTTTGATTTTTAAGATTCCTTATTTTAAAGCAAACAAGGATGTAGTGGCCAAGATGCTAGGGTTACTTGGGATATTAATTATGGCAATAACAGTTGATATTTATTTACAGATTCCAAATAATCCGATTACGATTCCTTTGATTATTTTCTTTTGGTTGGGAGTAGCGTATTTGGTTTTACCTAAGTTCTTTAAAAAATATCAAGTAACTATTTTTTCAGTTTATGGAGTTAGTCTTTCCTATTTTCTCTTTTTTAGGAGGTACTCAGATTATGGTGAAAACTATCATGAAATAGTTATTAATCTTTTATTAATTCCGATTCCAGTTTTTTTTGGTTTATGGATTTTTGAACAATGGCGTTGGTTAAAAACCTTGCAGGCGGAAAAAGGAAAAGCAGAATTGGCATTGCTGAAAAGCCAGATTAACCCACATTTCTTTTTTAATACGTTGAATAATTTATATGGTTTGACTGTCGAAAAATCGGATCAAGCGCCTGAGGTAGTTTTAAAATTAGCAGACATGATGCGCTATACGATTTATAAAGGGAAGGAAGATTTTGTTTCCATAAAAGATGAAGTGAAGTATTTGGAAAACTATATCGAGCTGCATAAAATCCGTTTTCAAAAAAAAGTAAAGATTGATTTTACGAAACAAATAAATGAGGATGTTAAAGTTGCTCCGTTACTTTTTATTATCCTTTTGGAAAATGCATTTAAGCATGGGGTAGAAAAAATGACGGAAGATGCTTACATTCATCTTGATCTAAAAGCTGATGCTTCGAAGATTAATTTTGCAATTGAAAATAATTTTGAGGAAACCAAAAGTAAAAAGGAGAAGGGAATTGGATTAGATAATTTGAAAAAAAGATTGGAGTATATGTATCCAAAAAATCATAAATTAGCCATTGACAAGCATCCTAAAATTTATCGAGCGAGTCTAAATATAAAATTATCATGACCACATATTGCATCATTGATGATGAACCCATTGCACATCGAATCATCGAAGGCTATTGCGAGAATTTACCTTATTTGGAAAAGAAAGGAAATTGTTACGATGCCTTTGAAGCAATGCAATTACTCAACAAGATTTCAGTTGACTTAATTTTTTTGGATATTAATATGCCAAAGATTTCAGGTTTTGATTTGTTGAAAACCATGATGAATCCTCCAACGGTAATTGTTACTTCGGCTCATCAAGAATTTGCCTTAGAAGGATATGAGTTAAATATTTCAGATTATTTACTGAAGCCTTTTTCATTGGAGCGTTTTATGAAAGCGATCAATAAAGCCATCAATGCTAAAAAAGCGGTAGAAACTATTCCTTCAAATGAGCCTGCAAAATTTAGCTTTTTTCTAAAAGGAGATAAAAAAATGCATCAAGTTCATGGGGATGAGATTTTATATATTGAAGCTTTTGGAAATTACTCAAAGGTGTATTTTGAAAATGAAATGATTGTGAGTCATGAAAAGATTTCTTCTTTTGAAGAGTTACTTCCTTCGGATAATTTTTTAAGAATTCATAAATCATTTATCGTTGCGACGAGTAAAATAAAATTAATTGAGGGGAATAGGATTTCTATTGGAGAGCATCAGGTGCCGATTGGGCAGACGTATAAAATGGCTTTGAAGAAATTATTTAGGAAGGAGTAATTAATGTAATAACTCAAGTTGCATATCAAGATATAGTTCCTCGCTTCTCTACTTTTTTTTCATCAAGGAAAAAAAGTAGAACAATGGGAGAGATACATTTACCCTAACTTGAGTTATAAAAAAAGCTGCCAATCAATCTGATTGGCAGCTTTTACATTTGTAGATATATTGTTATTTTGTAAAATTAAAATCCACTCAAAGTCGCAAAACGATCCAAGTGATAATTATAATCACCAAAAGTTTGTTGTGCCACTCTCGCACGTTTCATAAAGAAACCAATCTCCTCATCATCAGTCATACCGATTCCACCGAAGAGTTGAATGCCTTCGTTAGTGATTAATTGGAGTACTTCTCCAACTTTAGATTTTGTCATACTTGCCATATAAGGAAGCATTGGTGAATCTGAATCGATAGCTTGTAAGGATTTGATTACCAATGATTTACATAGTTGTATTTCACAGTACATATGTGCTGCACGATGTTGTAAAGCTTGGAAAGTTCCAATGACAACGCCGAATTGTTTTCGTTCTTTTAAGTAAGCAATCGTTCGGTCAAATGCTTCTTGCATAGAACCTAACATCTCTGCTGACAAACCAATTCTTGCAATGTCCAATGCTTTTTCCAAAGTCTTTTTTCCTTTTCCTTCCTCTCCAATTAGATCTGCTTCAGTTACTTTTACATTTTCAAAAGTAACGACTGCGGCATTTCGGCTATCCATCATAATTTTCTTTTCAATGGTAATGCCTTCCGATTTGGCATCGACGATAAATAATGTAATACCTTTGTTATTAGTATCAGTTGTTGTTACTACAAAGTAGTCCGCCACATTTCCATCAAGGACAAAAACTTTTTTTCCAGAAATAGAATAGTCATTATCGGTCTTCGAATATTGAGTCGAAACTTTCAACGGTCGGTGTGCATTACTTTCTTCCGAAGCTAGACTTAACAATATACTTCCGTCAGCAATTCGAGGTAGAAAGTTTTCTTTCTGCATAGTGTTTCCTCCAAAATTAATAATGGAAGTGCCTACCAAACAAGTTGAAACCATTGGTGTAGCAACTAGCGTTCGACCCATTTCTTCGAGTACTTGACCAAAGCCAACAAAGCCAAAATCCATTCCGCCATAAGCTTCTGGAATGTTCAAACTAGCCCAACCCATTTCCGCCATTTCTTTCCAAAGTTGAGGATCGTATCCTTTGGAATCTTTCGAATCTCGCAACTTTCGCAAGGCTTCAATTGGTGCTCTATTTTTTAAAAATTCTTTTGCTGAGGTTTTTAGCATTTGCTGTTCCTCATTTATAACTAAGTTCATTTTTTTATTTTTTATGTGAAGACCGTTCTGACTTCTGTCAGCGAAGCGATCTAATTAACGAGTTGGTAAATTCAAAATTCGCTTTGCAATAATATTTAATTGCACTTCTGAAGTTCCACCTTCGATAGAATTTCCTTTCGTTCGACACATGTCGCGCGCCAGTTTTCCATCCAAGTAATCTTCGCCCCATTGCAATCCATCGAATCCACCCATGGACAACATCAATTCAAATTTTTCCTTATTTAATTCCGTTGCGTAGTATTTGAAAAAAGAAGATTTTGCGCCAATCGGAGCACCTGCTTTCGCTTCGTCGCTCATTCTTTCCATTGACCATTTGATACCAGCACCATTGATTAACCATCGAGCCACTTCTGTTCGTAAAACAGGATCAGCTAATTTTCCATTTTCCAAACCAACCATTTCGATAGCAATTTGAGACAACAATTTTTGTTGCCCTGCTTCCGAAATTCCACCAATCATTGATCGCTCATGCGTCAACAAATATTTGGCAATCGTCCAACCATTATTTAATCCACCAACTAAATTTACCTTAGGTACGACTGTTTCATCAAAAAATGTTTCGCAGAAAGGAGACGAACCACTAATCAATTTAATTGGTCGAACTTCCACACTTGGTTGTCTCATATTGATGAGGACGAAACTAATTCCGTGATGCTTTGGTACATCAGGATTGGTTCGCACTAAGCAAAAACACCAATCTGCTTTGTCTGCATACGAGGTCCAAACTTTCTGACCACTCACTAAGAAATGGTCACCATTGTCCACCGCTCGAGTTTGCAAATCTGCCAAATCACTTCCTGCACCTGGCTCACTATAGCCTTGACACCACCAAACTTCTCCTCGAGAGATCTTAGTTAAATGTTCTAATTTTTGCGCCTCATTTCCAAACTCCAAAAGTGCTGGTCCTAGCATGGTTAAACCAAAACTCCAAAGTGCAGATCGACAACCTAATTTTTTAATTTCTTCTTTAAGCACCTTGTGTTCTGCTTTATTTAAACCAGCTCCACCATAGATTTTTGGCCAAGCAGGAGCAGTCCAACCTTTATCTCTCATGCGTTCAAACCAAATTTTTTGATCTTCACTATTAAAGGTAGCTTCTGAACCTCCTCCATAAATATCTTCAAATTTCTTGACGGGGGTACGCATACTCTCTGGGCAATTAGCTTCAAGCCAAGCCTTAGTTTCTATTCGGAAAACTTCTAAATCTGTCTGTGTTGTAGTATCCATAAATGAAAATTATTTTTTTAAAATTTTACGAAAGATAATGGTAAGTGTTGTGAAAAAGGAAGGGGAGAAGGGGTTTTGGAAATAAATTAAATTGGTTTAATTGAAGCAGGGGGAAGGTTAAGTTCAAATTGACCGGATCAAAATTATTAAGATTATTTTACTGTCTCTGTAGTTATAGAAGAACTCAGGATGACTTAGTATTTTATTTTAAAATGAACTTCATTGTATAGCTACGATTCGCAAGATGCATTTTTCTATGTCGTTTTCATTTTTTCTTTAATCCAATCTGTCTCTGTATTATCCAGTTTATCCATTTTTTTTACTGTTATCCATTTTAGAAGTTTTTCGAATTCTTCTTTGTTGTTTTTATCTAAGAAATTTAAGATAGTTACAATTTCAGGTTCTGTCCCTTTTGAATAAACCCAATTGGTTTTCCTTTTTCTTGATAAAATTGATTTCAACCTCTTAGATAATAATTCAGTTTGTTCACTATTACCATGATGAGTAATAAGACTAATTAAATTTTTCTTTACGAATGAATCCTTTTTCTCCTCATATGTTTTTAGGAAAAAATTAAGTTCATTAGTTCCATTTAATTTATTGACAGCATTTAATCCAGACAGTATTACATCTGTTTTTTTTGAATTCTTGATTACCTCTTTTAGTAGTGGAATAGATTTTTTAGTACCCACCTTTGAAAGTGTTGATGCGAGCACTCTTAATAAATGATCCTTTAATTTATTTTGTTCTATTTGGTCTAAACACAACTCCTCAATTCTGATATGATATTCTCTTGGTAATTTTGAAAGAAGCCCAAAAGAATCGAATCTTATTTGCCAATCTTTATGAGTTGCTAGGTCAAATAAAATTTCTCTTTCGTTTTTGACTTCTAATGTTGATTGGTTTAATCCACTTAATGAAACATCATTTACCCACCTTGTTTTTTCTTTTCTTACTAAACCTAAGATATAATCTGCGATATCATTTCTGTTATGTTTATCTGCTAATCGTATTAAATAGGTGATTAAATTAATTTTGTTTTTTGTGACCTTTTCCTTTGAGAGAAGTTCTTTAAATACGGGAATATATTCTATATCTGTAATTTCATTTATTTCTTGTCTGGCTATATATGAAATTGTTAAATCTGAACTATAGCTAACTCCTGCAGGAAGTTTAGCATCAGGTCTAAGACTTCTATCTTCAAGTCTTATAAGTAAATCTTTAAGATGTTTAATCTTTTCTTTCATGTCATTTTTTTAAGATCATTCAATGATTCATTGAGTTTCCCACTTTATTTTTTCCCACTTTCATTTATTGACTTTAGTCAATGGAGTTAAATTTTATTGTTCGGAAATTGTGGAAAAATTAAATATAATGAAATTTAAAAACATTTTTATCTACGGACTTATTCTTCTTTATTCGCTTAATGGTCACGGCCAAAAAGAGGATGAGAATAAGTGGGACTTTGAAAAAAAATATTTTATTGGGAGTCAAGCATTTATACTTTTTACGCCACTTCTTGATCCTTCCCCAGAGTATTTTCAATTAAGTTTTGGGTACAGGTTTTCTCCCAAAGACGAAATATCAATTGAAGGAATAACTTGGGCTTATCAGGGACCACTCGGAAGACCTTATGGACCCAATTATGAAAATCCCGATTCAGGTTTCCCAGGAGATGTCAAGGCGATAGGTGGAGGAATAGCTTACAAACGTTTTCTATGGAAAGGTGCTTTTGCGCAAATTCATTCTACTGCACTTCGTCAAATATATCGAGATGAGAATAAAAATAAAATTCAAAATGGATTTCAGTTGTTCAACACTTTAAGATTCGGCTATCATTTTAAAATATTTAAAAAGCGTTGGTTCATCTCGCCTTCAGTTGCATTTACCAACTGGCCAATCAATACCAACTTGCCAGAATCTTTTCAAATAGAAGAAGATAAATGGTCGAACTATTTTTTATTTGAACCTGGGCTTCAATTTGGATTTGCTTTTTAGTATGAGTTAGGTTGATGGAGGGAAGGATTGTTTTGTGTTTTTTGGAAATTAGATTTTTTGCCGGAATTTAATCTCCAAAAAACGCTTACTTTTTTGAAGCGATTTTTTTCCTGATTCGGCTAAGTGTTTCAGGTTTAATTCCGAGGAAACTCGCAATTTGATATTGAGGAACTCGATTGATTAAGTCAGGTCTTTCATTCACTAATTTCAAATACCTTTCTGTCGGATTTGAGATAATAAACTTAGAAAGTGCTTCTTGTTGAGCACCCATCATTTGTTCCATTCCTTCTCTACAAAAGGTTTCGAAACGAGGATGCTTTTGATACAACTCTTTTTCTTTTTCATTATTTAAGATGGCTACGGTGGTTTGTTCGGTACATTCGAAATATTTGATAGATGGAATTTTATTGGCTTGACTATTAAAGTTGATCGCTGATTGATTTTCAGTATAAAAAGCAGTTGTTTTTTCTTCTCCATCGAGTAATTCATATTCGCGGATACATCCTTCTATGACGTAATAAGCATCGTTGGCTATCATACCTTCTTTTAAAAGTAAATGCTCTTTTTTAAATGTTTTGATCGGAAAGCTATTTTCGATTGAAGTAGTTTCTTCTTTGGATAAAGTAGTCATTTGGGACATGAATTGGACGAGTATGTTTTCCATTTTATTTATTTTTCCTCAAATAATTTTTTCACAAATTCTAAGTTAACTTTATCATTATATTCTACAAAATAATTCAGTTGCCATTGTTGCGTTTTTTCTGCTTGCTGATTATTGGTGGTGTCCCAGATCGGATAAACGCGGAATCCTCTTTTGCCATCTTTTTTAGAAGTGGAAATTATTCCTTTTTTGATGAGAGTTGATTTGGGAAAAATGAATTGTCCTAATCTATGATTCTTATTTACATTGATTAAATAGAAATCAAATTGATCAGATGCTTTAAAAGGCTCAGTAATTCCGTTTTTATTTCTTTTCCAAAACGTTACGAATTGCCCAATCTTTTTAGGCGTTATTTTTCCATTTCTGCAAATGATGCTTAGTTCATTTAATTTGAATTGGCAGGCTTTATATTCCTTGCCTTCCACATCATTTTTATAATCCGAAATTAAAAGAGAACAATGGTTATAAGCAATTTTTTTAATTGTACTTAATTCACTATTTAAATTTTCTGTTTTTAACATGCCTATTTTTTTCAAATTTTCACCACCTTCTTAGTATAACTTTTTCCTTCTTCTGTAATAATTTTTACAAAATAAATCCCTGCGTCAAAACCAGATAAATCTATTTTTTCTTGATCATTATTTTTTGGAAAAATTGGTTGAGCGACTTTTCCAAAAGCATCAAAAATTAATATCGAACTATTTTCTAGATTAAAATCTTTTGGCCATTTGATATTTAAAATATCATTAGTTGGGTTTGGAAAAACTTCAAAAGTATTTTCCGCTACTATGTTTTCAAGGTCTGTGGAAATGGTTGGAATATTCAAGCAAAAGCGATTATTGGAAAAATTAATATCTATTTTATTATCTGGATTGGAAGCCCAAAAACAAAGGTCATAATCAACTCCAGAATAACTTAGTCCCGGATAGTACAATGTACCTAAATCAAGTTCCATTTCTTGGCCAGGTTCTAACAATACATTTACAAAATCTTCATGATACGAAATCCAACTGGAACAAATGAACGGACAAAGTTCAAATAACCCGTTGAGTTTAAAATTAGAAACCGTTTCAGTTCCAAAATTTTTGACCGTAATTTTGACATCGTAAAAATTAAAAGAAGCTTCTGCTTCTGCAAAACCACAGTCAAGTGAATCAATAACTTCTACTAATCCAGTTTGGACATTGATAACTCCAATGTCGAAATGCTCTTTGGGAGGAAGAGTGCTTTTCGGAAATGACTTTACCCAAAGCGAACTATTTCCTACTCCGAAAGGACCTGTGTTAATTGAATAATCATAGTCATTTAAAGTGTAATTACTAATGTAACCATCTTGATTGACGGCTGTCATAATTAGATTTTCATTGTCTACTTTGAGATCTCTAGGAATCATATTTTCTCCACCTAAAATAAAATCGTCTTGCCACTCAAAATCAAAATTCATGGCACGAACCAGAAGACTATCTTCTTGAGATTTCCCAAATAAATAAAAGTTATTTTCATCCAAATCAAACGTTAGGAATTGTCTTTGTGAATCAAATTGTAGACTGTCTTGCTTATCCAAATTTTGATCTAACTTCCAGACACCTTTATCTTGCAAAATCAATAACTCACCAGATGCTATTTTTTTTATTTGATGATAATTTATATTGTCAATAAAATAAGAATATACAAATGGATCTTGGTTTAATTCAACATGAGCATAACCTAATTCTCCAGCCACGACAATACTTGTATCTGAGAACTCAACTACATCATTGGCTTTCTGTGGCATAGTTTCACTTTGCAAAAGCAGGCCTTCTGCTGAAATTAAATAAATAGCAAGACCAGAGGTGACTACGATATTTCCATTTTCTAAAAGAGTCAGTTGGGGTTTATCGAAGCTGCTTCCGATTTCGATTACACTCCAAATTTGATTACCGCTTCCATCTATTTTGAGTAATTTATTCCAGCCGCCATAGTCACAACCTTCAAAGGTTAATAAGATGAGATATTCGTTTTCGTTAATTACTTTAATGTCTCGAACCATTTTCATGTCTCCAAAATCACCAGCTGAATTTAAATTGTTTGTCCAAATTTTCTCCCCTGAGTTATTTAATTTGAAGAGAGTAGGAGAGAAACTTCCCCAACCTAAAAACTGTCCTGATTGAGTGCCGACTAAAATTTCTCCATTGCCAATTGGCGCAACGACTTCGCCGAAGACCATCGGAGTATCATGATACGTTTTTTCAAATACTTGTGCATTTGAAATGATAGAAAACCAAAGAAGGGGTAGAAGAAGTAATAACTTATACATAGCTATTTTTTTAATAAAGATAGTTTTCCTTTTTCAAAATGAGTGACTATAATTTGTCATTTTTCTGAAAAAAAAAGCGCCATCAACTAGTTAGATTGATAGCGTTTTTCTTTTTTTAGGCGCTGATTTTTTATGACTTATCTATGTCTTTTTTTTGCAAGCAAAAAATCATAAATAAATGGAGGCAAACATAAAAAAATCATAAAAAGTCAGCGTCTAAAAAGAATCACTTTTGTGGACATAAATTTTGGAAGAAGAAATTAATGAAATCACATCTGTTTCAACTCACTCACCAATTGTCCCAACGTATCTTTCGCATCCCCAAAAAGCATTCGAGTTTTATCTTTAAAAAACAAAGAGTTCGCAATTCCAGCATAACCTTTTCCCATACTTCTTTTCATCACGATTACATTATGCGCTTTGTCGACTTGGATAATGGGCATTCCATAAATCGGACTCGAAGGATCATTTTCCGCAGCAGGATTAACTACATCATTTGCACCGACGACGATGACCACATCAGTACTTGGCATCTGAGGATTCACTTCTTCCATTTCCAATAATTTTGGGTAAGGCACATCGGCTTCTGCCAAAAGTACATTCATATGTCCAGGCATTCGACCTGCAACTGGATGAATGGCGTAAGTTACTTCCACACCTTTTTCACCCAACATTCTTTCAAAATCATGGCAAGTATGTTGCGCTTGGGCTACTGCCAAACCATAACCTGGAACGATCGCCACACGTTTCGCATAAGCACATAGTATCGCTGCATCGGTAACTGAAATAGTTTTGACAACTTGCTCTCCATCTTCACCTCCAGCTGCTGCACCACCTCCTCCGAACGATCCAAAAATCACATTCCACAAAGGTCGGTTCATTGCTCGACACATCAAAACTGTCAAAATCGTTCCTGCCGAACCTACTAAAATTCCTCCTGTCAACATCACCGCATTGTCATATAAAAATCCTCCAAGCGCAGCAGCCACACCAGTAAATGAATTCAACAATGAAATCACCACAGGCATATCTGCACCTCCAATCGGCATCACGAATAACACACCATAGATCAAAGAAACGACCAAAAGAATCCAAATAATCGGTTCGCCAATCATCTCAGGCGACCAAATTCCCACACCTATCAAAGCTAAAATTCCAAGCAGCAAAACATTATTAAACATTCGAATAGCATTGGATCGCCAGTCATTAATTTTACCATCTAATTTTCCATAAGCCACCATACTACCACTAAATGAAACACTACCAATCATCAATCCTAAAAATGCGATGGCTAAAAATCCAATATCATGACTAGGGTGAGAAGTATATTCGACGATAGAAATAATAGCGGCACAGGCTCCCCCCATTCCATTGAAAAGAGAAACCATTTGAGGCATGGCGGTCATTTTGACTTTCATCGCCATCATGTATCCGACGACAGTTCCCAAGCCAATAGCTGCAAAAATCCAGATTAAATTTCCAATAGGTTCGCCTGCTTCATTTTTATGGAAAAAAATAGTAGCTAAGATGGCGATGGCCATTCCTGCTGCTGCCAAAAGATTTCCCTTACGAGCAGTCTCCGGATGACTCAACATTTTCAGTCCAAGAATAAATGAGATGGAACCGAGGAGGTATGATATTTCGAGTATAAAGTTTGACATTTTTCTTTTTTTGTTTTGATTAAAAGTGATGATTTAGGAATGATGAAAGTTGAGATCTGTGAATTCTCCATTCACCATTAAAAAAACTCACTTCTTCTTTTTAAACATTTCCAACATTCGATTGGTGACCACAAATCCGCCGACGACATTCAGCGTTCCTAAAACGACCGCAACAAATCCTAACCCAATTGCTAAAATATTATCTGGCGAAGCATGCCCCATCACGATGATTGCTCCAATGATGACGACTCCGTGAATCGCATTGGCACCTGACATTAATGGTGTATGCAAAATCGCAGGTACATTTGAAATCACTTCAACACCCAAAAAGATGGATAGAATTATGACGTAGATAAATTCTTTGTTGGTGATAAAAAAATTGATTAATTCTTCCATAATAGATATGTGTATTTTGTTATTTTTCTAAAAAAAGGAGGAGGCAATACTTGCTAGAAAAAATAGAGAAATGCCGATTAAGGAAATCCAATATTTATAATCTCTTGTCTCGTTATTTCTAATCATCATAATCATAAAGAAAATTCCAATGCAAAGAAATATTTTTACAACCCATCCAAGGATCAATAATTTTTGTGAAAAAAATACGGTTTCCGAGGCGTTTATTTTACTTGGAATTAAATAAATCCCTAATCCTGATAATAAAACTAGATAGATGAAAAATCGAAATGCCCACTTTCTATAATTAGTAGTAATTTCATTTTCCTCATAATCTAAAATCTCATTCATAAAGTTTCATTATTTCCATTAACCATTAACCCATCGCCTTTTTCACTCGTTCATTTTTTACCGCACCTTCATGCGAAATGCAAGTCCCTTCCACCAAGTCATCTTCAAAATTCAAATTCAATTCTCCCTCTTTGACAATCAAGGCTAAAAAGTTAGTCATGTTTTTTCCAAACATTTTACTTGCATCGGAAGGGATACTGGAAGCCAAATTTGAATCACCTATAATGGTGATGCCATGATGATTGATCGTTTTGTTATTTTCAGTCATCGCGCAATTGCCTCCAGTCGAAGCAGCTAAGTCAACCACGACAGATCCTTTTTTCATATTTTCCAAAGTATCTTGGGTGACTAGGAGAGGAGCTTTTCGACCTGGAATCTGTGCAGTACATATAATCACATCGGCACCTTTTGCATGTTGTTGAATAAGTGCCGCCTGTTTTTGTTTGTACTCTTCCGTTTGTTCGACGGCATAGCCACCAGCACCTTTGTCGTCAGTTGCACCTTCGACTTCCACAAACCTTGCACCCAAACTCAACACCTCTTCCTTCGCAGCCAATCGTACATCAAATGCTTCTACGACTGCTCCTAATTTTCGAGCTACCGAGATTGCTTGAAGTCCAGCAACTCCTGCACCGAGAATCAAAACCTTAGCAGGTTTGATCGTTCCAGCGGCAGTCATAAACATGGGGAAAAATTGAGGCAATTTTACGGCAGCTTTCAAGACAGCTTGATAACCAGCTGCTGTTGCCATGCTCGACAAAACATCCATCGCTTGCGCACGAGTCGTTCGAGGAATGGCATCAAGACTAAAACTAGTCAAACCCAATTCCAATAATTTACTCACCAAATCTTTATTACTCAGCGGATTGAATTGACCGATGAGCACTTGGTTTTTGGAAAGGTTGGATAAAATTTCGTTGGATGGAGGATGGATGGAAAGTAGGACATTTGATTTACTTAGTACATCTTCGACGGAAGCAATGGTTGCCCCTTTTTCTTTAAAATCTTCGTCTGAAAAAAATGCGCTTTCACCTGCTGACTGTTGAATTAAAATTTCCTTGACGTTGAGTTTTAAAATGGCACTCACATTTTCAGGAATGATTGCGACCCGATTTTCAAAATCGGGTTCTTTGAGGACTCCAATTATCATAATTTTGGTTTGGTATTTAAAAAAAAGAAAAGCTAATAGTTGATTCTTTTTTATGAAATATTATTTCGTTTTATTTGACAACGTCCAAATTAATTAAATAATTTTTGTAAAGGAAAGAAATTGGGATAAAATTAAAGGAAGGTCTAAAATCAGATAGATTTAAATTGGATTTATTATTTAACGATTCTAAATAAGTGTGATTCGTCGAATTTATTAAAGTGTAAAAGGTGTGTGTTGTATTTTTAATGCATACAAAATATAAAAACAAAAAAAATTATAACATGAAATACACGTACTTTTTTATTTTCTTTCTCTTTACTTTTTTTGCTTGTCAAAATGATTCTATTCCCGAACGAGTTACTTTTAAATCAACTCCACTCGATGAAGTTTATCAAGATCTTCGACCTGAGGTTCAAGAATTTTCTATTTCTAATAATCAGCCGAATAAAATCAAAGCTGCCAAAGGAACGGAAATTTTTGTTCCCGAAAATTCTTTTGTCGATGCCAATGGAAATCCAATCAAAGGAAAAGTTGAAGTAAAAATAATCGAAGCATTTTCCTTAGAAGATTTTATTACTTCAGGATTAGTGACGCAATCGAATGGACAGCTTTTAATTTCGAATGGGATGATAAATATTGATGCGAGCGCGGGTGGGCAAGCAGTTGAGTTGCAGGAGGGAAAAGAGTTGACGGTTTCGATGCCGACGATGGAAAAAAATATGGAAGGTTTTCAAATGTTTACTGGTGATGGTCAAAATTGGGAAGTGGATAGTTCGATGATGGAGGAGGATTATTTGATTCCGGTTCCGTTGGAGTTGTTATATCCCGAGGGGAATTTTAGATTACTTTATTACTTAGAAGGTGGATTTTCTTTTCAAAGTTATTTCGAGGAGAATAATATTTCATTAGAAAATGAAAAGTATGAGAAAACATTAATTGCAACAGAAGCATTTCAAAATAGGTTACAGGTTCTATTTATGATGACTTATAATATGAGTATTCTCGAAGCAAAAGAATATTACATGGGTGATATGAAATGGAAAGAACGAAAATTTAATCTTTCTTTATGGAAAACCTACTTTGAAAACCTTGATAAACCAATTGAAGAATTAGATAAGTTGGCTAGACAAAAATATGTTCAATATCTTGTTGAAAATGAGGAGGCATTAATTCAATTTTCAAAAGACATTAAAGAACAGAAGAATGGAGATTATCACTTTCCTTGGATTTATTGTAATGGAGAATTGGATGATTACTCTAAAGAAAATTTTCTTTCCATTTTAGATTACTTCTCCTTTACTGAAAAAGGAAGAGTAAAATTCATCAATGATCATGGAGTAGATCTAACTTCAAAGAATATTTCCCAAAAATTAGAAGAGAGGGGACTAACTTCAAATGAAGTAAATGAAATTCTAACATTTAATTTTAAACGGAATTCTATAATTGAAAAATTAGAAAGGAGAAAAAAAATAATGGAAGAAAGAGAAGCTCAAGCAAAACAAAGAATTGAAGATAGAAAAAAACTTACCGAATATTATGAAACCACTTCCTTCTCCGCAAAAAAACTAGGCTGGATCAACTGCGACCGATTCTACGATTCCCCCGAAGCAAAAGAAGCCAAAATCCTAGCCTCGAATTCCTCCAAAATAGATTTAAACTTTATCGATTTCTCTTTAATTTTTCCAAAAATGAATGCTCGACTTTCTGCTTCGAAAAATGAAGAGGGGAAATATGCATTTACTTCAAGTGGACGATATTCAAAATTACCGATTGGCGAAAAAGCCATCGTCACCGCCATCTCTTTCCAAGATGATTCTATTTTTTATGCAGCACAAGAAATAATTATCGAAGAAAATATGCAACTCGATTTAAATTTAGAATTTTCTTCCAAAGAAGAATTGCCAGATGCACTCTCGAAATTGCTAGATTAAAATTTGTTTTTTAGCCCATTTTCCCAACATTAAAATAAGTTTAAATTAAGGTAAATTATTTACCAACATAGTGTGGAGAAAAAAATGAACTGATATTTGTTTCTCACTAAGGTTTCCTTTTATATTTGCCCACCAAATCGAAAGACGATAAGATGTTATCAATTTTATTTTTGATAAAGACTTAAGGGGAATCGTGTGAAAATCACGAGCTGTCGCGCAACTGTAAGCGATATTATTCGCAAGCCAGATTACCTTTCTTACTCGTCCGACATTTACTTTCGCATTAAAAGTAATCGTCCAAGAAGTGCATTCTTAGAGGTTAGGAATCCTACGTCCTACCCAGAACTCACCCGCGACTCATTTTGCTTTTATGCTATCATAATTATTGATTCTTTGACAAAATTCATGTTTGAAAGTCAAGCCAAAATTGAAATCAACACTCTCGTTGGTCGTTTTTGATTTCAATTTTAACTTGACCATAAAATTGTCAAAGAATGTTTTTTCTTCATCCACAATTTAATAGCATTATGAATATTTTTGAAAAAAGAATTAATTACAAACCATTCGAGTATCCTGAAATTTTAGATTTTACAGACGCTATCAATAAATCCTTTTGGGTTCATTCCGAAGTTGATTTTACCGCTGATGTGCAGGATTTTCATTCTCATTTAGATCCTAATGAAAAAGAGGTGATCAAAAAAAGTTTATTGGCCATTGCTCAAATTGAAGTGGCAGTAAAATCATTTTGGGGAGATCTATATACTCATTTACCTAAGCCAGAATTTAATGGATTGGGCAGCACTTTTGCAGAATGTGAATTCCGTCATTCAGAGGCGTACTCTCGATTGTTGGAAGTGTTGGGTTATAATGGTGAGTTTGAAAAATTGATTGAAGTACCGGTCATTCGAAAGCGAGTAGATTACCTTTCCAAAGCCTTAGCGCACACTAAATCAGATGATAAAAGAAAGTATGTTTTCTCTTTGATTCTGTTTTCTATTTTGATTGAAAACGTTTCGTTGTTCAGCCAATTTGCGATTGTACTTTCCTTTAACCGCTTTAAGGGGGTGATGAAAAATGTCAGCAACATTATCGCATGGACTTCTGTTGATGAACAAATTCACGCCAACGCTGGAATTTTTATTGTCAATAAAATTAAAGAAGAATTTCCAGATTTCTTTGATCAAGCTACTAAAGACGAAATCAGAAATATCGTGGCAGAATCTATCGAAGTAGAATCTGAAATTTTAGATTGGATTTTTGAAGGCGGTGAAATTGAAAATATATCTAAAAAAGATTTACTCAATTTTATGAAATTCCGAGCGGATGAAAGCATGGAGCAAATTGGTTTGGAAAAAGTCTTTTTTGTTTCTGAATCTAGCTATCAACCGATGAGTTGGTTTGAAGAAGAAATATTTGCGAATAGCTTAGATGACTTTTTTGCAAAACGACCAGTTGAATATACGAAGCATGATAAAAGTATCACCGCTGCAGACTTGTTTTAATTTTTGTAAAAATATTGTTATAAAAATCATATGAAGGAATTTGAAGAAAAAATAAATCAATCAGAGACAAGGATTTTTAAAGTGGTTTTTCCTAATACGACTAATCATTATGACACCTTGTTTGGAGGAACAGCGATGCAATTAATGGATGAAGTTGCATTCATCACAGCTACTCGTTTTTGTAGAAAAAAAGTAGTGACCGTTTCTTCTAGTAAGATAGATTTTAATGAATCGATTCCTGCTGACACGATCATTGAGTTAGTTGGAAGAGTAATCAAAATAGGTAATACCAGTTTAGAAGTTCAAGTTCAAATTTTCAAAGAAGAAATGTACGAAGAGGGGAGACGGAAAGCGATAGAAGGCTTATTCACTTTTGTTGCGATTGATGAAAATCGAAAACCAACCTCAATAATCTAATTAATAAACTAATCTTTTAAAAATTATAGAATGACTCAAAATACACTAACTACTTTAGAAGAAAAACAAACTACTAATAGACTTTGGTGGCTGAATGATGAAAGCCAACAAATACTCAATCGAGGATATTTATTAAAAGGAGAAACGGTAAAAACGGCGATCGAAAGAGTGGCAACGGCAGCTGCTAAAAGATTATTCAAACCAGAATTAAAAGAATCATTTATTGAATTAATCGAAAATGGTTGGATGAGTTTGAGTTCTCCAATTTGGGCAAATATGGGAACAGAAAGAGGTTTGCCGATTTCTTGTTTTAATGTTTATGTACCAGATCAGATTGAAGGAATTACGCACAAGTTAGGTGAAGTAATTATGCAAACTAAAATTGGTGGCGGAACGTCAGGTTACTTTGGGGAGTTGCGGGAAAGAGGAAGTGCGGTGACCGATAATGGCAAAAGTAGTGGTGCTGTTAGTTTTATGAAATTGTTTGATACGGCTATGGATACGATATCACAAGGTGGTGTTCGAAGAGGAGCATTTGCTGCGTATCTAGATATTGATCATTCTGATATTAAGGAATTTTTAGAAATCAAAAGTATTGGAAGTCCAATTCAAAATCTATTCAATGGAGTTTGTGTGTCTGATTATTGGATGCAAGAAATGATTGATGGCGACATGGATAAAAGAGAAATTTGGGCAAAGGTTTTGGAGAGTCGTCAACAAAAAGGGTTGCCTTATATTTTCTATACAGACAATGTTAATCGAAATAAACCTCAAGTTTATAAAGACAAAAAAATGACGATTCGGTCAAGCAATTTATGTTCAGAAATTGCCTTGCCATCGACTCGGGAGGAATCATTTATTTGTTGTTTGTCTTCGATGAATTTGGAATTATACGATGAATGGAAAGATACTGATGCGGTGAAAACAGCAGTCTATTTTTTGGATGCGGTATTGCAAGAATTCATTGCGAAAACAGAAGGGGATTATTATTTAGGATCTGCCAATCGGTTTGCAAAAAGACATCGAGCGTTAGGATTAGGAGCAATGGGCTGGCATTCTTACTTGCAAAAAAATATGATTCCATTTGAAAGTTTGCAAGCAAAAGGATTGAACAATCAAATCTTTAAAAATATCCATGACAAGGCTTACGAAGCAAGTGCAGAATTGGCGGAGATTTATGGTGAACCAGAAGTGTTGGAAGGATATGGAAGAAGAAATACGACGTTGCTAGCGATAGCACCGACCACTTCTTCTTCAGCAATTCTTGGACAAGCTTCTCCTGGAATTGAGCCATTTAGTAGTAACTATTATAAAGCTGGTTTGGCGAAAGGAAACTTCATGAGAAAGAATAAATACCTTAAAGAATTATTGGTTGAGAGAGGATTGGATTCTGAGGATATTTGGAGAAGTATTATGCTTAATCATGGAAGTGTGCAACACTTGGAAGAACTGACTGCTGAAGAGAAATCTGTTTTTAGAACGTTTAAAGAAATTAGCCAATTGGAAATAATTCAACAGGCTGCTATTCGTCAAAAGTATATTGATCAGGCGCAAAGTTTGAATTTAAATATTCCTTCTAATCTTGCGGTCAAAGAAGTCAATAAATTAATGATTGAAGCATGGAAATTAGGCGTAAAAACTTTGTACTACCAACGAAGCCAAAGTGTTTCAAAAGAATTTATTTCGAATATCGTGACTTGTTCAAGTTGTGAAGCGTAGAAGTATTTCTGTAAAACAAAGAGCTTCCAGGTTTTTAAAATCTGGAAGCTCTTTGCTTATTTTTATTTTGTATCTTTTCTTACATCACCACCACCTTCGTTCTCCCAATTATTCCACTCTCATTTTGCATCACCACAAAGTAAACTCCTTTCGAAAATTCAGTTACAGAAAATGTTTTTTGTAATTGATGTTTTCCATGAGGAAGAGAATCATTCAACAAATTAGCTACTTTTTTTCCATTCATATCGACTAAGTCAATTTGGAAATGCCCTGCTTCAGGAACCTCAAATTCAATATTTAAATTTTTCTTGACTGGATTTGGAAATACTTTTAATAAATTCTGCTCCTCCTTTTTTACAAAATTAGTTGAGTTGACAAAGTCTCCAAAATAGACAATCACATCATTTCCTTCCCAAGCTTCTTGGGAAAAATTTAAAGCAACTCCTAATTCATTGACGATAGAAATTTCAGACAACGACTGTCCATCAGCTACGATAAAACTAATGTCGTTGGTCAAGTCAACTGAATCAGGAATGGTAATCGTCATTTCATTTCCATTCAATTCTGAATTAAAAATAAAGTCTTCTCTTGCTCTCCAAAAGTCTCCATATTTTTCAAATTCCATAATGTTAACATCATTCGGTAATTCATCTAAATAATAAGACATGCCTTCCAATTTATAGTTTCGATTCGGATGAATTAACAATACGGTTGGTGCTCCATTCGCATGATTTTTTCTAGTGACCTCCAACCAAGTATTGGCCTTGTCGAAATGATTAAAAATAGAAATCGGATTGGAATGAAAAACATCAGATATGGTAACCGGAATTTCATAAACATTTGAAATAGCTCCACTAAAACTTCTCCCCATTTTATTTTGATAAGGAAAATTAGTGAGCACATCATTGGCAGAAAAACTAGAATTATAATCATAATTTAATTCATCTAAGATATCCACTAAATATTTATGAAAAGCCAAATGACCTGCTCTAAATGTTCTGATAGTTTGATTTGGAATATCTGCTTCCAGTACATTTTTTGATACTTCCAATTCTCCATAAACAGTTCCACCTAAAGTAATATCTCCATCGTTGGAAGGATTATAAGAGTCTTTTGTATTGCCTATAGTTCCAATTGGAAAAATATCATCATCTCCAAAATCAAAAAAATGTCCTACGGAATGTGAGCCAAAGTTATGACCACCAGCTTGAATATAGTCTAAGATGGATTGTCTGTCAGTATAAAAATCAGACATTAAATTATCGTCAAAATATCGGACAGTAATATTATAAGTAGCTTCGATGCCATTATTTTTTTCATAATCTACAAAAACTTCCAAGGTATCCATACCTGTCGCACTATCAATATCATGGGTAATCATCAATGTAGAAATCGATCTTCCTGGGCTTGTATTTTTCCAAACGGTATGTGGTAGATGTTCTAAAAACAATGCTCTTACAAATAGAAATAATACATCTGATGTTGGCTCAAATCCATTAGAAGTAATTCTTTGCGCTTCATAATCTCGATTAATTTGATTCCGTAAGATGACTTCTTTCCACGAAAATCCAACCGAAACGGCTGCTCCATTTCCATAAGAATTTTTGATGACAGCTGAACTTCCATCTTCATATGTTGCGAGTGTATTGGCAAAGGTAGTAGAGTAGCCTAACGTTTTATAAATCGAAGAATAGGTATTTCTTCCCAAAGAAATAACTCGCTCTTCTGGCTCATTAATATACTTTAATGAAGCATCTGCCAAGGTCGAATCCCAGCGAACTTCAAAGCGAGCATTATCCCCCTCGTACCCATCAATTCCAAATACAGCATAAAAATCTTCATCCTGAATTCTTGGAGCAACGAGTACTCCTCCATTTTGAACATAATCAATTAATACTGTTTTTTCATCCGAGGAAAAGGTAGTAGATGCAAAAAGTGAGCTACTCAAAATCATTGCATAATTTTTAGCGACTTCAACATCTTGCGTTATGATAAATGGAATTCCTGTTACTTTAGCCATGTGCTCTACGGAGAAAAGTCGAGCGTTATTGGACTCATTATTTTTAACAGAAAGATCTAAAATTGCAATGGCTCTTTCATGAGTTTGAGCACTAGAAATGCTTGGAAATAGAAATAATAAATTAATTAAAATGAGCAGAATTGATTTCATTTAGGTAGCGATTTAGTTAGTTATTAGGGTGGGGGAATCTTTAATTATTAATATTTTGTGGCAAAAATGACACCATAACATTATGGTTGCCTAGTTGACCTATTTTCTATAAATTAAATTGTAGTTTCACAACGAAATTTTAATGAATAAAATCCAAATATGAAAAAGAATATCTTGATTGTAGCCTTCTCTCTAATTGCCTTTTCTTTGTTTTCACAATCAACTCTTCCTAGGTTTAATGGATGGGTGGATAATGAAAATTATATCCTAGAGAAAAAGAATGAGAAAGGCGAATCATCTCAAATCAAAGCCAATGCTAAAAGCGGAAAGGAAGCAAATTATGATGTGGCTCCTGCTGTTTCATTTACTAGTATGATGCCCGAAGGATTTTCTGCTCCAAGGAGAGGAAGTCATATTTCATCTGACAAAACTTCCATCGTTTTTTCTCAAGATAATAACCTCTATTTTTTTTCCAAAACGGATAAAAAAATGCGGCAATTGACTGCTAACCTAAGCAAGGAAAACAATCCTCGGTTTTCTCCTGATGGGAAAAGAGTGGCATTTACCCGTAATCATAATTTGTTTGTCATTGAATTAGAAACTGGGTTAGAAAAACAATTGACAACTGATGGTTCCGATCTCATTTATAATGGTTGGGCATCGTGGGTTTACTACGAAGAAATCTTAGGGAGAGGTTCTAATTATCGAGCATTTTATTGGTCACCAAATAGCGAACAAATTGCTTTTATGCACTTCGATGATACTGATGTGCCTAATTTTCCGATTTACCATCATGAAGGAGAAGATATGTCTCATGGATATTTAGAAATGACTAGTTATCCAAAGTCAGGTGACCCAAATCCTATAGTTGAATTGGGTGTTTATAATTTAAATAACAATACAATTACATGGGCGAAAAAAAATAAAGATTTAGAATATTTAGCTATGATTCAATGGTCGCCGGATGGTGATCGATTACTTTTTCAACAACTGAGTCGAGACCAAGATATTTTGGAAATGTATAAAATGGATTTGGTAAATGGCAATATCCAAAAGGTCTACGAAGAGCAACAAAAGACGTGGATCGATTGGTTTAATGATATTTATTTTTTGGAAAAAAGTGATGGGATTATAGTGCGAAGTAATCGGGATGGCTGGTTTAATTTATATCATTATAATTGGAAAGGAAAGTTGGTTAATCAAATTACCAAAAACAATTTTAGAACCAACAGCATTTCAAAAATAGATGAAGGGAACCAAAAAGTTTATTATAATGCTACGGGTGAAAATTCTGTAGAGATGCATCTTTTTGCGGTCAATATGAATGGAAAAAATCAAAAGCAATTAACCAAAAAAGCAGGGTGGCATCGAACGACAGTTTCTCCGAGTGGTGATTATTTTATGGATCAATTCTCCAGTTTTAATAATCCAGGAGAGATGCGATTATTCAATACCAATGGAAAAGAAATAAAAGAAATAGGAAAATCAACCAAGGATATCAATCAAGAAAAAGGATTTACGGTAGAATTTTTTACGGTTCCTTCCACCGATGGATTTGATCTTCCAGCGTATTGGGTGTTGCCTCCTAACTTTGATAAAAACAAAAAGTATCCAGTTATTTTTGATATTTATGGAGGCCCAGATGCAGGGGGAGTTTATAATCGTTTTAGAAATTATACATGGAATCCAATCTATGAAGAAGGCGTTATTCGATTCACCGTAGATCATCGAGGTTCAGGGAAATTTGGAAAAAAAGGATTGGATTATTTACATCGAAGTTTAGGGGAATGGGAAATTCATGATTACATCGAAGCGGTCAAATGGCTAGAAGAAAAATCATTTGTAGATGGAGATAAAATTGGAATCCAAGGAAGTAGTTATGGTGGGTATATGGCAGGAATGGCTTTGACTTTAGGAGCTGATTATTTTAATTGTGGGATAGCTGCACTTTCTGTAACTGACTGGAGATTATACGACAATGTCTATACCGAAAGATATATGGACGAACCCAAAAACAACAAAGAAGGTTATGATTATGGTTCGGTTTTGACTCATGCTAGTAAATTGAAAGGAAAGCTTTTAATTACACATGGAGCGATTGATGATAATGTACATATGCAAAATTCCATGCAGTTGATTAGTAAGTTGCAAGATGAAGGAATGGAGTTTGAGTTGATGATTTACCCTGGAAACCGACATGGAATTCGAGGTGCAAAAGGGAGGCATAATCAACAATTAGGATTGAAATTTTGGAGAAAAAGTTTTGACTTAAAAGTGGAAAAACCTTAAACAATATTTTAAATTATATTGAACTCAAGTGGTGACACCATTCTCTACAAATATATTAGAGCACCTAAAATCATTTATAACATTCAATTTGCAGTTATGACTAAATGTGACAAAATGAAATACGCCCTTAATTTGATATCGTTGCCATTGAAATATGAAAATTTAAATTGATTTTCAAAGTCTAAAAAAAAGAAATGTCATCAAAAATTACTGTTCGAGAGGCTCAACAAAAGGATATTCAATATATCGTCGGGTATTGGGATAATTCTACCACCGAAGATCTTCTGGCAATGGGAATTGATGTGAATAATATTGAGCCATTAAAAAATCTAGGAGGCCGATTAGAAAAACAATTAGAATTATCCAATGAGGAAAAAGCCGCCTTTGTCTTGATTGCGATGATGGATGAAAAACCAATTGGTCATTGTTATGTGAATAATTTAATTTTTGGAAAAGAGGCTTTTATGCATCTTCATATTTGGGAATCAAAAATCCATCAAAAAGGAATGGGAACGGAAATGGTTCGACAATCAATTCCCCATTTTTTTAAAAAACTAAAATTGCAAACGCTATTCTGCGAACCTGCTGCTATGAATCCTGGTCCGAATAAAACGTTGGAGAAAATTGGTTTTAAGTTTATTAAAAAACATACAACTGTTCCAGCAGGTTGGACATTTCAATTGGAAGTCAATCGATGGGAGATGACTTTGGAGAGTTTTAAAAATAAATTTTAAAGACTTAGGTTACGTATCAAAGTGAAATTCCAGGCTTCCCTATTTTTTAGATTCTAGTTAGCACGACTTTTTTAGAATCGACATTGAGGAAAAAAAGTAGAACAACGGGAGCATCTAATAACTCCAATTAATGATCTTCAAAATACTCCAAATCAATCCTTTACCATCTTAGGTTTAAGCCGTTTTGGGTTCCTCAATAGGTCAAAAAAATCTTTGAGATAAGCCTTATTATATTTGATCGTTTTTTTACTCATGTATATTGCCTCGTCACAGATCCGATAAATATCTTCCTCAATCGAAAGGTAGTATTCTACAGTCTGATAGAACTCTTCTTCCGTAATTTTGTAAGAAAAAAAATACCGTTCGTTCACATCTTTGATCGGAAGTGATTCATGTGGAACGGCATAATGTTGTCCTACAAATCCTGAATAATCAAAGTCATAAGGAAGTGCAATAACCTTATCGTGTGAAGGAATTTTGACCAATTCCAAATTATGTTTATTCGCCAAAGACCAATCTGTATTGGCAATCATATATTGGAAAAATTCCATTTTTAAAAATAATTCTCGATCCAAATGCGAAGCACCAACTCTGCCTTTAGTAATTACTTTTGCTTCATTTCTTCTTTCATATTCTACCTCATCTTCGATGACAAATCCAATCAGCTGATATTTATCTTTTCCATTTTCGCATATATTGATATCGACTAATTTTGCTCGCAAACAATTTTTATCAATGAAAGTATATAAGTCATAAAGGAAATATTCTTTGTACAATAATTCTTGTGCATGCTTACCTCCTTTGCAAGGAAAAACGAATTTTAATTTATCAATTTTCATAAACCCATTTGCCTTTAATCCAGATTTTTTTAAATCAAATTTCACAGGAGGCATATTGCAAACTTGTTTTCGCATATTTCCTCGAGACCGCACTCTTCCTTTAAATGTCATCGGATCTTTACCAAATTGATCAGCTACCACTAGTTGACCGTCTTGGTATTTTTCCTTCATGCTATGCTTTTTTATATTTTTAAAATTGGTTGCTATTCTCAATTTTGGAACACCTTCTAGATTATAAATATGATCGAATAAACTCGTTCGTTTTTTAGAATTTATTCCTGAAAGACTTTTCTTATTGCCTTCCAAATCTCCAATGGAAACATTGTTGTTTTCCAGAATCAAAACTTGTCCATCCAATCCTTTTTTTATGCTGCAATCCACCGCGATAACTTTCCCTCCAAATAGAGCTGTTATTTTATTCTGACTAGTATGGCCAACAATAATCCTTTTTTGATCTAGGCGAGATAATATAGATTTGATATTTTTCTTTTTAAAGTTTTCTTCCTTAAAATAACCTCGATACCAAACTGGTCCATCTGTTGTATAAAGTAAAGTGAGCAGAGAATCTTTCAAAATATCTTCCTCTTTTGCTCTGATCAATCTTTTTGCAAATGTATTGTTTATTTCTTCTAGCGATAATTCCAAATCCAAGACGGCTTTTGAAACTCCACCATGAACAAACAAGTTTTTATTGATCGAAGTCAAGACTTTATGACTTGCAATCCAATCACCCAAAACACTTCCTCTTCGAAAAAAATGATAATACTGATTTTTAAAAATAGCTGAAGTGTAGTAATATTTTTTGTTGATATATCTGATGTCACCTTGGAGCACCATGATTTCATGATTACCCAAAAGTACTTGAACTTTACCTCCAGCAGTTTCAGCTTCTTTTTGCAAATAAAATAAAAACCATAAAATCTCTAAAACCTGATCTCCTCGATCTAAATTATCACCCACAATTACCAGATGACCTTTTCCTAATTTCCAATGATTATTTTCATCAATGACTTCGTTGGCGAGTAACAATTTTTTTAAAATACCAAACTGACCATGCACGTCACTCAAGGCAATTATCTTTTCAACATCATTAAATATCACTTGGGAATCTTTTTCGAAACCTAAATTTTGCAAATCAACCTTAGGCAAACCAGGGCGATCAAAAACGGTAGCTTCTGATTTTGCAATGAGTGAATCATGACCAATGCCAGCTTCGACCCATTGGATTTGGAGACTATCATTTTGATGAAAAATATAGGGCCCATCGAAGTACTCCGTTTTGATTTGAGAAAAAAGAAAAATAGGAAGTAAAGTGCAAAGTAGTAATGCAAATATTGGTCGGAAAGTTATCTTCATTTTTTAAGGAAATTAGGTTTATGCTAAGTTAGATAAGTTTTTGGGTTTTGCCGAAATATTGAAATTTTAATTTAACTACTTTTTTTTTAGAAAAAAGAAAAGAGTAAGTTTGATTCAAAAATAATAATGAAAAATCAATTACTCCTTTTTTTTCTACTCTTCATTTTTAGCTTATCAGTTTTTTCCCAAACGTATACTCCCGGTGAAACTTACTTTGGAGAAAACGAATACATCGAATTTAAGGCAGGTAATTTACCCATTATTATTTCAGCTCCGCATGGCGGAGGACTAGAGCCAACTGATATTCCAGATCGAAATTGTACTGGTTGCGTGTATGTCCGAGATTCCCGAACCCAAGAATTAATTCGTCAGATGTCTGATGCTATTTTTGAGGAGTTTGGTTGCTATCCTTATATTATTATCAATCGTTTGCATCGAAGGAAATTAGATGCTAACCGAGACATTGGAGATGCGGCGGATGGCGATCCGATGGCAGAACAAGCATGGACGGAATTCCACGATTTTATTCAAGCAGCTAAAGATTCGGTTACGCAGAATTTTGGAAAAGGACTTTATTTAGATTTGCATGGACATGGTCATGATATCCAAAGATTGGAATTGGGGTATCGAATTTGGAAATCTAGACTTCAGATGCCAGATGCTGCATTAGATGTTTATGTCGATGATGCGAGTATCAGAAATTTAGTCAACAATAATTTGGATAATCTAACCTTGTCTCAATTGTTGAGAGGGGAGGATAGTTTTGGAGAATTTTACCAAGACGAAATGTTTCTTGCTGTACCAAGTCAAACTGATTCTTTTCCCACCGATAATGAACCTTATTTTAATGGTGGATATAATACGGAGCGACATGGTTCAAAATTAGGCGGCGTAATTGATGGAATTCAAATTGAATGCAATTGGGATGATGTTCGTGATACAGAAGCGAACCGAGCAATTTTTGCTGCAGCTACTGCTCAAGTGTTGAGGAGGTATTTTGAAAAACATTATTTTGGAACTGATTTTTTAAATGGAGCATGTGGATTGGTTTCGAGTACTGCTATTTTGCAAAAAACTAATTCTTCCTTCTTTCAAATTTCTCCAAATCCAACAAATGATCTGCTGAACTTAAAATGGAAAACCATTGCTCCTGTTAAATTTTCTATTTCAATTTTCAATGAGTTGGGACAAGTTTTTTATTTTAATAATGATGGGAAAACGGATTTGGATTTTATTAATATCAGTCACCTTCCCAATGGAATATATTTTATAAAATTGGAAAATGAAGATTTTGTAAGTTTAGAAAAATTTATAAAAATGGGGTTTTGATAGTTTTTGAAAAAAGGATTCTATTTAAATTAACTAACTTAACACAACACCTTCGTGGTTTCCTTCATATGATACGTAACTTAAATAAATAAAAATGAATTTCATCCCTTTTCCCACTTTAACAACTGATCGATTAATTCTCCGAAAAGCGACCAAAGCTGATGGGAACGAAATCCTATTTTTACGTTCTGACAAATCAGTCAATAAATATATCAATCGACCTCCGACAAAAAACTTAAAAGACGCGGAAGATTTTATGGAAAGAATCGAGAATGGAATCCAAAAAGGGCAAAACATCAATTGGAATATCACTTTAAAAGAGGATCCGAAAATGATTGGAACTATTTGTCTTTGGAATTTTTCGAAAGACCAAAAAATAGGCGAGGTGGGTTATGATTTGCATCCTCAATTTCATGGCAAAGGCATCATGTCTGAAGCATTAAAATGTGTAGTAAAATATGGTTTTCAAGAATTGAATTTAGAAAAAATAGAAGCCTACACCCATCGAGAAAATGAATCATCCAAAAGATTATTAGAAAAAAATAATTTTACTTTAATCCCAGATAAAGGTGATGATGGTAATGAATTTAATATCGTTTTCGAAACCTTCCGTTCAAGCAAATAACTAATATTACCTCAAGTTGTTTTTATTGAAAATTTTGCTAAAAGACCAAATAGCAATCAATTATTTTGTATTAATCGTTCATCTTGTTATATTTATTTTTTTATTTAATGAAAAAATAAAACGTGAAACCAACCGATATCAAAGATCCAGAGTATTTTCATAAGGTGGTTGATTGCCAATATGCCTGTCCTGCCCATACTCCTGTCCCCGAATATATTCGATTGATTGCTGCCCAAAAGTATACGGAAGCGTATATGATTAATTGGGAATCCAATGTTTTTCCTGGCGTATTAGGACGTACTTGTGATCGACCTTGCGAACCTGCTTGCCGTCGTGGAAGGGTAGAGGAGGAGCCAGTTGCAATCTGTCGGCTCAAGCGAGTGGCTGCTGATAATAAAGGTGAAGTCAAACATCTCATGCCACAAGGGCCTTTTGAAATGAATGGTAAAAAAATAGCTTTGATTGGTGGTGGACCTGCTTCGTTGACGGTGGCGAGAGATTTAGCTCCGCTTGGTTATGAGATACATTTATATGATGAGTGGAACAAAGGCGGAGGAATGATGCGAACTCAGATTCCTGCTTTTAGATTGCCGGAGCAAGTGTTGGATGAAGAAGTCAACTATATTCTTGACATGGGTGTGCATACTCATTTCAATACTTTTGTCGATAGTATGAAAGGGATTTTGGACAAAAAATATGATGCCGTTTTTGTTGGAACAGGAGCTCCAAAAGGTCGTCTATTGAAAATACCAGGTCATGAAGCAGGCAAAGATAATATTCATATTGGAATTGAATTTTTGGCAGCCGTAGCTTTTGAGCATAGAGAATCTGTTGGGAAAAAAGTAATTGTCCTCGGTGGTGGAAATACTGCGATGGATTGTTGTCGAACTTCGAAAAGAATTGGTGGAGAAGAAGTAACGGTCGTCGTTCGTTCTCCTCGAAAAGATATGAAAGCTTCTTCTTGGGAAATTAAAGATGCAGAACTAGAAGACATCGCTATTTTTAATAACATGCCTCCAAAAGAATTTGTCATTGAAAATGGAAAACTCAAAGGAGTCACTTTTGGAAAAGTAAAAGCGGAGTATGATGAGAATGGAAAACGGTCTTTGATTCCAACTGGCGAGCCTGATGTTTTTATCGAAGCAGATGATGTGATCATTGCGATTGGTCAAGACAATGCATTTCCATGGATCGAAAAAGATTTAGGTATTGAGTTTGGGAAATGGGAAATTCCAGTTTTGGATAAAACTACTTTCCAGTCAACTTTGTCTCACGTCTTCTTTGGAGGTGATGCTGCGTTTGGTCCAGAAAATGTAATTACTGCAGTTGCACATGGACATCAAGCGGCGGTTTCGATTGATCTATTTTGCAAAGGAGAAAGTATTCATGATCGACCTGACCCGATGACAAATTTGGTTAGTCAAAAAATGGGAATTCACGAATGGACTTATGATAATGATATTGCTGCTGACTTGCGATACCAAGTGGCGCATGCAGATAAATCAGTTACGCTGAAAGATCGAAAGATGGAAGTTGAATTAGGTTTCGATCACATCGAAGGATTTAAGGAAGCGCAACGATGTTTGAATTGTGATGTGCAGACTGTTTTTACTACCAACCTTTGTATCGAGTGTGATGCTTGCGTAGATATTTGTCCTACGGATTGTATCACTTTTACCGACAATGGCGAAGAGGAAGATCTACGAACTCGACTCAGCGCACCAGCCGAAAATTTATCTCAGGATTTATATGTGTCAGAAATTTTACCGACCCAACGAGTCATGCTCAAGGATGAAGATGTTTGTCTCCATTGTGGACTTTGCGCAGAACGATGTCCAACAGCAGCTTGGGATATGAAGAAATATTTATATAACGTGACCAAAGCCTATCAATAAAATGGAGAATGAAATCATAGTAAATGACCTTGTCGTCCGTTTCGCCAATGTGAACGGAACAGGGTCTGCTTCCGCAAATGAGATGTTTGCCAAATCAATTTTTAGGATGGGCATTCCAGTTACCCCTAAAAATATTTTTCCTTCCAATATTCAAGGTTTACCTACTTGGTACGAAGTTCGAATTTCCGAAAAAGGGCATTTGGGTCGTCGTGCAGGAATTGATATTTTGGTAGGTGTGAATCCTCAAAGTTTAAAAGGAGATATTAAAAGTGTTCGCTCCGGCGGCTACTTCGTTTATGACTCAAGTAAAAAACTACATGAGGAATTTATTCGAGCGGATATCAATTACATTGGCATTCCGATGATAAAGTTAGCGATGGAACATTATCCAGTTCCACGATTGCAACAGCTTTTGAAAAATATGATTTACGTTGGAGCTGTGGCAACTTTAATTGATATGGAAATTGAGGTTTTAAAAGAAGTTATCGCTGAGCAATTTGCTGCTAAACCTAAAATCATTCCTTCCAATTATCAAGCGTTGGAATTAGGCGTTAATTATGTGAGAGAGCACTTTGAATATCCTCTAAATATTCGAATCAAGCGATGTGATAATGTGGGGGATTCCATTTTGATAGATGGAAATACAGCTTGTGGATTGGGAGCAATTTATGCAGGCGCAACGGTCATGGCTTGGTATCCAATTACTCCATCGACTTCAGTTGCGAAGGCGTTTGAGACCTATTGTAAAAAACTAAGAATTGATGAAGATGGGAAAAAGAAATATGCCTTTGTGCAAGCGGAAGATGAGTTAGCTGCAATCGGAATGGTTATCGGAGCAACTTGGAATGGAGCACGAGCATTTACGGCAACAAGTGGCCCAGGCGTTTCTTTGATGAATGAGTTTATTGGTCTTTCTTACTTTGCCGAAATTCCAGTTGTGTTGATTAATGTACAACGTGGTGGTCCATCGACAGGGATGCCAACTCGAACGCAACAAGCTGATTTGATTTCTTCGGCCTATGCTTCACATGGAGATACCAAACATGTTTTGTTATTTCCAAGTTCGCCAGCCGAGTGTTTTGAATTTACCATAAAAGCATTTGACTTAGCTGATCGATTACAAACATTGATCATGTTAATTTCTGATTTAGATTTGGGAATGAACAATCATATGTCTCCACCATTGGCTTGGGATGATGATAAAAAATATGATTTGGGAAAAGTGTTGAGCGCAGAAGATTTGGAAGAAATGAAAGAAGACTTTGGTCGATACCTTGATGTGGATGGTGATGCGATTCCTTATCGAACAATTCCAGGAACACATCCGACGAAAGGTTCTTTTTTTACACGTGGAACTTCTCATGATGAATATGCAAAATATAGTGAGTCAGGCGAAGTGTATTTACGAAACGTCGATCGCTTGGCACAAAAATGGGAAACGGCTAAAACGCTAGTTCCTGAACCTGAATTTTATCAAAAAGAAAATAGAAGCAATGTTGGTTTGTTGTTTTTTGGAACGACCACTTATGCAGCAGTTGAAGCGATGGAACGATTTGAGGAGGAAGATTTTATGATTGATTCGATTCGAGTTCGAGCATTTCCATTTCACCAACAAGTCGAGAAATTCATTGAAGAGCATGAGCAAATAATTGTGGTCGAACAAAATCGAGATGCACAATTCCGAACTCTTTTGATTAATGAATTGGAGATCAATCCATCACGATTAATTTCAGTAGTCAACTACGATGGTATGCCAATAACCGCAAACGCAATTCAATCTGGAATCAAAGAAAAATTAGCAGTAAGCACCTAACACGTGGTGGTCTGCTTTAGCTGACCTAAAAAGAATCTTAAAAAAAAACTTTTACAGTCAACTACATAAAATAAAAAGAATAATGTCATATATAAAACCCGCATTTCACCATCCATCTTTAAAATCAAACAAAGTTGGATACCTAAAAAAAGATTATCGAGGAGTAATATCAACTTTGTGTGCAGGTTGCGGACATGATTCAATTAGTGGTGCTATCGTGCAAGCTTGCTATGAAATTTCTCTAGAACCTCATAAGTTGGCAAAGCTTTCTGGCATTGGTTGTTCCTCAAAAACGCCCACATATTTTCTAAGTAATTCGCATGGATTTAATTCTGTTCATGGGCGAATGCCTTCGATAACGACAGGCGCAAATATGGCAAATAAAGATTTGATTTACCTTGGCGTCTCAGGAGATGGCGATACCGCTTCGATTGGAATGGGGCAATTTGTGCATGCGATTCGAAGGAATTTGAATATGGTTTATATCGTGATGAATAATGGTTGTTATGGTTTAACCAAAGGGCAAGATTCAGCCACAGCAGATTTTGGTTCGATCAGCAAAGAGGGAAATGCGAATCCATATCAGGCGATTGATTTAGCAGGGTTAGCTTTAGAGTTGAATGCGACCTTTGTCGGAAGAAGTTTTTCAGGAGACAAAAATCAATTAGTGCCAATGATCAAAGCGGCGATGTCGCATCCAGGTTTTGCATTTTTAGATGTAATTTCTCCATGTGTTACTTTTAACAATACCAAAACATCAACTAAATCTTACTCGCATGTGAGAGATCATATTGAAGCGACTTCTACTTTGGATTATGTTCCATTTGAAGAAGAAATTACGGTAGATTATCCTGAAGGAGAATCTGCAGAAGTGGAATTATTTGATGGTTCAAAAATTCATTTAAGTAAATTGGCTCCTGACTTCAATCCAACAGATCGATTTACTGCAGTTAACCGATTGCATGAGGCGAAATCGAAAGGTCAAATTTTAACAGGACTACTTTATATTAATCCTGAGAGTAAGGATTTGCATAATTTGATGGGGACGAGTGATAAGCCATTGAATCAATTTAAGCAAAAAGATTTATGTCCTGGAAGTTCAAAGTTGGAAGGAATTAATCAAGAGTTTCGATAGAAAAGAATACTTTTATTGAGAAGTTGGATTCGACTCGAACCCAACTTCTCAATTTTAGAAACCCTCTAATTTTTTATCCAAAAAATATAATTTATGAAAACGCTCTTCACAACATTTTGTCTATTCAGTTTTTTGTTGGTTCACAGTCAGTCCAATAACTTTGAAACTAATTTTGGAATAGATATCGAATTGGATACTTCGACAAGTGATACGCTTTGGCAAATTGGTCCGCCGCAAAAAACTATTTTTAATTCGGCATTTTCCGTTCCCAACGTTTTAGTGACCGATACTTTGAATACTTATCCAGCGAGTTATTCCTCTTCGTTTAAAATTGATCTTAGTGATTATGCCATTTCAGGTTTTCCTAATGTTCAGATTTCTTGGATGCAAAAAACTGATATGGAAGAAGGAGTGGATGGTGGAATTATTGAGGCTTCTTACGATGATGGGATGACGTGGTTAAATGTTTTGGATGATACTATTTTTCGTCCTTTGGTAGTTGGTCAATTTGATTGGGATACTTTGTTTAATAATCAAGCAGGAGTTACGGGAACAAAAGATTGGTCTTGGATGGCATTATGTTGGGGGACTTATTTTGGAAATATTCCAACTAATATTTCCACTCTTCAAATTCGATTTACTTTCGCTTCAGATTCCATTGATACGAATCAAGAAGGATGGATGATTGATAATTTTCAATTTGAAGGAAACATTATAGGAAGCACCAATAAACTGAGTCCCGCCCGTGATATTTTAGTTTTTCCAAACCCAACGGCACAAGATATTTTTATAGATTTGAGTGAAGTGAAGTTTGGCAATGCCACTTTAGAAATTTTTAATTTATCAGGTCAAAGAGTTTTAGAAAAAGAGATAGAAGTGATGGGAAGTCAAAAACGAAAAGTCTCGGTTAATAATTTGCCCAAGGGAGTTTATACTTTGATTGTAACTAGTGAGGATGAATTTTTTAGACAAGAGTTTGTGAAAATTAAGTAGTTAGACAAAAGACCCCGTTGAATTTAAGAATGATTCCTATAGTCTAACTACTTAAATAAATAGAATGGGATAAAAACAGAAAAAGCCCCGATTGCTCGGAGCTTTTTCATTCAAATCTTTATATCAAAATGGAGTAATAAATTACTCGATTTGATTAATATCGTCCACCGCCGCCGCCGTAGCCACCGCCACCGCCGTATCCACCGCCGCCACGGTTTCCACCGCCGCCACCGTATCCGCCACGACCACCGCCGCCACCGCCACGATTCTCACGAGGTTCAGCTTTTTTAACAACAATTGTACGACCGTCAAATTCTTGGTCATTCAATGCATCAATAGCAGATTGTGCTTCATCGTCGTTAGACATTTCCACAAAACCAAAGCCTTTTGATCTTCCAGTAAATTTATCCATAATGATTTTTACGGAATCAACAGCTCCATGAGCTTCAAATGCATTTTGTAAATCCGACTCTCTTGTGTCGAAATTTAATTTTGCTACAAAAATATTCATAATATAAAAAATTAACTATCTCGATTTAATTCGAGATACTGTAAAAAAATCTGTTAATTGAAAAACTAAGGAAGGAAAAATAAGACCTGAAAAGAGGAAGTTGTTAAACCTAAAAACTTAATAATTCGTGACAAAGATACACATTATATGATGCTTTGTACTATTTTGACGGTTTTTTATTGGGAGGTCACTTTTTAAGTTTCGAAGGGGAAAAGGACTCCAATATTATAATTATAAGAAGGATTTTCAAATGTGGTACTTTCTAACCTAGGAAAAAAATTGAGATTAGTAAAAAAGTAGAACGTTTCGATTTTACAACTAATTTTAATTGAAAACTCTTGAACCTTATAGATTCTTTGCGCTGACATAGATTTAAAATAATCAAACTCTACGATTGGCATTTTTCCAAACAATGTTATCTTTTTTAAATTAAGATGTCCAAATCGAGTAACTATACTTAAGCTTAATCGATCCATAATTTTATGAATCCCAAATTGTAGATAATATTTATGAAAAGAAATTTTACTATTTCCAGCTTGTGAGTAATTAACGTGGTAATTGCCTAAACTATATCCTAAATAAGAATCGAAAAGCAATCCTGCCTTTTTTCTATTTTGATCAAATAAATAATAATAGCCAACTGCCATGCCAGTAGAAAATCCTTTTCGATAATCTTCTTCTGTTTCAATATTCCAACGTTTATTTTTTACATGAAAAAAGTTGCCAGAGAAGACTAAATGTTCAAAAGGACTGAATCCTGTTTGAAAATTGGTATTCCCTTAATCAAATTCTAAATTTCTAAAAAATGAAAAAGAAGAATTCCAATTTCCTTTTTCTTGAATCAATAAAATATTGGAATCGTCCGATTCATATAAATATTGAGCATTCAATGTAGTTATTGAGAATTGAGAAAAAGTAAATAATAATAGCATTTCAAAACAGATTTTTTGTCAGGTTGGTTCATTTAAAAAAAACTCATTTTGGGGAAGAATATTTTTTATTATTTAATTTTAATTCGGTGATAGGTGTATTCATTCCATATGTATACCGTAATTGAATTACAAAAAAAAGTTCGATTAAAAGTATTTGTAAATAAACAGATGATGTACTTTTGTGCCCATGCAATTATCCGATATCAATAACGAACTCACCAAAGTTTTACAACTTTTACAAATAGAAAAAAAAGCAGACTTCGATCGTTTTCGAGAGCAAGTTTTAAAACTAACCCTCAAAGAAAAAAGAGAAAAAGGATTGACTTGGCATCCTGTTGCAGTCAAAAAAGAAGGCTTTACATTTGGAGATCGAGCTTTTGTAATTTTGGAGAAAACTAACCAATTTAAAGAACCACATCGATTTAAGTCAGGTACTCCAGTAGAACTATTTTCCACCGCCGATGGCAAAACAAATGACAGCAAAGAACGACGAATCAATGGCATCATTCAGTATTTGAAAAGAGACCAAATGAAAGTCGTATTGAATACTCAAGATATTCCTAACTGGGTGCATTATGGAAATGTTGGAGTCGATTTATTATTTGATGAGCGCACGTATGTGGAAATGGAAAAAGCGATGAAAAAAGTCATTGCAGCAAAAGGAGATCGGTTGGCAGAGTTGAAGAGTTTATTTTATAATCAATATCCAACTCGCTTTGGAGAGTTACCCACGATTCATCACGACTACTTGAATGAGGCACAAAAAGGTGCCGTTCAACATATCCTCGCCGCTAACGATATTTCCATTGTTCACGGTCCTCCAGGAACAGGAAAAACGACTACGATCGTTCATGCAATAAAGTTGTTATGTGAAACAGAAAAAAATGTTTTGGTTACTGCACCGAGTAATGCGGCGGTTGATTTGCTAGCTGAAAGATTATCCGAAAAAGGACTAAGAGTTGTTCGAGTTGGAAATGTATCGAGGGTAGATGAGTCACTTTTGAATTTAACGTTGGATGCTCAACTGGCAGCTCATCCTGAAAGTAAACATATCAAAAAAGTAAAAGTCCAAGCTGCTCAAGCTCGAAATAAAGCAGGTAAGTTTAAACGAAATTTTAGAGGGCAACAGCGCGAAGAACGAAGAGATAATTATCGAGAGGCAAGAGAGTTGGAAGATTGGGCAAAAGCATTGGAAGAAAAATTATTGACGGAAATTCTGCATGGAGCACAAGTGGTTTGTTGCACGTTAGTCAATACTGTACATTCTGTTTTGGATCGACTAAAATTTAGAACAGTAGTCATTGATGAAGCAGCACAAGCACTCGAACCTGCTACTTGGATTCCTATTTCTAGAGCAAGTAAAGTGGTTTTAGCAGGTGATCCATTTCAATTGCCACCAACGGTGAAATCTTTTGATGCGAAAAACAAAGGACTTGGAATTACTTTGTTAGAAAAATGTGTGGAGCAATTTTCTGAGGTCAGTTTTCTGAATGTACAATATCGGATGAATCAATTGATTATGGATTTTTCAAATTCACAATTCTATGATAATCAGTTAGTTGCACATGATTCTGTAGCCAATTGGAAATTGCCAAAAGGAGATGTATCGCCCGTTATTTTTATTGACACAGCAGGAGCAGGTTTCAATGAGGAAACTAATCAGGAGACCTTGAGTAAATTTAATTCAGGGGAATATTTTATTTTACGTGAGCACTTTTTACAATTTGTGAAGACCTTGGCAGAGCATGATTTAGAGATGCCTACTGTTGGAGTTATTACACCTTATCGGTCACAAATTGTGCACATGAAAGAACAATTCACAGAGGATGAAACGCTTGCCGTCTATCAAGATTTTGTAACAATCAATACCATTGATGGCTTCCAAGGACAGGAGCGTGATGTGATTTATATTTC
>JBGCCY010000257.1:0-19495 GCA_045104975.1 Saprospiraceae bacterium
AAATTCCTCAAATGACAACGTTAAATGAAAAACAAAGAGAAGTCTTGGAGTTGCTTAAAATAAGAGATGCTTATGATCGTGTTTTAGAAAGTTTAAAGACTCATCTAATTTTACGCGAAACGTGAGCTTGATGAAAAAAAAAGTAGCAAAAAAAAAATCAAGGCTGTATTCTTTTTAGGAAAATTGAATTCAAAAAGGCTAAACAGTTTAAACTCCCCCGATTAAGAATATCTAATTTCTCCTGCGTCGAAAAGATATTCTAAATCGTTCTCAAACAGTAAACTGTTCTTAACGCCTTTTTAAATCCAATTTTCCTAAAAAGAATAAGGCCGAAAAGTAAATGGCAAGTTTCGTTTTAGATTGAAAGGAAAAGGCTTCGGTTTTATCCGTGACCTTATGTTGTCAGTCGTACTGTTCTTATTTCGGTTTTTCAGTAGGGTTTTAGGGCTAGCAGTCCTGTTTGAGGACACCTTAGAAAATCTTGACGAGGAACGAGTCTTAGATTTTCTTGGTGAACGAGTTTGGGCTGCGTGGCTAAAATCGAAATTAGAACTGTTGACTTTCAACATAAAGTTTTGATTTTTTTTTGCTACTTTATTTTCATCAAGGAAAAAAAAGTAGGGAGGCTATGAATTAAATCTTGGTGCGTAACTTGACTTACTAAAATATAATAATGAAAAAAACAATCCACATCATCCGCCACGGACAAACCGAATACAACAAACTCCGAATCATCCAAGGTTCAGGCGTCGATTCAGATTTGAATGATCGAGGTCGAGAGCAAGGACAACTTTTTTTTGAAAAATATAAAGAGCATCCTTTCGAAGTAGTCTTAACTTCTACTTTAAAACGAACCCATCAAACTGTCCATTCATTTATTGAAAGTGGTTTACCATGGGAGCAATTTCCAGAAATCGTAGAAATGAATTGGGGTGTCCACGAAGGAAAATCTGGGAATGAAGACATGAAAAAAGATTACGATAGAGTAGTACTCAGCGGTAATTTTGATGAGCGAATCGAAGGAGGAGAAAGCATTAATGAAATGGCAGAGCGATTGCAGAAATTTATCGACCATCTGCCTATTCGAAGTGAAAAGAACATTTTGGTTTGTATTCACGGTCGTGCGATGCGTTGCTTAATTTGTCTTTTGGAGCAAAAAGACTTGAGTGAAATGGAAAATTATCCTCATTCCAATACTGGTTTATATTTGGTAGAACACAATTCTACTGGCTTTGTCGTTTTGGAAAAAAACAATACAGAGCATTTAAAAAAATGAATTTAAACTACTGAAAACGAATGATTTACGACAGTTTTTTATTTTTATGACAAAAAAATAAATATGTTTAATACCCTTTAAATGGTAATTTAGGTATTTCAAGTGTTAATATTCTACCAGCAATTGACACTTAAAGTTTAACGGCATAAATTGTGGTACACAAAAAGATATTGATCTCACTTTTTACATATCAATTTTAAAAGACTGTGAAATTTAGATTCTTAAAATTCACAGCAAGCAATCCCTTTTTTGCTACAACAAATTATAATCCGACCTTTCCAAGATTTCTTGGGAAGGTTTTTTTTGTTTCAAAATGAATTTACGTGGTTCTTTATTTATGTAGAGACTAGGCATGCCTAGTCTCTACATAAATACCAACAACATTCAAAAAAAAAACTATTTTTGAAGAAAATTAATTAATGAGTGATTCCATAAAATTAAGTCCTGAAGAATTAGCAAGATACAGTCGACACATTGCAATTCCCGAATTTAATTTAGCTGCACAAAAGAAATTAAAAGCTGCAAAAGTTTTGGTAGTTGGATCGGGAGGACTTGGAAGTCCCATGTTATTGTATTTGACAGCGGCAGGAGTTGGACATATTGGAATTGTAGATTTTGATGTGGTGGATGATAGCAATTTGCAACGACAAGTTTTATTTACGGTAGATGATATTGGAAAATCAAAAGCAGAAACAGCTAAAATTCGTTTGGAAAAATTAAATCCACACGTAAAATTCACAGTTTATAACAATGCTTTTACAAAATATAATGCACTTGACATAATTAAGGGTTATGATGTCGTAGCTGATGGTACTGATAATTTTCCAACTCGATATTTAGTGAATGATGCTTGTGTTTTGGCAGGGAAAGTAAATGTGTACGCCAGTATTTTTAGATTTGAAGGGCAGGTCTCTGTTTTTAATTATCTAAATGAGGATGGAACACGAGGAGCAAATTATCGAGATCTATTTCCAGAACCACCACCACCAGGAATGGTTCCGAGCTGTGCAGAGGGCGGAGTTTTGGGAGTTCTTCCTGGGATTATTGGAAGCATGCAAGCAAGCGAAGTCATCAAAGTAATTACGGGTGTTGGAGAACCGTTGAATGGTCGATTGTTTTTATTTGATGCAGCTAGTTTTACGACTCGGGTTTTGAAGGTGAGAAAAAATTCAAAAACTCAGATTTTAGCATTGATTAATTACGAAGAATTTTGTGGTATAGGAATCGAAAGTGAAGAAGATAAAATTAAAGAAGTGACAGTTCATGATTTGAAAAAATGGCAAGACGAAAAGATAAATTTTCAATTAATTGATGTTCGACAGCCTTACGAATATGAAATTGCTAACCTTGGAGGTGAACTCATTCCTCAAAATGAATTGGCTCAAAATCTAGATAAAATTTCTACTCACAAAAAAGTGATTATTCATTGCCGAAGTGGAAAAAGAAGTGCGGATGCAATTCGAGATTTGCAGCAATTAGGTGACTTTGATAATTTATATAATTTGAAAGGAGGGATTTTAGAATATTCAAAATTGATAGATTCGAGTATTCCTACTTATTAAGCACGTGGTGGTCTGCTTTAGCTGACCTAAAAAAAATAGCAAAGTGATTTTTTAATAAAAACATGGAAAGATAAAAATTCAATTGCTTCACTTTTTTTAAGTCAGTTCAAACAAACTACCGCGTAGCAATTAGCAGACATTACAAATAACTACTTTCTTTTTTTTAAGAAAAAAAATAGAAAATTCTTATCTTGAACAAGTTTAAAAAAAATTTGTAAACCCCAAAGACATCTGAAGTTCGAATTTTATCGAACACTTCCTCTTTTTTTATGTTTTATTTTCATAAAAAAATCGATATGAAAAATCTAATTCTATTACTCAGCTTACCTTTTTTGTTTTGCACTTGCAATAAGGTTTTTACTCCTTCAAATTATACAAGTAAAAAATTTCATTATAAAACATTGGCGATTTTGCCATTTGAAATTCATACTAGTGTAAAGAATTTGCCAGAAGGTATCACTATCTCTATGCTCGAAAAAGCAGAGCGAAGAAAAAGTATTGTGATGCAACGAGATTTATTTCGATACATTACTCGAGAATTAGCAAAGTCTTCTCGCAAGGTGAAATTTCAAAATGTTAATGACACCAATAATATATTTAAGAAAGAAGGAATGGATCCAAAAATGATTTTTAACACTCCTAAAAAAGAATTAGCTAAAATATTAAAAGTAGATGCAGTCATATTTGGAAGTGTTTATCAATATAAAAACAAGCTGAATTTGGATAAAGAAAAGGAAGTAACTTTTTCTGGAATGAACAATAAAATTTCTACGGTTCTTTATGCCTACGAAAAAAGACGAGGAAGAATCCAATGGAAATATGATGGTTCACAATCTGGATTTCCAAGTGAATATGGCCCAGATGTAGTGAAAGGATTATTAAGAAAAGCGGCTCGGAACTTTCCACTTCGAAAAGCTGTTTGATTTTTGTTACTTGCAGAAAATGAATTTTTGTGAAACACTTTTTTCAATAACAGAAATCTTAAAATATGAATTTTTCCTCAAAGGAAAGCTTAGAAGAAAAGGAATATATTGCAGAATACTTGAGTCAAATTCCTACTAACTCACCAGCACAACTTTTCAATGAAATTTCAAAATTTGGATACATTGGTCAAGACAATGCTAAAAAAGCAGTCAGTCTTTTAGCCTTCCGGCATGTCAATCGCTTGCGTAAAATTTTTATGGATGGCATCGATAAACGATTGCTGCCTTCCAAAGAAAATTACTTACTTATTGGCCCAACTGGCTGTGGTAAAACCTTTTTGGTGGAAACACTATTTAACCAAATTCTAAAATTACCAACAGTCATTATCGATATCACTTCTTACTCTGAAACAGGATATGTGGGGACAGATCCTGTAGCAATTTTAACTCGATTAATTCAGGCAGCACAAGATCCATTGATTGCTCAAATCGGAATTGTTTGCATTGATGAGTTTGATAAAATTTCTACTGGAAAAAATAATGCAGTCTTCGCAGGAGCAGGTACCACAAAGGATGTCGGCGGTCTTGGTGTGCAAAAAGAATTATTAAAAATGCTCGAAGGAGCTGAGTTAGATGTGCCAACGAGCGTGACTCATTCGTCCTACGCTGACCGAAAAGCATTTAAAACGGAACATGTTACTTTCTTGGCAAGCGGGGCGTTTTCAGGTTTTCGCCAAATTGTCAACGCCTCTAAAAAACAAATTGGTTTTGGGAAAAATATCGAAGATTTTGAAGAACCAAATAAAGTGGCCGTTTCCTACAATCGTGATGACGTGGACAAAGTTTCCTATTTTGAACGATATGGAATGATGCCAGAATTGATTGGCCGATTTTCGAGAATCGTACCTTTTCATGCTTTGGGAAAAAAGGAATTGAAAATGATTTTGTCCAAAAATACTATTGAACAATATTCGAAAGAATTTGAATTGGAAGGAGCAAAATTAACAATTGATGAAAAAGTAATTGATAAAGTGGTGGAAGATGCTTTCACTCGTGAGACTGGTGCTAGAGGGTTAAAATATGCTTTGTTGGAATATTTAGAGGATGCTTGTTTTGATTTTTATTCATCCAAAAAGAAAATAAAAGAAGTGATTTTGACGATGAAGAAAGGAGAGATTGAAACTAAGATGAAGTAAAATGAATATCCAATATCCAATATCCAATATCCAATATCCAAGTTTGAAGATGTTTTTGTTCAATAGTAGTTTGTTGAAAAATAAATGCGATAGTATTGTTATAACAATACTATCGCATTTGTAATTTCTATTGGAATAATAAATTATTTTCCAAAAATTCCACCTAATAGATCCTTAGCAGCATCCATTGGAGAATCTTTATCATCTTTTTTGTCATCTCCGCCACCCATCAATCCGCCAAGCAAATCTTTAGCAGCATCCATAGGAGAATCGTTTCCACCACCAGTCAATCCACTTAACATTCCAGCAGCTTTTCCAAGCATTCCACCTGCATCGCCACCTACACCAAGAACATTCATTAAACTTCCCGCATCTATATCATTAGTATCACCATGTGCTTCCATTTTTCCAGCCAATCCACCAATCAAACTAGCCATTCCAGTACCAGCTGCCAATCCAGCAATTGATTCAGGAAGCCCCATATTAGTCATTACTTTTTTCATAAACATACCTTTGATACTTCCAAAGATAGGATTATCCATTAAACCACCTCCGCCGCCAGAAGCGCCTTGAAACATTCCTAATAATCCACTTATATTTCCTCCAGTTACCTGAGACATTAATCCTTCTTGAAGACTTTCTTGTGCAAATGGTAACATTCCTTTTGCTTGATCTAGAGATACGCCAGCTTTTCCAGCAATTTGTTCAGCTACTCCGCCGCCTAACTGTTCCATAATTTTGTCTAACATAATGTTGTTCTTTTTTTAATATTAAATAAATGTTTATAATTATTGTTCTAGTACTTTCAAGTTTTCTAAATATAACTTTTTGCTATACTTTAATTTAGACAAATAGTTTAAACAAAAGTAACATTTTGGAGGTGCTCTTAAAAATTTGAATCGAATATTTTTAGAATTTTCAGTAGTTTAATTTGTTTAGAAAGCTTGAGTCTGAACTTTTAGAGGAATCACTATCTAAATAAGAAATAGGAGTAAAATTAGTATCGAAAATTCTGAATCTATTTAGGTTTACATTCCTTAGGTACTCTTGAAACAAAATTATATTTTTGTCCAAAATAAAACCTAACCAATGTTTAACTACGGAAAAGATAATTTAACCACAGGTAAAGCCTTGCAGATTCTTCATGGAGAATTGCCTGCAAAAATAGATATTACCACTCGAAAGAAAATCCAAAAATGTTACGATGAAGTCGTCACTATTGCTCAAAATGATGCAGCAGTCTATGGTATAAATACAGGATTTGGTCCATTGTGTAATACTAAGATTTCTAAGGATAAGACGAAACAATTGCAACGAAATATTTTACTCAGTCATAGTGTCGGGGTAGGGGAACCAATTGCAAAAGATATTTCGAAGATGATGTTGATTCTGAAAGTACATGCCTTGTCTCAAGGTTTTTCTGGAATTGCTCCAGAGGTTTTAGATCGAATTATCTTCTGGATCGGAAATGATATTATTCCAGTCGTACCTGAGCAAGGTTCTGTTGGTGCTTCTGGTGATTTAGCCCCCTTGTCACATTTGTTTTTGCCATTAATTGGAGAAGGAAAAGTATTTTATAACAATAAAATTACAAATACTTCTAATGTTTATAAAAAACTAAAACTCCAACCTTTGGAACTGGGGCCAAAAGCAGGGTTAGCTTTAATCAACGGTACTCAATTTATTGCTGCACATGCGGTGATGGTAGTCGAAAAATTGCATACTTGTTTAGCTCATGCAGATATTATTGCGGCTTTGATGCTTGAAGGATTGAAAGGTTCCTCTTCTCCGTTTTTGTCAGAGTTACATGCTATCAGACCTTATAAAGGAAATATTCATGTAGCGAAAAGAGTGCAATATTTTTTAAAAGGATCTCAAATTTTAAAGTCACATAAAGATTGTGATCGGGTACAAGATCCGTACTCAATGCGTTGTGTTCCACAAGTTCATGGAGCATCTAGAAATGCTTGGTTACACCTGAAAGAATGTGTTGAAATTGAAATCAACTCTGTCACAGATAATCCAGTCGTTTTTTCAAAAGATTTTACCATTAGTGGTGGTAATTTTCATGGTCAGCCCTTGGCACTACCTTTAGATTATGCTTGCTTAGCTGCTGCGGAATTAGGAAATATTTCAGACCGACGTTCCTATCTTTCCTTGGAAGGTAAATATGGTGATGTGCCAAAATTATTGATGAAGGATACTGGGGTGAATTCTGGTTTTATGATTTTGCAATATACTGGTGCAGCTTTGGCGAGTGAAAATAAAGGACTTTGTTTTCCTGCAAGTGCAGATAGTATTCCAACCTCTTTGGGCCAAGAAGATCACGTAAGTATGGGTTCTATTGGAGGCAGGAAAGCATTAAAAGTTTGTAATAATTTAGTGAATATTTTAGCCATCGAAATGTTATGTGCGACACAAGCCATTGATTTTCAAAGACCATTGAAGTCAAGTAAAATCTTGGAACAAGTACATGCTGAAATTCGTAGAAATATTACTCATGCAACCGAAGATCGTATTTTTTCAAAAGACATCGAAAAAGCAGCAAAATTAATTGAAAGCAAAAACTTGATTGCAATTACCCAAAAAGTTAGTCGATCAGTAAAAAGTGAATTTGAAAATATTTTTGAAAAATATTAGAACTTCTTATTCTTGATAATCATGATTTTTTAACCATAGAGGAAGCAGAGGAAGGACACAGAGATCAAAGAGTTCTATGTTTTCTCTGTATCTCTCCTCTACTTCCTCTGTGGTTAAATTAAGAAAATAGCGCAGTTAGCAATTCTTAGACTTCTAGGAAGACAAAATAAATTTATTAGGTTCAAATTTCAACTTCAAATAAGTTTATTTGTTGGAATTTAAAGTATTCAAAAAAAGATAAAATGACAGATACAAACATAGATTTCAAAAATCAAATTAAACAAGGAATTCCTAGTGAATTACCCCCTCCAAATCCATATCCTCGCAACGCAAACAGCGCTCCTAAGCGAAAAGATATTTTATCAAAAGAAGAAAAAAAACTAGCCATAAAAAATGCGTTAAGATATTTTCCAGCAGATTGGCATTCAACTTTAGCTCCAGAATTTGCGACGGAGTTAAATGAATACGGACGAATTTATATGTACCGTTTTCAACCTAAATATGAAATGTATGCTCGGCCGATTTCTGAATATCCAGCAAAATCACAACAAGCTGCTTCCATCATGTTGATGACTCAAAATAACCTAGATCCGAATGTAGCACAGCATCCCAATGAACTCATAACCTATGGAGGAAATGGAGCTGTTTTTCAAAATTGGGGACAATACATTTTGACGATGCAGTATCTTTCAGAGATGACTGATGAACAAACTTTGCATATGTATTCTGGTCATCCGATGGGACTTTTTCCTTCTTCCAGCGATGCACCAAGAGTCGTCGTCACCAATGGAATGATGATCCCAAATTATTCTAAACCTGACGATTGGGAAAAATACAATGCCCTTGGTGTTACTCAATATGGACAAATGACTGCTGGTTCGTACATGTATATTGGATCACAAGGGATTGTTCATGGAACTGCGATTACAGTTATGAATGCATTTCGAAAAAAATTACAAAAAGGGGAAACCACCAAAGGGAAAGTTTTTCTTACTGCAGGTTTAGGAGGCATGTCTGGCGCTCAACCAAAAGCAGGAAATATTGCAGGTTGTGTGACCGTTTGTGCTGAGGTTAATGAAAAAGCTGCCATTAAAAGACACGATCAAGGATGGGTGGATATTTTGATTTTTGATTTAGATGAATTGGTTGATCGAGTCAGAATTGCTCAAGAAAAAGAAGAAGTAGTATCCATTGCCTATGTTGGAAATATCGTAGATGTATGGGAACAATTTTATAAAAATGACATTTTCGTACACCTCGGTTCTGATCAAACGTCTTTGCATAATCCTTGGTCAGGAGGATATTATCCAGTTGGTTTGACTTTCGATGAATCCAATCTAATGCTTCGAACTGACCCTGAGAATTTCAAAATTAAAATACAAGAATCTCTACGACGACATGCAGAGGCGGTGAATTTACATACTGCAAAAGGAACTTATTTTTTCGATTATGGAAATGCCTTTTTGTTAGAATCTTCTCGAGCAGGTGCGGATGTGATGGCTGAGAATAAAATCGATTTTAAGTATCCATCTTATGTTCAGGATATTTTGGGACCGATGTGTTTTGATTATGGATTTGGGCCATTCCGATGGGTTTGTACTTCTGGCAAAGAAGCTGATTTGGATAAAACAGATAAGATTGCCGAAGAGGTGATGTTGAAAATAAAAGCAACTGCTCCAGAAGAAATTCAACAGCAAATGCAAGACAATATTAAATGGATTCAAGATGCGAAGAAGAATAAATTAGTGGTAGGTTCGCAAGCTAGAATTTTATATGCAGATGCCGAAGGTCGAGTGAAAATTGCAAAAGCTTTTAATGATGCCATTGAAAATGGAGAAATTTCTGCACCAATTGTTTTGGGGCGAGATCATCATGATGTAAGCGGAACAGATTCACCTTATCGGGAGACCAGCAATATTTATGATGGGTCAAAATTCACCGCTGACATGGCGATTCACAATGTGATTGGCGATAGTTTTCGAGGAGCGACTTGGGTATCGATTCACAATGGAGGTGGAGTAGGATGGGGAGAAGTGATGAATGGTGGATTTGGAATGTTGCTCGATGGTTCGACAGAAGCAGAGGTGCGCTTGAAAAAGATGCTTTTCTTTGATGTAAATAATGGAATTGCGAGACGAAGTTGGGCGAGAAATGAAGAAGCACTTTTTGCGATAAAAAGAGAAATGGAAAGAACACCCAATTTAAAAGTTACTTTGCCGAATATGGTGGAGGATGATTTGTTGGACGATTTAATTTAAAATATTTGCTACTGACTTGGACTGACTGTTATGATTTTCTCATCATGCTAAAACTCTATTCTGAAAATTACTTAATGGGAGAGTTATAAAAAGTCATAATAGTCAGTCCAAGTTAGTGGTAATAAAAATTATAAACGATGAGTTGGATAAAAACAATAGACTTCGACGAAGCATCAGACGCCCTCAAAAAAATATACAAACGAGTCACCGGTCCCAATAAGAATGTAGACAATGTCTTAAAAATCCATAGCCTCCGACCACACACTTTAGTTGGTCACATGGCATTGTACAAAAACGTTTTGCATAATTCTAACAATACACTTCCAAAATGGTATTTAGAAAGTTTAGGAACTTACGTTAGCCATTTAAATCAATGCAATTACTGTGTCGATCATCATGCTGAAGGATTAAAAAGATTATTAGACAATGAGGAGAAGTACAACGAAATCAGAGCAAATATTGAAAATGATCAACTCGAAAAATCTTTTGATGAAAAAATGTTAGCAGGTTTTAATTATGCAAAAAAACTAACATTGACTCATCATCTCATTTCTCGAAAAGATATGGAAGCACTTCGAAGTGTTGGTTTCGATGATGGCGAAATTTTGGAAATCAATCAACTCGTGAGTTATTTTAATTATGTCAATCGAACGGTCGTAGGGCTAGGTGTGAATACTGATGGAGATATTTTAGGTCTGTCACCAAATGAAAGTAATGATCCAAATAATTGGAGCCATAAATAATGATATTAGACCTTGAAGGTAAAACAGGTCTATATTAGCATATTTTATTTAATAAAAAGACAGTAGAAGAACGTAAAAACGTCCATCGTGAAACGTTTTTACGTTCAAAACTATATTAGATTAATTTTTTATATTTGTCTTCCCTTTCGACCTATCCTAAACTTACCCAAATTTTAAAAAACCGTCAACCATTTTTTACCAAAAGGAAATAGGTTCACTTTCATATTTATTTTTCATTAAATTAAAAATAAACCAATCCAGTCGAATTATGAAATTAAAAATTACTCGTTTTTTATGCCTATCATTTGTTCTATTTTTTTCCCTTCCTATGCAAAGTCAGTTTGTCAATTTTGAAGATACTTGGAAAGAATTTTTAGCTAATAATAAAATCTCCAATATCAGCGAAATGCCCAAACCTAAAAAAAATCAACCTATTGATTATTTAAGATATTGCTTGATGGTAGCCAATACTCATTTCTGTAGTGGAGATGTTCCTGATGCTGAAATCCAAATGGCAGAGGTCAAAAAGATGGGGGAAGCATCCTACAAAAGCATTGCTGGTTATAAAGAAAAACATGATGATTTAGCGGTTAAAATAAAGGCCTATCATGAAGTAGAACGATTGTGGAAAGAGTTTTTAAAAACTAGAGATATTAGTTTGTCAAGATTAGAAGCAGTTGATGCTGCTACTCAAGTCTGTGAAAAAGGAACTTTGGCAAAATACTTTTACATGGAAGCGCATGCCCATTATTGCTTGGCGGAGGTTGCAGAAGCAAAGAGTGATTTTGAAGGAAGAGTTTTAAAATTAGCGGAAAAAACTTCCCTGAAAGTGTCAGACATTCGAGGATTGGAAGATGAAGTGAAAATGATGAAAACGCTTTTTATCAACTTGCCGAAATTAGGAAAAGCATGGAAGGAATTTAGCACAAGTGGAGAGTCGCCAGGTTTTACATTAGAAATTCCAGAGGTGGAATGTTATTCCATCCCTTCGATGAAATCTTATGTTTTGCAAGGTGCTGCTGATCTATGTGGCAAAGGAGATGAGATGTTGAAAAAAGTAAAAGCGTTACAAAAAAACAATACACACACGTTAGCAAAAGATTTGGCAGAAAAAATAGATTGGTTAGAAACAGAGGTTGGAAAAAACAATGGAGATATTGCCAATTTGAATAAAGCTTGGAAAGAATTTATGCCAAAAGATACGTTGACTAGTGGGATTGAATTTGGTTTTGTGTATTGCTCCAAGGAAGCAGTCATTCGTGCATTGACAATGGAAGGAACCATTTATGCTTGTGAAAAAGGGGAGGAGATGATCGAAAAAATCGCTACAGTTCAAAAAGAATTCAAACCCAAATTACAAAAGAATACTATATCAAAAATCGAAAAACTTAAAGCCAAAGTAGAAGGCCAAAAAGACGATTTTAATAACTTAAATATCCTTTGGAAAGAGTTCGTTGCAAATAAAGATACGCTAACCGAATCTTTTATGTTAGCCAAATATTATTGTGATAAAATTGCCCAAGTCAAATCATGGACGATCAAAGGTCACATGAATTCATGTAAGCAAGGGCAACGATATTTAGATCATATTGACAAGTTGCAAAAAATAGAAAATTTAGAATACGATGATGAATTGGCTTGTCGAGTCAAACGATTACGAATCAAAGTTTGGGATTGCAGATATTGGGAATTAGTATTGCAAGCTCGAAAAGAAACGCACGAAGAGCGAGAACGTTTTGGTCCAGCTTCTGCTGAAATTATGAGAGCAGATTTAAATAGTGATAAGCAACCTTGCGAGACAGGAGTTAAATATACTCCACTTGGAAATATCGGGATTAAGTATATTATTTCTACTTATTTATGTCAAGATATTGATTTAGCCAAAATGGGAGATCCTGAGTATTATAAAAAAATTGCCACTTGGGTCGATACCGAAGTTTTAGCTAAATATTGTGAAAAAGATCTTCGCTGCAAAGAAGAATTCTTTATTTACTTGGAGGGACATACTGATGGAAATCCATTTCGAGGAGCACGCTATAAAAATTCCTTAGACATTCCAGAAGGAACTGCTTTTACACATTTCCTTGGTGAGGAAGTGATGCAAAAGGCAACGGAAAAGGAAATTACCAAAACTTTGAAAAGTAATATGGAACTAGGAATAGCGAGAGCATGGACTGTAAAACAGCAATTGGATTTTATGGGAGTACCAATTTCGATAGGAGCTTGGGAGCATCCAAAAAATGAAAAGGGAGGAGAGTACCGAAAAATTGAGATAGAACTTAATATCACTAACCTTTTGCTAGATTTCTATGAAAAAAGATTAATGGAATTACTGGAAGAATCAGGAATTGGGGCGCGACCTGAAGAATGCTAACAGGTGATTTTATTTTATTAGGACAAAATTTTATTGGTATATGTGTCGAAAAAGACTTTTGTTAGGAAATAATACTAGGTAAGTATGTTGTTTTTTTGATTTTTATTTTTTTATGGATATATTTGCGCCATATTTAGGAAAGAGTAGCAACAGAAAATGCTTTATATCCCTAAAACATTAAATTTAAAATTTCAGACTAAAAAATTATGGACACGAAATTCGATAAAATCGACTTGAAGATTATGAAAATTCTTCAAGAAAACAGCAAGATTACCAATCTTGATCTATCAAAGAAAATTGGACTTTCTCCAGCTCCGACTTTGGAACGAGTGAAAAAGTTAGAACAATCTGGTATTATCAAAAGTTACCATGCGTTAGTGGATACTCAAGCAATTGGGTTGAGTGTAAAAACTTTTGTTTTAGTTTCTTTGGCTTGGCAGAAAGAAAATGCATTAAATGCATTTTTAGAGAAAATTAAGCAGATTGAAGAAATTACAGAATGTTATATCATCACAGGTGAGGCTGATTTTTTAATCAAAATCGTTTGTAAAGATATCCCAACATATGAAAAATTATTGTTTAAGACTTTGTCTCAAATTGAAGAAATCGAAAGATTGAAAACTTTGATGACTTTGTCAACAGTAAAAGATTCTAAGCTTTTACCTTTCGATTACGAGAGCTAAGCTTTTAGAAAAATAAACATTACAAAGCCGCTGCTGTTGAAAAACGGTAGCGGCTTTTTTATAGACCGCTGCGCTGACAGAGGACAGACTAACGATTATGGTTCAACCATTTCGGTTTTGCAGATAGTAATCGTCAGTCTGTCCTCTGTCAAGGAGCGTAGCGACTGATCTGTCCTCTGTCAGCGAAGCGATCTCAAAATTTTGTCGAAAAAATACTAATAAGAATCGGAAATTATCAATCTTTGATTTATGAAAAAAAAGAAGAACTCATTGTTGTGGAAAATTTCTGGGAAAAACTTTCCTGGGGATTCTTATGTTTTCGGAACGATGCATGTGAGTGATGAAAGAGCATTTACTTTTGAAAGTTCCGTTCATGAAAAAATCAAAGAGTGCGATGCTTTTGCGTTGGAATTTAACTTAGAAACAGCCAATGTAAATATCACCGCGGAGATGATGAATTTGCCCGATGGATTAACTTTAGAATCCATGATTCGCCCTAAGAAATTTAAAAAAATCAATTCCCGATTTAAACGATTTACTGGATATGATTTGAGGCAATTCAATCATAGCTTGCCGATACAAGTGACCAATATGATGGTTGAAGTGGTTTTATCAAAAGATAGATTAAAATCACTTGATGAGTCCCTTTTTCAATTTGCCAAAGAAGAAGAAAAGATTTTACTTGGTATCGAAACTTTTGAGGAACAATTGGAAATTATGGCTAAAATTCCAGTTGAGAATCAATTAAAATCATTATTGAAAACCTTTAAAAGTTTTAAGCAATTTCGAAAGCAAGTTTTAAAAATGGCTGAACTTTATGAAAAGGCTGATATTCAGCAATTATATAAAAGTTCCAAAAAATCTGCTGGCTCAGAACGTAAACTGCTGCTCTATGATCGAAATAAAATCATGGCAGACCGAATTGCAATTATGGCTTCAGAACAAACAATTGTATGTGCCATTGGAGCAGCACATTTAGCAGGAAAAAAAGGAGTATTGCGAGATTTAAAAATGAAAGGATTAGAAGTAAAACCAGTTGGAAATAAATAATAAAAGATGAATGGGCCAAATCCAAATACCATTTTTCCATTGGAAAATTATGATCGATTATGTTTTCTAAAAAACATCATTAAAAATCCCAATATTCAAATTGGAGATTTTACTTATTATGACGATTTTGAAGATGTTCATAATTTTGAGAAAAATGTAAAATATCATTTTGATTTCACAGGAGATAAATTGATTATTGGAAGATTTTGCATGATTGCATCTGGAGTAACTTTCATTATGAATGGCGCGAATCATTTAACGGATGCTATTTCAACTTATCCATTTGCTATTTTTCAAAATGGTTGGGAAAATGCTATGGAAGGAAAATCTTATCCAACTAAGGGAGATACCATAATTGGAAATGATGTTTGGATTGGATATAATGCAACGATAATGGCAGGTGTAAAAATAGGAGATGGAGCCATCATCGCAACCAATTCGACGGTAACGAAAGACGTTGCGCCATACTCAATCGTAGGAGGAAATCCAGCAAAAGAAATTAAAAAAAGATTTTCTCTAGAACATATCGAGAAGTTATTGAGATTAAAATGGTGGAATTGGGAACTCGAAAAAATTACCCAAAACTTAAAGCATTTGACTAGTAATAATATTGGTGCTTTAGATTTTTAAAAGAATAAAACAATACATTTACATTTTTTAAGAGATGGAGATAAAAATAAAAGAAGGAAAAAAAACGGCAATACTTTTTGGAGGCTCAGGCTTAGTGGGAGGGTTTTGCCTAAACTTACTTTTAGAGTCACCAATTTATGCAAAGGTGATTTCTTTTGGGAGAAAGAAGTTGAAAAAAGAGCATGAAAAATTAGAGCAAATAGTCATTGATTTTGATAATCTTTCTCAAGCAGAAAATCTAATTCGTGGGAATGATTTATTTTGTACACTTGGCACAACGATAAAAAAAGCAGGAAGCCAAGAGGCTTTCCGGAAAGTTGATTTTGAATATCCCAAAGAGATTGCTACGATTGCCTCAAAGAATGGCGTCAGTCAATTTATTTTAGTTTCGTCAGTTGGTGCAGATTCAAATTCAAAAGTTTTTTATAGCCAAGTAAAAGGTGAATTAGAAGATGCTGTTAAGGAATTATCATTCTGGGGAATTCACATTTTGCGTCCTTCCATGTTGCTTGGAAAACGAGGAGAAAGCAGACCTCTGGAAAAAATAGGAATAATTTTCTCCAAAGGAATTGATTTTTTGATGGGAGATCTTCTGGGGAAATATCAACCTGTAAAAGCGGAAGATGTAGCTAAGGCTATGGTTGTCGAGGCACAAAAATTGGAAGGAGGAATTAAAAGATTAACCTCCGATGCTATGGTTAAAATTGGAAAAAGTGAAAGAGATTTATTAGAATAAAAATTAGTTGATTGGTTCATCAATCAAATTGGACGTTTTAAGATAAAAAATAAATATATAATGGATAAGGAAAAAAAAGTTGCCAAAACAACAAAGATTGAAATTAATGTAGGACTTAATGATAAAAATGTCCCACTTCAAATTGATTGGAAATCGGATGATAATCCAAATGCTGATGACTCACCTCAAATAGCTAAAGCAATGTTGCTTTCTATGTTTGACAAAAAAAATAAAGAGACTTTAAAAATTGATCTTTGGACTTATGATATGCAAGTAATGGAAATGGATCGGTTTTTTTATCAGACTTTTCGAGGCTTGGCTGACACTTATTTCAAGGCAACTCAGAATCGAGAATTAGCGGTGGAAATGCAAAAGTTTGTTCAGTATTTTGGAGAGAAAACGGAAGTAATTCCTAAAGATTCTTAGTTCTAGTGTATTTTTAGCAAAACCTTAAGATTCTATTAAGACTCCTCTTGGGTTTTGGAACGTTTATAGAAGTGTAGATTCAACATAAACAATCTTTAAAAAAATACGATTATGAAAAAAATAATGACTTTATTACTTTGTTTGTCTTTGTTCCAAATTTCTTCTAATGCACAATTTGGGAAATTAAAAAATGCAGCTAAAAAAGCTGAAGCAAAATTGAAAAGTGCTGGAAGTGATTTGTCAACCGATGAAATTGGAAACGGATTAAAAGAAGCCTTAAATGTTGGGGTTGGAAAAGCGACAGATTTTTTATCGGCTGAAAATGGGTATTTGAATAGTCAATACAAAATTCTTTTGCCTGAGGAAGCTCAGAAAGTAATTAAAAAAGTTAAACGAGTACCTGGTTTTGAAGATGCCGATGAAAAAATGACAAAGCTGCTAAATGAAGCTGCTGAGAAAGCAGCGACTAAAGCAAAGCCAATTTTTGTTAGCGCGATCAAACAGATGACGATCAAAGATGCGATGAATATTTTGATGGGCGAAGAAAATGCGGCTACTCAATATTTAGATAAAACGACTCGTAAACAGTTGTTTAAAGAATTTATGCCAGTTGTCCAGCAATCATTGGATGAAGTAAATGCAAGAACTTATTGGACTAAAATCGCAAAAGCTTACAACAAAGTTTCTTTTGGGAAAAAAGTAAATCCTGAATTGGATCAGCATGTTACTGATAAAGCATTGGACGGAATGTTTAGTTTAGTAGAAGTAAAAGAATTAGATATTCGTAAAAACAAAAGTGCTCGTTCTTCTGATTTGTTGACGAAGGTTTTTGCAAAGCAAGATAAATAATTGTGATTGGTTGATTAGTTAAATAGTTGATCACTTTTTGATAAGAAATTAAACCTTCATTTCGGGAAACCGAGATGGAGGTTTTTATTTTTTATCAGAGCTTTACAAATTAGAATAGAAAAAGATCTACTAATACTTAATCTATAGTGAAGTTAAAAAGCTAGCTTCTCCCAAAATTGAATCCTCCTTTCAGTAATTCTGAATGAAGGTTTTTAATTTGTAATAGATATAGAATGCAGGAGTACAAGAAAACAGTAAGAAGCTACTTAATTTGTGGTGAAAAGAAAACGATTGTGAAATCAAAATTGAATCCAATTAAAAAAAATATCTTACCAAAAAAAGAAACCGCCACTTCGAAGTAAATCGAAATGGCGGTCTTTATATTTCTAAAAAGAATTAAGCTAATTAGCTTTCAGAAGAAACAGGTCTTCTAAATCCTTTTTGTTTCTTAGTAGTCTTCGACTTTGGCTTCAAGTCTCCACTTAAATCGTAGAAAACTGGTGTCGCAACAAAGACAGAAGAATATGTACCGACAACTACACCAATTAACAATGCAAATGCGAATCCTTGAATACTTCCTCGTCCGAAGATGAAAAGCATTGCGATTACAAATAATGTTGTTAAAGATGTAATAACCGTTCTAGATATAGTTGAATCAATCGCTTTGTTTACGATTTCTTCTTTACTCCATCCAGTATATTGATTCATGTACTCTCTAATTCTATCGAATACTACTACAGTATCATTAATAGAGTAACCGATTACCGTCAGAATCGCAGCAATAAATGCTTGGTCGATTTCCATTGGGAATGGTAAAACTCCATGTAAAAGAGAGAAGATAGATAATACAATCAAGGAATCATGGAACAAAGCGGCAACCGCTCCAGCACTATATTCCCATCGAGTAAATCGAATCATGATGTAAAGGAAAACAACTAATAAGGCAAAAATACCTGCATAGAATGATGTTCTTCGAATATCATCAGCGATCGTTGGTCCTACTTTACTAGAACTAATTACGTGAGTAACTCCAAGTTGATCACTTTCAAAAGCTTTCCGATCCAAGTTTCCTCCAGCAGTTTTGTTTACACCATTAAATAGTGCAGTCATCACTTTATTAGGAGTGTCCTTTTCATTTTCGTTAATCAAATAACTAGTAGTAATTGCAAATGTATTACTGGTACTTACTGATTTTACAACTGGATCAGGAGCATCTGTAAATGCTTCTTTTAAGTTAGTTCTCAAAGTTGCCATATCAACATTTACATCGTCAGCAAACTGAACATTGTAAGCATATCCACCTTTGAACTCTACTCCTAACTCAAAACCTCTTGTAAACATAGATCCAAGTCCTAATACAATAATAGCACCTGAAATCATGTAAGCCATCTTCCGTTTTCCTAACCAATCTACTTGAACATTAGCGAATGCGTTTTTAGACATTCCTGTCCAGAAACTTAACTCATTATCTTTTCCAGTCCACCAGTCGATGATTAATCGACCAACTAAAACGGCTGTAAATAAAGAGCAAATTACACCAATGATCAAAACTACTGCGAAACCTTTAATTGGTCCTAAACCAAAGTAAGATAAAACAGCAGCAACCAATAGGGTAGTTACGTTGGCATCGATAATCGCAGAATAGGAATGTTGGAAACCATCTCGGATGGCAGCAGCATTTGATTTACCTGCTCGAAGTTCCTCTCTAATTCTTTCGTAAATAATTACGTTGGCATCTACCGCCATACCGATAGTCAAAACGATACCTGCAATTCCAGGTAAAGTCAAAACAGTTCCGAAGGAAGCCAATGATCCAAAGATGAAAGCTACATTCAAAAGTAAAGCAATGATTGAAACAATACCTGCTCCTCCATAGTAACTCATCATAAATAAAAGAACTAATAAAGTACCAGCACCTAAGGCAGTCAAACTTCTCTGAGTATTATCTTTACCTAAAGTAGGGCCGACAATCGCTTCTTGAATAATAACTGGCCTTGCAGGAAGTTTTCCAATTTCCAAAATACGAGCTAAATCGTCCGCTTCTTGTACATCAAACCCGCCTGAGATACTTGTTCGTCCTCCAGAGATAGCTCCATTTCTTACACTAGGGCAAGAAACAACTTCTCCATCAAGTACGATTCCTACCTCT
>JBGCCY010000258.1:0-9875 GCA_045104975.1 Saprospiraceae bacterium
TCATAATTTAGGTAGCGCTATAAGATAAATACTTATAGCGCTACTTTTTTTTTGTTAACCAAAATTCCACAGCTCTCTTTTCATTTTTTTATCTTTTAGATATTAAGTACTTTTAGTAAAATCTATCAAACTAAAATTCCACAACTCTTCAACAAAAAATATAAAAAACATGAAAAACAAAACCACAAACCCATTTTTTTATTCTAGCCTTATTCTCTTCTTTTTCTTAATTTCTCCTTCTTTGTTTGCTCAACAGAACCCAGAAGTTTATTCAGAAATAAAAATCGAATTAACTTCCCCTGATCTACTTTCACAACTAGCTGCTGAAGGTTTTCCAATTGATCATTTTCATAAATCAGAAGAAAACCATAATCATATTGAAGTAGTTTTCAGTCAACAGGAATTACAAAAATTAGAATTATTGAATGTTGATTTTGAAATCATTATTCCAAATGTAGCTGAACATTTTCTACAAGAGAATTCTGAAAACATAACTGAAACAACTACTGCTGCTTGTGGTCTCGAACATTTCGACATAGGAGATATGGGAGGTTATCATACCTATGATAATATGATCGATCATATTCAGATGATGGAAGCGGAGTTTCCTGATTTAGTGAAAATAAATACGATCGGTACAACCATAGAAGGGAGATCAATCTATAGCGTAAAAATTTCTGACAATGTACTTTTGGATGAATCTAATGAGGAAGGCGTTGTATATTATGATGCTTTGACTCATGCTAGAGAACCAATGTCGTTAGAAGCCATTTTATATTATATGTGGTGGTTATTAGAGAATCATGATGTGGATGCAGAGGCGACTTACTTAGTTGACCATCGCGAAATTTACTTCGTTCCAATCGTCAATCCTGATGGTTATGTTTATAATCAAACAACTAATCCAAATGGTGGAGGCTTGTGGAGAAAGAACCGACGAGATAATGGTGGAAATTGTTTTGGAGTAGATTTGAATAGAAATTATAGTTACCAATGGGGATTAAATTCCGGTTCTAGTTCTGATGGTTGTTCCAATACATATCGAGGAACTGAGCCTTTTTCGGAACCAGAATCTGAGGCTGTCAAAAATATTACTACTCAAATTCAGCCTTCTATTGCTTTTTCCGTTCACACCTATGGAGATGTTTTTTTAAGTCCATTTGGTTATGCCGATACATTAGCAGAATATGATACCTATGCAGAATTCACTTCTGAATTTGTCCCTAAATATTATAAAGGATATGGAACCACTTCTCAAATGCTAGGTTACACTTCTAGCGGAACCACTAGAGATTATTTACACTCTCAAGGTATTTATCGATGGACTCCAGAAATAGGTCATGCATTTTGGGAGCCTTCTACTGTAATCTGCGATAGAGTTCAAGAGTTTTTAAAGCCGATGAAATACCTTAGTTGGGTAAGTGGTAATTATGCTTGCTACCATGATTTCAAATTAATTAATCCAGGAAAAACACTTATCGGTGATACCATAAAACTTGAAGTAAGAATTAAAAACAGAGGGTTAACTAAAGATGCCGAAAATGTAGAAATATTGTTAGAAAGCTTGCACCCATCTTTAACGTCATTGGAAGATTCAAAAAATTTAGGAACAATATCTCCTAGAACATTTGCCAATAATTCCCTTTCTCCATTTTTATTTACGGTCAATGATAACATTCCATTTGAGGAAATTTTAAATTTTAAAGTAACCGTCAAACAGGATAATAATATTTCTTATCAAGATACATTTTATATCAATTCAGGCTCTAGAGAAGTTTTATTTTCTGATGATGCAGAAATCAATTCATCCAATTGGTTCGGGAATGGAAATCAAATTTGGGATACCTGCTACATGGATGCCGTAAGTGGAGATTACTCTTTTGCCGATTCTCGATACGGTAATTATATTCAGAATAGTCTATCCTATTTTACGCTAAATCAAGTTTTCGATTTTACAGATTTAGAAAATCCTTGGGTGGAATTTAATGCTAAATGGTCTTTGGAAAGAATGTCTGATTATTGTTATTTTGAAGCAAGTAGTGATGGAGGACTCAATTGGTTTTCGTTAGAAGGACGGTACACTTTACCCGATAATAATGATCACCGATATAATTATAACCAACATTGGATTCAAGAAAGAATCGATCTAAGTAGTTTATCTGGATTTGATAATGTTCAATTTAGATTTAAATTAACTACTGATAATTCTATCAATTGCGATGGTTTCTACTTTGATGATTTTCGTGTCTTAAATTTAACAGAGTCGCCGATGGTGAGTACCGATAATCCAATTAGTGTAATAAATTCTTTTAAAGTTTTTCCTAATCCTTCATTTGGAAAAATCAATTTGAGTTGGAAGTCAACTAAATCAGAAAATAATCAAATACAGATTTTTGATGTTTTTGGAAAAATTATTTTTGAGGAAAATATAGTTTCTACCCTTGGAGAAAATTTGCAACAAATAGAATTAAAAGGATATTCAACTGGAATCTATTTTTTAAAATTTCACTCTGGAAAGAATTATCATTATGAAAAATTAATTATTGAATGATTCCATTTTTCACCGCATAGGCACAGAGAACACATAAGGTTTAATTTTTTCTCTGATAAAATCTATATGTTCTATGTGACTATGTAGTGAAAAATCATTTTTGTACTTCTAAATTATAAAACTCTAATGCCTCAATAATCTCCCCTTCATCACAAGTCTGATTAATCAACATCTCCCCAATCCCTTTTAACATCGTAAAATTAATCGCATCATTTTCATTCTTTTTATCCTTCCTCATCCAATTAATTAAAGTGGGGAAATCTTCTTTTGGTAAATGAACTTGCGGGTATTTTTTTTGGAAAAAATCAAAAATAATTTGGAACTCATTTTTAGGCAATCCAACTTTTTTAAAAGATAAAAATGCCTCGCACATCATTCCAATCGCAATTGCTTCTCCATGTCGAAGTGGCGTTTCCGTTTCTAAAAATAAAGTCTCCACCGCATGCCCAATCGTATGTCCAAAATTAAGTGCCTTCCGAATATTCATTTCAAAAGGATCTTCTTCGACGATATGTTGTTTAACTTTTAGGGACGTCGGAATATATTTTTCCCAGTCCACTTTTTCTACGTCTTCAATTTCCAACAACTCCTCCCAATGGGTCGCATTTTGAATCAAACCATGTTTTAGCATTTCTGCCATTCCGCTTCTAATTTCTTCAAGCGGTAATGTGTCAAAAAAAATCGGGTCAATAAAAACAGCTTGTGGATTTTGGAAAACACCTATGCTATTTTTTACATTGTCAAAATCAATTCCGAGCTTTCCTCCAATCGAAGAATCAACTTGTGAAAGTAGTGTCGTAGGAATTTGAATAAAGTCAATCCCACGTTTAAAAGTTGAGGCACAAAACCCGCCCATATCACCAATCACACCTCCACCCAAATTGATGAGCAATGATTTCCGATCACAATTCATTCGCATGAGTTCACTCCAAATATGTTGGCAAGTGTCGAGTGTTTTAAAAATTTCACCAGGAGGAATTATTATGATTTCTGAGTTGGTGTTTTTTATTTTTTCAAAAAAAATAGGCAAGCAACATTCCATCGTATTTTCATCGACGAGGATAAAAGTGTGGGAATAATTTTTCTCTGATAAAAATTGTTGCAAGTGTTCCCAAATATCTCCGACGAAAATGGAATAGGTATCTAGATTTAAAATTTGCATGATGTGATTTTTGACGATAGTTTTTTTGTCACAGATTTGGACTGACTTTTAAGGCTTTTATGATTCTCCCTATATGTTTATACTTTTCAATAATACCTTACCAGAGAAGTCTTAAAAAGTCATAAGAGTCAGTCCAAGTTTGTGGCAAAAATTAACTCTGTTTTTTCAACCAATTAAGAATTTCTTTACTGGTTTTATTTTTGAGTTGATCAGGCAAAGCTACATTTTTTTGAGTTTCCATGTTAACTACAAAAACGTTTTTATCTTTCATTTTTAAAAGAACAAACCGATCATTTTGTTCTTTTGGAGGAATAGAAATACTCACATTTTTTGGTGTCTTAAAAAGTGGATTGACTTGAAATTTAAAATTATCATAATCGTAATTTGGAGCAATTGCTTGGTAAGTATTTTTTCCGTTTTGAGATTTTAAAAAAAACAAAGAAGCAAAGTCTTCTCCTTCTCCTTCACTCAAATCAAACTCCGCCGCAGGTAAAAGGTTTTTTGGATGAGCGGTATCCGTTAAGTCAAAAACAAAAGCGCCAATATCTTCTGCATAGCCAATCAAATAATTTTCCCAAACTTCCAAATGCTTTATTTTTCCAGAAGAAGCATCGGCTGCAATCCGTTCATTTAAATAGTCAGGAATCAAAGCGTCCATCAATTTTTGGTTTTCGACATCGTAGCAATAAACTGCGCCATGACCTTTGATGGCCACCAAGTGGCTATTTTTATTGTAAATAATATCGGCAACCATATAAGGAAAATCTGCGCTGATATTGATTGGGAGAACTTCGCTTTTGATCAACTCACAAGTGGAGGTATTATAAATTTCTAATTTCCGATGACTATTTTTTTCGTCAGCAACAATAACAACTAAAGTGTTTTTCCCTTCTACTATTTTTCGATTGCCTTCCAAAATTTTTCCTTTGATTTCACACTCCTTTTTTTTCTCAACGCTTTGACTTGGTTGAGTAACTGGAGGCACTTTTATCTCAGAAGTTTTTTTTGTAGAAGTATTGTTAGGAGAAGTTTCTCTGCAAGAGAACATGCAAAAAAACAGTAAACTAACAAAGGCTATTTTTTTCAAAAATCCAGACATAAATATTGTTGTTTGATTGGATTTTGAAGGTAAGTATTTTATTTGAAATTTGGATTAAAACTCAGAATCGTTCGGTGAACCACAAATAAAAAAAGGTGATCACAACTAATTGCAATCACCTTTTTTTTGAGGTTATTTTTTTTAAAAATCCATCCCCATCGCAAAATGCCATCTCGGATCTTGCACCACTCTTGTCTCTATTCCCCAACCATAATCCAATCGAATAAAATATCCAAACAACATGCTTCGCACTCCAAAACCATAACCTGCTACAACTGGATCTCTAAAGTAATTTACTTTAATCTGAACAGGTGCATTGTTCCCCGTAATAAAAGTGGTATTCAAAGGATTCTCATCACTAAACGGAGTCAAGCCTTGCCAAGCAGTTCCAACGTCAAAGAAACCAGTCACTTGTAAATTTCTAAAAAAGGAAGAACGAATCGAATTAGAGAAATAAGTAACAATAGGAATTCTTAATTCCGCATTGAACAAAGCGTAAGAACTTCCATTTCGAATATTACTCTTAAATCCTCGGACATTATTAGCTAAAGTTTGGTAAGCAAATTTCTCATCCGAAGGATAATCGATTTCAGTATTGAACGATGGAAATAACCATCCGTCCACTCCACCTAAAGTGTATAAAATCTTTTCTGAACCAAAAGAAGTTGCTGCAGCAAAACGTAATGCTAAAATAGATCTCTTGTCCAATCGTTGATAATGTCGAGCATCAACTCCTAGCACCGTCATAAAACCTGTTCCCAAATCTACTTTGAAATCATCAACCAATTCCACATCAAATCGTTTGATAAGTTCCGCTGTGACTTTGTAACGAGTTCCATTTTTGATATTGATCGCAACATCTAAAGTATTATCAAAAACATATTCTACTTTAAGTCCAAGTCGCTGCTCAGGGTTAACAGGAGTACTCAAAGTAATTGCATCCGTCGAAAGTAAAATTTGATTATCTAGTCTCAAAGTAGAAGATGCTCGGATACTTCTAAATATATCCAGAGGGTATCGTGCTTCAAAATATCCGATAACACTAGTCTCTCGTAATTTTGGATTTGGAGAGTTAGCAACTGGTTGCAGATTATATCGAGCTGATTTTCGATACACTGCAAAGCGTTTATCTATTCGACCTTTTTTATTATCAAATAATAAAAAGAATTCCGTTCCATTAAATGTAGTCGGTAATCGAACTCCACCTTCCACAATATAATCTTCAAATAAATCTTTGAAATTCGCTTTCAACAAAATCCCAGGAGGTGGATAAGAAAATTCTTGTCGCTCTCCTGCATATGTATCTAGACCTCCAAATAATAAACTATTGTCCAAAGTGGTGGTGATGTAATCTGTTTTGAATTTCAACCGATAAGGAACTATTCTCGCTGGGCGAAAAGCAACTAATTTACTATTGTTACTTTCCTGAGTCGCTATCAATGGAGGCGTTTCAGTTGGAACTCTTTGCAACTTTAATTCTCCTTTATCTTTTTCTACTACGACAACTTCTGAAGGAATTTCCTCTTCATCAAACTCACTTTGAAACATGTAATTGTCAATATCAATTTTATTCGTATCCTGTTTTTCAGCTGGAATATTTACGACTTCGATCGGTTCTTGCGTTTCGGCTTCTTCCAAAATTTGGATTCCGATATTGGTTTCCTTCACTTCAGGAGTAGGTTCCTTGTTGAGACTTTCCAACTGTTTTAATTTCTGTCGATGGAAACGAGTTGTTCGAAACTCTATCGTTTTTTCAGGACTCATCTCTCGGATGTAGATTTTATAAACATCATCTGCAAAAACAGTTTCCACTAATTTTCCTGAACGAGGAGATGTGTGCTGCCCTAAAATGTTTCGGTTATAATTAGTATTATTTTGGACAAGTGCACGAGTTTTTACTATTGGTTGAAAAGTTGTAGAATCAATCATCGTACTATCTAAACTAGTTAGAGTAGAATCTTGATGCAAAACAATTTTTGACCCATCATTTAAATGATGAGTTTTTTCGTAGTAAGCCACAAAGTCTTCTAAGTAACCTGATTGCCGATTAAAGACGCCACTCTCGTCGCTGATGTAAGTAAACCAAGTACTATCCACTTGAGTTGCTTTCCATTCATTAGCCAAAGGTGTATTGGTTACTCGAACTAATTCATTAGATTTTTTATCAAAACTATAATAGAATAAATCGAAAGTATTAGTTGGAAGAATCGAATCCAGGTTACTTCTCTCCAACATCACATCTTGTCGATTGGAAGAAAATAGAATTCCTTTTTGTCCATGAATTTTTACAAACGATGCATTTAGGTCATCCCAAAAATCGTTGGTGATCCTTCCGGTTTGTCGAGTAGAAAAAGTGTAGGTAAAAATATCTGAGTAGCCATTCACTTGTGCAGACAAAACTAATTTTCCAGTATTAATATAATCAACACTATAAATTCGATCATATTGAGGATCCAAAAAGTCAGTAATTTTTTTCTTCGTCGTCAGGTCGTATTGAACAGTTTTGATGACATCTCTTCTTTCTAAGATAATTCCGAGCTCCATATTATTTGGACTCCAAGCGAGCAAAGGATAATTATAATCAGTTGCTTGGAAAGCATTTCTAAAACCACCTTTGATTACTAAATCGCGATCACCAGTTTGCAAGTCTTGGATGTACACTTTATACTTTCCAATTTCATTCGCAACGTAAGCAATTTTTTTTCCATCAGGACTAATTTTGACTTGACTCAAAGGAAGTTTACGCTTGTTTTTTATCTTAATATTTTCTCCTTCGATTTCTGCTAAACCTTTATCCTCAGCTTTGTACCTTTGTCTAAAATACATCATCCAACTATCTAACGTTCGATTGTAAGAACTTCCTAGCACATACAAAAATCCACTTTCCACACTTCGATTAATTCGAGTCAAATACAATAAATTACTCACCGTACTTTTCCCATAATTCTGTCCAATGTAATACCACAAAGCATGACCTGCGAGCTTTGGATATTTCTCCGCAATGTCTTCGAAATCTTCAAAATCTTCATGCAAGATCACATCACGTAATCGATTATCTAATTCAGTATTCCACTCTTCGCCAACATATGAAATCAATCCATCTTTAAACCAGATTGGCAAATTCATCATCACCGCATTCTGAACTATCTCTTGTAAGTTGGCACCAAACAACATTGCATTCAAATAAACTGATGCAATTCCTTCTCGAATTTGCCGTCGTAAATTATTATGGTTTCCATCAAAATGAACGAAAATTTTATTGCCGACAATTTTAGTTTGACCACCTGTATTGACAAATGCCTCTTCGCTACCAATATTACTTTGTTTCAAATCTGTGATATCAGTATAGACAATAATTTCGATCTTATCATTCATTCGATGTTCCAAAATATTCTGGATACCGTCGTAATCTTGCTCTGCCATTAAGACAACTGATTGACCAATATTTCTTCCTTTTCCATACCAATAAGTAATGAAATTATAGCTTTCATACATCAACCAATCATCAAAATCATCATGATATTGAACTCGGTTTTTTCCAAATTCCACTTGATTGGTTTGTCCAAAAGATAAAGTGCAAAAGCAGGTAGCGAAGAAGAAAAGTAAATATTTTTGCAGTCGCATAGTTCAGAATTGTGTAGTGATAAAAATAGGTGCTGAGAAATTCTTTAATAACTTCGTTTATTAAAAAGACGGAAAAAAAAATGATTAGGTGAGTAAATCAAAGAAATTTATCTCTTTTTTATTCATTTTTAAGGTCTATTCTTTTTTTGAATAAAGTCAAATGAGCAATTAAAACATTAATATAAATTTATTGTTTGAGGAATTCACGTAAAATGATTTTATTTGCAGCCTTCAATACAAAATTTCATAGTATAATAAAAACGAAAAAAGATGAGTCTTGTTGCCAAATTTACCTTTAATCCTTTTCAGGAGAACACTTACATTTTGCACGATGAAACCAAGGAATGTATTATCATCGATCCAGGATGTTTTACTCAAAATGAAAAAGATCAATTGGTAGAGTTTATTGAGAAAAATAATTTAAAACCGGTGCGCCTGATCAATACCCATTGTCATCTCGACCATATTTTTGGTAATCGATTTGTAGCAGAAAAATATAACTTGGAATTAGAGATTCATCGAGGAGAAATTCCAGTTTTGGAAGCGGCTCCAATGATCAGTCAGAGCTACGGAATTCCTTTTCCAGAACCTTCGCCAGCTGCCACTAAATTTATTGAAGAAGGAGATATTATCAAATTTGGAAATACGGAATTGGAAACACTTTTCACACCAGGACATTCTCCTGCAAGTATTTCTTTTTTCTGCAAAGAAGATAAATACTTAATTGCTGGAGATGTTTTATTTCGAGAAAGTATCGGACGGACAGATTTGCCGGGTGGAGATTTTGCGACTTTGATTTCGGTGATTAAAAATAAATTCTTGCCGCTTGGAGATGATGTTAAGGTTTATTCTGGGCATATGCAGGCGACAACGATTGGGCATGAAAGACAATTTAATTCATTCTTGCAGTAAGTAGCTGGACTCTCCCGAGTCCAGTCGCATTAAAATTTGATATTGAAAACGGACTTAGGAGAGTCCACCTACGGGAGTAACCGAAAAGTCATTCGATGATGCTTCGTCGTCCCATGAATTTTAATTGCAGCTCGATGCGCTTTGGTAGGATACCCTTTATTTGTGATCCAACCATAATCAGGAAATTGCTTCGCTAAGTTTTTCATGAAATCATCTCGATACGTTTTTGCCAAAACTGAAGCTGCGGCAATGGAACAAAATTTACTATCTCCTTTTATGATACATTTATGCGCAATATTGGGATATGCATTAAACCGATTTCCATCAATTAATAATAAAGAAGGAGTCGTGTCTAATTGATCCACCGCACGATGCATCGCCAAAAAAGAAGCATTCAAAATATTAATCTCATCAATCTCCAGAGGATCAACTTGTGCTACTGCCCAAGCAATCGCTTTCTCTTCGATAATTGGTCGAAGTAATTCTCGATGCTTTTCTGACATCAATTTTGAATCATTCAAAAGAGG